>CAVUJR010000036.1:0-75831 GCA_963741805.1 uncultured Chloroflexia bacterium
CCCTACGACGGGATACCAGGCAGCGAGCCTACCGTCGGCGGTAGACGGTGTCGCCGAGGCGGACGACGGCGCCCTGAGGCTGGTCGTCGCGGTAGGTGCCGACGAAGCCGCGCGTGCCGTTCCCGAGGAAGCGGAGCGCCTCGGTGACCCGGCGGTCCGCCTTCTGGCCGGGCGGGAAGCGCAGGCAGAACTTGCTGAACGGCGCGCAGGGCTCGGCGACCTCCCAGGTGTCGATCTCGACAATTCGCCCATCGTCGCTGGTGATCACCATGCCGTCCGCGAGGTCGGCCAGGGAGATACCACCATCGCGGTCGACGAGGATGCTCTCCCCGGCAATGCCGTCGAACAGGTGCTCGCCGAACTGTTCGCGCATGGACGCATAGTGGCCGGTGAACCCGATCGAGACGCCGTTCTGGCCCCGGAATCGCGATCGCGGGTGGTCGCGATGATGCACATCGCGGATGGACTCGCCGTCCGCGGTGATGCCGGTTACCCCGCCGCTCCCGATGCGCAGGGCGACGACCGTGAGCAGGTGCTCCTCCGGGGTGTACCGCTCGTCTCCCCTCGTGCCGGTCTTGATCTTCTCGCGTTGCACCTGCAGGCGGACGACTGTGCCGATGGGGATCAGGGTGTTGTCTTCCAACCGGTGCTTCTCCGTCACGATAGTGATACGCCTGCCGAAGTATCGCATTCGCTGTGGCGATGGCAATGTACGGACTGGCGGCATCGTTTCTGCGCCGTAGTGGGTATCGTGGCCGGCAAAGGCCGGCGCAGACGACTGTAGACGAGGAGACGATGAGATATGACCAAGCCGAAACGCAATCTCGAGCCCGTGATGCCGCCGATGAAGGCGAGCGAGGAGTCGACCGATGAGCAGCTGGAGCTCGCGAAGAAGCAGGGCGAGGCATATGCCGCGGCGCTGAAGGGCATGGACGAGGAGTCCGGCGCGGATAAGGTCCGGGTCGGCGAGTATGAGGTTGCCCTGGTGGTCGAGAACGCCGAGGGCATGTGGCACATGATGGACGGCGAGTTGACCTGGCGCGAGCCGGAGGACGAGAACACGCATATCGAGATCGCCGTCCGCGACGCCGCCGATGGTCGCTTCATTCCCTCCCTGAACGTGACCGTGTCCGTGAAGGGGCCGGACGGCAAGGACTGGGGTACGCACCAGCAGGAACTGCTGTGGCACCCGTGGATCTATCATTACGGTCGCAACTGGGTCGTCGGTGAGAAGGGCGAATACACGATCGGCGTGACGATCGACCCGCCGACGTTCATGCGCCACGACCACAAGAACGGCAAGCGCTACGCCGACAAGGTGGAGCTGGAGTTCACGCGCGAGATCGAGCCTGGGCAGAAGATCGCCACAGAGAAGTAACGCATCGTCGTCATCGCGATTATGAGAAGCGGCGGGTGTCCCTGTAGGGATGCCCGCCGTCTCCCTTTATGCCGCTTCGCGGCAAGGGCGGCGAGCCTTCGGCCGACGGCCCCTACGGACGCGCTGACATGACGAGCTCGCGGACGGCGGGGGCGACCTCGTGGGCGTAGGTCTCGATGGTGTACGTGTCGTCGGCGGCGGCGATGAAGCCGCTGATGCCGTAGTCGGTTGCGACCTCGGCAAACTGCTCCGCCCACTGGCGCGGCGGGCCGACGAGAAAGCCCTGGCCCTGCTGGGCGAACTGGCCGTTGATGTTTAGCATGCGCCGGATGGCCGAGGGTTCGCGCCCGGCTATAACCGCGCCCTCGTCGATGTGCCGGTTCATCTCCGCGAGGTCGGAGACACCGTTCGGGAGGTAGCCGAGCGAGGGGAGCCAGCCGTCCGCGAGGCGGCCGGTCATGCGCAGGATGCGGGGTTTATAGGCGCCGACCCAGATGCCGATGTCATGTGCCGGGGCGGGGCCGCGCCGCGCGCCCTTCACCGTGTAGTGCTTCCCGTCGACCTGCACGCCACGCCGTGTCGAGGTGTCCCACATCTGGCGCATGATGTCGATCGCTTCTTCCAGCGCCTCGATCGACTCCCCCGGGGAGAGGCGCTGGGCGCCCATGCCCTCGATTGCGTCCCAGAACGCGCCGGTGCCGAGGCCCATCTCGATGCGGCCGCCGGAGAGCAGGTCGAGGCTCGCCGCCGCGCGGGCCAGCACGGCCGGGTTGCGCAGCGGCAGGTTCAGCACGTTGCCGGCGACGGTGATGCGCTCGGTCTGCGAGGCGACGTAGCTCATCAGTGTCCAGGTATCGTGGAAGGACGGGGTTGTAGGGGTGATCCTGGAACGAGACGAGGTCCAGCCCGGCGCGCTCGGAGGCGACGGCCAGCTCGACCGCCTTGTGGGTCGGGTGGGCGGCAGGGGTGATGAAGGTGCCGAAGATCAGGTCGTGTCCGTAGGTGGTCATATGGTGCATCCGGTTCATGTCGCCGGCCCTTGTGGCCAGCGCCGCGCTTCATCGCTGGCCACAAGGGCCGGCGGTACGGAGGAGGCTCGTCGTTAGCGAACGGCCGCCATCGGGGCGATGTTGAAGTTGTCGCGGAAGACGTTGTCCGGGTCGTATTTCAGCTTCAACTCACGGAGGCGGCGCAGGTGATCGGGCGGGAAGGCGTCGTGCAGGCGCTCGACGCTACGGTCGGTCTCGAAGCTGAGGTAGAGGCCGTCGGTGTGCTCTCGGACGTCCTCCCACGCCGGATCGAAGCGCGCCTTGCTGGCGCCCATCGCCGCGATGTTGAAGCTCGCCGCGCGGTGGGCGTAGGCCGTGGTGTCGGGCGCGACATCGGAGACGGCTCCGCCGACGGCGCGGACCTGGAAGAAGTAGGTCGCGCCGCTCCAGAGCAGGCTGGCCGCCGCGCGCGCGACCTCGGGCGTGATGTGCTCGACGAAGCCGTTGTGCGAGACCGGCTCACCGCGTCCCTGGTGGTAGCCGGTGTCGGCGGCGTTCGAGATGACGCTGACGTACGGCGCGATCATGATCTGCGGCTGGTAGAGCGGGGCGATGTTCGCGATCGGCTGGAGGCGGCTGACGATCGTGTCCGGGTCGGAGGAGTTCACGACGACGAGCGCCTGGGCGATCATCGGCTGGTCCCGCCGTGGTGCGCCGAGGATGATCTCGCCGGAGACGTCGCGCGGGGAGGCCTCGATCACGTCGCCCCACTTCTGGAGGAAACCGGCGAGGTCGCTCGCGTCGAAGGTGAGGGTCGCGTAGCCGACGTTGGCGACCGGTTTCGCCTCGAACTCGAACGAGGTGACGATGCCGAAATTCGCCCCGGCGCCGCGGATCGCCCAGAAGAGGTCGGCGTGCTCGTCCGCGCTGGCGCGCACGACGGAGCCATCGGCCAGGACGACCTCGGCGGCGCGGATGTGGTCGAGCGTCAGGCCGTGATCACGGGCGATGAAGCCGATGCCGCCGGCGGTGGCCAGGCCGCCGACGCCGACCCCGCCGTAGTCGCCGGAGGTGATGGCGAGATTGTGCGGGTGCAGGAACGCGGCGACGTCCATCCAGCGCGCGCCGGCGCCGATGCGGACGATGCCGCGCGCCTCGTCGAGCATCTCCATGCCGTCCAGGCCGGCCAGGTTGATGACGATGCCGCCGTCATTGGTGGAGCGGCCGCTGATGCCATGGCCGCCGCTGCGGACGCCCATCGGGATGCCTTCATGCTTGCGGGCAAGGGCCAGCGCGTCGACGACCTGCTCCGTGCTCGTCACGTTGAGGACAAGGCCGGGCGAGCCGCCGCGCATATAGGTGTCCTTCACCTTCGCGTAGGCGATATCGCCCGGCTCGACGGCGATGTCCCGCAGCGAGGCCGGGATGCTCTCGTAGTCGATGCCTTCGCGGCGCTTCGCCCGCGCGGCGGCGGGACGGAGCGCGATGCCGGTCTCGAGCTCCGGCAGGGCGGTGGCGGCCGCGCGCTTCAGCGGCGGGATGACCTCCCCGGCGAAGCGGGTCATGGTCGCCTCGTCATCGGTCCAGAGGATGAAGGTACCGATGCCGTCGTCGAGCACCAGCGGCAGCAGGTCCTCGACCCATGCCTCGGGCGGGCCGGTGAGGAAGCCGTCGCGCGTGTCGCCGAACGTGCCCTTCACGGTCAGCATGCGCCGGATCTCGCGCGGATCACGTCCGGCGCCCGTGGCGGCCTCGTCGATGATCGCGTTGCCCTTCCGGAGATCGCCGGGCTGGAGGTATGACTGCGTCGCTAGCCAGCCGTCCGCCTCGCGGCCGAGCAGGCGGAGCATGCGCGGCTTGTAGGCGCCGAGCCAGAGTGGAATGTCGTGCGCCGGGAGGGGGCCGCGCTGGGCGCGGGGGATGCTGTAGTGGTCGCCGTCGAAGCGGAAGAGGCGGCGCTCGCCGGCGTTCCACAGCTCGCGGACGATGGTGATCGCCTCGGCCAGCGCGTCGACCGCCTCGCCGGGCGTCCTGCGTTCGCCGCCCATCGCGGCGATGCCGTCCTGGAACGCCCCGGCGCCGAGGCCAAGCGCGAAGCGGCCGTTGGAGAGCAGGTCGAGGCTGGCGGCGGATCGCGCGAGCATGGCGGGCGGGCGCAAGGGCAGGTTCAGCACGTTCGCGGCGATGCGGATGCGCTCCGTTTTGCCGGCCACCCATGAGAGGAGTGTCCAGGTGTCGAGGTGCTCGGCGATGTACGGGTGATCCTGGAAGGTGACGAGGTCGTAGCCGAGTGCCTCACTCCTCACGGCGAGCGCAACGGTCTGCTGCGGGTCCCTGTTCGAGGGCGTGATGAAGGTGCCGAATTCGAGGGCGTGTCCGTAGTTCATGCAGGTGAGTTCCCGGGCTGGAGGCGGATGTCGCCGGCAAATGCGCTCGGCGACCCATTACTTCCTAATAGTAAGTCACCTGCGATTGGGTGTGCCAATAGTGACTGGAGGCGCTTCACGCCATTGGACGTGCTTCGCATGGGGATTCACCGGCCGAGCCCGTTCAGCGGGCGAGAAGCGGCAGCGAGCCCTCGCTTCGCTCAGAATGACGGTTCTATTGGTTCCTGGCCTCGTACCTAGTCCGCGGTCATGAGGGCGCCGGCGGGGAGGGTTTCGCGGAGGCGCTCGACATTGCGCATCGGGGGCTCGCCGAAGAACTTCTTATATTCGCGGTTGAAGTACGAAGCGTCGTCGTAGCCGACGCGGAAGCCCGCGCTGGCCGCGTCGAGCTCCTCGGCGAGGAGCAATCGGCGGGCTTCCTGCAGGCGGAGCTGCTTCTGGAACTGAAGCGGGCTCATCGCCGTGACCGTCTTGAAGTGCTGATGGAAGCTGGACGGGCTCATGCCGATGTCCCGCGCGACGTCCTCGACGCGGAGCGGCTGGTCGAACTCCGTGCGGATGCGCTCGATCGCGCTGGCGATGCGGTGGGCGGAGCCGCCGATCACCGTGAGCTGGCGCAGGCGGCCGCCCTGCGCGCCGAGCAGGAGACGGTAGACCAGCTCGCGCATCACCAGCGGCGCGAGGAAGCGGGCGTCCTGCGGGGACTCGACAGCCCGTAGCAGGCGCACGACGGTGTCGAGGAGGCCGGCGTCGAGCGGGCTGACGTCCAGGGCTTGCACGGACGACTGGGCATCGGTTGCGGCGTGGCCGGTTTCGACCATCACGGAACTCACCAGTCCCGGATCCAGGTGAATGACGGCGCCGAGGTAGGGCTGCCCGGGCGTGGCCTCGGTGATCTGGGCCAGCGTCGGCATCTCGGCGGTGGTGATCAGGTAGTGGTTGGGATCGTACCGGTGCATCCCGGTGCCCAGCGTGATCGTCTTGCTGCCCTGCGCGATCACGCAGAACGCGCGGCCGGAGACGGAGTGAACCGGAGGTGGGGGCGTTGAGTGGCGAATCAGGCGAACGCCGGGGATCGGTTCGGTCACACCGTCCTCGGGAACGAGGGTCGAGATTCGCTCGATCAGCTCATGGCGGAGCGCGTCGAGGCGGCCCTCAGATGGTGTGCGGGTTGGCGAGTGGTTCATCGCAGTGTCTCCAACGCGTCGAATGCCTACACAGATGGTGACACGATTTGGAGGAATGTTCAATTACGCAGGACGATCCTTCTATTCCCCCCAGCTTCCCAGGCCCTAGGATTGTCCTATGTCCGGAGAGAGGGTAACAGGCCTTCCGGTACGATGGAGCTTTCTTCAAGATTGCCGGGTGACGCGGATGCTTCGACAGGCCGCGTCCCGGACTGCGTTGGCAGACAGGAACGGAGCGATTATTCATGGGAATGCCGCAGTACATGATCAGCAGCGTCATGCTCGAGGAGCATCGCTTCAACGTCGAGCGCGCCATGCCGAACCCGGATTGGCCGGCTGCGGTGCCGGTGCGTCGCACCGTTCGGTTCGCGGGCCTGCGCCAGCGGGCCAGCGAGATGCTCGTGGTGTTGGCGGACCGGGTGCACCCGGTGGACCGCTCGCGTCCGGACCATCGGGGCACATGGGCCAGCGAGGGGATGCGCTAGTCCGGGTGCAACCCGGATAGGGATGAGGAGATGCGTGCAGTGACCTACCAGAATCCGGACCTGGCGTCGTGGCTGGCGCGGAATTTCAGCCTGCCGTTTGCCTACCTGACCACCATCGGACGCCGCACCGGCCGGCCGCATCGCATCGAGATGTGGTTCGCGGCGCATGACGGTCGGATCTACCTGATGTCCGGTGGTCGCGATCGGTCCGACTGGGTGCGGAACCTGATGGCGAACGGGTGCGTCACGGTCGAGCTGGGCGGGGAGGCGCATGAGGGCATGGCGCGCGTGATCCAGCCGGGTGCGGATGAGGACGGGCTGGCGCGTGACCTGCTGGTGGCGAAGTACGCGACGGCGACGGACCCGCTCCATGACTGGAAGCGACGATCGCTGCCGATCGTGATCGAGTTCCGGGAGGGCGTTGGTGCGTAGCTCGTGGCCGTCATGCTGTGCGGCCATGTACCGGAGCTATCCCGGCATTGTGAAGACCGGGGTGCAGATGGCGACGCTCCGGCTCGATCCACGCTGATCCCGTTTCGTTCGACACGTTGAGGAGGAGATGACGATGAAGATGCGCACGCTTGGACAGGGACTCGAGGTTTCCGCGATCGGGCTTGGCTGCATGGGCATGAGCCAGAGCTACGGGCCGCCGCCGGGCGACCGTGAGGACATGATCGCCTTCATCCGCGCCGCCGTGGAGCGCGGCGTGACGTTCTTCGATACCGCCGAGGTGTATGGCCCGTTCCATAACGAGGAGCTCGTCGGTGAGGCGCTGGAGCCGGTGCGGGATCGGGTCGATCATCGCCACGAAGTTCGGCTTCGATCTCTCCAGCGGCGCGATGGGCGGCGTCACCAGCAAGCCAGAGCGCATCCGCGCGGCGGTCGAGGGGTCGCTGCGGCGGCTTCGCACGGACCATATCGACCTGCTCTACCAGCATCGCGTCGACCCGGAGACCCCGATCGAGGACGTCGCGGGGACGGTGAAGGACCTCATCGCCGAGGGCAAGGTGGGCCATTTCGGGCTGTCCGAGGCGGGTGCGGGGACGATCCGGCGGGCGCATGCGGTGCAGCCGGTGACGGCCGTGCAGAGCGAGTACTCGCTCTGGTTCCGGGAGCGCGAACGGGACGTGATCCCGGTGCTGGAAGAGCTCGGTATCGGGCTGGTGCCGTTCAGCCCGCTCGGCAAGGGATTCCTCACCGGCGCGGTGAAGGACCGGTCGCAGTTCACCGAGAAGGACATCCGGGTGAACATCCCGCGCTTCTCGGAGGAGAACATCGAGGCGAACCGGGCGTTGATCGCCTTGCTGGAGGAGATCGCCGCCGGGAAGGGCGCGACGACGGCCCAGATCGCGCTGGCGTGGCTGCTGGCGCAGAAGCCGTGGATCGTGCCGATTCCGGGGACGCGCCGGATCGAGCGGCTGGAAGAGAATGCCAGCGCGGCCGACGTCGAGTTGACGGCTGACGACCTTCGCCAGATCGAGGACGCGGCGTCGAAGGTCACCGTGCAGGGCGAGCGGTATCCCGAGGCGCTGGAGCGGATGACCGGCTTGTAAGGAGGGCGCATGAAGATCACGCGCAGTTCGGTCGAGACGATGAAGGGGTCGGACGACTGGTTCACCGGTGACGTGTACGTCGATGCCGTTGCCGCGCCGGGTGATGGCCACCGCATCAACGCGAGCGCGGTGCACTTCACTCCCGGCGCTCGTACCGCCTGGCACACACATCCGCATGGGCAGACGATCTTCGTCATGGAGGGCGTCGGGCGCTGCGGGCGACGGGGCGGCCCGGTGGAGGAGATCCGCCCGGGCGACCGCGTCTTCTTCGAACCCGGCGAGGAGCACTGGCACGGCGCCGCGCCCGACCGGTTCATGATGCACATCGCGATGCTGGAGATCGGCGAGGACGGCGAGACCGCCGACTGGCTTGAGCACGTGACCGACGAGGAATACGGCCAGTAGCCGGGATAGCCTATACGCCATAGACGAGGACGGCTGGGTGACGAGATCGGGACACCGTTTCTGTATCCTCGGGCGCGCGCGATGGGCTCGAGTAACCAGCAGAGCGCGCGGAGGATCGGCCAAGGTGGTGACGTTGGCTTCATCACGCCGGAGAACTCGGGCAGCATCACGGCCATTCGGAGCATGGATGGCATGCCCTTCTCGTCCAGCTCGCCCCTCGCAGCGAGTGCGAAATAGCTCTCGAAGAACTCTTCGATGTTCAGCGCGGGCCGGAACTCCTGGATTGAGCGGGCGGTCCCAGGCCCATCATTCCAGAAGGTGTGCGGCACATCCGCCGGGATAACCAGCTTCTCCCCCGGACTGACGACCCGGACATCTCCGTTGACGCGAAAGTGAAGCGTGCCATCCAGCACCTCGGCGGAGCTTTCCTGTGAAGGATGGACATGCTCGGGCTCAGGCCGGTGGGTCGGTGGATTGAACGATTCGATACGGAGCAAGCTCCCGTCGCGCTGGCGGTGTCGTGAAAGAGCATCCGCCGGCCGGTACGGGGGTGACTAGCGCGGCCGGGGACTGCCATGGCACATTCCTTCGGAACGTGCGAATCCGAGGGCATGCGCTCGCGGAACGCGGACGAGGGCGACATTCGCCCGGGATGCAACCCGTCGGCCCCGTGCGGAGCGAATAAGTGGCCGATGGCGATATTTGTGAGTGGCAGCTCGGCGCCGCCTGCCGTGACCCAGATCGGCTTGCCCCAGTGCGCCTTGCGCGCCGCGACGGCCATCGAGCCCATCATCGAGATCGGGCCGAGCGGGTGGAGCAGGCCCGGCCGCGGTCAGCACGCCGCCGCCGAACTCCGAGCCGCCGGCCGCCAGAGCCCATTGGCGGCCGGGCCGCATGCCCATCGATCCAGCCAGCCCGTGGTGCCCTCCAGGCCGTAGCCGCCGAACCAGCCGAAGAGCTTCTGGGCGCCGTGGCCGGCCATCAACCCGCCGACGCGTCGATGCCGCACCGCGAGGAGCCCGATGTCCCGCTCCCGTGCCGTATTCCTGCTTCGATTTCCTGAATCCCATGCTGACCTCCTCTCGTAACGGTGCAGCAGATGCGTGCAGACGGTGTGCCACCGTGGCCCGGACGTCTGGTACCTGGTTCGGGTCCGTGCGACGATAGGCGGCGTTGAGGACCATCCGTCACGCACCTGCAGGGACACCCGTGCCGATCATCCAGGCGACCCATCTCGAGAAGGAATTCCGGCGCCCGAGGCGCATCACCGGCCCGCTCGGCGGCCTGCGCACGCTGTTCACGCGGCAATACAGCGTTACGCGCGCGGTCGACGACGTCTCCTTCGCGATCGACGAGGGGGAGCTGGTCGGCTATCTCGGGTCCAACGGCGCGGGCAAATCCACCACGATCAAGATGCTCTCCGGCATCCTCGTCCCGAGCGGCGGCGACGTGGAGGTCGCCGGGCTGGTGCCGTGGGAGGATCGCGAGCGCAACGCCCTGAACATCGGCGTCGTCTTCGGCCAGCGCACCCAGCTCTGGTGGGATCTCCCGCTGGAGGATTCGCTGCGGATTATCGGCAAGCTCTATCGCGTCGACGACGAACGTTACCGGCGCAATCTCGCCGAGCTGGAAGAGCTGCTGGACCTGCGGACCGTTCCTGACGACGCCGGTGCGCCAGCTGAGCCTCGGCCAGCGCATGCGGGGCGACCTCGCGGCGGCGATGCTCTACGAGCCGAAGATCCTCTACCTCGATGAGCCGACGATCGGGCTCGATGTCGTGGCCAAGGAGCGGATGCGCGGGTTCGTCGAGCGGGTCAATCGCGAGCGCGGCACGACGATCATGCTCACGACGCATGACCTCGCCGATGTCGAGCGGCTCTGCAAGCGGATCATCTTCATCGACAAGGGCCGGGTGCTGTTCGATGGCGCGGTCGCCGAGCTGAAGCGCCGGTACGCGCCATACCGCGAGCTGAACGTGACGCTTGCGCCTGACGGGTCCGCCGATGACGTGCCGTTCGAGATGCCCGGCGCGGAGCTGGTCTCCCGCGATGAGGGGCGGCTGGTGGTCCGCTTCGACCCGGAGCGCGTCGCCGCGACGGACGTCATCTCCGCCGTCGTGTCCTGCTTCCCCGTATCGGACATCGCCATCGTGGAACCGGCGCTGGAGGGCGTGGTGCGGGAGATCGTCGAGTCCGGCGAGGTGCGGGCATGACGCTGCGCGCGAACCTGCCGGCGTGGGTCGAGATGGCGCGTGCGAACATCCGCCTGATGTTCATGTACCGCTTCAACGTCATCATGGGCATCGTGCTGACGGCGGTGACGATCTACCTGCTGACGATCGTCTGGACGGCGGCCTATGGCGCGCGGGAGACGGTCGACGGCATCTCGCTGCGGCAGGCGCTGGTGTACCTCACGATCGCGAACCTCCAGCTCTATTTCCTGCAGCCGCAGGTGTCGGGGACGATCCAGGAGCGCATCCGCGAGGGGCAGATCGGGTTTGACCTGACGCGCCCGGTGAGTTTCCCCAGCCAGCTCGTAGCGCGGGCGGCGGGCGACATGATCGGGTTGCTGCCGATGATGGCGCTGGCGGTGCCGATCGCCTTCGTGCTCGGCGAGCTGCGGGCCCCGGCATCGGTCGCGGCGGGGTTCGGGTATGCCGCTGAGCTTCCTGCTGGCGTGGATCATCGCCGTGCAGCTGAACATGCTGATCGGGCTGGTGAGTTTCTGGACGCTGGAGACGACCGGCTTCGCGATGATGTACCGGCTGATCGGCAACTTCGCGACCGGCGCGCTGGTGCCGCTCTGGTTTATGCCGGACCTGCTGCGCTCGATCGTCCAGCTGCTTGCCGTTCCAGTCGATCGCCTACGTGCCCGTGTCGATCTACATCGGCGCCCCGGCGACCGGCGCGATCGGGACGGCGGTAGGGCTCCAGCTGTTCTGGGCTGTGGCGATGGTATTCGTGATACGCGTCGTTTGGTCGCGCGCGTTCCGGCACACGGTCATTCAGGGAGGCTGAGATGGAGCGA
This sequence comes from uncultured Chloroflexia bacterium, assembly GCA_963741805.1. Taxonomy (GTDB): domain Bacteria; phylum Chloroflexota; class Chloroflexia; order Thermomicrobiales; family UBA6265; genus UBA6265. The sequence goes on from CAVUJR010000036.1 coordinate 11,412, forward strand.
CTCTCGGTTCTCGGCACGCTGGCGTCGGCGTCGATCCGTTCGGAGTTCCAGTACCGGGCGAACGCGATCACGAGCATTTTGGGCGGCATCCTCTACCAGATCACGGGGTTCATCGTGGTCTGGATCGTGGTCGCCCGCTTCAACGATCTCGGCGGATGGGGATTGCCGGAGATCACGTTCCTCTACGGCATGCGCCTGACCTCGCACGGCATCTTCTACGCCTGCTTCAGCCAGCTCTTCGAGGCCGACCGGGTGATGATCAACGGCGAGTACGACCGTTTCCTGGTCCGCCCGATGCCGCCACTGGTCCAGCTCTTCACGCGCAAGCTGCGCATCAACGCGTTTGGCGACCTTATCGGCGGGACCGCGTTGCTGGTCGCCGCGAGCCTGAGCTCGGCGGTCGACTGGTCGCCGCTGGCCGTGCTGTTCCTGCTCGGGGCGGTCGTCGGTGGCGCGCTGGTGGAGGGGGCGGTGCAGGTCGCGCTTGGGGTCGCTCTCGTTCCGGTTCCTGCAGACGATGTCGGTGCGGACAACGGTGAACGAGGTCTTCAACGTCTACGGCAACTATCCGTTCAGCATCTTCCCGTCGGCGCTGCGCTACCTGCTGACCTTTGCGCTGCCGGTCGCGTTCGTGGCCTTCCTGCCGGCGACGGTGCTGCTCGACCGCACGGACTCGCTGCACGTTTCGCCGGTCCTGGCGTCGGTCACGCCGCTTGTCGGGGTCACCCTGTTCCTGCTTGCGCTCCGTATCTGGAACGCGCAGAGCCGCCATTACCAGAGCAGCGGGAATTGATCCCCACCCCTAGACAATCCGAGGAGAAGGCCGCGATGAAGGATTACGGGCGCCATAGCTTCTGGCTCGAGCACAGCGGGGACGAACTCACGCCGCGCCCCGCGCTCGACGGCTCGATCGACGTCGACGTCGCGATCCTCGGGGCTGGGTATACCGGGCTGTGGACAGCGTTCTATTTGCTGGAGCGCGATCCGTCGCTGAGGGTCGCGATCATCGAGGCGGAGATCGCCGGGTTCGGCGCGTCCGGCCGCAACGGCGGGTGGTGCTTTTCCGGCTTCCCGGTCCCGCCGGCGGAGCTTCTGAAGGCGTATGGCTACGACACCGCGCGCCTGATCATGCAGGAGATGTACAGGTCGGTCGACGAGGTCGGGCGCGTGACGCGGGAGCACGGGATCGACGCCCACTATCAGAAGGGCGGCGAGATGGAGGTGGCTCGCGCGGCGTATGACCTGCCGAAGCTGGAGGAGAAGCTGGCGGGGTACCGGGCGCTCGGGCTGGAGGACCACTACCGGGTGCTCGACGCGGACGAGACGCGCGGGCGGGTGAACGTCGCGAACGCGGTCGGCGGCTTCCTGAACCGGGAAGGCGCGGTCATCCAGCCGGCCCGGCTCGTGCGCGGTCTCGCCCGGGCGGTCGAGCGGATGGGCGCGACGATCTACGAAGGCACCCGCGTGACCGACTTCACACAGGGACCGCGCCCGTCGCTGCAAACGGAGCGGGGGACCGTGAACACCCGCGCGGTGGTCCTTGCCGGGGAGGCCTACCTCTCCCGGTTGCCGAAGCTGCATCGCCGCGTCATCCCGATGACGTCGCATATGGTCGTGACCGAGCCGCTGGACAAGGCGACGTGGGACCAGATCGGCTGGCGGAACCGCGAGTTGCTCGGCGGCTGGGGCACGCAGGCGGGGTACATCAACCACACGGCGGACGGCCGCATCGCGTTCGGTGCCTATCGGCCGAATTACCCATTCCGCTCGCGGATCACGGACGCGATCGACGTGAATCCGAATGTCTCCGCCCACGCGCGGGCCTCGGCGCTCGCCTGGTTCCCGGCGCTGGAGGGTGTGCGCTTCACGCACGAGTGGGGCGGCGTCTTCGGCGTCCCGCGCGACCGCATGCCGGCGATGACCTACGACCCGGCGACCGGGATCGCCGCAGCCTATGGCTACACGGGGCAGGGCGTGGCGACCGCCAACCTCGCCGGGCGTGTGCTCGCCGACCTGATCACGGAGCGTCATACCCCTCTCACCACACTTCCGATGACCCGGGGCGACCAGCGCGATTGGGAGCCAGAGCCGTTCCGCTGGATGGGCGTCACGTTCGTGCGCAAGAGTCGGGTGCGGCTGCTGAAGGATGTCGAGCGGAAGGGCGCGTATCCGAAACGAAAGACGCTCGCCCAGCGGATCTACGACTACTGACGGGGGGGGGGGGGGGGGGGGGGGGGGGGGGGGGGGGGGGGGGGGGGGGGGGGGGGGGGGGGGGGGGGGGGGGGGGGGGGGGGGGGGGGGGGGGGGGGGGGGGGGGGGGGGGGGGGGGGGGGGGGGGGGGGGGGGGGGGGGGGGGGGGGGGGGGGGGGGGGGGGGGGGGGGGGGGGGGGGGGGGGGGGGGGGGGGGGGGGGGGGGGGGGGGGGGGGGGGGGGGGGGGGGGGGGGGGGGGTGCTTCATTATAAAAAAAAAAAAAAAAAAAAGCTACTGATCCTTGACCTTGCGCTGGAAAAAGCGCGTTCGCTTCGGCATGCTGGTCTCGATACCAGACATACACCATGTGGCGCCGCGAAGGAGGCCATCATGCCGACGCAACAAGGGGACCTTGCACTCCTGGACGACCCGGTTGCCCAGCGCCTGCTGCAATCGACCATTCCGGCCCGGCTTGCCTACAACTGGACGGACGGCACGCCACGGGTTATCCCGATCGTTTTCCACTGGAATGGTCAGGAGATCGTGCTGGGAACGCCGCCCGATGCGCCGAAGATGAAGGCCCTGCACGACGGCGACAAGGTGGCGCTCTCGATCGACAGCGACTCGATGCCCTACAAGGTCCTGCTCATCCGGGGCGGCATCCGAACCGACGTCGTGGACGGCATTTCGCCGGAGTACGAGGCCGCGACGGTTCGGAATCTCGGTGAGGACGCCGGACGCGCATGGCTAGAGAACCTGCGTCCGATGTCTCCCAAAATGGCCCGCATTTTTGTGACGCCGGAGTGGGTCGGGATCCTTGATTTCGAGACCCGCTTCCCGAGTGCCATCGAGCGCGCAGTAGAGGCCGCCCAGGCCGGGGCTGCAGACGACTAGTAGACCCGGGCGCGGCCGATGTGCTGGGTCTTCTCGAAGGCGTTGAGCATCTCTTCGAAGGATGCGTCCCGCGGAAGGCCAGCGCGAGACGCGGGCGAGGCCGCATCGTGCGCGGCGCCCCATTTCGCGCCGAAAAAGATCCCGGCCGGGATGAGGGCGGTGAAGATGTACTGACCACTGGTGACGACATGCTGCCAGATCGGGGTGCTGATGTAGGTATCGCGAATCCACGGCAGGATCAGCCAGATCGCCGCGACCGTCAGCACCCCGCCGATAAACCCGAGCAGCGCTCCCGGCACGCGGGCCGATCGCTCGTACGGATTGGCGAGCCCCTGCACGGCGTTCGCGTGCCGACGCAGGAACTCCGCGAGCTCGCGTTGCGCCAGTGCAGGGTCGACCCCGGCCAGACGCTCCCAGTCACGACGGGTCCCGTTGCCCCGGGCTGAGCGCTCGCGCGCGGCCTGGAGGAGCGGCTCCGGTGACGTTGCGGTCATCGGTCTGGTTTCGGTGCGCGTGTCGGTCATTGCGGGGATGATCCTGTGCGATTGGCTTCAGTTTGCGGATGCAGGGCAGTGTGCTGAAGCGGGCGAGAATGCAGGAGTCGTGCATCGGGTCGGTGTCGATACGCCCGACCGTGTCGGGCGCGACTCACCGGGTCACGGTGTCAAGCAGATATTCCCAGATGCGGACCAGTGCCAGCGAGTCCTGGTGGCAATAGGCGTCGAGGGCGGCGAGGATGGCGCGGCGCTCGGCACCCGTGATCGTGCTCTCGTTGTCGATCATCGCCTGTACCCATCGCTCCGAGGCGGTGCCACCGTCGCCGATCTCCAGCTGGTCGTAGGCCAGCTCCGGGGCGACGACCGGGAGTACGGTTTTCAGGCTCCAGCTCCCCTTGAAGCTCGGGTGTGCCCACCAGCCTTCCTTGACGACATCCGCCAAATCGACCATGCGTGCATTGACGTCCTGCAGGAAGCCGGCATAGGCCGGGTGCAGCTCGGCCATCTCCTCGTTACGCGCCTGCTCGAATGCCTTGTTCCAGACGAGCACCGAGCCTTCCGGCCCGAGGTCCTGCGAGAGACGTGCAAGCAGGTCCGGCACCGGGTCGGCGCCGCGGGCGGTATGCAGGTAGGCATGGTGGGCGCGGCCCGTGCCGGGCGACACGCTGTGGAGCGAGTACTGGAATGGAATCTGCTGGTGCGGGGCGTAGCCGCTCCAGCGCGGCACCGGCTCCTGGAACGTCTCGTAGTCGAGGAACCACAGCGGCGCGCGTAGCATGCCAAGGAAGGCGATGATCGCCTCGTGGTCAACGTGCTCCCGCTCGCTGCGGGCGATTTCGACCTGCCGGCGCTGCTTGCCGTTCAGCGGCAGGTCGTCTGGCCAATCGACCATCGCGATGATGTCGCGGTCCAGCGCCGGGATCAGCGCATTCCGGTGAATGCCCGTGATGTGATAGACGGTGCCGTTCTCCGGGATCTCCGGGTGGAAGTGCCTGAAGAGATCGCAGCGGTTCGATCGCGTCGTGCGATGGCATTGGCACGGTGCGGGGTGGTCGGCGTCTTGCAGCATTGGGATCGCCTGTTCGAGCTCGCGCTCGAGGGCGGTCATCTGGGCCGTCACCTGCGCGGTGATATCCGTCATCGCGAGCATGCCGCGCGGGTCCAGCGAGCCATTGCGGCGATAGCGTTTGTCGATGTGGAGGAGCGAGACGCGGTTGATCGGGACGCCGGCCTCGCGGAAAGCGAGGGCCTGGAACGCGGCGTCTGGCAGGTATTTCTTGATCAGCGCGCGGGGCTTGCGCGGGTCGGCCGCCGAGCTCTTGATCTCGACGAGATGCCAGCCACCATCCTCGCGCACGAGCAGATCGGCGCGGGCGAGCAGGCCGCGATCGGAGATTACTGTCGGCTGGAAGATCGCGGATGCGCCCGAGGCGATAGCTTCGGCGCTGAGCGCGGGGCCGGTATCGGGGTCGTCGATGTCGATGGTGCGGGTGTCAGGGTACAGATGATGGACGAGCGCTTCGACCTGCTGGCCATCCAGCTCGCGGCGGCGGCTGGAAGCGTCGTCTGGTGGCGCGAGATGCGGTTGATGAATCATCGCCCAGGCATAGCCTGGGCAGGTGCGCCAGTTGGAATAATCTGTTTTCGAAACCGTCGTTACGCGAACCTGCACGCTTCGTCCCTGAGCATCCGTGGGCATGGCCCTAACGTTTCCATAGTATAGATGCTTCTTGACATTCGTCGCCGGACGGCCAGTATGGAAAGGGAGCGTGCCCAGTTTTTCCGCGGTCTGGACAAGACCGGTTCAGTGAGGAGACGCGGCATGGAGTATGACACGACGTCAGCGGAGGATTCGGAACGATCCGGGCAAGACGTGCTCGTGATGCATATCCGGCAGGAGCATGCGATCCGTGCGCAGCCGCAGGCGGTCTGGAGCATCCTGACGCGCCGGGTGGACGATTGGTGGCGGCACCCGTATCGCATCCAGGAGGATGGCGGCACGATGCGCCTCCAGCTTGGTCCGCAGGGAAGCCTCTCCGAGCACTGGGGCGACAACGGCTTTGCCTCGTGGGGGCATGTGTCGCTGCTCGACCCCGGGCAGACGCTGGAGCTGACCGGACCCTGCGGCATGGGCGCGGTGCATGGCGTCTTCAGCTTCCACCTCGAGGACCGGGGTGACAGCGTGCTGCTGACCTTGTCCCACGATGCGTTTGGCGCGATCCGGGAGGGCGTGCAACGCGATTATGACGAGGCCTGGCGCCTGATGCTTACGCGGCTGAAGGACCTTGCCGAAGGAGAACTTGCCTATGGGGCGGACGCCCGCACGATTTGACGACTTGCGCGCGATGTACCGGCGCTGGATCGAGATGTGGAACGGCGAGATCGGGCTTGCGGATGAACTGATGGCGCCGGACTGCCCCATCCATCAACCGCCGAACGAGTTTCGTGGCGCCGACGGGTTGCGGCAGATGGTCGAGATGGGCCGGGCGCCGTTCGATGATCCCGTTTTCGCGGTCGAGGTGGAGCCGATCGTTGAGGGCAACCGGTTGGCCGCCCGATGGACGATGACCGGGCGGTATCGGGGCGGCATCCCCGGCGCGACCGTGCCGGCCGGCACGGAGATCACGTTCGGCGGCATCGACATCTGGCGCGTCGAGGACGGGAGGATCGTGGAGTACTGGATCAGCTCCGACGGCCTGCACCTGATGGCCCAGCTGAACCCTGAAGAAGGCTAGCGTTTCAACAACATCGAGGGCCGCTCAGCGGACCGTTCATTCGCGACCAGGCGTGGTGACAGGTCCGGAAGGTGCTGTTAGGGTGAAGCGACGCCTCGCGTTCCAAGTGGAGGATATGCCGTGACACCTCTGCAACAATACGGACTGCTCCTGGCGTTCATCGCCAGCACTATAGGGCTGGTGGTCGTGCTGCACATGCTGGCGCGGGCGCTACGTCCATCGATAGATGAGCCCGGCAAGGATGTCCCCTATGCCGGGGGGAGCCTGGAGCCGAAGCCTGCCTGGGTCCGGTATCACTTCCACTATTACGGCCTCGCGCTGCTCTTCCTCGCGTTCGATATGGAGATGGCCTTCATGTACCCGTGGTCGGTGGTCTACCGCGAGCTGGGCATCACTGCCTTGCTCGACATGGGGGTGTTCCTGACCATCCTGTTCCTTGGTGTCCTCTATGCATGGAGCCAGGGAGCCCTGCGACGCCAATGAGCGTGACCCACGGCCATGCGTCCACCGGTTGGCGCCGGCTGATCGCGCCGGGCAAGCTGCTCGCGGCGTGCGCGCCTTCGTGGTGCCCGACGCGCGCCTGGCGCGGCAAGTAGGGCTCGACCTGGAGGCCGCTGGTGTTCGGCTGGCGTCTTCCCCTCGTCATGCTTCCCTCTTGCTGGTGGTCGGCGACCTGCCTCCCGGGTTGCTCGAGGCGACGACCGTTGTCTACGCCCAGATGCCACGGCCACGCGCCATCCTGGCGCTTGGCACGGGGGCGATGGATCCACTTCCGCCCGCTGATATCACCTCGTCGCTGGACCAGGCAGGACTGGAGAGCGGCCTGGCGCGGGTCCGGGAGCTCTTCGCTGCGCGGGTGGGACCCATGGCGGACGAGCCCTTCACCGCCCCGGTGTTGGAACAGGCGTCGGATGCTGATGAGGGTATGGACCACAGCGCGCATGGCGGCCACGGGGCGATGGACCATAGCGGTCACGGTGGCATGGATCACGGCGAGATGGAGCACGGCCAGGATTCGCCGGAGCCTGACGAGAATGCACACGACGCACATGACAACATGCAGACTCACTCGGCCGAGGACGACCATGGCGCTGGTGACGAGCACGCCGGGATGGATCATGACATGTCCGGCATGGATCACGACCATGGAAGCATGGAGCAGGATCAGGACGAGATGGACCATGGAGGCATGGACCACAGTGCGATGGGGCACGACATGTCGGGCGGGTTCATGTCGATGGTCGCGATGACCAAGGATCTCCCGCGTAGCCCGGACGGATTGCCGATGGAGTGGGTCGAGGCGCCCTTTGGCCCCCTGTTCCCGGGACTTCCGGCCGGGCTTGCCCCGACGCTGACGCTCGATGGCGACACCGTCGTCAGCGCAGAGCTCAGGACGGGCGTCACCCACCGGGGCATCATCGGGTCGCTGCCCGGACCGGCGGAGTCGTTCCCCGGTCGCCTCGCCGCGCTCGACCCCTTCGCCCCGGCGAGCTACCGCCTCCTCGCAATGCGAGGACTGGTCGCGGCGGGGGCTTCTGCCACGGACGAGACGGGGTGGTTCGCTGCATCCCGCCGGGAGCGAGCGTCCAGCCACCTCGCCTGGCTCGCCGCGTTCATGGCCCTGCTCGGGTTGGACCGGCTGCATGACCGCGCTGCCTCGCTGCACCGCGAACTCCTGCAGGCTCCGGACGTCGCGGCCGTTGCCAGGCTGCAATCGCGGGTCGATCGCCTGCTCCGGGACGTCGAGCGGACCCCGCTGCTCCGGCGGCGCCTGGCGGGGACCGGTGTGCTCCAGGCAGGTGACCTCGACGGCGTCTCTGGGCCCGTGGCCCGTGCCTCCGGCATCGCCCCGCAAGGAGACGATATGGAGCCGCCCGTTGTCCGTGAGGGCGGGGACGCATGGGCACGGCTGCAGGTGCGCCTGGAGGAGATCCGCCAGGCACTCGATGCCGTCGCTGAGGCAGGATCCCTCGTCGCCAGGGGCCTGGACATCCCTCCCCATCTCTCCGGTTCCGGCATGGCGTCGGTGGAGACGCCGAGGGGCACGGCGAGCCTGCACCTCGAGGTCGCGCATGGGCAGGTCCGCGTCGCGCATGTCCAGGTCGCCGTCGACCGCGCTCGCGGACCTCGTCCCACGCGTTGTCGAGCAGGCGGAGCTGGCGGATGCCCTCGTGGCGATCGCGTCGCTGGATATCTCGCCCTGGGAGATGGACCAATGACGGTGGTAGCGGTGCTCGTGGCGCTGGCCGTTGGCGTCTACCTCGTGGCGGTCCTGGAGGAGTGGGTCACCACCGGGCGATTCCGGCCGGCCGGTCCCCTGGGGGATGGGTTGGCGCTGCTTGGCCAGGAATCGCTGGTGCCCCGGCGCCCCGACCGGCTGCTCTTCGAGCTCGGCCCGCCGATCCTGCTCATCGCGGGGGTGGCGGCGGCCATGGTGCTACCCATCGCGCCGAATGTGATCCTGGTCGATCTCGCGGTCGGGGCGCTTTTCGTCAATACGGCATGGGTGTATATCCTTGTCTCCCTGATCATGGCGGGATGGGGCCCCGACGGTGTGTACGCGATGGTGGCGGGGTGGCGGTTCCTGGCCCAGCTGATCGCCTACGGCATGCTCATCGTCATGCCGATCACCGCGGTTGCGATGCGGGCGGAGTCGCTGTCGATGACCGTGATCGTGGAGTCGCAGGCGAGCGGCTGGAACATCGTGACCCAACCGCTCGGGTTCGCGCTGTTCTGGGTCGCCGCCCTGATGGCGTGCTTCCTGCCGCCGTTCGACCTCCCGCTCGCGCCGGGCGAGCTCGCCGGTGGGGTAACCGCCGAGTACACCGGGGTGCGGCTCGCCGTCTTCCGTCTGGCGCGGTTGCTTCTGGTCCTCACCCTGGCGACGGCCGTGGTCGTGTTCTTCTTCGGTGGGTGGCGGGGGCCCTGGCTGCCGGCCTGGGCATGGACAGCGGTCAAGACGCTCGCCGTTGTCGCCACCATGTTGCTGGCGGGTCGGGTTGTGCCGCGCCTGCGTTCCGATGACGTGATGGCATGGGCGTGGAAGCTCGGGGTCCCGCTCGCCCTCGTCAACATCCTCTGGGTGGGCATCACGTTGTGGATGGTGGACCGATGATCCAGGCATTCTTCGTCGCGCTCTTCGGGGCCGGAGCCATCTGGTTCGGCATCCGCGTCTTCCGCACGTCGTCGATGGTTCGCTCGGCCCTGTCCCTGCTCGGCGCGATGGTCGCGATCGGCGGGATCTTCTTCGCGCTGGAGGCGGAGTTCCTCGGCGCCCTGCAGGTCATGATGATGGCCACCGAGATGAGCATCATGGCGATCTTCATGGTGATGTACATGATGGACCCCGGCGGGCTTGGCCAGATGGAGATGAGCCACCAGAAGCGGGCCGCCCTGATCGCCGGGATTGCCGCGGGCGTGACGGGGGTTGCCGGGGCCATCCTGGTGGACTGGGGCACCATCGCAGACGCCGTCGATGCACCGGAGGAACAGATCCGGCGGTTGGGGCTGGAGTTGATGGAGCGGTCGATGCTGATCTTCGAGACGGCCGGGGTGGCGATCCTGGTATCGATGATCGCGGCGATCGCGGTCGCAATCGCGAGGAGCACGCAGGAATGATGACGCTCGTCCTGACCCTGGTGATCGGCTCCGTGCTGTTCGGCGTCGGCGTCTACGGGGCGCTGAGCCAGACCAACCTCGTCATGATCATGATGGGCGTCGAGCTGATGCTTGGCGCGGCGATGGTCACGACGGTGGCGTTCTGGCGGTTCCTGCATCCGGACAACTACCAGCTTCAGCTCTATGTGCTTATCGTCATGACGGTCATGGCGGTCGAGGCGGCGGTCGGGTTCGGCCTTGGGACCGCCCGATTCCGCGCGCGAGGATCGGTGGAGATGGAAGAAGCCACCGACCTGAAGGGCTGAGACCTGGTGATCGTTGCCGCACTTCCCATCCTGGCTCCGCTGGCCGTTGCCGTGCTGGTGCTCGTCCTGCGCCGGTATGCGGCGGGACTGGCGCTGTCCGGTGCGGCGGTCGCGCTGGCCGGCGCGATCGTCACGCTGGCGCGGGTCGCCGACGGAGACCGCTTCTCGGCGACGCTTCCTGGCCTTCCGGGGATGCCGCTCCTGCTCGCGGTGGATCCGTTCGGCGCGCTCTTCAGCACGGTCGTCGCGGTGACCAGCGCGTTCGTGCTCGTCTACGCCGTCGGGTACATGGCGCATGACGAGGACCAGGCACGCTTCTATGCGGGCATGGCGTTCTTCGTGACGGCGATGCAGGTGTTGGTCCTGGCCGGGGACTGGCTGCTGCTGCTCGCCGCATGGGAGCTGATCGGGCTCGCGTCGTACCTGCTGATCGGTTTCTGGTACACGCAGCCGGGCGTTGGCGCGGCCGCCACTCGCGCGTTTCTCGTGACGCGTGCGGCGGACCTCGGCCTGTACGTGGCCGTTTTCATCCTGATCGCCGATCGCGGCAGTTCGAGCATCACCGCCAGCGAGGATGTCGGGGGGGCCGCAGCAGCGCTCGCCGGGGTCGCGTTCCTCCTCGCCGTGATGGGTAAGTCGGCGCAGGTCCCGCTCCAGGGGTGGCTGCAGGATGCGATGGTCGGCCCGACTCCCGTCTCCGCGCTGCTACATGCCGCCACGCTGGTGGTGGCCGGCGTGGTCTTGCTCACTCGCGCGTTTCCGCTCCTACCGGACGCCGTTCTGCTTGCCATCGGGCTCCTCGGCGGACTCACGGCGATCATCACGGGCGTCATGGCCTTCGCCCAGGGCGACCTGAAGCGGTTGCTGGCCGGATCGACGTCCAGCCAGGTGGGCCTGATGCTGCTCGCGCTGGGCTCCGGGTCGCTCTCCGCCGCGGTGTTCCACCTCGTCACCCAGGCAGCGATGAAGAGCACGTTGTTCCTCGGCGCCGGTGTCTTCCAGCATGACCAGGAGTCCACGGCGTTCGAGGACCTGCGCGGTATCGGCCGGCGGCGACCCGCGGTCTTCGCCGGTTTTGTGGTGGCCGGGCTGGCGCTCGCCGGGGTGCCGCCGCTGGCCGGGTTCTGGTCCAAGGACGCGATCATCGCCGCCACCATGAACGCCGACGCGGGGGTCCTGCTGGTGCCGCTCGCCATCGCCGGGTCGGCGACGACCGGGCTCTATATCGGCCGCTCCTGTCGGTTGCTGTGGCAAGGGGATGTCGGGTCTTACGGTCCCGCCCACGTCACCGGGGACACGCGCTGGATGGGCGCCGGGATCGGCGTGCTGGCGGCCGCCGCTGCCCTGCTGGGGCTGTCGGCCGGGCCGTTCGGGCACCTGATCGACATGGAGCTGCCGGAACGGGTGTCCGCCACCGTGGCCGGGCTCCTCGCTGCCGCTGTCGGGCTACTGCTCGGGTGGAGCCTGGCGCCGGCGCGTCTCCTCGGCGGCGTCTCCGGATGGGCGCGCGACGGCTTCCGGATCGGTGGAGGATGGGATGCGCTCGCCGTTCACCCGGCGCTCGCGATCGCCCGCCGTGCCGATGCGCTGGACGATGCCATCCACGGCGTCGTGCTCCGTATCGGCCGTGGCGGACGCACTGTGGCGGGGGCTGCTGGCGCCGTGGACAGGAGCATCCACGCCGGCGTGCTCTCCGTCGGGCACGCGTCTCGCCGTGTCGCGCAGGCTAGCTCGTTCGTGGACGAGGAGGGCATCAACGGGGTGATCCGGCGCCTCGTCGAAGGGACGCGGCGGTTGGGTGCGACGGGGCGGCAGCTCCAGTCGGGCCTCGTCCATCGCGAGCTGCTCGTCGCGTTCGGGGGGACGGCGGCCGTCCTGATTCTTGTGCTTATCGTATGACCGTGTGGGGGTGGGGATGCCATTGATCACGTTGACCGTTTTTGTCCCGCTGATCGGGGCGATCATCCTGCTCCTGTTCCAGGAGCGATCCGCGCGGACAGCGCACGCCGTCGGGCTCGTGGCGTCGGGCCTGGCGCTCGTCGGCGCGCTCGCGATGTGGTTCCGCGGCGTTGACGGGCCCGGGTTCTCGCACGTCGAGGAGGTGGAGTGGATCCCGTCGCTGAACGCCGCATACCGGGTCGGCGTGGACGGCGTGAGCCTGCCCCTCGTGGTGCTGACGGCGGTGCTGGTCTTCGCGTCGCTGGTCTACTCGGTCCGGGTCAGCGAACGGTCGACCGCCTACGTCGCGCTCTTCCTGCTCCTGGAAACCGCCTGCCTGGGCGTGTTCGTGTCGCTCGACCTCGTGCTCTTCTACGTGTTCTGGGAAGTCACGCTGGTCGGGATGTACTTCATCATCGCCGGATGGGGGCATGAGGATCGCCAGCGCGCCGCGCTCGTCTTCTTCATCTACACCCTGATCGGCAGTCTCCCGCTGCTGCTCGCGATCCTGACGCTCTATCTCGGCTCCGACCCGCGCACGTTCGACATGCGCGCGATCATCGACGCCCCGCCGCTCTCGGGCGTCGCCGCGTGGTTCGCGTTCGTGGCCCTCCTCGATCGCTTTCGCGATCAAGACACCGATCTTCCCGTTCCACACCTGGCTCCCCGCCGCGCACGTCCAGGCACCGGCCGCCGGGAGCGTGGTGCTTGCGGGCGTGTTGCTGAAGCTCGGCACGTACGGGCTTGTCCGGTTCGCGCTCCAGATGACGCCGGACCAGTTCCGGACCGCCGCACTGGTCGTGGCCATCATCGGGGTCTTCTCCGCCCTCTACGGTGCGTTCGTCGCCCTGGCCCAGCAGGACCTCAAGAGCATGGTGGCCTACACCAGCGTCAATCACATGGGGTACGTCGTGATCGCCGTCGCCGCGGCCGCCGCCACGCACGATATCGATGCGCGGACCTTTGCCATCGACGGAGCGGTGCTCCAGATGGTGAGCCACGGCATCGTGACCGGCGCGTTGTTCCTGCTCGTCGGGATGGTCCAGGACCGCACGCACACGCGCGACATGGACGCCCTCGGCGGGTTGCTCCGGGTCGTCCCGTATCTCGGCTGGTTCTTCATCCTCGGCGCGTTCGCCTCGCTCGGGCTGCCCGGCCTCGCCCACTTCCCGGCAGAGTTCCAGATCTTCCTCGGCACCTTCGAGGTCTGGCCAGTGCTGGCGGTCATCACCGTGATCGGCATCGTTATCACGGCCGGGCTCTACCTCCGCGCGATCCAGCAGGTCTTCTTCGGGACCCTGCCTGAGCGATGGTCGAAGATACCCGACCTGGCCCGCCCGGACGCCATCGCGATCGTGCTCCTGCTGTCGCTCACCGTCCTCATTGGCCTGGTCCCACGGGTGGTGCTCGACGTGATCCACCACGCATCCGAGGCGATCCTGCCGTGAGCGACGGGATGGCGATGGGGATGGATATGGGGCACGATCTCGGGCTGGTGCTGCCGGAGATCGTGGTCGTGCTCACCGGGGTCGTCGCACTCATCACCGGGATGCTGAACCAGCACCGCCTGGCGATGCCGGTGACGGTTGTCGGCAACCTGCTCGCGACGGCGTTGACCATACCGCTCGTCGGTGACGATACGCTGGTCTTCCTCGGCACCTACCAGGTCAACGATCTCAGCGTGTGGGCGAAGCTGGTGCTGCTGCCGACGGTTGCGTTGATCGCGGTACTCGCCGTGCCGGAGATCCGGGGAACGGACCGGGAAGCGACGGTCTTCGCGCTCCTGTCGTTCACGACGGTGGGGGCCCTGGCGTTGGCTGGGGCCGGTGATGTGATCTTCCTGGTCCTGGGCGTGCTCATCAGTAGCCTCGGGTCCTTCGCGCTGGTCGCGTATCCGCGAGACGACCGGTCGACCGAAGCCGCGATGAAGTACTTCGTGTTCGGCTCCGTGACGAGCGCTGCCATGATCTTCGGGCTGACGTTCTGGCTCGGCGGCATGGGCTCGACACTGCTGGCGGACCTCCCCGGGCTGGACGGGAAACCGCTTGCGGCCGCGGTGGGGCTCGTCGCGGTGACGGTCGGGCTCGGCTACAAGGCGGCGCTGGCGCCCTTCCACTTCTGGGCGCCCGATGCCTACGATGGCGCGCCGGTCGTCGTCGCGGCGTATCTCTCCATCGTCCCCAAGATCGGTGCTGTCTTCGCCCTCGCGGCGGTCGCTCGCGCCCTGCCGGCCGAGATCATCGACTGGCGCCTGCTCTTCGCGGTGTTGGCCACCGTCTCCATGACCTACGGCAACCTTGTGGCCCTGGTCCAGACGAATGTCGTGCGCCTGCTCGCCTACTCATCGATTGCCCAGACCGGGTACTTCCTGCTCGGGGTCGTGGCTCTCGGGCGGGACGAGCTGGCTGTCGAGTCGTTGGTGACCTTCGCCGCCGCCTATGCCGCTATGAATCTCGGGGCGTTCGCCGTCGTCCGCCAGGCGGGGCGTGACCTGGACGCCTTCGCCGGTCTGGGCCGATCGAACCTTTGGGCCGGCACTCGCGATGACGGCCTTCCTGCTGTCGCTGGTCGGGATTCCGCCGTTCGCCGGATTCTTCGGAAAGCTCCTGCTCTTCGGTGCCGCGATCGAGGCGGGATATACCTGGCTGGCCATCGTCGGGATCGTCAACAGCGTGCTCTCGCTCGCGGTGTACCTGCGGATCATCGTGCCGATGTATCGGGCGACGGGGCATGGCGCCCGGAAGGAGCAGGCCCCGGCCGTGGTCTGGGGAGTTGCACTGGCGGTAACACTGCTCATCGGGCTTGTCATGGGCCCGCTCACGCACGCGCTGGGGTAGCAGGGGACGGACCCCTTACTTCAGCCAGCCGTTGCGGCGGAACCACGCCCACATCAGCCACGACACGGCGAACATCAGCAGCAGCGAGAACGGGTAGCCATATCGCCAGTGCGTTTCCGGCATGTCCAGGTTCATGCCGTAGACCGTGCCGATCAGCGTTGGGGCGAAGAGGATCGCCGCCCATGCGGAGATGCGCTTGACTTCATCGTTCTGCGAGAGCGATGCCTGGGTCATCGCCTTGGTGTCCTCGTTCTGCTGGAGGCTGACCACGGCGATGTTCGTGTTCAGGATGTTCTGGAGCAGCTCGCGCATGCCCGAGACCTGGTCCTGGACCTGGATGGCGTGGTCCTGGACGTCGCGGTAGTACTCAACCAGCTCGTCTGGCGTGCCGTACTTGGCGGCTCCGGCGATAAGCTGCGCCATCATCCCGACGAGCGGCTTGGTCGAGCGCTGGAACTCGATGATCTCGCGCGTCAGCTCGTAGGTGCGGCGGGTGATGTCCATGTCGCTGCTGAACATCTCGGTCTCGATCTCATCGATGTCGTTCTCCAGCCCGCGCACGACTGGCGCGTAGTCGTCCACCACGCGGTCGACGATCGCATAGAGGATCGCCTCCGGGCCGAGCGCGAGCAGCTCCGGATCCGACTCCATGCGGCGGCGCACGCGCGTCAGGTCGCTGCCCTCGCCGTGGCGCACGGTGACGACGAAATCCGGGCCGACGTAGACGTGGAGCTCGGAGAACTCGATCTCTTCACGACGGTCGATATAGCGGGCGGCCCGGAGGACGACGAAGAGGATATCGTCGTAGCGCTCGATCTTCGGGCGCTGGTGGGCGATGATCGAGTCCTCGATCGCGAGCTCGTGGATGTTGAACTCGCGGGCCATATCGCCGAACTCGGTCGGGTCCGGCTGTTTCAGGCCGATCCAGGCAACGCCGCCGACCTCTTTCGAGGCATCATAGGCGGCCTCGATCGACTCCGGCTCGAGCACTCGCTTGCCGTCGATGTAGACGGCGTTGTCAACGATCATGGGTGATCCCCCGGGAAAAGCAGGAATAGCGCCTTCCGCCTGGGTGGCGGGACGCGGAACCGTACAAGCATGATGCGCGTTGCCCCTAGTCGGCAACTTCCGGAGAATTGGCCGCGATGTCCTGCCGGACGGCAGCGGATGAGCGGTTGCGCGCGAGGTCGAGCAGGGCGATCCCGCCGCCGAGGAGATTGGCGCTGACGGCGATCGCGAGCATTAGTGAGGGAGGTGCCCCGCTGATCCAGCCAGCGAGCGCTGCGCCCATGGCGGCAAAGGTCGTCTTCAGGCTGGTCGAGAGCGTGAAGACCTGGGTGCGCACCGGGGGCGGTGAGAAGCGATCGCGCACGGCGAACTGCCCGGCGCCCTGCGGGCCACTGAGGAAGCCGGCCACCGCGAAGAAGGTCAGGGCGATCGGCGTGGACCCGGTCACGGTGATGAACGCGATCGGGATGGCGACCGCCATGGAGACGATCGGGACGAGGCGCTCCGGCCGATCCATCCCGAACGGGCGCGCGGCAAACGAGAGCGAGCCGATGAGGGCCCCGACGGCCATCGTCGAGAGTAGCACACCGGCGTTCACGGAGAACCGGTCGGCGGCGAGGAGGGTCGCGGCGACTGGCAGGATGCCGTTCCCGATGTTGGCGATGCTCGTCGCGGTTGCGGTGGAGCGCAGCGGCGCGATGGTGGCGATCGCCTTCAGGCCGTCGAGCGGCGAGGAAACGGGCAGGGTGCCGGCGGTTCCGTCGCGGCGCATGGCGATGCGCAGCACGGTCAGCGAGGCGATGAGCATCAGGGCGGAGAGCAGAAGCACGGACGCGAGCGGGGAGACAAGGCTGGCGACAGCCGCGACGATGGCGGGGGAGAGGATCGCGGAGACGTTGTAGGTGACGACGTCGAGCGCATAGCCGCGGTGCAGTGCGTCTTTCGGCACGATGGAGCCGACGAGCGCCGAGAGTCCTCCCTGCAGAAGAGGTCCGACCGTGCCGCCCAGCGCGGCGAGCCCGAGGATGAGCGCCGGGTGGACGCTCCAGGTGATCATCAGCCCAGCCAGCGCGATCGCAATGCCGTTGAAGGCGAAGGCCGTGCTGTAGAGCCGGGTCGGGTGGCGCGTCTGGTCCGCCAGGCGGCCGACGAACGGGGCGGCGATAACGGCGGGGATGAGGAACGCAGCGACGAGTAGCCCGCCGAGGCGCAGGCCACCGGGGGAGTCGGCGGCGGCGAGGATGAGGGCGAGCTTGAGACCCTCGTTGGCAAGGCGGGCGAGGGTGGCGGTGAGGAGATAGATCGGGAACCCACCCGGGATGGGCAGGCGAATCGCGGGTCGGGTCGGCATGGCGGTGATGTGGTCCTTTGGAGCGGAGCGCGGGCTCGTCGGCCCGGATGTCTGCGTGAAATCCTGCCCCATGTGCGCCGCGTGGTCAATGCCGGCGGATGCGCCAGAGGCCCTACGCGGAAAGCGGCGTCCGGTCCAGCCAAACCGTGACGCCGCCATGATTTCATATATGAACCCTCCGGGGGATGCTTCCCCGATTGGGATGTCGCGCAAACCTTACCAGCTATCTGCCGTCCTGCACAGCCCCGGAACCGATGGCCCGCTGACGACGTCCCTTCTTCGGGAACAGACATGCGCGCGTGAAGGCACATCCACGCTTGAACCCGGGGATCTCCGGGTCGTTTTTGGATCAGGTGTCCTGCGTGTCGAACCTGGGGGCCGAGTGAGCAGATCGGGCAGGGGTGCCCGGAACCATGATCGAGGTAGGTGAAACGATGGATCGTCAGGACCTGTTGCAGTTCGACGTGGCCTACCCCGGGCGTCTCCGGCGGTGGTTGATCTTTTTCCGCGGGCTCTTCATCATCCCGCACAGCATCATTCTCTATTTTCTCCTTCTCGCGTTGAGTGTCGTGACGTTCGTGGCCTGGTGGGCCATCCTCTTCACGGGCCGGTACCCCGAGGGGATGTGGTCGTTCGCGATGTCGGTCATGCGCTGGAGCGCGCGCGTCCAGATCTACACGATGAACCTGCGGGACGAGTACCCGCCGCTCGGCGATGCGCCGTATCCGATGACGTTCTCGCAGGCGCGTCCGGCGCGTCAGTCGCGGTTGCTACTCTTCGTGCGCCCGTTCATGCTGCTGCCGCATTACATCTGCCTGGTTTTTGTCGCGACGGCGGCGAGCGTTGTGGCGCTGGTGGCGTGGTTCGGCGTCCTGGTGCTGGGACGGATGCCGCGCGGGATGTTCTCGTTCATCACCGGCACGCTGCGCTGGATCTTCCGCGTCTATCTCTTCCAGATGTTGTTGACCGACGCGTACCCGCCGTTCTCGCTGGACAACGGGACGCAGGTCATGGATGCGACCTCGCCAGCCTTCGCCGGCAACGCCTGACACGAATCCGGATCAGGTCGATCCCCCCGTACGAATACGTCGCGCGCGACGTCAGTTAAGCCGTGACCGCCCCCGGACACCTTGTCCGGGGGCGGTCACGGTCGTTTCCGTCGACAGGGTCCTTACGGGTGGAGCGTCTCGCGGACCTTCTTCGCCGCTTCGACCATGTGGCGGAGCGCGGCGGTCGTTTCGGGAGCCTTGCGGGTCTTGAGGCCACAGTCCGGGTTGACCCAGACTTGACCGGGGTCGAGGACGGTCAATGTCGCCTTCAGGTTCTCCACGATCTCCTCGGTCGGCGGCACGCGTGGACTATGGATGTCGTAGACGCCTGGGCCGATGCCCTTGTTGTACCCCTCATCCCGGAACGTCTGGAGCAGATCGAGACCGGAGCGGGCGTTCTCGATCGAGATCACGTCGGCGTCCATGTCGCTGATCGCCCCGAAGATGTCGCCGAACTCCGAGTAGCACATATGCGTGTGGATCTGCGTCTCCGGTCGCGCGCCGGAGGCGGTGATGCGGAAGCACGCGATCGCCCAGTCCAGGTACGATTGCCAGTCCTCGCGCCGGAGTGGCAACCCTTCGCGCAGTGCAGCCTCGTCGATCTGGATCATCGCGATCCCGGCCGCGTCGAGATCCGCCACCTCGTCGCGGATGGCGAGCGCAATCTGGCGGCAGGTGTCCGCGCGTGGCTGGTCGTCGCGCACGAAGGACCAGTTCAGGATCGTGACCGGCCCGGTCAGCATGCCCTTTACCGGCTTGTCGCTGAGGGATTGCGCGTAGGTCGCCCACCTCACCGTCATCGGCGCAGGGCGCGAGACATCGCCATAGATGACCGGCGGGCGGACATAGCGTGAGCCGTAGCTCTGGACCCACCCGTTGCGGGTGAACGCGAAGCCGTCGAGCTGCTCGCCGAAATACTGCACCATGTCGTTCCGCTCGGGTTCCCCGTGCACCAGCACGTCGATGCCCAGCGCTTCCTGGTGCGCGATAACCTCGCGGATCTCGCCTTCGATGAACGTCTCGTACTCGTCCCGCGAGATCGTGCCGCTCTCGAATGCGCGGCGCGTTTTCCGGATATCCGGCGACTGGGGAAATGACCCGATCGTGGTGGTCGGCAGGGACGGGAGGCCCAGCCGCTCCTGCTGGAGCCGGGCGCGTTCGGCAAACGGCGCTCCACGGTCCGTGACGCCTGGCGGGAGGTTGTCGACGCGTTTCCGCACGGCCGGGTTGTGCCGCCGGGCGGATGTCGCCGCGCTCGCGATGAGCGTCGCGTTCGCGTTCAGCTCGGCGCGAATGGCATCCTCGCCCTCGCCAAGGCCAATCGCGAGGGTCGCGACCTCGCCCAGCTTCTGCTCGGCGAACGCCAGCCAGCTCCGGACTTCCGGGTCCAGATCCGTCTCGCCGGACACGTCATAGGGGACGTGCTGGAGGGAGCATGAAGTGCTGACCTGGATGCGGTCGCGGTCGACCGAGCCGGCAAGTTCGCCCAGGGTGTCGAGCGCTTTGCGGAGATCGGCGGCCCAGATGTTCCGGCCATCGATGACCCCGGCGACGAGCGTCTTGTCGCGCGGGAATCCCTGATCGGCAAGATAGCGGGCGTTCTCCGCGCCGCGCACGAAATCCAGCCCGATGCCGTCCACCGGCAGGTTCACCAACGTTCCATAGGCGTCGCCAACGTGGTCGAAGTATGTCTGGACGATGATCTTCGCGTCGCCCTTCGCGGCGGCGATGGCGTCGTAGGCGCGCTCCAGCCCGTCCAGCGTGGCCTGGTCGACGTTGGTCACGAGGATCGGCTCATCGAGCTGGATCCATGCCGCGCCCTGGGCGGCCAGCCGCTCCACGATCTCGACGTAGACAGGGATGAGCGCGTCCAGCAGGGAGAGGCGGTCGAACGCCTCATCGTGCGCCTTGCCGAGCAGGAGGAAGGTGAGCGGTCCGACCAGGACGACCTTCCCGTTCACGCCGGCCCCCTGCGCCTCCGCCAGGGCGTCGAACGGCTTGGTGCCGGCGAGCCGGAAGGTGGTTTCCGGGCCGAGCTCGGGGACGATGTAGTGGTAGTTCGTGTCGAACCACTTCGTCATCTCCATGGCGTGGACATCGTCGGTCCCGCGGGCCATGGCGACGTAGGTGTCCAGGCCGACGGTGCCGTCGACCGGGCCAAACCGCGCTGGCACCGCGCCGAGGAGCGTGATGGTGTCCAGCATCTGGTCGTAGAGGGAGAAATCGTTGACCGGCAGGAGGTCGATCCCGGCCGCGAGCTGGGCGTCCCGGTTGCCGCGCCGTATCTCCGCCGCGGTTTGGAGCAGGTCGACCTCCGTCGTCTTGCCAGACCAGTAGCCCTCGAGGGCCTTCTTGAGTTCGCGGTTCTTGCCGATCCGGGGATAGCCCGGGATGGTCGCGATGGCCATGCACTACTCCGTGAGTATGCCCCTCCGGCGAACGGCGCCATGCCGCCACCGTGGCGAGAGGTCGTGAAGGCTCGCGGCATGACCGCGTGCGCGGTCAGGTCGCCAGGTTGTGGTGTCCCGTGACGGGGACGATGTCCCAGTATACCTATTCAATGATTGAGTAGGGGGCAGCGGGGATATCGGGGACTGGCACGCGGCCTCCTGCCGGGAGGCATCACGCAACAACGCCGACGAGACGCGCAGGGACACACCCATGCACCGACCGCGGCGGCGTTGTTGCCGAGCAGAAGATTCCCGTTTCATGCCCGGGAATAGATTGTTGCGTGCGTTAGAAGGTTCGCGCTCGGGATGACGGATTCGTTTTTTCGGGGTAGGGAGCGACGCACCATGTCGCGCCACCTGAGGCGTCAGTCACAGACCTGGAAGGAGAATCTATGGGCAAGGTAGGTATCGACACGTCGATTTCGCTCGATGGCTACACCCTGACACCGGAGGACCGGTGATGAACACCGTGGATCCGCGAGCGGAGCTCGATAACCGGTATAGCGAGCCGGGCGCGACGGCGACATCCTGGGACGACGCCCGGAAGGTGCTCGAATCAGCGGGGATCTTCTGGCTGACGACGGTTCGCGCCGATGGGCGGCCACATGTCACGCCGCTGATCGCGGTGTGGGTCGACGACGCGATCTATTTCGCGACCGGCGAAGAGGAGCAGAAGGCGAGGAACCTGATCCAGAATCCGCACTGCGTGCTGACGACGGGATGCAACACGATGGGCGAGGGGCTCGACGTCGTCGTCGAAGGGGCGGCGGTGCGGGTGATCAACGAGCGACAGCTGACGGTGGTCGCAGACGCCATCGACGGCGAAGTACGGACGAGGACTGGCGATTCGATGTCCGAAGGCGACGCGCTGGAAGGGAGGCAGGGCAATGTGGCCTGGGTCTTACCGCGTCCACGCCGGTGGTGGTGTTCGGGTTCGGCAAGGGCGATCCATTCAGCCAGACGACGATGGCGATTCGGAGATCCATAACGGAGGTGACCTGTGGCCGATCGCATGCCACCCAAGCAGCACGAATCTCGACCGGTACGGCGGCGGCGAGAGTGCCCTGGAGCCGGGTGCATGACATCCTCACCGCGGGGCCGCTATCGCGCGGATGTCCCGGCCTTTCTCTCGACGGTCGGGCCCGATGGCCGCCCGCACTCGGCGGGTGTCGGCGCGGCCTGGTACGACGGCGACCTCTACATCACCAGCGGGTTGGGGACGCGGAAGTCGCGCAACCTCGCAGGAGAACCCGGCCTGCACCATCTCGATGCGGCTCCCGGGGATCGACGTGGTGTTCGAGGGCGAGGCATCGCTCGTGACCGACCAGGAGACGATCGAGACGTTGGTCGGGATCTACCGCGAAGGTGGATGGCCCGCGGAGGCGAGTCGAGGGGGCTATCACCGCCCCGTTCAGCGCACCAGAGCGCCGGCCCGCCGCCGTGGCACCTGTACCGCATCCGCTTCCATACCGTGTTCGGGGTCGCGACGGAGGAGCCGCACGGCGCCATGCGGTGGCGCTTCGGGACGTGAACCCGATATCGACGAGATGGTCATGCATGCGCCTGACGCACCGAAAGGGAGGCCCGCAAGGGCCTCCCGCTCGGGAATAGATGTGTGGCGTCGTGCTAGAAGGTCCGGCCGAGGGCCTGGTCCCATGGCTGGGGCGCCGCGACGCGGACGACCTCTTCCTCGAAATCGCGCACATAGAGGTAGAGATGCGCGAAGAACTCCATCTCCGGCAAGGGATAGAGCGGGTTGATGCAGAGGTAGGGGTAGTGCCAGGGACACGAGGTACCCGGCGCGCAGCGAACCTCGATTCGCCGCCCTACGCGGAGCCGGTAGGTCACGCCGGGGTAGAGTTGCGACGGCAAGTCCAGATAGCCGTTCCGCTCGAGCTCCGCCCAGCGCTCCTCGCCGAGTGTCGAGCGGGCGACGTCGGCCGCACGGGTGCGTGCCGCCTCGTACTGCTGGCGGGTGAAACCGTATCCGGCGGTTCGCTTCGGCAGATGGTGCCAGGATTGCTGCCAGGGCAATTCCACGGGTGCTTCAGCATCCGGTGCGGCGTCCGGGAGGCGGAAGAGCTTTTCCGGAATGTCTTTCCACCATGGGGGATCCGGCTCCCGAGGACCGTCGGGAGCCGGGTGCAGCGTCCGATCGAACATGCTCATGGCCGGGTCTACCCGCCCGCGATCGGCGCGACGATCTGGTATTCCTCGGCGTTCGGATCGAACGGATTGCGGTCGAGGACATGCTCGCCGTCGACCTTCTTCGAGATGGCGCAACCGTTGGCGCGTGCCTCCTCGATGATGCGCTCGGCGTCAGCGATGGCCTTCCGGGCCTCCTCGGTGTCGGTCGTGGTGTCCCATTCGACGAGCTGGTGGCCGTGGCGGTTCGCAACGATGATGCGGCCCATGGGGAACTCCTTCCGTTAACCGATTCCCGGCGTCAGAAGTGGTGCCGGGGCCCCATGCTACTCCTGACGGTACCGGAAATCAAGAAGGGAATTCCCCTACGGTTCAACCACCGGAGATAGCGCCGACGATCCAGAACGGCTCCTGACCCTCAACGACGCTCGCGGGCAGCGGCGCGTCCAGCGATTCGTGCGACCAGTCCTGCTCCTCGATGAAAAACCGCACCATCGGCCGCCGCTGCTTCGTGCGGTGATCGCGGATCGTGCCGCGCAGCTGCGGATACGCCGCTTCGACAGCGTCGATCACGGTGCGCTGGGTGACGTCGCCATCGACGTTCACCTCGATCTCCTTGCCGGCGCCGGCGAGGCTCTGGAGATGGGCGGGGAGGATGACCCGGATCATGAGAGCGTTTGGACCTCCACCGACATCACCGCCGGCAGGTCGTGGGCAAGCGCCTGCCAGGTGTCGCCAGCGTCGGCCGAGGCGTAGACCTGGCCCCCGGTGGTGCCGAAGTAGACCCCACACGATTCCAGACGGTCGACGGACATGGCGTCGCGCAGGACGTTCACGTAGCAGTTCTCCTGCGGGAGGCCGTTCGTCAACGCTTCCCACTCGTTGCCGCCGTTACGGGAGCGGTAGACGCGGAGTTTGCCGTCCGGCGGGAAGTGGTGGCTGTCGCTGGTGATCGGGACGACATAGATCGTCTCCGGCTCGTGGGCGTGAACGCTGATCGGGAAGCCGAAGTCGCTTGGCAGGTTGCCGCTGACCTCGACCCACTCGTCGCCGGCGTTGTCCGTGCGCATGACGTCCCAGTGCTTCTGCATGAAGAGGGTGTCCGGCCGCGAGGGGTGCATGGCGATGTTGTGAACGCAGTGGCCGACCTCGGCGTCCTCGTCCGGGATGTAGTCGGAGCGCAGACCCTTGTTGATCGGCAGCCAGGTCTCGCCACCGTCGTCGGTACGGAAGGCGCCGGCCGCCGAAATCGCGATGAACATGCGGTCCGGGTTCGTGGGATCGAGCAGGATTGAGTGGAGGCAGAGCCCACCGGCGCCCGGCATCCAGGTATTGCCGGTGGAATGGTGCCGGAGCGCATCGAGCTCCTTCCACGTCTGGCCGGCGTCGGTCGACTTGAACAGCGCGGCGTCCTCGACCCCCGCGTAGACGGTATCGATGTCGTGCAGGGACGGCTCGAGATGCCAGACGCGCCGGAAGTCCCACGGGTGCGGGGTGCCGTCGTAGAACTGGTGCGTGCCGACCTCGCCCTCGTAGGCGAACTCGTTGCCGACCGTCTCCCAGGTCTGGCCACCGTCGTCGGAGCGATGCATGATCTGGCCGAACCAGTCGCTCGCCTGCGAGGCGTAGATGCGATTCGAGTCGACCGGCGACCCCTTGAGGTGGAAGATCTCCATGCCGGGGAAATGTGGCCCGGTGATCTCCCAGTCCGTGCGCGCCTCATCGGAGGTGAAGATGAACGCGCCCTTGCGTGTCCCGACCAATACCCGAACGCTTGCCATAGGGTGCTCCTCTGCGCGTGAGCCGCGCGTATGTACGTACATCAGCAGGCTCGATTCTAGCAGTGCGTGGAGGCGGTCGCTTCTCCGATATTGCGGCCGGTGCGGGAACGCCATTGCACCAATTGCCGATGATCAATCGGTCTGTGTCACACAACGGCGGGCTGTCTCGTCATCTGATGCAGGACCACGTCTCCTGGGCCTGACCCGGGAGACAGACGCTTAACA
Organism: uncultured Chloroflexia bacterium; assembly: GCA_963741805.1. GTDB lineage: Bacteria > Chloroflexota > Chloroflexia > Thermomicrobiales > UBA6265 > UBA6265. Next base: position 36,436 of record CAVUJR010000036.1, read on the forward strand.
TCAGGAACGTAGAGGTGACAGTCATGCGTGTATTTGTAGCAGGTGGAACGGGTGTGATCGGGCGGTTTCTGGTGCCGAAGCTTGTGGCCCGGGGCCATCAGGTGACGGCGACGACGAGGGATCGTGGCAAGATCCAATTACTTGCGGACATGGGTGCCGAGGCGGTTGTGATGGATGGCCTGGATTCGAACTCGGTGCATGAGGCGGTGGCCGCGGCCCGACCCGACGCGATCGTCCATCAGATGACATCGATCTCGCCCAAACCCGACTTGAAGCACATGGACCGTTGGTTCGCTGGCACCAACCGGCTGCGCACCGAGGGGATGGACAACCTGGTGGCCGCAGCGGAAGCGAACGGGGTATCCCACATCGTCGCGCAGAGCTATGCCGGTTGGAACGGAATCCGTGAGGGCGGATGGGTCAAGACGGAGGATGATCCGCTGGACACGCTGGAAGGAACGGTGGCGCATCAGGGCATGATGGCGATCCGCTACGTCGAGGACACGGTCGCCAGGGTGGGTGGCGCGGCCCTGCGATACGGATGGCTCTACGGGCCGGGCGCCTCGGAATCCATTGTCGAGGCCGTCCGAAAGCGGCAGTTCCCGCTGGTTGGTCCCAGCAGCGGATATACCTCGTGGGTGCATCTGGATGATGCGGCGAGCGCGACGGTGCTGGCGGTGGAGAAGGGAGCGAAGGGCGTGTTCAATATCGTTGACGACGAGCCTGCCCCGGCCAGGGAGTGGTTGCCGTATCTGGCCGCAAGCACGGGCGCGAAGTCGCCGATGCGGGTGCCGACGTGGCTCGCCAGAATGGTGGCCGGAGAGATGGCGGTGACGATCATGACCGAGGGTCGCGGCTTCTCGAACGACAAGGCCCGGCAGGAGCTCGGCTGGGAGCCGCGCTATCCGTCGTGGCGCAATGGCTTCCGGGAAGGACTCGCCTGACCCACTGTCGTGGCATGGCACGGTTTCGACTGTCTCCTCCGTGATGGCAGGCGATGGGCGCTTTGGAGCCCTCCGGAGCAGCTTTGGTCGCCTGGAACAGGGGAGGCGCCATGTGGTCGTCTGTACCGGGGCGGTCCGGCGGTACGAGGAATATTGCCCTTCCGGGTGTTCCACGGATACGATGCAACCTTGAACAGGTAGCGAAACAGTCACCCACGGAGGACTCCCCATGCGAACGATGCGATATGGCTTCAAGACCGCCCAGCAGCACTCGACATGGGAGGAGATCCTCGCCGTGTGGAAGGAGGCCGACGAGATCCCGGCCTTCGAGCACGGCTGGCTGTTCGACCACCTGAACCCGATCGACAACGACGAGGGCCTCGGACGTTGCTTCGAGGGCTGGACGATGCTGACCGCGCTCGCGGCGAACACGAAGCGTCTCCGCCTCGGACTGCTGACCGGATGCAATACCTACCGCGACCCGGCGCTGCACGCCCAGATCGCCGCGACGGCGGACGTCATCTCTGGCGGCCGTATCGACTTCGGCGACGGCGCGGGCTGGAATATCTACGAGCACCGCAGCCGTAACATCGAGCTGCCGACGCCCGGCAAGCGCTTGCGGATGCTGGAGGAGGCGATCGAGATCACGAAGCGCCTCTGGACCGAGGAGACGGTCGACTTCGACGGGACGTACTACCAGCTGCACGGCGCGCGGATGGAGCCGAAGCCGGTCCAGAAACCGCACCCGCCGATCCTTATCGGGGGCAGCGGGGAGCAGCTGACGTTGAAGATCGTCGCGAAGCACGCCGATATCTGGAACTACTCCGGCGGCGACATCGAGACGTTCCGGCATAAGGTCGAGGTGCTCAAGGGGCATTGCGAGACGGTCGGGCGCGATTTCGGCGAGATCGAGCTTTCCGCCCAGCGCCGGATCGACTTCGACAATCTCGACGCGAGCATCGCCGACGCACAGGCGTTCATCGACGCCGGCGTCACGCACATGGTGTTCTACCTGACGCCACCGTACGCGACGGGTATGGTGACGGAGTTGGCCGAGAAGGTCATTCCCCGGCTAGAGCAGCGGTAACGCCGGGAACCGCAACTCCGTTCGGGGATAACGCCTCGCGCGTTGCCATAATTCGACGCGGACCTGCTACAGTGCGGCTACTGTCACATCCTCATGCGTCGGGTGGAGGCATCCATGTCGGCTCAGGCGGTCCTTGGCTCCGGGTCTCGCGTGCCGTTCGAGCGGCAGCGTGTGGCGATGCGCGCGTTTTGCATCGCAATCGTGTTGATCCAGATCCCGGTGGGGATCGGTCTCTTCCGGCAGGCCGCGTGGGCGACGGCGCTCTGGCCGTTGCCCGACGTGCGGATGACCACCATCTTCCTCGCCTCGCTGGTGGCGACCACCGCGACCTTGATCATCTGGCCGATCCTGCGGGACGACCTCGGCGCACTGGTCGCTCCCGCGATCAACCTCGCGCTCGCGACGCCGGCGATCGGGCTGTATCTGCTGTGGTTGGCGTTCCGGAGGGATGACGGTGGGCTTGTTGCCCCCGGGATCACATTCGTCACGTTCGGCATCGTGTGGGCGGCGATCGGGTTTTGGGCGCGTCGCGTACCGATCCGTGATGGGCGTCGGCTGCCAGGATGGGTGCGGGCCGTCTTCGTCGGGTTCTGCGCCATCCTGATCCCGGCCGGGATCGCGCTGCTCGTCCAGGCAGACCGGGTGTTTCCGTGGGACATCTCGCCGGAGAACTCCACGGTCGCCGGCGTGGCGTTCCTGAGCGCGGCGTCGCTGTTCGCCGTGATCGTGGCGCGGCCGCTCTGGATTTTCGGGGAAATGGCGCTCGCGAGCTTCCTCGCCTACGATCTGGTGCTGGCCGTCCCGTACATCGGTCTGCTACGGAACCGCGATGATGCCGCAATAGTCGCCTCGTACTACGGGGACCCGAACTATGCCGCGCCAGCGGGGGACAACGGCGTCAACGAGTTGAGTCTCGCGGTCTTTCTCAGCGTGTTGGCGATCAGCGCGGTCGCTGCGCTCGGGTTCTTCGCCCTGGGCATCAGGGAGCGACGGAGCGGACGCATGGCTGTCGCAGATGTGCCAGCGTAGCCGGAGCATGGCACGAATCGCGCGCAGGCAGGGTGCAGGGTGGGCATCCGGCAGGCTGGCGGACCCGCGCTGAGCGCAGCCAGCCGCACGCAATGGAGAACGCATGTCAATCGAGTCCCAGGCATCGAAACACATCCTTGTCATCAACGACGACCCGGCCATCCTCGGTCTGTTCGAGGATCTGCTCGGTGAAGAGGGCTACGAGGTCACGCTCGACAAATTCGGAGGGCAGACGAGCGAGCTCCTGGAGTCGATCCGCTCGTTGAAGCCCGATCTGGTGATCATGGACTTCCTCATTGGACACGAGGACAGTGGTTGGCAGTTGCTGCAGGTGGTGAAGATGGACCGGGCCACGCGCGACATCCCGGTTGTCGTCTGCACCGGGGCGGTCAGGCAGGTGTCGGAGCTGAGCCAGCATCTCGACGAGATGGGTGTGCAGGTGGTGCTCAAGCCCTTCGATATCGATCACCTGATCGATATCCTCTCCAAGACCTGGGCCTCCCTCGACAATCCGACACCCGGACTGGACACGCTCCCCGCGAATGTTGACAGGTAGAACAAGGACGCCTGATCGACGTTCCGTCATCTGCTCCAGGCAACACGTTTCCCCCTGATACACGTGCTGAATCTTCTCCCTTCCGCCGCTGATACGATGCGGGTATCTGCCCATGTCCGGTTCGCGTGAGGATCAGGAGCAAGATGATGAGCGCGCACACGGTCACTGTCGACATGCTGAAGCGGGTGCTGGACGCCTTCAACCGGCATGACCTCGACGAGATCATGTCCTATTTCGCGGAGGATGCTGTGTTCGAGGGGCCGCGCGGGTCAGAGCCATGGGGCACGCGCTACGTTGGCAAGGCGGCGGTGCGCGAGGGGTTGGCCGGGCGCTTCACGGGCATCCCCGACGTCCACTACGGGGAGGACCGGCACTTCGTCAGCGGAGATCGGGGCGTGTCGGAGTGGTTGCTGACCGGGACGACGACGGCGGGGGAAGCGTATCGCGGTGCGCGGGTGCGATCTCTGGGAGTTCCGTGACGGCATGATCGTGCGCAAGGACTCGTACTGGAAGATCGTCGGGTAACGCGGTGATCGCGGGTCCTTTTTACGGTTCGATGCGTTCGACGCCCGGATAACGGTCCATCTTCTTGTCGAACGTGTAGATCTGCGTCATCCCGAGTTCTGCGGTGAGCGCGAGATGGTAGCAGTCGGCGAAATCGAGAGGTGATTGTTGGACCCAGAAGTCAAGTGCCGAAATGACGGCCGCTTCGTCTGACATGACGAAACCGGGCAAGTTGATGAGGTCCTTGAGCGCCCAGGCGATGTCGCCGCGGGGAAGGGAAAGCCGACCGTGCAGCAGATGAATCGCCTCGAAGATCACGGTTGGTGGACAGAAAATACGTGCTTCTCCCCGTCGGACACACAATAGCAATGCCGATGCTCGGGGAGAATGTTCGTCATGATCTTGAAGCAGGTGCCGCAAGAGGATGTTCGTATCAATTGAGCGAATGGGAGTCACAATCATTCGTTATCGCTATCGGCGGTTTCTGCGATGTGCTGGGCGATCCATCGCTTTTCCTCTTCAACATCAGGATTGCGCGTGTATGCGTAATCCTTGAAGATCCCGGCGGTCGGGTCCTCAACTTCCTCAGTAGAGATCAGGACGATTTCTTTTCCCCGCCGAGTAATCAGCAGTTGATCGCCTTCTTCAAGCCCAAGTTCGTGGCGGATTTCAGCAGGAAGGGTGATCTGCCCTTTGCGCCGGATATTCACGGGCTTCAATACCATGTCGAACCTCCTCATAGAGCGTCGTGCCACAGTCTATCAGGTCCGACTGGAAGCTATATCGTCTGATGCGCTATCTCCTGAGAACAACCAAAAGGGGCGTGGAGTCGATCGACTCCACGCCCCCTGCTCGCTCTGCAATTGACGGCGAATCAGTCGCCAGCGGCGGCAACCGGCTCCTGGGCGGCGTCCGGCGCTCCACCAGTGCGGAGCAATGCGAAGTACTTCGCGTCCGGGTGGTGGATGACGATGGCGGCGGTGGTCTGCTCCGGGTTGAATTGGTACCCCTCGGTGACCTCGACGCCGATCTGTTCGATGTCGAGGAGCTTCTCGACCAGCTTGTGCTGCTCCAGGTCCGGGCAGGACGGGTAGCCCCATGAGTAGCGCTTGCCGCCCTCCTCGCCGATGCCGAGCATCTCGCGTTCGCGCTGGTGGACCAGCTCGGCGAGCCCTTCAGCGGCCGCCACGCTCAGGCCGTGCGCGAAGTACGCCTCGGAGTAGTCGCCCCGAGCCTGCAGCTCGTCGATGTGATGCGTGGCAACCTTGCTCATGGTCACGATCTGGAAGGCGACGACGTCCTTCTTGCCGGAGCCGACCGGCAGGAAGTAGTCGCTCAGGCACAGGCGCTCACGCGCGGGCTGGCGCGGGAAGGTGAACCGCTCGATCTCGCGGTCCTGGTCCTCGGGGTCGTAGATGACGAGGTCGTTGTTCTCGCTATTGCAGGGGAAGAAGCCGAAGCGCACGCGCGGCTGGAGCCATCCGTTCGCCTTCGCGTCCTCCTGCATCCGCTTCAGGCGCGGCTCGAACTCGTTGGCGAGCAGCGCCTCCCACTCCTCGCCCTTGACGCCCTTGCCGCCCCAGTGGAGCCGGTAGAGCGTCTTCATGTCCATGTGCGGCCAGATATCGTCCATCTCGAAGTCGGTCATCTCGCGGACGCCCCAGAACGGCGGCGTCGGCACGTCGGCGAGGATGCGCGTCTCCGAGCGCTGCGTGTCGTTCGGGTCGGCGGCGTTGAGGAAGGATTCGCGCGTCGGCTTGTTCAGCGTCTTGCGGGCCCGCTCGAGCGTGACCTCCTTCAGCTGGTCGCGCTTCTCCGGGACCACGATCTGATCCATGATCGAGAGGCCCTCGAAGGCGTCCTTGGCGTAGAAGACGCCCGGCTCGTAGGCCGTGTCGTCCTCGACGAAGAGGGCGCGGTGCGCGTAGGCCGGGTTGATCGCCGCGCCGCCGATCATCACCGGGAACTGGTGGCCCTGATGATAGAGCTCCTTGACCGCCGCCGGCATCTGCTTGCTGGTGGAGACGAGGAGGGCGGAGAGGCCGATCGCGGTGGCGTTTACCTCGACCGCCTTGTCGATGATCGTGTTGATCGGCACCTGCTTGCCGAGGTCGACCACGGTGTAGCCATTGTTGGTGAGGATCGTGTTGACGAGGTTCTTGCCGATGTCGTGGACATCGCCGTAGACCGTGGCGAGCACGACCGTGCCCTTCGTGGAGCCTTCCTTCTTCTCGAGGTAGTTCTCCAACTGGGCGACGGCCTTCTTCATCGTCTCGGCCGACTGCAGCACGAACGGCAGGATCAACTCGCCGGCGCCGAATTTGTCGCCGACCTCCTTCATGGCCGGGAGCAGGACGTTGTTGAGCACCTCGACGGCATCGCCGTTCGCCTCGGCGACGGCCTGGTCGATATCGGCCTCGACGCCTTCCTTCTTGCGGTGGACGACGCGGTAGTACAGCCGCTCGCGGACCGGCATGTCGGCCATCGGGTCAACGCTACCCGATGTGTCCTCGGTGCGGCCCTCGTAGTGCTGGATGATGCGGGCGAGGGCATCCTCGCGGCGATTCAGCACGAGGTCACGCGCCAGCTCGACCTCTTCCTCGGGAATCTCCGAGAGCGGGAGGACGTGCGACGGGTGGATGATGGCCATCGTCAGCCCGGCCTTGATGCATTCGTTGAGGAAGACGGCGTTGATGACCTTGCGCGCGGCCGGGTTGATACCGAACGAGACGTTCGAGACGCCGAGCGTGAAGTTGACCTCCGGCAGCGCCTCGTGGATGAGGCGGATGCCCTCGATCGTCTCGACCGCGGACGGCTTGAACTCGTCGTCACCCGTGGTGAGCGGGAAGGTCAGGGCGTCGAAGATCAGGTCGCTCGAGCGGAGGCCGTATTCCTCCGTCACGATCTTGTGGATCTTTTGCGCGACCTCGAGCTTTTTCTCGCGCGTCTTGGCCATGCCGTCCTCGTCGATGGTGAGGGCGACCACGGCGGCGCCATGGGCCATCGCGAGCGGCATCACGCTCTCGATGCGCGTGCGGCCGTTCTCCATGTTGATGGAGTTGATGATGGCGCGGCCCGGGTACTGCTCCAGCGCCTCCTGCACGACGTTCGCCTCGGTGGTGTCGATCACCAGCGGGCCGTCGACGGAGAGGGCGAGCTTCTTGACGAGCCGGCGCATGATGTCGGCCTCGTCGGCCTCGCGCTCGGTCGTGGCGACGGAGACGTCCAGCAGGTGCGCGCCTTCCTCCATCTGGCCGACGGCGATGTTGACGACGCTGTCGAGGTCGTCGGCCAGCACGAGCCGCTTCACCTTGCGGGAACCGAGCGTGTTGACGCGCTCGCCGATGATGGTCGGCGCGGGTTCCTGGGCGATGTCGACCGCCTTGATCATCGAGGAGACCTGCTTCAGCGGCGCCGCCGGGAGCGAGTGGACGGGCTGCGTGCCGATCTCCCGGATGATGTGGCCGATGTGGTCCGGGGTGGTGCCGCAGCAGCCGCCGACGACGGAGACGCCGAAGTCACGCACCATCTCGGCGAGATCGTGGCCGAACGGCTCCGGGGTCATCGGGAAGACGGCCTTGCCGCCCTCGTTGTGGGGGATGCCAGCGTTCGGGATGATGGAGACCGGCTTCGTGCTGTACTCGGTGAGGTAGCGGGCCGGCTCGCGCATGTAGTCGGGGCCGGTGGAGCAGTTGAGGCCGATGATGTCGACGCCCAGATGCTCGAGGATGTTCAGCGCGGCGGCGATATCGGTGCCGAGCAGCATCGTGCCGGAGGGCATGAGGGTGATCGACGCCTGGATCGGGAGCTTCCGGCCGGTCTCGGCGAAGACCTCGCGCGCGGCGAAGATGGTCGCCTTGAGCTCGAGGATGTCCTGCACGGTCTCGATGATGAGGTGGTCCACGCCGCCGTCGACGAGGCCGCGAATCTGCGGGACGAAGAGGTCCTTCACTTCGCGGAAGGTGTGGTTACCGAGCATCGGGTCTTCGGAGGCGGGAAGAAGGCCGGAGGGGCCGATGGAGCCGGCGACGAAGCGCTTGCGGTCCGGCGTGCTGTACTGGTCCGCGACCTCACGGGCGAGGGCGGCGCCGGCGCGGTTGATCTCGTACGCCTGGTCGCCGACGCCGTATTCCTCGGCCTTGATGACGCTGGAGCCGAAGGTGTCGGTCTCGATGACGTCAGCGCCGACCTCGAGGAAGGAGGCGTGGATCTGCCGGATGACGTCCGGCTTCACGACGGCGAGATAGTCGTTGTAGCCTTCCTTGCCGCCATAGTCCTCGGCGGTGAGCTCCATATCGAGGATCGTGGCGCCCATCGAGCCGTCGTAGATGACCGGGCGTGTTCGGATAAGGTCGAGGATGGTGTTCATGGGGGCGTTACCTCCGTGAGGGTTGCCAATATGCGGGTACAACTCAACGAACGCCCGCGAGCGAGCGTCACACGCTGGCACTGTACATCATTCGTGCCAGAAGACGACGTTACGGCTCAATCCGCTCGACACCGGGATAACGGTTCATCTTGCGGTCGAAGGTGTGGATGTGGGTGAGCCCCTGGTGTTTGGCAAACGCAAGATGATAGGCATCCGGTAGCGAGAGAGGGCCGTTCTCTTCCCAGAGTTGAATTGCGTCCAGGATGATGCCCCGGAAATCGAAGCTGATCTCGGGGATGGAGACGAACTCCGCGAGGGCCCGCGCGGCAAGATGGCGGGGAACACGCAGCGAGCGCTCCAGGACGAATGCCGTTTCCATGATGACGCTACTGGTGCACCAGGTCGATTCCTCGCCCCGGTCGAGACGATCCATCAGGGCTGCGCATCGGGGGCTGTTATCGGGATGATTATCGGCGAAGTAGTAGACCAGGATATTGCTGTCGATAAACGAGGGCATCATGAAGCGTCGTTCCCTGCATGATCCAATTCGTCCACCGCATCCTCCAGCCAGGCTTGAGCAGCGAGATCGCGTATATCGCCGGGTTCCATCGGCGGCATGTGGGCGGCATACTCCCGGAAGATCCCTGCGGTCCTTGTCACGAAGCTTCCTGGAGTCCGGATCTCGATGCCGTGTTCGCCCTTGACGACGTACACGATGTCGCCTTCCTCGATCCCGAATTCTTTCCTCAACTCGATCGGAAGCGTAATTTGTCCTTTACGGGTGACCTTTACGGGTTTAGTGACCATGGTTGTACCTCCTTTATGCCAGTACAACCTGATTTTTTCAGTGACTACCCTGCATTGATGATGTTGTACTAGCAGAGTCGACTGCCCCAAACGACGGACGACGTGTGAAGAAGGAAGACGAGATGCACGATCGAAACGAGATTGCCGCGAAGATCACCGGCATTATGGACACGGCGAACGCGGAATATACGCTCTACGAGCACCGTCCGGTGCTGACGTATGAGGACATCGAGGCGGTTGCCAGGGAGACTGGGTGGCAGGGCACGGAGATGAAGAACCTCGTGATGAAGGCGGGGGATGACTTCGTCGTCTACGTGACCATACAGGGTGTGCGGTCCGACACGAAGGCGATGAAGAAGCATCTCGGGGTCAAGAAGCTGCGGATGGCGACGGACGAGGAGCTGGAAGATCGTTTCGGCGCGGAGCCCGGTAACGCGTACCCGTTCGGATTCGACGCGGGCGTGCGGATCATGGTCGATCCGGCGGTGTTCGAGCAGGAGTGGCTGCTGTTTAGTCCGTGCCGACCTGACCGTTCGGTGCAGGTGCGAGGAACGGACCTCCAGAAAGTGTTCGCGTCGCTCCCGAACCAGGTGGAGACGGTCGCCCTGAACCAAACGGCCTGACCTTTTCGTCGCACGATGTGAGAAGCCGTCTTTGCACGGTCCGGATAGACTCGGTGTAGAAGGAGGGTGTGTGACCGACCTACCGAATATCCCGACGTCAGCTGGTGCCGTGCTGGAGAGAGCAGGGGTGAGGACGCTGGAGGATTGCGCGACATGGCCAGCGGAGGAGCTGGCGGCGTTGCGCGGATTCGGGCCGAAGGCGTTCCGGACGGTGGAGGACGCGATGCGGCACGCCGGGCTTTCGTTCGATCTGGCGTCGGAGAAGCGTGCCGAGCCGGTCAACCGGATGATGGCGGAAGAACGGATGAAGGACGTGATCGAGCCGACCGGCCCGAGCAATCTGCCAAACATCGGCCGGCCCGCGACGCAGGCACTGGCGCAGATCGGCGTGCGGAATGTGGAGCAGCTCGCGAATTACACGGAGGAAGAGATTCTCGCGCTGCACGGGGTGGGGCCAAAGGCGATCCGCATCCTGCGCCCGGTGATGGCGGAGACGGATGTCTCGTTCAGGGATGACGGTTGACTCCTGATGCCTCGAAGGACGAGATGTGCCATGGTGCTCAAGTTTCGGGCAGAGGGGACCCCTGAACACCTTGCGCTGGTTTGACCGCGATATCGACCTTCGGTCGATGGTCCGGACTGAAATGTCCGGACCTACTGAATTCTCATGCTTTTTGCCTTCGCTCAATGCCTCTGGCAAGCTGGGTTTTTGCTCCTTCGATTCGTTCAGAATGACGGCGCTTTAGGTGGATGGCGAATGACATATTGGCGTGGAGCGTCTTCAAGGGGATGACAGAGGCGCAAGGCGTTACAGGGCGACATCACCGCGGATGCCAATGACGGTGTCGCCGCCGATCCAGATCTTGTCGCCGTCGCGATGGACGTGGATGCGGCCACGCCGGTCGAGCGCGGTGCCCTGATGGACGAGGTAGCGGTCCGGGGCGAGACCCTCGGGGATGAGCCAGGTGGCGAAACCGGCGGCGAGGCTGCCGGTGACCGGATCTTCCGGAACGCCGAGCTCCGGCACGAACGCGCGCGTCTCGTAGGTCGGGATGTCGCTGGTGCGGGAGTCGTATGGGCCGATGACGCCGACCGCGAGGTCGCCGAGCAGGGCGTAGTCCGGCTTGCATCTCCAGCACGTCCTCCGCGCCGAGCAGGAGCAGGCCGACCCAGCCGGGGCCGTTGTCGACCCAGTTCGCCGCCTCGACGACGTCCTTGTCGATGCCGAGCGCTTTCGTGATCTGCGCCATCACGGCGATATCAACCGGCCCCTCCCGCATCAGTGGCGGGGCGGCGAAGGCAAGCCGGTCGCCGTCCTGCTTTAGCTCGATCAACCCGGCCGCGCATTCCTGTCGAAGCGTTCCCGGCGTGCGCGGGGTGTTACCGGCTTCGAGCCAGGCGCGCGCCGAGCCGAGTGTTGGGTGTCCGGCGAAGGGCAGCTCGCCGCCGGGCGTGAAGATGCGCAGCCGGTAGTCCGCGAAGTCGTGGGTTGGCTGGAGCAAGAATGTCGTCTCGGAGAGGTTCGTCCACCGCGCGAACGCGGCCATGTCGTCGTCGCTGATGCCGTCCGCGTCGTGGACGACCGCGACGGGGTTGCCGTACATGAACTCGTCGGTGAAGACATCGACCTGGGTGAACTGTCGCACGGATTGCTCCCTCTTTGGCCTAAGCGGTTCGTTGGATTGGATTGTAGACCGGCTTAACCGTGCTCGCGGATACTCCGCGAGCACCTCGGCGATGACGCGTCGCGAGTCATCCGCTTTCTCCGGATTCGTCTCGCGCTCTCCCACGACGGTGATCAATGCCTTCCAGAGTGCCCAGCCCCGTCCGCGTGTCCAGGCGTCCTCATCGAGCGAGAGGGCATCCCGAAATGCCTCGCGGCTCTCACCCGTGAACAGCGTCCAGGCGATCGACGGTGTCGCAGGCGGGATCGCCCACGCCGGAGGACCCGAAATCGATCACGGCGGACAGGCGTCCATCCCGGACGAGGAGGTTCCCCACCGCGACGTCGCCATGGACCCAGACGGGCATGCCGGTCCACGGCGAGGCGAGCGCGGTCTCCCAGACGTCCAAAGCCAGGTCCGTATCAATCTCGTCCCGCAGGGTGGTGATCGCCTCGCGCGTTTCCTTGTCGTAGACGGTCAGCGGGCCTCCCCGCCAGAAGTTGTGCGGCCCGGCCGCGGGGCCATCCGTCGCGTCGATGCGGTAGAGGGCGTCGAGGAACGTTGCCAGATCAATCGCGAACTGCCGGAGATCGGCGATCGGGGCGGTGACCAACGGCGCACCGGCCAGCCAGCGATAAATGGACCACGGCCATGGGTACCCCCCGCCGGGCGCGCCCTTCGCGACTGGCACCGGGATCGGAAGCGGGAGGTGCGGGGCCAGCTCTGGCAGCCACCGATGCTCCTTCTCGACCTGCGGCACGTAGCCCGCGGCGCTGGGCAGGCGGACGCTCATCTCCTCACCGAGCCGGAAGGTGCGGTTGTCCCATCCGTCGAGGTCCACTCGCCGGATCGGTAAGCCTGCCAACGTGGGAAATTGCGCCAACACCAGTTGCCGCACGAGGTCCACGGTGATCGCGGGATGTCCTTCCATGACCTGCCTTTCCCTCACACCCGAACGAGGGGCCGGTGTCGTGGGCCCGCGCGTTTCCCGACTATAGCGCCCGGTGGACACAACCTGACAACGGCGAGACGCAAAGCCGTCGTATTTCGTCTTTAGCATAGAGATGAGAGATTCGGTCGGTGACATCGCAGGGGAGATATTCGTGGCGCTCGGGGTACATGACGCAGACACCACCACCATGGCGGCACCGGGAGAGATGACGATCCGCGCGCAACGCATGCGGACCATGGCTGGCTATGGGGCTGCCGTGGCGGTGACGCCATACCTGGTCATCAAGATCCTGTGGGCGATCGGGCTGTTCTTGCCGACCGACGAGATGGGTGAGGCCAGGTGGCGCGCTATCAACGCAACGACGGCGGTGCTGGCCCTGATCGGCATCCTGCTGGCGATGGCGTTCATCAAACCGTGGGGCGAGCGGTTGCCCGCCTGGACAGTTGCGCTGCCGGTCTGGGTTGGTACCGGCTTCCTGGTGCCCTTGCTGCTCATCGCGCCGATCCTGGGGCCGGCGGCGGTCGGTCGGGATCGTGACGCCGGGGCGGCTGACGTGTGGGCCTACGAGCAGGTGCTGGTGATGATCTCGTTGGTGGGCATCGGCGTCGGGCTTCCACTGGCGCTGGCGGGGTACACCCGGTCGCGCTGGCCGGAGGCCGTGAGCGGACCGCTGGGGAGCGACGGGATTCCCGGGCACACGCGCGGGCTGCAGGCGTTCCTGGCCATGATGGCGGCGGCCGGGAGCCTGCTGCTGGGCATCGTGAAGGTGTACTGGGCGGCCGGCGGTACGGTCGGCCTCGATCCGGCCCGGCTGGGAGACCGTGACGTCTGGTGGCACATGTTGTCGTTGAGCACCGGTGCCTGGGCGCTCGCCGGCGCGTGGGGCGTCATGGCGCTGGCGACCCGGCGCGGTTCGCGGCGCTTCCTGCCTCCGATGGCCGCGGCGTGGGTATCGTCGGGCATGATGTTCGCCTACAGCGTGTACAGCCTGCTGCTGTCCGCAAGTCCCGACGGGCCGCCCGTTCCGGAATACCCGGTAGCCCAGGCGGTAACCCTGGCGGCCGGGATGGTGCTGGGGGTCGTGATGGGGATCGCGATCCTGCTCGTGTTGCACGACCGGCGTCAGGGTCGCCTGGGCCGGTGATTCGCGAGAGCCAGACGCGTGCGTGGCATCCTTCATGCTATAACTAAACCATAAGTTTAGGTTTACGAAACGAGGATGCCATGAACGTCTATGACTACACGGTGAAAACGGCGGACGGCGGCGAGCGATCGCTTCGGGACTTCGAGGGCGAGGCGCTGCTGATCGTCAACACGGCGACGAAGTGCGGGCTGGCGCCGCAGTTCGACGGTCTCGAGGCGCTGTACCAGCGTTACCGGGATCGCGGCTTCAGCGTGATCGGGTTCCCGTCGAACCAGTTCGCGAATCAGGAGCCCGGCACCGACGATGAGGTGCAGGAGGCGTGCCGCGTGAATTTCGGCGTGACCTTTCCGCTGATGGCGAAGATCGACGTGAACGGCAAGAACGAGGACCCGCTGTACACGTTCCTCAAGAAGGAGCAGGGCGGGTTCCTGGGTGACGCGATCAAGTGGAACTTCACGAAGTTCCTGGTCGATCGTGAGGGGAACGTGGTGAAGCGCTACGACCCGAAGAAGGATCCGGCGGAGATTGCTGGTGATATCGAGGAGCTGCTGGCGCAGACGCCGGTGACGGCTCAGTAGGCCCTCTCATCATTCGTGATTGTTGGCACGGTCCTGCGCGATGCGTGGGGCCGTGTTGCGTTTCAGCCATTTCGCACGGGTATCGACCTACGGTCGATCGGCTTCGCCGGGGGATTCTTCCCTACGGTCAGAATGACGGTGATTTGCTGCACGAAACGAACAGGCTTCGACTGACTCCGCGCTTGTTATCGACCTACGGTCGATATCCCGCACACCGTCGCAGCTGCGTGGTCCGGGACTACAACGAGACGGTTCGAAGGCACAAGACCCTCCCCTACAACGCGCTGGTGACGCGCTCGAGGAACTGCTGCGTGCGCGGATTCTGCGGGTTGTGCAGGATCGCGGACGGGTGACCCTGTTCCAGGACGATGCCGCCATCGAGGAAGACGACGTTGTCGGCGATCTGGCTGGCGAAACCCATCTGGTGGGTGGCCATGATCATCGTCATGCCAAGGCCCTTCAGCTCGATGATGATGTCCATGACCTCGCCGACCATCTCCGGGTCGAGCGCGGAGGTGATCTCATCCAGCAGCAGGACCTCCGGGTCCATGGCGAGGGCGCGGATGACGGCGACGCGCTGCTGCTGGCCACCGGAGAGGCGGTCCGGATATTCCGTCGCCTTGTCCGCGAGCCCGAAGCGATCCAACAGCTCCCGCGCGCGGTCCTGCGATTCCGACTTGTTCTTGCCGGCCACCCTGACCGGCGCGAGGGTGATGTTGTCGATCACCGACATGTGCGGGAAGAGGTTGTAGCTCTGGAACACCATCCCGATGCGCTTGCGGATGGCGTCCGCGTCGTCCTGCGCCGTGGCGATATCGCGGTCGCGAAGGTAGATCGCGCCATGCTGGATCGACTCCAGCAGGTTCGTGCAGCGCAGCAGCGTCGATTTGCCGCAGCCGGACGCGCCGATGAGGCAGGTGACGGTGTGCTCCGCGACGTCGAGGTTGATGTTCTTCAGGACGAGGTGCTCGCCGTACGCCTTGTAGACGCCACGGTAGCTGATCAATGGTGCGCCGTCCGTCATGCGGTCATCCCCAGCTCGCGGAGGGCCGCCGAGCGGCGTAGCAGGTAATCGGTGAGCCGGGTCAGCGGGATCGTGATCGCGATGAAGAGGATCGCCGCCGCGAGATAGCTGGTGTAGTTGAAGTTCAGGCTGGCGTAGATGCCGGCCTGGCGGGTCGCCTCCAGCGGGCCGATGGTGCTGACCAGTGCCGTCTCCTTCTGCAGCGCGATGAAGCCGCTCAGCAGCGGAGGAATGACCGCGCGGACGCCCTGCGGCAGCACGACGTGCATGAACGCCTGGTGCCGGAGAGCCCTAGCGAGCGGGCGGCGGCGCGCTGGCTCGGGTGGATCGACTCGATGCCGGCGCGGAAGGTTTCGGCGGTGTATGCCGCGGACGACAGGACGATCGCGGTGACGCCCCAGAACACCGGGGAGCCGGGGAGCCAGTCGATGCGCAACCCCGGCATGCCGAAGCCGAGCATGAGGATCACGAGCAGCGTCGGGATGCCGCGAAAGAGGTCGATGTAGCCGATCGCGAAGGCGCGCAGCGGGAACAGGACCGGGTTCTTCGTCAGGCGCAGGACGGCGAGCAGGAGACCGAAGGCGAGGATGATCGGCTCGGCGATGAGGAACATCTTGACGTTGAGCCAGAAGCCGTCGACGACCTTCGGCCACGCCTCCTTGAAGTCCGGCGGGCTGAAGAATGCCTGCTGGACGGCGTCCCAGCCCTCGGTGCGCTGGATGAACAGGATCATGCCGCCGAACAGCACGATCGTGCTGGCGATCGCGATCAGCGTCGAGCGGATGACGTCAGCCTGTTTCCAGGCGCTCTTCTTCTGGAGGAGCCGGGCGACCTGCTCGTCGGACAGCGGGGCAGGGATCGGCGGGGATGGGTTCATGCAAGGAATCCGGGACGGTGACGGCAGGCACCAGCGACTGTAGCGGAGGACTTGCGGCAGTGACGGGACCCTCTTGCTTGCACAGGCGCGCCGCAATGTCCTCCCCGGACGCGCGGAGCGGGCGCGGAAGTGGCAGGCGCCGCCCGGAGGAGGACATTGGACGCGAATCGACGCCCGGGTTCTATGGGCGCGGGAGCGCGTCCAAGTCCTCCGCTACAAGGGCAGCAGGCAGCTCCGCCCTACTTCTCGTACGTCGGGAGGTCGGTCGGGGGCGCGAGGTACTCCTCCTGCAGGGCCGGGATCGTGCCGTCGTTCCAGAGCGCGATGACCGCCGCGTCGAGGTACGGGATCAGCGGGCTGCCCAGATCGGTGACGAGGGCGGTGTACTGGTCCGAGTCCGGCAGCAGGCCGCCGAGGGCGAGGCCCTCGAACTGGATGTTGACGTTGTAGATGCCGATCTGGAGCGTCTGGACCACCGCGTCGACGGTATCGTTCATCAGCGCTGTCAGGGAGTCGGCGTTCGTGTCGTAGACGTAGATGTCCTGCTCCGGCTTGATGAACTCCTCGATGTAGGAGTGGAAGGTGGTGCCGACCTGCGTGCCCCACTTGAACTTCGCGAGGTCAGCAAGGCTCTTGGCCTCCATGACCGGGCCGTCGGCCTTGGTGACGACGACGAGCGGCACGGAGTTGTAGGGGTAGCTGAAGCCGACGGCCCGGGCGCGCTCCGGGGTGTTGGAGACGTCGCAGATATAGAAGTCGAACGGCTTCTCACCCGGGGCGTAGGAGTTGTTGAACGGGGTGCGGCCCCATTCAACCTGATCCTCCTTGAAGCCGAGCTTCGCAGCGACGGCGTAGGCGACCGCGGCCTCGTAGCCCTTGCCGTTGGTCGGGTCGTTGTCGACGAACCACGGCTCGTAGACCGGCTCATCGGTGTGGATGATGAGCTTGCCCTCTTCCTTCAGGGGGAGGACGGAGATGTCGCCGATCTCGACGGACGGCGTGGCGCTGGCCGCCGGGGAGCCGAACGGCTCGGACGCCCCAGCTGGTGTGCTGTCCTGGGCGTAGACGTGCAGGGCGCGTCCCAGGCCGATGGAGGCAAGCGCACCGCCGGATAGCTGGAGGAGTTCTCGTCGGGTGAGCACGGGGCAACCTCTTTCTGCGTAGGTGAAACTGCCGACACTCGGTGGGAGCGGGCGCGATGGGCGTCCGCGGATAATCATACCCCTCCGCCGTCAACTCCGCAGGTCGTTCTGCACAGAGGCTGGATACGTCTACATCCACAGGATGTCTTCTGGTTGTGCAGGAGGACCAAGCTGGCCTCGCTTGGTGCCCAATCCGGCGCTGGACCATCGGGCGGTATACTGCCGGTGTACGAGTGCGCCGCTCCCTGCCGACGCGCGATCTCATCCATCACATGGAAGCGCAGTAATCCCTCCCTATGACCTCCCGGAAGACGAAAGCTGACAAGCAGGCTGCCGCGCCGACGCCGTTCCGGATGCCGGACCCGGCGTTCGAGCAGATGCTCGCGCAGCACATGGGACTGCACTTCGACGATCCGCGCCTGTTCCGGCTGGCGCTGACGCATCGCTCGGTCCTGCACGACTGGCTGATGCAGGACGAGGTCGACGCGGTGCTGCAGTCCAACGAGCGGCTGGAGTTTCTCGGTGACGCCGTATTGGGGATGGTCGCCGGAGAGCGGCTATACCGCGACTATCCGGACGCGAACGAGGGCACGTTGACCCGCAACCGGGCCGCGCTGGTGCGCGCGGAGACGCTGGTGATGTGGGCGCGCGAGCTGCGCATCCCGGACGGGCTGTACCTCGGCACCGGCGAGACGATCACGACCCGCGCGCGGGACCGGATGCTGGCCGGGGCGTTCGAGGCGCTCGTCGGCGCGATCTACCTGGACCAGGGGCGGGACGCGGCGTCGACGTTCATCAACCGCTTTCTCGATCGCGACATGACCGGTATTCTGGCGGAAGAGGCGATGGCGAACCCGAAGGGCCGCCTGCAGGAGATCGTCCAGGAGCGCTGGCTGGACCAACCCGTCTACGAGACCATCGCGGAAGAGGGCCCGGATCATGCGCGGGAGTTCACCATCGCGGTGCTCGTTGAAGGTGAGCGGCGGGGCACCGGCACGGGCCGCAGCAAGCGCGAGGCGCAGCAGGACGCGGCGCGCGAGGCGCTGATCTCCCTGTCGGTGGACGAGGCGGTGGAGGCGACCGACGCGTAGGGGTCGACCGCGTGTCGACGTCCTGAGCCTGCCGAAGGATCGAACTCAGGTCGAAACCGTGGGCGGCACCTCCGGTGCCGGTCCCGCACACGTGGTGCGGGACTACGAAAATGCACCGAAAGGATGTGGGGGACCAATGGCAGGACCGTGGGAGCAAATCCAGGTATTCGGCGGAAACTCGAACCCGCACCTGGTCGAGGAGATCTGTAATTACCTCAGCATCCCGGTCGGGCGCGCCGAGGTCTTCAAGTTCAGCAACGACAACACCTTTGTCCGCATCGGCAACAGCGTCCGCCAGGACGACATCTTCGTCGTCCAATCGTTCTCGACGCCGGTCAACGACTCCATCATGGAGCTGTTGATCATGATCGATACCTTCAAGCGCTCATCCGCCGGGCGCATCACCGCCGTCATCCCGTATTACGGCTATGGCCGGACCGACAAGAAGGACCAGCCGCGCGTGCCGATCACCGCGCGCCTCGTCGCCAAGCTGATCGTCGAGGCAGGCGCGAACCGCGTGCTGACGGTCGATCTCCACGCCGGGCAAATCCAGGGCTTCTTCGATATCCCGGTCGACGAGATGAGCGCGATGTACCTCACCGCGCGCTACTTCGTGGAGAAGCATCTCGAAAACCCGGTCGTCGTCTCGCCTGACCTCGGCAACACCAAGCGCGCGCGCAACTTCGCCGACATCCTGCAGAGCCCGCTGGCGATCATCGAGAAGCGCCGCATCGGCAACCAGGACAAGTCCGAGGCGCTGAACCTCATCGGCTCGGTCGAGGGCAAGCAGGCGGTGATCGTCGACGACGAGATCGACACCGCCGGGTCCATTACCCAGGCTGCGCAGGTCTGCCTTGACGCGGGCGCGACGGAGGTCTACGCCAGCTGCATCCACCCGGTCTTCTCCGGGCCGGCCGTGCAGCGGCTAACGGAGAGCCCGATCAAGGAAGTCGTGGTCACGAACACGATTCCGCTCCCGTCCGAGAAGCGGTTCGACAAGCTCGTTGTGCTCTCGGTGGGCGAGCTGCTGGGCGAGGCGATCCAGCGCATCCACGCCGGTGCGAGCGTCTCGACGGCGTACCGCTCGGCGGACGCCTTCCAGGGCCGCCTGGCCTTCGTCCCCGAATGATGCGACCGGCGATGTGCCGGTTGGACGCGCGCACGGGGCGGCTCCGGTGAGCTCGCCCCGTCGTCGTGTTTCCGCCGGGGCGATCGCGGTCGCCTTCGCCATCCTCGCGCTGGTCGGGGTGATCGGCTGGATGCTCATGCTCGTGCGCAGCGAGCCGTCTCCGGTCGGCCCGGAGCCGACGCCGACCGAGGTCGCCGCGCTTCCCGGGACCCCGGCCTCCTCGCCACAAGCCACGCCGTCGCCGACGACGATCCGTGTACTCCCGCTGGTCACCGTCGAGCAGTACCGGGGCGGCACGCTACCGGACCTGCTGCGGTACGCGCCGGATCGCCTCGCGGACGACAGCCTGCCGCTCAGCGACGTCGCGCAATATGCCAACATCACCGGCTGGATGCGCGCCCGGGGCATCGAGACGCCCGCCGGGCCGACCGACCCGCGCTTCCCTGCCTGGGAGGCCGAGTTGCAGCACCTCGCGATCCCGAGCGTGCTCGCCACGCGCGGCAACGACGATCTCTGGGTGCAGACCTACGGGTTCCGCCTCTCGGACGTCGACCAGGTGCTGGCCGTTGGGCAGGCGCCGGACCTCGTGCTGGTGATCCGCGGCAATTTCGATCAGGACCATCTGCAGGACGCCTGGGTGGAGTCCGGTTACCAGGCCGTGCGCCGCGAGGACATCACCCTCTGGTCGCTCTTCCCCGGTGACCAGGTCGATCTCTCGGCCCCGGCGAGCCGCCCGGCGCTGGGGAACATGAACAACGTGGTCCTGCTCGAGGACGGCACGCTGATCGCGACGTCGCGCCTGTCCCGGTTGGAGCAGGCGGTGCGCGCGTTCCACGGCACCGGGCCGTCGCTGGACGAGAACCCGCAGATGTCGGCGCTCCTCGCGCCACCGGTTTACCCGTACCGGCTGGATACGGCGGTGATCCTGAAGGGCAGCATGCTGGTGACGGACCCGGCGACGCCGAGCGTGCTGGCGACCCCAGAGGTGAAGGGCTGGGTCGGTGGGGCGACGCCGATCGCCGCCGCCCGGTCGAGACCGGTGGTCCTGCCGCAGGCGACGCTGCTGCTGGCAGGGCTGGAAGCGCCGGCTTCAGGCGAGGACGATGCGCCCTTTTCGCTGGTGCTCACGTACGGCTCCGCATCGGACGCCGTCCAGGCGGCGATCCGCGCCGATCGGGCGTTGCGGATGGCGGATTCGCCGGTGACCGGCGAGCCCTACCTGGCGCGCATCGTCCCCCGCACGCTGCACGTCTATGCCACCGGTGAGGATCTCTACACCATGCGGTTGGTCGCGAGCCTGCCGCGTGGTGGCGACGACTGGCTGGCGATCCTCGACCAGCGCGATCTCGGCTTCGTGATGTGGCCGTGGACGCCGTAGACGTCTGGGAGCGCAGATGCCAACGGGACCTCAAACGAGTTGTCGTCAGTCCCGACCAGCGGGAACGGAATGACGGATGGTATGTGTGTGGCGGATGGCGGAACTTCCTGCCTATGTGGGCGTTGTGAGGGGTAGAGGCGCTGTCCGGCGTGCTTCTTGCGCGCACTGGCGACAGTCACACCCTTCAATGACCTGGAGACTTACCATGATTCCCACGAATGAACGCCCAACGCCACTTCGCCTTACACGCCGCGCCGCGCTGGCCGGAGGCGTTGCCATCTTTGCCGCACCATCGATGGTAACCCTCGCGCAGACGCCCTCGGCGTCGCCCGTCACGCGCGGGGGTACCTACCTGGCCGACGCCCGGGACCGGCTGCGCGCACTGCTCGCGCTCGTGCCGGCGGATGCCCTTGGAGGCCCGGACCCGACGTCCGAGCTGTTCACGTGGGTTGACCTGGAAGTGCAGTTCCAGGCCCACGGGTTCAGCGGCGCGCCGGACGGCATCGTCGAGGCTGTCAGCATGCTGGTATCCACCGACGAGCTGATGCCCTACGCGAAGAGCGAGGAGACGCAGGCGGCGCTCGGCTTCAGCGTGCTCGACGTGCACCAGAT
Organism: uncultured Chloroflexia bacterium; assembly: GCA_963741805.1. Lineage (GTDB taxonomy): Bacteria > Chloroflexota > Chloroflexia > Thermomicrobiales > UBA6265 > UBA6265. The sequence goes on from CAVUJR010000036.1 coordinate 57,946, forward strand.
CCTGGTCGCCGGAGCGCCGCCAGATCGCGTTTCCGTCTATGCCGGGGGCGTGCCGTTCGCGGAGCTGACGGCGACGTGGGAGGCGACCGGCTACGAGCGCCGGACCGGTGACCATGGCGACTATTGGACGCTCGGTGAGGAGGGCGAGCTCGACTTCAGTCGCCCGACGCCGCTCAACATCGGATCGCTGAACAACGTCGCCCTCCTGGCCGACGATATCGCCGTCTTCACCCGCACATATGCGACGCTGGAGCGGGTGCTCGCGCACCAGGGCGCCTCGGGCGAGGTGGACACCGATCTGCAGGTCCTGATCGACACGCTGCCCTCGGATACGGTGAACGTCATGGCACTTCCGGGCGCGACCTTCCGCGCCGACACGATGGTGCCGGAGAACCCGGGCCGCGACGCGCCGACGACCGTCGAGGACCTGCTCGCCGAGTCGGACGCCGCCGTCGGGCCGATGCCGCCCCTGTCGCTGGGAATGATGAGCGTCACGTCGGGTGCCGCGCCGGCGATGGACGGCACTCCGCCGCCGGACGAGCTTCAGCCCCGGGCGCGCATGGCGTTCCTGACCGGCTCGGACGACGACGCCCGGGCGGCCGCCGAGGTCGCCTTCTGGCGGTTGGAGAACATGCAGTCGCCGACGACCGGCGCCGTCTACAGCGATCGCTTCGTGCCGACGAACACGCCGGATGAGGCGGTTGCCGGCCCGGTGATGATCGTCGAGTTCGGGCCGGATGTCGCGCGGTACGGCGCCTTATGGCAGATGGTCGGGATGCGCGATACGTGGCCGTTCGCCTGGGTGGGGGAATAGCGACCCACCCAGGCAGTCGGCCCCGGAATGGTTCCCCGGGGCCGACTGCGTGCGCTATTGCAGGTTATGGATCGCGTCGTCCAGCGCGGTGGTGAGGCGGCTGTGGCTCTCCAGCAACTCTTCCAGGCGGGGGGCCTGGTTGCCGAGCTCGCGGAGGGCGTCGATGTCTCGCGGGTTCTCGCGTACGGCGGTGATGACGCCCTCGAGGTCGCTGAAGTCGCTGATATGGCCGCGCGCGGCGTTGAGCGCGTTGCGAATGTCGGTCGTGTCACCGGTGGTTGCCGGGGACTGTTCGCCGATCTTCCAGATCAGCTCCCGCAGCTCCTCGACAAGCGTCGTGGCGCGCTGGCGGGCATCGGACTGGTCGGACGGACGCCCGGCGGCGATCCCGGAGTCCGGCCCGCCGACCGCGATGTTCTCGTCACCGCTGAGGTAATCGACCTCGTCCGCGCCGCCCTCGGTGAAGCCGGCGCTGTCCGTCGCGGAGGTTGACTCCGATTCATCGGCGATCGTCGCGCTCTCCACGGCGACAACCTCGCCGGTATTCGCATCTTCCTCGACCGGCGGATTCTCGTTCGTCGACCCATAGGCGGCTGACCACGAGGCGAAGCGGTCGTCGGTCGTCGGGGCGGGCTTGCCCCAGCCGGACTCGTCGCTCGTCGTTTCCGTCGACTCGCGCTCCGTTGAGTCGAGCGCGGCACCAAAGCGGTCGGCCGGCGTCGAGGTGCTGCTCTCCGTGCTGGTCCAGCCGCTGCCGGAGCTTCCCCACCCGGCGAAGGACTCGGATGTCTCGCGCTCGCCTGTGGTGTCCGGTTCCGGCTGGACGACCGGGGCGGCGATCTGCGTCTCCTCGGCGGGAGCCGGCGTGCCTGGCGATGCGGTCGTCGCGGACGGGTCAATCAGGCGCGTCCCGCAGGATGTGCAGAACTTCGCGCCGGAGCGGACCGCCGCGCCACAATTCGGACATTTCTCCATTCCCGAAAACCCTCCCGAGGTCGAGCCCATGATCGCGTGCGTTGTTGCGCCCAAGTATGCCTGATCAGGCGGACGCAGATTGGAAGAACATCCGTGAACCCTGCGACAATGGCACGAGCGTCTGTCGCGTCCGGATTGGCCACCATTGCGGTGTCACCGGCATACTCCCAGACAGGAAGAGCACGAATCAATGGCGAATGTACTTGTCGGGCATCGGGTCATCCTCTCCCGCCAGCTGGCGGTCGGGACGGCGACATCCTTCGAGATCGAGGCCGGCCAGCTGATCCAGCTGATCGACATGGCCGGCGCGCAGGTCGCGACGCTGCTGGCGTGGGGTGGCGAGGGGCGTGACGAGCGGCTCTCGACGGCCACCACGATGACGCAGAACGCGTCGATCGTCCTGAAGCAGGGGGACAAGCTCTTCAGCGGTGAGGGCACGGCGATCTTCGAGCTCGTCGAGGACAGCGTCGGCCGTCACGACCTGCTGACCGGTCCCATCCCGGCGCCGGAGCCGGCGTCGTCGAGCGCGACGGTGATGCCGAGCTCGCGCGAGTCGCTCACGTCGGCGGTCGAGGAGCTTGGCCTGGATCGGCCGGACATCAGCGCGCCGGTGAACTTCTTCAAGCACGTCGTGATCAAGTCAAAGGGCGAGCTGGAGGTGAAGGAGTCGTTCTCCGAGCGCAACGACACGATCGTGCTGCGCGCGCTGACCGGCGCGAAGGTGGTGATCGGGAACGCGTATCATGAGCGGCGACCGGGCGTGACCGCCGGCAAGCAGGCCGCCGAGAAGAAGGGCGAGTTCCTGGTGCGGGTGTACAAGTAGGCGGCAAGTGCGCTCCATGCGCCGGACCTCGTGTCCGGCGGTACGAAGGGCCCTTGCGTACGGCTGCCCCTTGTGGGCAGCCCAATCGCGCTCGAAGAGCCGGCCACAAGGGCCGGCTGTACGCGAAAGTTCGTGCTCTAGAACAGGATGATGAGCAGGACGGCGTTGATCACGAGGATCGTGATCGCGACGGCGATCGCGGTGACCAGGTCCGGCTTGTCCAGGATGCGGGCGCGCTTGCTGTCGATCGGTTCCATGCCGTCGTCCTCCTGCGGCAGAGCATACGTCCCCGTGCCGCCCGTTGTCATGCGGTTATCCCTGACTCTCACAGTTCTCCTGACGTCCGGGCCACGTCCGATATGGTACCTATGATGCAGCAGGTGGACGCTCCCACTCGCGGGTGAACCGCGTCCACCACGTCACGACCGCGCATCCCCACCAAGGAGTCCCCTTCGATGACCGATCCAACATCCTCCCCCGCGACGCACCACCTGATGATCATGGCTTATGGCGGCCCCGACACCCTGGAGGATGTGCGCCCGTACCTGCTCGACGTGCGCCACCATCGCCCGACATCGGAAGAGATCTTCCGCGAAATCGAGGACCGCTACGAGCTTATCGGCGGCCGCTCGCCGATCCTCGAGCTGACCCAGGCGCAGGGCGACGGCATCGAGCAAGCACTCAACGAGCAGGCACCTGAGGGCGAGCGCTGGAAGGTGTGGCTCGGTATGCGGCACTGGCATCCGTACATCGCGCAAACGATGGGCGAGATGCGGGAGGCCGGCGTCGAGAAGGCCGTGACCATGGTGATGGCGCCGCACTACTCGTCGATGTCGATCGGTGCTTACAACAAGAAGGTCGACGAGGCGAAGGATGGCATCGACGTCGTCTCGATCGATCGCTGGAACCTCCTTCCGGGCTATCTCGACGCCCTTGAGGAGCGTGTCAACGACGCGCTGCAGAAGTTCCCGGAGGATGTCCGCGCGGAGGTGCCCATTATCTTCACCGCGCATAGCTTGCCGGAGCGCATTCGCGAGCACAACGACCCGTACGAGAGCGATTTACAGCAGACCTACGAGGCGATCCGCGCGCGGTTCCCGGGTCACCCGTCGAACTGGGCCTTCCAGAGCGCGGCGATGACGAAGGACCCGTGGCTCGGGCCGGATGCCAGCGTCGTGATCGACCAGATCCACGCCGACGGGGGCAAGCATGTTCTCGTTTGCCCGGTCGGGTTTGTCTGCGAGCACGTCGAGATCCTGTTCGATATCGACGTCGAGTTCATGCAGCAGGCCGAGAAGCTGGGCATGCAGCTCGAGCGCATCGAGATGGTCAACGATCATCCGAAGATGATGGCGGGACTCGCCGGTCTCGTGCGCGAACGCGCCGACGAGGCCGGGTGGGTGACGGCGTGACGAAGACCGTCGCGGTCGTCGGGGGTGGCATCAGCGGTCTCGCTGCCGCTCACCGGTTGCTGGTCTCCGGCGTGGACGTCAAACCCTTCGTTCTGGAAGCGTCGAGCCATGTCGGGGGCGTCCTCCGCACGGAGATCGACGGCGAGTGGACCATTGAAGCCGGTCCGGAATCGTTCCTGTCGATGAAGCCGCGCGGCATCGGCCTCGCGCGCGAGCTGGGGTTGGAAGGTCGCTTTCAGTGGACGCGCGACGATACGCGTGGCTCGTACCTGCTGCGTGATGGCCACCTGCACAAGATGCCGGAGGGCCTCACCGGCCTCATCCCGACGCGTCTTGGCCCGATGGCGAAGACGAAGCTCGTCACGCCGGCCGGCAAGGCGCGGATGGCGATGGACTTCGTCATCCCGGCGAAGAAGGGTGATGACGACGAGACACTGGAGTCGTTCGTGACCCGGCGGCTGGGGCGTGACGTCTACCTGCACCTGATCGAGCCGTTGATGGCGGGCATCTACTCCGGCAGCGGCGCGGAGCTGAGCCTCGCCGCGACCTTCCCGCAGTTGCGCGCGGCGGAGAAGGAGCACGGCGGGCTGATCCGGGGCGTGCTCGCCCAGCGCAAGGACGCCAAGGCGCGGCCGATCGGCCACCAGGCGAAACAGGGATTCCTCAGCTTCAAGACCGGCATCCATGAGCTGACGGACGCGTTGCACGACGGGATCGAGTCGCGCGGGGGCGTCATCCAGACCAGGCGGAAGGTGGTCGGTGTGCGCAAGGCGCCTGATGGCCGCTTCATCGTCGATGAGGAGAGTGAGGGGCAGGTCTATCACCACACCTACGACGCGGTGATCCTCGCCGCCCCGGCCCACGTCCAGTCGCGACTGCTCAAGAGCCTCGACACTGATGCCGCCGACGCGATGGCTGGCATCCCGCAGGTGTCCACCGCGTTGATCCTCCTCGGGTACAAGGAGTCGGCCACCGCGAAGGCACCGCGGAACCACGGTTACCTCGTGCCGCGTGCGGAGCGGCGGAAGGTAAAGGCGGTGACGTGGATGTCGTCCAAGTGGGCGGACCGCGCGCCGGACGGGCATTTCCTCGTGCGCGGGTTCGTTGGGCGCTCCGGCGAGCAAGAGATCCTCGAGAGGAGCGACGGCGAGCTGGTGCAGGTGCTGCGTGACGAGCTGCGGCAAGTCAGTGGTATCGACGGGGAGCCGGTCCTGACGCGCGTGTTCCGGCGCGAACTGGCCAGCCCGCAATACACGCTCGGGCATCTCGGTCGCGTGGAGAGTATCGAGGCGGCGATGGATCGCGTGCCCGGGCTTGGCATCGCCGGCAACATGCTGCGGGGCGTCGGCATCCCGGACGTGATCGGGGCCGGCGAGCGGGCGGCTGATATACTCCTCGCAAAGCAGCTCCGTGCGAGCGGTTGACCACCAGCGGTGGGGAACGGCGGTGCTGTCCGAGCCAAAGGCATGCCTGTGTGGCGTGCTGATATTGGGTCGGACGGTCGCGCCAAGCCAGAACCCGAACGATCGATCACAGGGGTGCGCGGCGATTTGTCCGTGCGCCCCTGTTCTGTAGGTCGGAAGGATTTTTCATGGCGTGGATCGTTCTTGTCATCGCTGGCGCGTTCGAGACGGCGATGGCGCTGTCGCTGAAGGAGGCGCACGGCTTCACGCGCCTTTGGCCGTCGCTCGGGTTCGCCTTTTTCGGCACGATCAGCTTCCTGCTGCTGTCGTACGCGCTGCGGACGCTGCCGGTCGGCACCGCCTATGCGGTCTGGACGGGTATCGGGGCGGCCGGGACGGCGATGCTCGGCATGGTGCTGTTCAACGAGCCGCGCGATGTCGTCCGGCTGGTGTCGATCGGCCTGATCATCGCCGGGGTGGTCGGGTTACGATTCGCGCCGGGCGCGTAGGAAGGCGGGAGCCCATGGACCCGGAGAAGCAGCGTCGGAACGAGCTACGCGACGAACGCATGCGCGAATGGCAGACGCGTCGCCGCGGGCCCGGCGATCTCGTGACCTGGGCGGTGGTGCTCGGCGGCCTGATGGCCGTCTTCATCTTCTTCTCTGCCGCCTATGACGGGAGCGTCGCGACGGGCGCGGCGGTCACGATCGTGATCGTCGCATGGACGCTCGTCGTCTGGATTCCCGGTGGCGTCAACGTGCTCGTGGTCCTCTGGGGACGCGCGTCAGACCCGGATATCACGCCGGAGCAGGCGCGTGTCGTGCTCCTCGCGTCGGCTGCGCTCGCCGCGCTCGCGATCTTCCTGCTGATTGTGGACCTCGTCTCGTCGCTCGATTTTGGCTGGTACGGACGCATCGACGCCGCGGTCGGGATCATCACCCTGATCCTGATCGTTCGCTCCGGCCGGCTGCGGGCCTGAGGTCCGACGCCGCCCGTCCCAAGACTGAGGAGGCTCTATGCTCACCCGACGCGACCTGACCATATCGTCCGCTGCCGGGCTCGCCGCCCTCACGCTGGGCTCTCCGCCCCTCGCAGGCGCGCAGGATGCGCTGGAGGCATTGCCGGAGGGAGCGCTGCGCGAGCAGGTGCGGTGGTTCATCGAGATGCTGAACGCCACAAACCAGCCGTTGACGGTGGAGGATGTGGAGGCGCATTTCACGCCGGCGTTCCTCGAGCAGGTTTCGGCCGAGCAGGTGGTGGCGAGTGTCGAGGGTTTGAAACCCGCGCTGGGAACGGTGAGGGTCGAGCGCATCTCCTCCGGCACGACGGAGCACGAGGCCGGGGTGCTGCTCGTCGGGGCGACGGGCGTGCGGGTGCGCCTCTCGGTGTGGCTGGAGCCAGAGTCCGGCCTCATTGACGGCCTGATGATCCAGCCCGATACGAACGCCGGCACTCCCGCGGCGGTCTCTCCACTCGCGTCACCCGTAGCGACCTCCGAGGTCTCGCCGCCTCCGACGACAGCCGAGATCCTTCCGGCGTACCGGGACGCCAGCGATGCGTTGATGGTCCAGGGGCGCGAGCTGACCTCATCGTTCCTCGCTGGCGACGATGCGGCCGTGACCGGTGCATTCAGTGACGCGGTGTCCGGCATGCTGGCGGGGTTCTCCGCGGCGGACACTATCGCCTCGCTGACGACGGATATCGTCTCGTTCGCGATCGCCGAGGTCCGCGCCTTTTTCGCCGGGCACTACGCGCCGGAGGAAATCAGCGGCCTGTTCCATCAGGGCACGCCGGCCGCCTTCCGGCTCATGCCGGATGCCGCGCAGACGGGGGAGGTGCCGACCGGCCGCTGGACCGGGGACATCATCATCGGGACGTATACGCTCGGCATCGAGGTCACGTTCTCCGGTACCGCCGATGCCCTTTCGGCGGCGATTTCGATTCCGGAGCAGGGGCTTCGCGATCTTCCATTGGCGGACGTCCGCTTCGAGAGGGAGCGACCGCTGGGGGAGTTGCTGGACGAGCGGGCGCTGCCGATGGGGCCGTCTGTCGGCACCTCCAGCTACGGCGCGCTGTACCCATGGGGCGACGCGATGCTGGCGATCAACTCGGTGTTCGATGATGCCGGAAAGGCGCTCGCGCTGACGGCCGTGATGCAGGTCGCGCTTCCGGAGGATCCGGCGGCGGGTATTCCGGTCAAGACGACCTTCCGCCTGCCGTTCGACGGGGCGTGGCTGGTGATCTGGGGCGGGGAGACGGAGTTCCGGAACTATCATGCCCCGACGCCAGCCCAGCGCCACGCGCACGACATCGCGATCTGGCGGGATGGTGCGACCTACGCCGGCGATGGCACGCGGAACGAGGATTACCACTGCTACGGTCAGCCGCAATATGCCCCGGCGGCCGGAACGGTGGTCATCGTGGTCGACGAGTATCCGGACGGTACGCCGGGTTCGACGCCGACGACCGACCCGACGTTGCACCCGGCCGGGAATCACGTCGTGATCGAGGTCGCGGAGGGCGAATATGTGCTGATGGCGCACCTGCAACCGGGGTCCGTCGCCGTCAGCGAGGGGCAGGCGGTGCAGTCCGGCGACCGTATCGGGCTGACCGGCAATTCCGGGAACTCGTCGGAGCCGCACGTCCACATCCACCTGCAGACAGGTCCGGACATGTTCGACCCGGCGACGGTCGGGTTGCCGATGACGTTCGTCGATCTCCTCGTGGACGGCGAAACGGTCGAGACGGCCGCGCTGGAGCAAGCCCGGATCATCGAATCCCTGTAGTCTCGCCCCATGTGGGCGAGACATCGACCGCAGGTCGACACAAGAGCGCCGATCCCGGTTGCCTATCTGCCGTTGCGCGGCAGGTCTCGCACACCGTCGCAGCTGCGTGGTGCGAGACGACGGGGGCGTGGTGCGATATCGTGGGATGACATCCGATATCTCGCTCGAAAGGGGCATCCCATGCTGCCGATCCGCTCCGTGACCCGCCTCCTGATTGCCCTGGTGGTGCTCCTCTCGTCACTGATCTCCGCTCCCGTGACCGCGCAGGACGAGACGACCGGCTTCGATATCGGCCTGGAGCCGGTCGCCGAGGGACTGACGCAGCCGCTCGCGGTGGTCGACGCAGGGGATGACTCCGGACGTCTCTTTGTGGTCGAGAAGCCGGGCACGATCCGCATCGTGCAAGACGGTGCGGTGCTGCCGGAGCCATTCCTGGATATCACCGACCGGGTCGGCGATGGTGGATTCGAGCAAGGGCTGCTGGGGCTGGCGTTCGCGCCGAACTACGCCGACTCCGGCCTGTTCTACGTCGACTACACCGACGAAGGCGGGAACACGATGGTTTCCCGCTTCGCCGTCACAGACGACCCGAACGTCGCGGATCCGTCGAGCGAGCAGGCGATCCTGCGGCAGGAGCAGCCGTACCCGAACCACAACGGCGGCCAGCTCGCGTTTGGGCCGGACAACTACCTTTACATCGGGCTCGGCGACGGTGGCTCCGGCGGCGATCCGCAGGGCAACGGCCAAAGCCTCGACACCTGGCTCGGCAAGATCCTGCGCATCGAGGTGGACCCGGAATACCTGCCGGAGGGGCAGACCTACGGCATCCCGGAGGACAACCCGTTCATCGACCAGGAGGGCGCATTGCCGGAGATCTGGGCATACGGGCTGCGCAACCCGTGGCGCTTCTCGTTCGACCGCGAGACCGGTGACCTCTGGATCGCCGATGTGGGCCAGAACGAGATCGAGGAGATCGACGTTGCCCCGGTCGGTGAGGGTGGGATCAACTTCGGCTGGAACGTCACCGAGGGCACCCAGTGCTACCTCGAAGAGGGGTGCGACACCGCGTTGTACACCTTGCCGGTGATGGAATACACACACGACCTCGGCTGCTCGGTGACCGGTGGTTTCGTCTATCGCGGTGAGGATATGCCGGACCTGCAGGGCGCGTATTTGTTTGGGGACTTCTGCACCGGCCTGATCTGGAGCGGGACGTCGACCGACGGCGAGACGTGGACGATGTCCGACCCGGTTGACACCGGGCTTGGCATCTCCGCGTTCGGTGAGGACAGCGACGGAAACATCTACGTCATCGACCTGAACGGCGGGGGCGTGTACCTGCTGGCGCCACCGCTGTGACCAGCATCGTGGTCCGGCAGGGTGATGACGACGATATCCCCTTCCTGGCCGGGATCGAGCGCGCGGCAGGTCATCTCTTCCTGGATATGGACATGCCCGAGATTGCGGTGGATGACCCGATCCCCGAGGAGGAGCTTCGGGACGCGATGCAGTCAGGGCTGCTCCTCGTCGCGTCTCCGGGTGCAGACCATGATGAGCCGGTGGCGTACCTGCTCGCGCGACAGCTGCGGGAGAGCCTCCACATCGAACAGGTGACGGTGCATCCTGCGTACGCCAGGCAGGGGATCGGCGCGCGCCTGATTGAGGCGACTGGTGCGTACGCCACTGGGCAAGGGATATCGGCGCTGACGTTGACGACGTTTCGCGATGTTCCGTGGAACGCCCCGTATTACCGGCGCCTTGGCTTCACCGAGGTCACCAGCGAAACTCTTCCGCCGGACCTGCAGGCGATTGTGCAACGCGAGCGGGATGCCGGCTTGGACCGCTGGCCACGCGTTGTCATGCGGCGAGCATGTCGGTAGGACGTGATTGTTTTCATCTGACGGGCAGCAAAACGCCCCGTGCTGTTCGGCTGGCTGGTTCCGAACCGGGGCGTTTCACACCTATGGGGGAAGGGAAGGGGAGTCCGCTTCCTGAAGGGAAGATCGGATAGGCCGATAGCCCTTCGTTGAATGACGAACGCAAAACGCATGCCACGGTTCTCATATACAAAAGGGAAATCGGGGGTCCAGACCCCCGATTTCCCTGTCAGTTCAACGAATTCCGATCCCTAAATCTGGGCAAGCGCCTGGTCGAGATCGGCGATGATATCGCTCGCCGTCTCCAGGCCGATCGAGAGACGCAGGAAGTCTGGCGTGACGCCGGCGGACGCTTGCTCCTCCTCGCTGAGCTGCGAGTGCGTGGTCGTTGCCGGATGGATGATGAGTGACTTGGCGTCGCCGATGTTCGCCAGGTGCGAGAAGAGCTTCACGCTCTCGACGACCTTCTTGCCGGCCTCCGCGCCGCCCTTGACGCCAACGCCGAGGATGGCGCCGTACTGTCCATCGCGCCAGTACTTCTTCGCGATCTCGTGGCTCGGGTGGCTTGGCAGGCCAGGATAGTTCACCCACGCCACCTTCGGGTGCTCGCTCAGGTAGCGGGCGACTTCGGCGGCATTCTGGCTGTGGCGCTCCATGCGTAGGGGCAGGGTCTCGACGCCCTGGAGGATTTGCCAGGCGTTGAACGGGCTGATCGCCGGGCCGAGGTCACGCAGGCCCTGGGTGCGGACCTTGATCGCGAAGGCGAGGTTTCCGAACGATTCCGTGAAGCTGACGCCGTGGTAGCTTGGATCCGGGTCGACGAAAGTCCTCCTTGAAGCGGGGCACAGCGGTCCAGTCGAAGTTCCCGGAGTCGACGACGATGCCGCCGATCGAGGTGCCGTGACCGCCGAGGAACTTCGTCAGGGAGTGGATGATGATGTCCGCGCCATGGTCGAAGGGTCGCACGAGGTAGGGCGAGGGGATGGTGTTGTCGAGCACAAGCGGCACGCCCTCGGCATGCGCGACGTCGGCCACCGCGCGGATGTCGAGGGTGCTGAGGTCCGGGTTGCCGACCGTCTCGGAGTAGACGGCCTTCGTCTTGTCCGTGATCGCCCCGGCGATCGCTTCCGGAGTGCCCTCGACGAACTTCACGGTGATGCCCATGCGCGGCAAGGTGTAGTGGAAGAGGTTGTAGGTGCCGCCGTAGAGGTTCGTGGTGGAGACGATCTCGTCGCCGGCCCGCGCAAGGGTCAGGAGCGCGAGCGTGACCGCCGCCTGCCCGGAGGCGGTGGCGACTGCCGCGACGCCGCCTTCGAGCGCGGCGACCCGCTGCTCCAGCACGTCGGTCGTTGGGTTCATGATGCGCGTGTAGATGTTGCCGAAGGCGCGCAGGCCGAAGAGGTCGGCGGCGTGCGCGGTGTCCTCGAACTGGTACGAGGTGGTCTGGTAGATCGGGACGGCGCGCGAGCCGGTGGCGGTGTCGGGCGCCTGGCCGGCGTGAAGAGCGGCGGTTTCGACGCCGGGCTGCTGGATCTCGTTCAGGACGTCGGTCATGGTGTTTGCTCCTTGAATGTCATTGAATGAACGGCGATGTCGTACACCCGCCATTTGTGGCCGGGTCGAAAGGTCCCCGGGACCCGCTCACCGCCCGCAGCTGCGAGGGGCGGGTGTACGCAGTGTGGGCGTACGCATCAAGCCGTCGCGGGCGCGGCGGCGGGTGCAATGGCGAAGGCAGGCGCTCATGGGGCTGTCCTCCCGGCGTTGGCCAGCACGCCGGAACCGTCCACCGAGCGCATGAACTCCGCGATGATCGGATTCAGGTCGTTCCAATCCTTCAGGAAGGCGTCGTGACCGTTCGGTGAGTCGATGGGGGCGTAGGAGACATCCGTGCCCCGGTCGCGGATGCGATCGGCGAGGAGCTCGATCTCTTCCGGCGGGAAGAGCCAGTCGGACGAGATGCCGGCGAGGAGCAGCGGGGCGGCGATGCGGTCGAACCAGTAGTTGTCGCCTCCGTCGCGCCCGATGTCGTACATGTCCATGGCGCGGGTCAGGTAGAGGTAGCTGTTGGCATCGAAGCGCTGGACGAGGGCGCGGCCGTGGTAGTGAAGGTAGCCCTCGACGTCGAACGTGGTGCCGAACGGCTCGTAGAGCGGTTGGCGGATGGCCGGGTTGCGCCCGAAGCGGCTGCCGAGGCTCTGGCGGCTGTGGTAGGTCGTCATCGCGGCCATGCGGGCGATGGCGAGACCCTGCTCCGGGAAGGTGCCTTCGTCGAGGTAGTCGCCGTTGCGCCACTCGGGATCGGCCATGATCGCGCGGCGGCCGACCTCACCGTGGACGGCGATGCCGAGGGCGTCGAGCGCGCCGCTGGCGGCGATCGCGGCGGCACCTTTGACCATATCGGCGTGCCGCGTGGCCCACTCCAGCGCCTGGAAGCCGCCGATGGAACCGCCGATCGCGACCAGCTTCGTGATGCCGAGCTTCACTGCCAGCAGGCGCTGGGTGGCGACGATGTCGCCGATCGTGACGTGCGGGAAGCGGGTGCCCCAATAACGCCCCTCCGGATCGCGTGAGGCCGGGCCGGTGCTGCCCTGGCAGCCGCCGAGGATGTTGGCGCAGACGACGAAATGGGTGCGGGTATCGATCGGTCCGCCGGGTCCGATGACCGGCTCCCACCAGCCGCCGTCACCTGCCGCGAGGCTGTCGCCGGTGAGGGCATGGAGGATGATGACGGCGTTGTCGCCCACCTCGTTCAGCGTGCCCCAGGCGCGGTAGGCGAGGGTGACGTCCGGCAGGTGGCCGCCCAACTCGGTGTCGTAGGGGCCGAGGTGGGCGAGGCGCATGACGCCGTCGGTCGACGGGCGATAGGCCGGGACGACGTGGAGATGCCGCCGCATTGGTTCATGCGTCGTCTCGTCGGCGTCGTCTCGTGTCGTGCGGTTGAAGGTGCCGTCGTCGTCTGTCATGGTCGATCCGCGCTCGCTTCCCGAATGGCTGGTCCAGGAGGGGGGCGGGTTCGGCGCTGCGGGGAACCGGTAGGTTCCAGTGCCCTACAGGCGATGTTCAACAAAAACACCCCCTGCGGACGCGGGGGGCGATAGCTTGCGCGTATCGCTGATCCCTTATCTCGCAGATCACTCTGCCGGAGTTGGCACCTTACGCGTCGATCCCTCGCGGGTCGATTGGCAGGCTGCCGGGCTTCACAGGGCCGATTCCCTCCACCTCTCTGGATAAGGCAATTCAGTTGTTGACGGCGATTGTAGGGGGCGGAGCCGCCGTCGTCAATGGGGAGGCGCGATTGACAGCGCGCCGCGTCGCGGTACGCTGTGGCGAAGAATCGCCCCTCAGCAGGAGCTTGCACGCCCCATGCGCGCCACCGTGATCGATACCGATATCCACCCGATGTACAACCCGGAGCGGGTCGCCACGTACCTGCCGGAGCCGTGGAGGACGCGGTTCCTCTCCGGCAACCGCGGACCCGGCACGCTTGGGTACTGGAACCCTGGCGGCGTGATCCGCGCCGACTCGGTGACGGAGGAGGGCGAGCGAATCGGCAACGATCCGCACCTGCTGGCGACGCACTTCCTCGACGAGCACAATATCGAGTTCGGCATCCTCAATCCGGAGTCCGGCATCCACATCGGGACGTCGCCAGAACTCGACTTCTCGGCGGCCCTGCTCAGCGCGCTCAATGACCACTTCATCCACGACTGGCTGCCGGTGGACCCGCGGTTACGGCTTTCGATCACGGTCGGGCCAAACGACCCGGTGGCCGCGGCGGCGGAGATCCGGCGCGTTGGCGGGACGCCGGGCGTCGTGCAAGTGGTGATGGGGAGCGGGGCGAACATGTCGTACGGGCATCGCTATTACCATCCGATCTTCGAGGCGGCGCAGGAGATGGGGCTGCCGGTGGCGATCCACCCCGGGAACGAGGGCGTCGGGATTACCGGCCCGACCGGCGCGGCGGGATACGCCTCGACGTACTTTGAGTGGCACTCCGGCCTTGTCACGAGCTACATCACGCACCTGATCAGCCTCGTCAACGAGGGCGTGTTCGTGACATACCCCGATCTCCGCTTCGTGATGATCGAGGGTGGCGTGTCGTGGCTGCCGCCGCTGATGTGGCGCATGGATAAGAACTGGAAGGCGTTGCGGATGACCGTGCCGTGGCTCACGGAGCGCCCGAGCGCGACGATCGAGCGGCATGTGCGTATGACGACGCAGCCAATCGAGGAGCCGGAGGACCCGACGCACCTGCGGCAGATGCTGGAGATGTTCGACTACCGGCGGATGCTGATGTTCTCCAGCGACTATCCGCACTGGGACGGTGACACGCCGGACTTTGCGGCGCGGTCGATCCCGAAGGAGGGTCGCGACAACGTGCTGCGCGAGACGGCGCGGGCGCTGTACCGCCTGCCGGGAGCGCAGGAGGGATGATCGGGCCGGAACGTCACCATGCCGGCCGTGTCGACGAGATCCCGGATGGCGGGAGGATCGTGACGGTGCGCGGGATGTCGATCGGGCTCTTCCGCGTGCACGACGACATCGTCGCGGTGCTGAATATCTGCCCGCACGAGCTGGCGCCCGTCTGCCGTGGCCAGCAGCGGGGCACGACGCTGCCCTCCGCGCCCGGTGAGTTCCGCTGGGGGCGGGAGGAGGAGATCCTCGCCTGCCCGTGGCACCAGTGGGAGTTCGACCTGCTGACCGGGCAATCGCTGGTCGATGACAAGGTGCGCTTGCGGACCTTCCCGGTGACGGTCGAGGGCGGCGAGGTCTACATCCAGCTCCGGACGCCGTCGGCGAAGGCCTGAGCGGTGGCTGGGTCACGCTTCGAGCGCTACCCGGGTCCGCCGGCGGGGCGAGGTGACGTGTATCGGGTGATCAGCCCGACCCGCGATGCCCTGGCGTGGGTCTCCACCGCCGGGAAGCTGGCGCTGGTGCGCTTCATGGTGCGCGAGAGTGACGGCTGGCGCACGCTGGTCGACGAGGCGCCCCAGGTTGGTGACGGCGTCGTGTGGACCTTCGTGCAGCGGGACCCGGTCGAGCTCGTCTTCCGCGCGGGGGACCTGGCTGCGTGGGTGACGGTGTCGACGGCCGGGTGTGAGGTTCGGTTGGAGGGGCCGGCGCCGCCCGGTGGCCCGGTGTCGGTGATCGGGACGGGGCCCTGGCTCTCGATCGCGGCGTCGTTGGACGAAGCGTGAGTTAACGGCGACGGCCCGGGGAGCGAACTCCCCGGGCCGTCGCGTGTCACCGCATGCCTTCCATGCGGGTTGTCGTCGTTACATCTGCGTCCGCTTGCGGAGCCCGAGAGCGCCCGCCGCCAGGATCGCCGCGCCGGTGGCCGCGATCATCCAGAGGCCGTCCTGGCCGCTGGTGTCGGTGCCGCTACCGGTGTTCGGCAGCTTGGTCGGCGCCGGGGCCGGCTTCGGCGCGGGTTTCGGATGGACGACCTTGACGGTCGCCGTATCCGGCTCGGACGTCGTCTCGCCATCGGTGGCGACCGCGGTGTTGCAGATCGCATCGAGCTTCATGTCGGCCTCGGTGACCGTGTACTTCGCCGTGACGGTCCTGGTCTCGCCCGGTTTCAGGTCGCCGATCGCCGGGATCTCGACGCCGGCCTTGTCCAGCATCTCGTCGACCACGACGACGTCCTTGAGCGGGACATTGCCGGTGTTGGTGACGACGAAGGTGTAGGTGATGACCTCACCGGCCTTCGTGACCTTCACCGGGGTCGCCGTCTTGATGATCGCCAGCGCCGGATGCCCGTCGGTCGGGACGTCAACGCAGGATTCGTTGGACTCGTTCTCGCCGGAGGTGGCGATCGCGCAGTTCAGGACGTGCCCGGCGTCGACATCGGCGTCGGTGACGATGTAGGTCGCCGTCGCGATGACTGTTGCGCCTGGCGCGAGGTCGCCGACCATGCCGTCCGCAAATGCTGCGTCCCAGACGAGCCCGTCGAGGTCGTCGTTGATGACCACATCGTCGAGCGTCGTGTCGCCGGTGTTGGTGACCGCGAAGCTGTATGTGATCTTCGTGCCGGCGACCACGTCGTCCGCGGCAACCTTATCCGACGTCTTCTCGATCACCAGGCCGGTGGCCGGGACATACGGGCAGGTGATGGTGGCTGTCTCGTCGACCGTCACTTCGGTCTTGCCGTTGCTATGGTCGATCCCGTTCTCCTGGGAGAAGAAGACGACCGGAATGTCCTCCGCCGGTGCCTCGTCGTTCTCGATGAGGGCGGTGCCCGTCACCGTGACCGTGTTGTCGAGGTTGCCATTGGCGGCGTCCTCAGCCGTGATCGTCGTGGTGAAGTCGACCGTGAACGTCGCACCTGGCGCGAGCGTGGTCGGGTAGTCCCCGAACTCGCCGTCGCGCACGTCGGTCAGCACGATGTCGTAGATCGTTACGTCGCCGCTGTTGACGACGGTGACCTGGTAGGTAATCGAGTCGCCAACGCGCTTGACTGTCGCCGGATCCGGGCAGACCTTGCTGATCGCCAGGTCCGGGTTCTGGGCCACCTCGTTGCGGACGCAGTCCTCATTGGACGTCGTCTCGCCGTCGGAGGCCGTCGCGCAGTTGTAGACGTAGCCGTTCTCGACATCGGCGGCGGTCACCACGTAAGTGGCCGTGACCTCGATGGTCGTGCCTGGCGCGATCGATTCGATCACACCGTTCGGATAAGCCTCTTCCCAATCCACATTGAGCGTGTCGTCGATCGCCACGTCATGGAGGGTGACGTCACCGGTATTGGTGACCGCGAAGGTGTAGGTGATTGTCTCGCCGAGACCGATCTCGTCGATGGCGTCGGAGGTCTTCTCGATCTCCAGGCCGCGTACCGGCGTGAACGCGCACTCGATGCTGATTTCGGCGTGAACGTTGGCCTTCACCTTGCCGTCCGTGGTCGTGCCGTTCTGCGCGAGGAAGACGACCGGGATCTCTGGCTCAACCAGCGCGTAGGCGTCAACCTCGATGAAGTTATCGACGTTCGCGTTCTCGCCATCCTCCGGCAGGATCGTCGTTGTGAAGTTCGCCTCCCACTTCTCGCCCGGAGCGAGGCTCGCCGGGAACGCCGCGTCGAAGGTACCGTCGCGCGAATCGTTGATGTCGATGCCGTAGATCGTGACGTCACCGGTATTGGTCACCGTGACCGGGTAGGTGATGGACCCACCGACGCGGGTGATCGTTGCCGGGTCCGGGCAGACCTTCGAGATCGCCACGTCCGGGTTCTGGTCGATGTCGATGCGGAGGCAGTCCTGATTGGACTCCGTTTCGCCCGCGGAGGCTGTCGCGCAGTTGTAGACGTAGCCGTTCTCGACGTCGGTCTGCGGTGACCGTGTAGTCGGCGCTGACGGTGAGCGTCTGGCCCGGATCGAGCTGGTCGATCATCGGGACGGTGACGCCGGCGGCGACGAGCATCGGGTCGTTGACGTCCACGTCGTAGAGCGTCACGTTGCCCGTGTTGGTGACCGCGAACTCGTAGGTGATCGTCTCACCCAGGTCGATGTCCGTGATCGTCTCGGAGGTCTTGTCGATCTCGAGGCCCGGCTCACCTTCAACATTGTCCGTCACGCAGTTGTTGGCTGCGGTCGGGTCGGTCGCGACCACGACGCAGTTCTGGATCGTGACGCCACCGTCGATGTCGTCCTGGGTCAGCGTGTAGGTCGCCTGGACGCGTCGCATCGCCGCCGACGTTGATCGTGTCGATCGTGCCGTCGAAGCCGTCGAGCCAGGTGATCGCGCCCGGGAGCGCTGTACCGGTCAGCTCATCGCCGACGACCACGTTCTTCAGGGTGGTGTTG
>CAVUJR010000037.1:0-6493 GCA_963741805.1 uncultured Chloroflexia bacterium
ATGAGGAGGGATACTGCGCTTCCATGTGGTGGAGGAGGTCGCACGCCGGAGAGCGTCGGCGTATGTGCACGCCATGAGTATACGCCCCTTCGCTGCGAGAACTCCCCGCGAGAGGTAAAGGCGGGGATCATGCCCCCGTTTATCATCTGGATCGCCGGTCTGGCTCTCCTGCACGCCAACCCACATGACGTACACGAACAGGGCGATGAACACGAACCCATTCAGCCGGTAAAATGCGTCGCTCTGCAGTATCCCTGGCCCTGAACTCCCGTTCGTGTAGGCCACATGGACATTCAGGAAGTAGGCACCGTGCACGAGCACGGCGGCGATCCGCAGCCGGGGGATCATCACCGCCGCAATGACGATCAGCGGCAGGACCGGGAACGCGTAGCGCTCGTGCATCCGCGTCATGGTGATGAACATCGCGAACATCATCGCGGCCGATCCCCACGCCAGCCCTGCATACGGATCGGCGAAGCGCGCAACGCACCACAGGATAACGACCGCCGCGAGCAGGAACAGCATCACCCCGAGCGCCTGGTACGTCACGACGCCCATGAACCGGTCCTGGTCGCTGAACGGCGCTCCCCGGCCGATCGGCAGGATCCAGATGTTGTGCGCGTTCAGCGAGATCGCGTCGTACTGGTCGACCGATGCCCGCATCCGCTCGATCAGCGACCAGCGGGCCGGTACGCCGGGCAAGCCGAGGCCGAAGAGCCACGACACCGCCTGCACGAGACCAAGCCCGGCGACGATCCCGGCGGCCGACCGGGCCAGCCCCGCGATCCCGTCCCGCTTCCACAGGAAGAGCAGGAGCACCGGCGCGATCAGGGCGTATTGCGGCTTGATCAGGCACGCGTAGGCAAGCACGGGCCACGCAAGGGCCGTCACCCCTCCCGAACGCGTGGCGAGCAGGATCGCTCCCACCGCGAACGCCGCCGACACGGCGTCCCATTGCCCCCAGATCGAGGACACATACAGCACGCCGGGGCTCAGCAGGAAGGCCGACATCGCGACCAGCGCGCTCCGGGACGACGCGAACCTCCGCGCGACCAGGAAGATCATGCCGCCGATCGCCAGGTCGGCCAGCGCCGCGACCGCCTTGATGATGCGCGGGTCGGGGTAGTTGCCGTTCACCGCCTCCGGTGAGATCGCCGCGATAGCCCTCCCAATCCCGGCGAAGATCAGCAGGTCGCCGGGAAGGTGGTCCTGCGGCACATCCAGGTCGAGCGCGTAGAACGACGACAGCGGTTGCTCGACCATCGCCCGCGTCCACACCTGCATCGTCCAGTGGTCATAGCCATGACCCGTGGACGTCATCACCGCGACGAGCCGGATCGCGACCGCGACCACCAGCACAACGGCAGCCCAACGCGCCATCGACGCGACTCGTGGCCGGGCGATGCGCCTTCCCGGTGCCGCGACGAGCGCCCGGGCCGGCGTCGATACATTCCCGATCTGCATACCCTCTCCCCTCGCGCCTTGCAGGCTTCCCTCATTTAATCCACGATCGAAATGGTGACCTGATGAAGAGAACGGGCATGCCCGGGAAAAGGGCCGATCCCATCAGGGACGGAAGCGACGCCTTTTCCACGCCGCACCGTTATCTACAGCAACCGGCCGCATGCCGGATTGCCGACACGCGCGCGAACGTGGGGACATGAGGACGAGACGGACGATCGGGATACGGCGGCGTGACGGGCAAAAGCCGGTCAACGCCAGTGAGATGAGCGACGACGAGCTGGTTGCGCTGGCCCAACGGGACGCGGCCCGGTTCGATGCGCTCTATGCCCGGTACGAGCGGGACATCTTCGCGTTCATCCGCTCACGCGTCCAGGGAGACCCGGCGCAGATCGAAGACCTGACGAGCAAGGTCTTCACGAAAGCTCTGGCCGGTCTCGACGGTTTCCGGGCGGGCTCGTTCCGCGGCTGGCTCTACCGCATCGCGCGCAACGTCGTCATCGACGACCTCCGCGTCCATCGACCGTCGGTCCCGATCGATACGATCGCTACCCTGGAAGACCCGGGCGAACCGGTGGACGGCCAAGTGATGCGGCGCCTGCTCCAGACCGCCCTCCATGACGCCCTCGATGTGCTCTCACCCGCACAACGGGCGGTCATCGACCTTCGGCTGCAGGGCTTCACCGCACGCCAGATCGGGGAGCACCTGGATATGAACCCCGAAGCGGTCAAGAGCGCCCAGTACCGGGCATTCGAGAAAATCCGCGATCACTTCAACGCAACCGGGCAGATCAGGCGGGACGACCTATGACGCACCATGACCACTCCCCCCACGATGACGCCGACCGGCTAGACGAGGCGCTCGACGCCTTGATGCGTGGTGACCATTCCGGGCTGGACGAGTTGCCGCCGGACATGGCAGCGACCGTCTCACGCCTGATGTGGCTTTCGCATGAAGGTGCGATCGACAGCGAGGCCGCGCCGTCCGACACGCGTTCGAGCAAGCCCATGGGGAGCCTCATCCCGCGATCGCCCTTCCGGCCAATCGACCGGTCACGCCCGGTCCATCCGCATCGCCTGCCGCTGTGCCGGTGAGCAGGCGCACACAGAAGGCGACCGGTATCGCGAAAGAGCCAGCAGCCGCGCAGCAAAGATCGTGTCACGAGGCATTGGCGGCATGAGCACGCTGCTTCGCGTCGCGGCCATTGTGCTCGTCATCTCCCTCGCGGGCGGATCGATCTACGGAATCATCACCTTGCGGGATCATGCCGGCTTCGGCGGAAGCAGCACGGAGATCACCGAGGGCCTTGGCCTGCAACAGCTGCAACCGGAACGTTGCACCGTTCAGGCCGTTGACCGTGCGTACGCGTTGGAGATCCTCAGAGACATCGACGTCGAACGCGACGAAGCGCTACGACGAGCGACGCTCCTGCGACCCGTCGAGCTCACTGATGGCGAGGTCGATGAGTTCGTGCAGTTGTTCGTCGAATGGCAGTCATGCCGACGGTTTGGCTTCACCTACGAAGCCATGTCCTTGCAGGCCCCGTACTTCACGCGAGAGGACTTCTATGGCGAATCCACACTCGATTTCCGCGGGCCGGTAGAGACGGCATATTCCGAAAGCACGTTGAACGAGATGCTTGATCGCCGCGAGGAGCTAGACGCGACATCGCGCCAGTACTGGGAGAATGCCGGGCACTATCCGAGCCCAGGCGAGACGCTTATCTTGGGCGGAGAGCGTTCGCGTCTGACGACGGCCAGACCGTCGCGATCAGGGCACTCATCTGGAACATGGATGACGGCGAATGGACGCCCACAACAACTGTCGTCGTGTTCCGGTTCATCGACGGCGAATACAAGGTATTCGACATCCAGTCCACCCCGATCGGCACGCCGCCGTATCTGTAGATTGCTCCAGGAGGATGGGCTCGAAACTTTGTTGAACACCGGTTGGTCCCTCTGCACAACACCCGCTGGCAGCAGACGGAAGAAGCGATCCCCCTATGGGCTATTCGCGCTGCGGCTAGGGCGGCATGGGGGTATGATTATCCGCGGACGCCCATCGCGCCCGTTCCCGCGGATCTCCGGCAGTTTCACCTACGCAGAAAGAGGTTGCCCCGTGCTCACCCGACGAGAACTCCTCCAGCTATCCGGCGGTGCGCTTGCCTCGATCGGCCTGGGACGCGCCCTGCACGTCTACGCCCAGGACAGCACACCAGCTGGGGCGTCCGAGCCGTTCGGCTCCCCGGCGGCCAGCGCCACGCCGTCCGTCGAGATCGGCGACATCTCCGTCCTCCCCCTGAAGGAAGAGGGCAAGCTCATCATCCACACCGATGAGCCGGTCTACGAGCCGTGGTTCGTCGACAACGACCCGACCAACGGCAAGGGCTACGAGGCCGCGGTCGCCTACGCCGTCGCTGCGAAGCTCGGCTTCAAGGAGGATCAGGTTGAATGGGGCCGCACCCCTTTCAACAACTCCTACGCCCCGGGTGAGAAGCCGTTCGACTTCTATATCTGCGACGTCTCCAACACCCCGGAGCGCGCCCGCGCCGTCGGCTTCAGCTACCCCTACAACTCCGTGCCGCTCGTCGTCGTCACCAAGGCCGACGGCCCGGTGATGGAGGCCAAGAGCCTGGAGGACCTCGCCAAGTTCAAGTGGGGCACGCAGGTCGGCACCACCTTCCACTCCTACATCGAGGAGTTCATCAAGCCGGAGCAGGACATCTACGTCTACGACACGAACGCCGACTCCCTGACCGCGCTGATGAACGACACCGTCGACGCCGTGGTGCAGACGCTCCAGATCGGCATCTACAACGTCAACATCCAGTTCGAGGGCCTCGCCCTCGGCGGCCTGCTGCCGGACTCGGACCAGTACACCGCCCTCGTCACCGATCTGGGCAGCCCGCTGATCCCGTACCTCGACGCGGCGGTCATCGCCCTCTGGAACGACGGCACGATCCCGGCCCTGCAGGAGGAGTACCTCGCGCCCCCGACCGACCTCCCGACGTACGAGAAGTAGGGCGGAGCTGCCTGCTGCCCTTGTAGCGGAGGACTTGGACGCGCTCCCGCGCCCATAGAACCCGGGCGTCGATTCGCGTCCGAATGTCCTCCTCCGGGCGGCGCCTGCCACTTCCGCGCCCGCTCCGCGCGTCCGGGGAGGACATTGCGGCGCGCCTGTGCAAGCAAGAGGGTCCCGTCACTGCCGCAAGTCCTCCGCTACAGTCGCTGGTGCCTGCCGTCACCGTCCCGGATTCCTTGCATGAACCCATCCCCGCCGATCCCTGCCCCGCTGTCCGACGAGCAGGTCGCCCGGCTCCTCCAGAAGAAGAGCGCCTGGAAGCAGGCCGACGTCATCCGCTCGACGCTGATCGCGATCGTCAGCACCATCGTGCTGTTCGGCGGCATGGTCCTGTTCATCCAGCGCACCGAGGGTTGGGACGCCGTCCAGCAGGCGTTCTTCAGCCCGCCAGACTTCAAGGAGGCGTGGCCGAAGGTCGTCGACGGCTTCTGGCTGAACGTCAAGATGTTCCTGATCGCCGAGCCGATCATCCTCGCCTTCGGTCTGCTACTCGCCGTGCTGCGCCTGACGAAGAACCCGGTCCTGTTCCCGCTGCGCGCCGTCGCGATCGGCTACATCGACCTCTTTCGCGGCATCCCGACGCTGCTCGTGATCCTCATGCTCGGCTTCGGCATGCCGGGGTTGCGCATCGACTGGCTCCCCGGCTCCCCGGTCTTCTGGGGCGTCACCGCGATCGTGCTGAGCTCGGCAGCGTACACCGCCGAAACGTTCCGCGCCGGCATCGAGTCGATCCACCCGAGCCAGCGCGCCGCCGCCCGCTCGCTAGGGCTCTCCGGCAGCCAGGCGTTCATGCACGTCGTGCTGCCGCAGGGCGTCCGCGCGGTCATGCCTCCGCTGCTGAGCGGCTTCATCGCGCTGCAGAAAGAGACGGCGCTGGTCAGCACCATCGGCCCGCTGGAGGCCACGCGCCAGGCCGGTATCTACGCCAGCCTGAACTTCAACTACACCAGCTATCTCGCGGCGGCGATCCTCTTCATCGCGATAACGATCCCCCTGACCCGGCTCACCGATTACCTGCTGCGCCGCTCGGCGGCCCTCCGCGAGCTGGGGATGACCGCATGACCGACCGCGCACCATTGATCAGCTACCGTGGCGTCTACAAGGCGTACGGCGAGCACCTCGTCCTGAAGAACATCAACCTCGACATCGCGGAGCACACCGTCACCTGCCTCATCGGCGCGTCCGGCTGCGGCAAATCGACGCTGCTGCGCTGCACGAACCTGCTGGAGTCGATCCAGCATGGCGCGATCTACCTTCGCGACCGCGATATCGCCACGGCGCAGGACGACGCGGACGCCATCCGCAAGCGCATCGGGATGGTGTTCCAGAGCTACAACCTCTTCCCGCACATGTCGGTGATCGACAACATCACCCTCGCGCCGGTCAGGGTGGCCGGCAAGAACAAGTCGGAATCGCAGGACCGCGCGCGGGAGCTGTTGGATCGCTTCGGGCTCGCGGACAAGGCGACGGAATATCCGGACCGCCTCTCCGGTGGCCAGCAGCAGCGCGTCGCCGTCATCCGCGCCCTCGCCATGGACCCGGAGGTCCTGCTGCTGGATGAGATCACCTCCGCGCTCGACCCGGAGATGGTCGGCGAGGTCATGGACATCATCATCGAGCTGAAGGGCCTTGGCATGACGATGATCATGGCCACCCACCAGATGGGTTTCGCCAGCCAGATCGCCGACAACGTCGTCTTCCTCGATGGCGGCATCGTCCTGGAACAGGGTCACCCGTCGGCGATCCTGCACAACCCGCAGAATCCGCGCACGCAGCAGTTCCTCGAGCGCGTCACCAGCGCGTTGTAGGGGAGGGTCTTGTGCCTTCGAACCGTCTCGTTGTAGTCCCGGACCACGCAGCTGCGACGGTGTGCGGGATATCGACCGTAGGTCGATAACAAGCGCGGAGTCAGTCGAAGCCTGTTCGTTTCGTGCAGCAAATCACCGTCAT
>CAVUJR010000038.1:0-47673 GCA_963741805.1 uncultured Chloroflexia bacterium
CCAACGCCGTGGACATCGGCGACACCTCATATCGTTTCACCGACCTGCCGGCAGGCACATGGGTCCTCCGCCCGGACATGAGCGGGATGAGCCCGGAGCAGCGCATCGAGATGACTGGCGATATCGTCCCCCTCGGCGGCATCTGGGGAGTCAACATTAGCGGGGGCCAGCAAGCCGAAATCAACGTGTACCTGATCGACCCGCAGGAGCAGGCAACAACGGCAACCGGCGACCTGGTCATCGAAATGTACGATTGCCCACCCGGCACCTTTCCCCTCACCGATCCATCAGCCTGCACCCTCGCATCCGACGTCCCCAACGTCGAGGTGTCGCGCATTACCCAGTCCGAGATGATCATCTACAACACGCTCTGGGACGCCGTCTCGCCGCAAGCCGGGGTCTTCGTCCTCGAGGACATCGAGTCGGGGCTCTTCCTGATCATCCCGGAGGACGGCGGACTCTGGAGCGCGGACGGCGTCGAGATGGGCGGCGACGCGCTCTGGGATCATGGGTTCTGGGCGGTGACCGTCCCTGTCGACGGCGGCAGCGCCTACGTCGCGATCTACCACACCCCAGCCGGACCACCTGAGCCGACAGAATTCCCAACCGCCACCGGGCAGCTCTGGATCACCCAGATCGACTGCCCGTCCGGCACGGGTGACCCGCTCGCCGAACCGGGCTGCATGCCGAGCGAAGCGCCATGGGACGTGACCATCACGAACGCCGACACGGGCGAGGTCTGGACGCTCTACAGCAATGCGACCCTCGCCATCACCGGCTCGTGGGAGTTCACGCTTCCGGCTGGCAACTACCTGATCGACGTCACCGCTGACGCCTCATGGCAGGTGATCTATGAGACCCTCGCCTCGGTATCCGACGGCGGGCTCACCGAGGTGGTCGTCTACAGCATCGCCCCGAGCGAACCGTAGACCTGCCGTATCGGACGCAAAATGGGCCGGGGATTGCTCCCCGGCCCATTTCCGTGGTGCCCAGGTCGGGCCAGCGATGTTCCGGCGATCAGGAATCCTTGTCCTTGTTCTTCGCCTTCTCGCTGAGCACCGGCTTGTCCCGACGGGCATCGCCCTTCTCTGCCTGCTCGCCGTCGTCGATATACGCCGAGTGCCCGGTATCGCCGCCCTCTTCGCCAGCGATATCAACGTTCTCGAACCGCTCTTTCTCTTCCTTGCTCAGGTCGCCCCATTGCTTCGGCATGAATATCCTCCATTGGTGAGCGCAGGTTGCGCTGCGGCATACCTTGCAGGTTCCATTCCGGGACGATGATCCTACGCGAAATGCGCGATCACCTCGTCCTCGAATTGCCCGATCAGCTCCAGGTTCGTCGCTACGCCCGGCAGGTAGACGATGATGTAGTCGATGCCCGCATCGATCAGCTCCTGCACGTAGGTGCGGACTTCCTCCGCCTTCCCCACGATCGTGTAGTCGAAGAGGAGGTTGTTGCGGATCTCGTCCGCGTCGTCTCCCTCGTTGACGATGATCGCGTCCAGCTCCGCCGAGCGGATGATCTCGCTATAGTCGCGGCCGACGGTCTCGCAGTGCCCCTTCAGTACCTCCAGCTTGTGCTTGCAGACCTCCGGGTCGCGCCCGACGTTGCAGGCGTCGGCGTACTGCGCGACGAGCTTCAGCGTCACCTTCTCGCCGCCGCCGCCGATCCACAGCTGCACCTTGTGATCCGGCTTCGCGCTCTTCGGCTCGTTGATCGGCTCATCGATCGAGTAGAACTCACCATCGAACGTCGGCTTGTCCTGCGTGAACATCTTGTCGATGATCTGGACGCCTTCCCTGAACATCCGCATGCGAGGCCCGGTTTCCGGGAATCCGTAGCCGTACGCCTCCCATTCATGCTCATACCACCCTGCGCCGATGCCGGCGTTCAGGCGGCCGCCGCTCGCGACGTCGACCGTTGAGGCGACCTTCGCGAACAGCGCCGGGTTGCGATAGCCGTTGCAGGAGACCATCTGCCCGATCCGCACGCGTTTGGTGTCTCGCGCCAGCGTCGCCGAGACGGTCCACGCTTCGAACGTGGTCTCCATCGTCGGCTCCGGCACGGTGTGGAAGTGGTCGTAGACCCAGACCGAGTCCCACGGCCCCTCATCGGCTCGCTTCGCGACGGCGGTCATCGCCTCGTACTGCGCGACCGGGTCGTCGATATCGACCAGGTCCATCTTCCATCCCTGCGGGACGAACAGCCCGAACTTGACGCTCATGGAAACCTCCTGATGGGCCGTCCGAATCGTCGCCGTCGACGGTCCCGGCGCACCCCTCACTCTCCCCATCATGCCGCTCGTAGCCCGCCACCGCAATGCTTGCGCGACCGGAGACCGAACGGGGACAATGCACGCATGGACAAGCCCATCGATACAGACAGCAGGGATCTCGAAGCATCGTTTTCGGCGCCCGAGGTATTCACCATCGGTCGCGCCGAGGTGAGCCCGATTCCCGACTACCTGCGTCGATTGGTCGCGCCCGCCCAATGGACGATCTACGAGTGGACCGAGTACCAGGTCTCGTTCACGGACACGACGCACCTGCGTATCGGGTCTCAGATCGTCGGTCCGACCTTCGCTACCGGCGATGGCCGAAGCCATTTCCGCGTCCGGTTCGAGAACGAGCTGGGCTTCACCACCCTGCAGCCCCTCGCCGATGGCAAACGATCCGCGCCACCGCTTCACATCGAGGTGATCGCCCGGAAGTTCCCGT
The DNA here is from genome assembly GCA_963741805.1 of uncultured Chloroflexia bacterium. GTDB lineage: Bacteria > Chloroflexota > Chloroflexia > Thermomicrobiales > UBA6265 > UBA6265. The sequence goes on from CAVUJR010000038.1 coordinate 2,719, forward strand.
CTATCGACCACTCGCTGGCGTTCATGAACGGACTGCTGACAGACCTCTTCGCGCGAGGATCGACACTCCCCTTCGCCGTCACCCGCCGCACGACGCGGACGATCCGCGAGGAGCACGCGCGCCCCGAACGACCTGTTCGCGTTCCACTTCTTCCGCCATCACCACGAGGAGCTGATCCGCGCGGTCCAGGCCGTGCTCGGCAGCCCGCATCGCGTGCTCGGCGACCGCGTCGAGCATGTCCGCGTCCACGAGGTGCGCCGGGTCGACGGCGAGTCGCTGCTGCACATGCTCGCGACCGCGCGAGGGACCGGGTCGGCGGCCCGCCCGGCGCCAGCGCGCTCCACCGCCTGCAGCCGGAACGCGTGCTGCAACGCATTCCCGAGGAAACGTTCGACACGCCCGAGAACCGCTACATCCTCTCCGATCGCGCGGCGGATGTTCATCACATGAAGCGCTATCCGCCAGGCCGCGTGGTTCCCCTATGTGCAGGAAGGCGGCATCGTCACGGACATCCCGGAGACGTTCGACCGGCTCGATCACCACTTGCGCCAGCTCGTCACCGACCGTCGCTTCGCCGGGCTCGACGAGTCGGTCGCGGTGCCGAGCCAGTCCCGCGTGCTGCAGAACAAGGATGGCTACCGCGACCTGACATGGCTGTGGGACGTGTTTCACCGGCATCAGCAGCCGGTGTACGAGCGGATGCAGCGCGCGATCGACCTGCGCGACGTCCCGACGCTCTACGAGTTCTGGCTGCTCTTCGAGCTGATCGACGGGATTCGCGCGACGCACCGGCATACGGCCCGCGCTATGCGAGGCTTCGACGACATTCGAGCATCCTGGCAACGTCGTTCACCGCTAGTCTTCCCCGACATCGGCACGCTCACCTATCAGGCGTCATTCTCCGGCAAGGACGTCTACTCGGGCATCACCCTTCGCCCGGACTACGTGTGGGAGACGGTAGCGGGCAGACGCATCGTCATGGACGCGAAGTTCCGGATCTCCTATCCCTGGCCGAAGGATGGGGAAGATATGAAGTCGCTTGAGAAGAGCCGCGCCACCACCGACGACATCACCAAGATGCACGCCTACCGCGACGCCATCGATGGCGTCACCGCCGCGCTTGTGCTCTATCCGGGCGCTACCGGATTTCTCAAGACGTCAGAAACCAAGACACGCGACTTGTGCATCGCATTGACGACCTGATCGGCGACATCATCAGAGGGGACCTGGACGGCATCGGTGCGATCCCAATGAGCCCCTTCTCCCAAGAAAGGAATGAGCAATGACCGACACGACGCCGCCAGCGGTCGACGATTCCCCGAGGATTGCAGAAGAGAGTGAGTCACGAATCTGGTACAGCAAGCAAAACGTGGAACTCCTCAAAGAGTTGGCTGCTTGCGTTGAGATCGCAGACAGAGTGAACCCGGAGAGCTGGGCGCTGCAGGGCAACAGAAACGGGTCTGTCGCGCTGAACCTCTGGGGGATGATAGCGATTTGGCTGGGGGCCGACACTGCACAGGTGATCCTGCCAGGCTCACGAGATGAAAGCAAATGGCGGTCACTTGGCACTAATATAAACAAGGTCAAATACCCAGACGATGCAATATTCCGATTAGGGAAAATTCCCGTCCAAGAATGCTTGAGCCTCTTCTCCGAGCATCGTGATTCAATACATGAAGCCACGCGGTTTCTTGCAGGACGTAGTGATACAGGAACTTTCTCTCGAAACTCAGAACACCGGCCAGATCTTGTCGACGCGTTGTCACAGCTATCCAATAAAGTCCTTCCGCAACCAGCCTACTTCGAACCGGAAGCGGTCAATCGAGATATTGCCGAATCGCAACACTGGCTGATCAGGCAACCGAGTCATCCGGTCATCGACTGGAGGAACCAACACCGGCAGCCATTCATTCGCTTCGTCTGGCCCAGCCCTAAGGTCGATCTGTCGACTCTGCCAACAAGTCTGGACGAGTTAGTTCAAGCTCTCGAGCACTACGGGATCAACAAGGCGGCTGCGCGCCGACTCCACAACTTTGCCCACGGCATCAAGACGCAAGACATCGTAGCAATTGCAGATGGGCCATATGCAAACACCTTTGCGGCAGGAACCATCGAGGGTCCGTATGAGTATGCTGAAGAGGACCTGATGTACCCTCATCGTCGCGCGATGGAACCCATGGCGAACTTCAACCCTATCTGGCTAGGCCATCAAGAGCCAGAGATCGCGCACCTCCGCTTTGGATGGGGTCCGATAGCGTTGTCACCTGAGGAGTTTGAGGCGATGGTGACACCGGAGGAGTCTACAAAGAACGAGGAGAACATCGTTGCAAGCGAGGAGACGGAAAGCGCCACTTCGTTTGGCGCTAAGAGTGTGACAGACACCTTTGCGTCATCAGGTCTCGTCTACACCACCAACCAGATCGCAACCTTCTATACCGCTCTCCAGACGAGGGGATTCGTCGTACTGAGCGGCATCAGCGGAACCGGAAAATCGAAGATCGCGCAGGGTTTCGTGGACTTGCTGCCCGACCCATCTCCTGAATCTTCGCCCGTAACAATCGACCGGGAAAGCCTGATAGAGCTGTCCGTAAAGCCATACACCCGCAAATACAAGCGCGTGGTCATTCCGGTGGATCAGCTTGGAACCCTTCCACCCATGAACCCCGGCGACCAGATCGTCGTGCGGTCTGATCATGGACGGTGTTACCGGCACTGGCCGGCTTGTCAGCCAACTGCATCCCGGCGGATACAGCGTGACCTACCTGTTCTTCCGCGGGCCTATCGGCGAGCGGATCCGCGAGATGGAGCTTGGATGCGCCACTCCTGCTGGTACCGGATACACGAGGAGACGACGAGGGCCTGGAGTCGATCAGCATCTTCACAGATGCCTCCCAGCTTCCGACAGAGGTAATGGCTCCAGCTCCCGATGTGCATCCGGAACTCCCTCTTCCTCTGCCGTTCGGCCAGACTGGCGCGACAGCACGTCCCTCCTCGGCTACTACAACCCGCTCACCGAAACATACGAGTGGACCGAGTTCCTGCGCTTCCTCCTCCGCGCTCGCGACAACTACAAGACGCCGGAAAAGACGCGCTCGCCTGGTTCGTCATCCTCGACGAGATGAACCTCGCCCACGTCGAGTACTACTTCGCCGACCTGCTCTCGATCATCGAATCCGGCCGTGATGAGGACGGGTGGTCCCGCGAGCCGATCCGGCTCACCTACCCCGACGCCAGGACCGACAACCCGCCGCCGCACGAGATTCAATCTGCCGCCGAACCTCTACATCATCGGCACCGTCAACATGGACGAGACGACTCACGCCTTCAGCCCAAAGGTCCTCGACCGCGCCTTCACGATCGAGCTGACGGACGTCGACTTCTCGGATTACCCGCCTGTCCGCCTCCGGAAGCAACGCGTCCCTCTCCGACGACGACCGGCAGAGGTTGCTGAAAGCGTTCACGCGCGATGGCCGCTTCGCGCAGGTCAGCAAGGACGACGTCCACGCCGCCGTGCAGAACCATCCGCAATTGCGCGACTGGCTCCAGAACCTGAACCAGCGTCTCGCCGCGCACCAGTTCCACTTCGGGTACCGCGTCTTCGATGAGATCGCCCAGTTCATCCACAATGCCGATGAGAATGGGATGTTCGATGACTGGACGGACGCCTTCGACCACGCCGTCTACATGAAGGTGCTGCCGAAGTTCAACGGCTCACACGCTCGCCTTAGCAAGCCGCTGGACGCCTTGCTGGCCTGGGCCCACAACCCGGCGGGGAATGAGACATCGACGACCAGTGTCGCTGGGGATGACGAGGAACAGGTACCGGTTGCGCTCAGCGCTCACCCGCGTAGCAGCTCGCGCCAAGGCAATGAAAGAGACGCTCGAGGCCAACGGATTCGTCTCGTTCGGCTAGCGTGTTCGTCGAACAGTCTCGTTGATATCGATCTCGTCGCTGGGGACGATCTCGCTCGCGACGCCCGAAGCGGAGACGGTGCGAACGCCGTAGCGTCGTGGTCCGACCGGCGGTGCGGTGTCGATCCAGAGGGCTGAGCGTAGCGGATCCGGCGCGATACGCTCGCCGGGCACGTCACCGTCCATGACGAAGACCTCGTAGCTGGAGAACGCCGCATCGAAACTCGGCGTCCAGCGCAGCACGACGTCTCGGCCTCGCTGCTCGACTGACTGCCATTCGGGAGATGCCGGGACGTCGTCGCTCACCGGCGTAATCCAGAGGAATGCTATCTCGTAGGGCGCCAGGCGTCATCCGCTCGCGCCATGCGCCGTCGACGATCGCGACACCCCGCGCGATCGGCCTGGCCAGCGCCAGCTCCTGCGCCTGCCGGATCTGGCTGAGCAACTCGCGGGGCGGTGACGGGTACGGGTTCTCCCCTGAGCCGCCGGCGGCGCTCCAGGCGTTCGAATGCTCCCGGCTGATCGCGAACCGGGCAACATTGACCCGCGCCCACGGGATTCCTTCAACGACGTAGTCGATCTCGTGCGCCCGTCCCGCGCCGTCCGGATCGGGATAGTGGGCCAGCAGGCAGCCGATATGTGTCTCCGCCCGCGTGGCGAGGTGATAGAGGTCCGTCGCCGGGAAGAGCTGGTCTGCGCCGCTCACGACGCGCGCTTGCCGGTCGCCAAGCAGGGGCAGAAGCTCATAGAAGGCGTACGCCGGGAGCTTCACGAGGTCGCCCGGCTCATCTCCCGCGTAGGTCATGATCGAGCGCCGGCCGTCGAACGGCGCCTCGACGAGCTGCAGGTCGATGTTGTCTGCCGCGCCGATGAAGCGCACACCATCCGCCTCATAGTCGACGTCCAGCGACGCATGCAGCGCCGTGACAGCAGCGAGCCAAGCGCCGCCCGCCTCGGTCATCCGGGGCGGATACGGCACCTCGAACCCGACCTTCTCGTCCGCTTCGTTGTTGATCACCGGTATGCCCGCGAACCGCACCGGGTCCAACGCCAGCATCTGGTCCGCCGTCGCCTTGGCGGCGTCATAGAGCCGGCGCGGATCCGGCGGGTCGTCGCCCACCGTGCCCTTGCGGTGGATCGAGACGAAGTCGAGCCGCAGACCGGGGTCGGAGATGATGAACTCGAAGAAGCGCGCCATCCACGGCTCACCAAAGTCCGGCACCTGCTGCGGCTTGTAGGCGATCGCCGGGCCGCCGAGCCGGATCGGCAGGTCGAGCGAAGCGACGACGTCCGACGTGGCGCGATACAGGTCGAAATACTGCTCCTGCGTCCCGCTCCAGAACCGTCCCTCGTTCGGCTCGTTCCAGACCTCGAACCACCATTCCGCAATGGCGTCCGCGCCGAATCGCGGATCACGCGCCAGTCCCTCGAAGAACGCATGCAGGAGCCGCTGCCACGTGCCCCACGCTGCCGGCGGCTCGATCGGCGACGGTGACACCGCTTGCGGGAAGAACCCGAGCGAGATGAACGGGATCAGCCCGCGCGAGGTGAGGGCCTCCAGCGCGTCAAACGTCGCGTGAGAAGTCGATCGGACCATCAGGATCGGTCCAGACGGCGCCGCCGCTCTCCGGCTGGAGTTGCTCCCGCTCGCCGGCACTGAGCGCCCCGAAGAAGCGCACGCCCCGGAACGCGCGCGGCGAGGCGGCAAGATTATCCAGCAGCAACTCGAACCCGGGGCTACCGAGCCAGTCGACGTCGTATTCGCCGACGATGCCGAGCTCCTCACGCCGAATCGCCACGCCGGCATCGTTCGCCGCGACGGAGACCCTCACTTGCTCGGCGCTGGCGGGTGTCTGCCCGGCCGCGTGACGCGCACCGGCGAGTGGGATGGCAAAGGACGCCCTGGCAAGCGATCGCCGGTTGAGTCGATACGGCATGGTCCCTCCTGACGGTCGCGCAGGTCGCTCACATATCGGCGTCCGTGCATAATTATCGCCATCTGGCCCCTCGCAATGACGTCCGGGACAACACCATGCTGCGCGTTCACCTCGATACCGACCTCGGCGGCGACCCGGACGACCTGCTCGCCCTTACGATGCTGCTGGGCTGGCCCGATGTCCACATCACCGGCATCACGACGACCCAGGATCACAACGGACAGCGTGCCGGGTATGTCCGGCACATCCTGCGCATGCTCGACCGCGAGGACATCCCGGTCGCCTCCGGCGCGAAGACGTCGATGACGATCGAACGAGATCGCGGAGCCCTTCCCGCCTGGCTCGGTGTACTGGCCGGACCACATCGCGCCGGCACTTTCCGGGCCGACCGACGCGATGGACCTGCTCGAGCGCAGCATTCGGGGCGGCGCGACGATCGTTTGTATCGGGCCGGTCACCAACATCGCGATGTTCGAGACGTTCCGCGGCGACATGCTGCGCAAACGCCGCCTCGTCGTCATGGGCGGGTCGATCGCCATCCCGCCCGAAGGCTACCCCCAATGGGGCCCGGATCACGACTGGAATGTCCAGTGGGACACCCGCGCCATGGAGAAGGTCCTCAACACCGAGGTGGCCTTGACCCTGGTGCCGATCACCACGACCGTGCGGGCACCTCTCCGGGAGGCCGATCTTCACCGCATCGCCGCAACCGGGCCGGTTGGTGCGCTCATCGCGGAACAATCGCGCGCATGGGGCCATGAGCGGGAGTATGGACGGACAGGAAGCGAGCACGACGCGCTCCCGGACGACCTTGTCAACTTCCATCACGACCCGCTCACCGTCGCGGTCGCCCTCGGATGGCCCGGTGCGACGGTCGAGCGGATGCGCCTCATGCCATTCATCGAACATGGCGTCATGTCCTTCGAGCGATCCGAGCTCGGCCGCGAGATCGACATCTGTACCGCCGTTGACGCCCCGGCCTTAACCGCGACGCTTCTCCCGGCCCTGGAACGCGCGCAGCGCCGGTAAGGTTGATATCGTTCACGACGGCCGAAGCCCCGTGTCACGCGAGACACGGGGCTTCGGCCCTTCCCTCGGTGGTGCTGTCAGGATGATGGAGGGATCGCGACGGATCCGCTGAGGTCTATTCGAGCGGACGTCCAGCCGAGGCCCACTCGACGAGGCCGCCAGCCATGCTCTTCACGCCGCTATGGCCCTTCGACTCCAGCATGTCGACCGCGTAGAGGCTGCGGTTGCCACTGCGGCAGACGGTGATGACCTGCTTGTCCTTCGGGAGCTCGCCGGCACGCCGGGTCAGCTCGCCGAGCGGGATGTGGACCGAACCCGGCATGTGGCCGGCGTTCCACTCGGACCGCTCGCGCACGTCGACGAACGTCGCGCCCTTATCCTTGAACACCTTTTCCGCGTCGTTATTCGTGATTTCCCGGGGATCCGGCCCCATCTGGAACAGCTTGTTGAACATGAATCGGTGATCTCCTTGAACGATCTATCTCGGTTGCTTGCGACGCCAGCTCGCTAACGAGCGCCGGCCAGCGCCTCCCGCGAGCTCCAGGCGTCCATGCCACCCTGGACGGTGACCAGGTTATCCATGCCGCGGGCCTGCAGCAGGCTGGACGCCACGCTGGAGCGGAAGCCTGTCCCGCAGATGAGGGCGACCGGTTTGTCGGCAGCGACGAGATCCTCAGGCATGACGCCGTTCGTGATCTCGCTCGCCGGCAGCAGGGAGGCGGACTCGATGTGCCCGTCCTTCCACTCCGACTCGGTCCGCACGTCGAGGACCTGGTAGTCGTCGAGGTTCGCCGCGAGCTCCTCGGCGGTGATCATCGGGGTCGTCTCGAGTTCGCCGGTCCAGCCGTCGATGCCACCTTCGAGATACCCCACCGCACGATCCAGGCCGATCTGGCGGAGCGCCGTGACGACCTCATCGACCGACCATTCGCCACCGCCCACGATCACGATGTCGCGCTCATACGGCGCCATCCAGCCCATCCACGCGTGGAAGCTGCCACCGGCACCGGCGAAGATCGAGCCGGGAATGTGGCCCTCACCGAACGCCTCCGGCGTGCGCGTGTCAACGACCAGGGCGCCGGCCTCCATCGCGTCCTTCACGGCGTCGGCGCTCATCGCCACCGGGGCGTTCAGGCCGTCCAGCTTCACCGCGCCAACCTTGTTCACGACCTTCAGCGTCGGGTAGTACGTCGGCGGCTTCGGCATATCGGTCATCACCTGGCCGATGAACTCGTCGCGCTCCTCCGGCTGGAAGGCGTAGTTGCCCATCTTCTCGGCGCGGATCGTCGTCGACGGCGCATCGCCGATCTTCTTGCCGCAGGCTGAACCCGCGGTGTGGCCCGGATAGACGACCACGTCGTCCGGAAGTTGCTTCAGCTTCTCGGTCACCGTGGTGAAGAGCTGCTCGCTGAGGCCCCGCGTCGCCTTCTCACCGAGCAGGTCGGGGCGACCAACATCGCCCACGAACAGGACATCGCCGGAGTACATCACGGTCGGTACATCGCTCCCGGGATCCGGCAGCAGGAGGTAGGCCATGTGCTCCGGCGTGTGGCCCGGGGTGAACAGCGCCTTCAGGCGTACCGAGCCAACCTCGATGATGTCGCCGTCGTCGACCGGGATATGGTCGAACTCGGAGTTGCCGAGTCGGCTGGCATAGACCGGGGCGCCGGTCTTCGCCGCGAGCTCCGGCGCGCCGGATACGAAGTCGGCATGGACGTGCGTCTCGAGAATCGCGACGTACGTCAGCCCGCGCTCCTGCGCCCACTGGACGTACTCGTCGACATCGCGCCGGGGGTCGATGATGGCGACCACACCGGCCTCCTCATCGGCGATCAGATAGGCGACTTGCGCGAGGCCGGGGGTAAAAATCCTGTCGGTGATCATGGATATCTCCTGGAAAACGAGGTTACTTACCGGCGCGAACGAGTGTCTTGACGATGGCCCGGATGTTCTCTTCCTGACTGGAGAACTGTTCGGGGTGACGCACGCAATAGAGGGCATACGTCTCGAAGAGGCTCGCGCTCAGGGAGTTGACCGCGGCCTTCACAGCGGCGATCTGGTTCATCACATCCACACAGTCACGGTCGTCCTGGATCATCTTCTGGATGCCGCGCGCCTGGCCCTCGATCTTCTGCAAACGGCCGAGTGCGTCTTCCAGATCGGAACTCGGCAAATGACGAACGGATGGCATGGCACATCTCCACGTGACAACTCGGTCGCTCTCGACCGAACTTCGCCAATACTACCCTACAGGGGTACCCCTGACAACCGTCGACCCACCTCGCCGGGTAGCAATGCCCACCCCGCATGTTCATCGCCGCGCCAGCGGCCACCGTCTTGCGGACCTTTCCATATCGGGGCCATAAACGAATTGCATGCGTCAACTCCGGGAGGAGGTACAGGATGGGACAGGTGCTCTGGATCGTCTTCGTCGTGATCGTGGCGTTCTGGCTGATCGGGTTCATGATGGACATCGCCGGCAGCTTCATTCATCTGCTGCTGGTCGTCGCCCTGCTGGTGCTGCTCTATAACCTGTTCATCGGCCGACGACGGGCCTAGCCCCATAAACGAATAAGCCGGGGTCGGCATAAACCGGCCCCGGCTTCAGATCTGCAACGCGGGCCACCGCTACGATGAAGCGCTGTCCGCTCCGCGACCCGTCTTCTGCTGCAGTTCGTCGATCATCTTCGACGCGTCGGCCTTCGTGATCGACTCGTCAAGCGAGTCCGGGTCCTGCCCCGCCTGCTGCAGCAGCGTGCGTAGATAGGACGCCTGCGGCCCGGTCATCGGCTCTTCACCGGTCGTCCAATCCTCCGGATCCTTCACCGGGTTCTGCTGGAGGTTCTGGTCCTGATTGCGATCGCTCATCGTTCTGGAACTCCTTGTCATCAAGATCAATCCACTAAAGATCGATCCACGCCCTTGCCAATAGGCACGATCCCTGCCAAAACTTCTCAAAGGTCCGGATCGGACCGATTGGTATTGATCGAGAGGACGCTTTTCGTGACGATCATGCGACGCCTGCAGACGCTATCCCTTTCGCTCGTTGTGCTGGTGCTGATGGCAGCATCACCGCTGTTGACCGTCGCCCAGGACGACGCGCCGTCCGACCTCCAGGTCGAAAACGCATCGACCGTCCGGGGCACCTCAGGAACGCCCGCCGCCTCGCCCGAAGCATCACCCGCTGCCGGCGACACGCTCACCGGTTACCTCGTTGGCGACCCGGCCGCGCCGGTGACCCTGCAGATCTACGCTGATTACCAGTGCCCGCATTGCCGGAACTTTGCCACGACGATCGAGCCCCAGCTCATCGATGACTACGTCGCGACCGGCAAGGTCCGCATCGAGTATCTCGACTTCGCCGTTGTTGGCGTACCGAGCCTCGATGCGCTGCCGGACGACTCCCTTGAATCGGTGCAGGCCGCCGAGGCCGCGATGTGCGCCGCCGAGCAGGACGCCTACCTGCCCTATCGCACCGCGCTCTTCGAGGGTGACCTGCAACCTAACTCCGGGGCGCTGAGCAACGACAATCTCGTCGCCATCGCCGACAGCCTCGGTCTTGACCCGGATCGCTTCACCGATTGCCTCGAGACCGGCACGTATGAAGACGCCGTGATCGCCTACATCTACCAGGCCATCGACCGCGGTGTGCAGGGAACGCCGTCCTTCTCGATCAACGGTGGCGAGCCGTTCTTCTTGTCCCAGAGCGGCTACGAGGGCCTGAAGCAGATGCTGGACGACGCTATCGGGTCCTGATCCCAGCGAACGCGGCACGCCTGCAAGAGCCCGTTCCATTCCATAACGACCCATGCCATCCTGAAAGGGAGGCCGTCATGCCGATCGGCACGATGGCCTCCTCCGGATCGTTTCAGCCCATTCCCCGTTCGGGCCGCGAAAGGACCACATTGCCATGGATTCCCTGTCCCGCCGCTCCGCCATCCGCGCCTTCGCCGCGGGCTCGATTGCCATCGGCTCGCTCGCGGCGACGCGTACCACGTTCGCCGACGATAGCAACGACGACCACGACGACAGCAGCAGTACCGCGCACTTCGCCGCGTTCATCTATGCCGGGACGCTCAGCGCCCTGGACCAGGCGACCGTCGTGACCGACATCGACGACCTCGAGCTGGAGACTCACGAGCGCGAGAATGACGACGATCACGAAGGGAATCGCGATCGCGACCGCCAACGGGACCAGTCATGGCAACTGCTCGGGGACGGCCAGGTCGCGCCAGACGAGCTCTACACCGGCGACGAGGACCTGGATGACAGCATTGATCTGGACACGCTCACCGCCGAGCCACATTTGGTCGTCGTTCACGAAACCGGCTCGCAGGACTCCCCGATCATCGTGGTCGGCGTCATCGAGGGCGAGGCCACCCCTGACGGCACGCTCCTGATCCAGCTGGCCGAGCACGAGGGGTCCGGCTACGAAGGTCGCGCCTGGTTCGGCCCGAAGACGGACGATGATGACGAGAACGACGACAACCACGAGCTGGAGGTGGTCGTCGGCGTCTACCCGGCCGGCGCCGTGCAGCCGCTCGGAACCCCATCGGCACGAGGCTAAGGGCCGTCATTCCAACGCACGGTCTGCGCGCGCGAGGTGGACCGCGGTTTCCCCCTCGCGTTGTCTCGCGAACAGGGGCACGATTACCCCGCCTTGGCACATCTACATTGCGGCACACTTGTGCGGCTATGTCGTATACTTGTCCACGGGCACCTCATCAATTCTTTGATATGTTGTCTCACAGTATCGGCACGCCAGTGTGTGCCGAATCGTCTTGGCACGCTGCAACGTTTTCGCGCGTGTCGCAGGAACACAGGATCGTTTCATGGCAACAGGTACAGTAAAGTGGTTCAACGCTGAGAAGGGCTTCGGCTTCATCGCGCGCGATGAGGGCGGCGACGATCTCTTCGTCCATCGCTCGGTCGTTGGTCTCGAGCCCCTCGGCGAGGGCGACCGCGTCGATTTCGTTGAGGGCATGGGCCCGAAGGGCCCGAGCGCCGTTCAGGTCACCGTTCTCGAGTCCAACCCGAATCCGCCGCAGCGCGCCGCGCGTGAGGCCGTCGATGTCTCCAGCATGCAGCTGATGACCGGCACGGTTGACCGCTTCGACGAGATTCGCGGCTTCGGCTTCATCCGCCCGACCAGCGGCAGCCATAACGGCGACGTCTTCTTCCACCAGTCGGCCGTCAACGGCGTGCGCCCGCGCGTCGGTGATGAGGTGGAGTTCCGTCTCGGTGAGGGCCCGAAGGGTCCGCGCGCGGAGGCCGTCAAGGTCCTCCTCGGCGACGAGGGCTACTTCTAGCCTTCATCCCGCGCACCAGAGCGAATCACCGGAACGCCCCTCGCCTTGCGCGTCGGGCGTTCCGTTCTTAATCAGCGTCGGCTGCGAAACCGGCGGATCGGTTCTGCCGTACACTAAGGCAATGTGACCGACTGCCCACAATGCTGTCGTCGCTGATACGCCTCACGCGCCGTGCGCCCGGGGTGTTTTGGAATGTTCGCGTGTTGCATCCACTCCGGAGTTGTCGATGAGTCAGCGCCCACCGAAGAAGAACCGGTCTGGCAAGGGCGGAGCCCGCAAGACCCGAGCGCAGGGCACGGCGCGGGCGCAACACGCCCCCCAGGCGACGCCGCAATCCGTCCGCACGACGAAGGCGAGCACAACCGCCGATGAAGGCTCTGCGCGGCCATCCGAGCGCCGGCAGGCCCGGCGCGATGCCGCGATCCGGAAAGAGCAACAGAAGAAGCAGCTCCGCCTGATCATCGGCGGGATCGCCGCGGCGGTCGTTATCGCTGCGGTGCTGATCCTCTTCAACCGACCATCGAACGACGCCGCGAGCATCGACTACTCCGGCCTCGCGATCGCCCAGCCGGCGATCACCGATACGCTCGGCACGCCGCAAGCTGGCGACGGTGGCGCGGCGACGCCGTACCGCGGGGCCGTGGTCGGCGATCCGAACGCGCCGGTGACGTTCGTTGTTTACGCCGACTTCCAGTGCCCGTTCTGCCTCCAGTTCCACCAGGACGTGTACCCACAGATCCTCGATGACTTCGTGCGTGATGGGAAGGTCAAGGTCGAGTTCCGGGAGTTCCCGGCCCTCGGCGGCGCCGACCTGAGCAGCAGCGGCAACGAGTCTGTCCAGGCGGCCGAGGCGGCGGTCTGCGCCGGCGAGCAGGATAAATACATCGAGTACCACGACAAGCTCTACGCCAATCATCGCGGTGAGAACCAGGGCGCGTTCAACAATGACCGCCTCAAGACGTTCGCCGACGACCTGGGTCTGGACACCGGCGCGTTCAACGACTGCCTGGACAGTGGTCGCTACGAAGCCGCTGTGATCCAGTCGATGGATGAGGGTCGCGCGCTCGGCATCACGGCGACACCGATGTTCGTCATCGACAACGGTTCCGGTGAGCCGAATGTTGTCCAGCAAACCAGCGCCGGCTACGACCTGCTCAAGAAGCAGATCGAGGTCGCGGTCGAGACGGCCAAGTAGCAGCGCGAAAGGCGACGCCCATGAAGCCGCTCTCCATCGTCTCCCTGCTCCTTGCGGTCGTCGGCGCCGCCATCGCGGCGTACCTGACCTACGTGCACTACAACATCGACGCGCTTGTCTGCGCCGGTGGCGGGTGCGAGGTCGTCCAAACCAGCAAATACTCCGAGATCATGGGCATCCCGGTCGCAGTCTTCGGCCTCGCGATGTTTCTCGGGGTCGCCGCGCTGATCGTCGTGCGCGAGCGCAGCGTGGACTATGCCTACCTCGCCAACGCGGGCATCATTGTCGCCCTCGTCGCAGCGCTTATCTATTACGCCTACCTCACCTACCTTGAGGCGCGCGTGATCTACGCCTGGTGCGAATGGTGTGTGGCGTCGTCGATCGTCACATTGACGCTGTTCCTGATCGAAGCGACCCGGATGTGGCGCGAGTACAATGCCGAGCCTGAGGAAGCATATTAGGATCACGACCGGAATCCAGACGGATGCCAGAAGAGGCCTCGCAGCGTGCGGGGCCTCTTTTCTGTATACGAACCCACTCATACGGGCGGGTCCGGGGTCTGTGAAATCCCATACAATTCAGGGAATCGCGAGGGGCCCGTCCCGATCCAGAGATGCATGATGTGAACGGCCCCGCGCTGACCCGGCATCATCTCGCGTTGACGCGTGGAGTTCCCCCGATGAGCCACCATTCCTCCCGGAAGAGCCGGGCCCACAAAGCCGCCTCCACCCAGTCATCGCAGCGCGCCGCCAAACCGACGACTCCTGATCCCCAAATCCACACCTCGGCAGATCGGCGCCATTCCCGGCGCGAGGCGGCCATCCGGCGCGAGCGACAGAAAAAGCAGCTGCGCCTGATCATCGGAGGAATCGCTGCGGCGGTGATCGTCGCGACCATGCTCATCTTCCTCAATCGACCGGATGAGACCAGCGCCGAAGTGGACTACAACGGCGTTGCCATCGCCCAGCCACCGATCGCGCTGGCCAGCGGCACGCCCTCGACAGATCCCGTCGTGGGCCCGACCGGCGCCTATACCGGCACGATTATCGGCGATCCGGACGCGCCCGTGACCTTCATCATCTACTCCGACTACCGCTGCCACTTCTGCCAGCAGTTCCACGCCGAGACCTATCCGAAGATCATCGACGACTTTGTTCGCGCCGGTGATGTGAAGATTGAGCTGCGCGACTACCCGATCCTCGGCGGGTCCGACCTCGCCTCGGCCGACAACCGATCGGCCCGCGCGGCGGAAGGGGCCATGTGTGCCGCCGAGCAGGACGACTACATCGACTACCACACCCGCCTCTGGGCCAACTTCAGCGCAAACGGCTCGACCTTCACCGACGACCGCCTTGCCGGGTACGCGAGCGATGCCGGTCTCGACACCGACGCCTTCGACGCTTGCCTCGCCAGCGACCGCTACCTGCCGGCCCTGCAGCTCTCGCTGGACGGAGGCCGCGACCTCGGTATCACGGGCACACCCACCTTCGTGATCGACAATGGGAACGGCCAGCCAAACGTGGTCCAGCAGACCAGCGCCGGCTATGACCTGCTCAGGAAGCAGATCCAGGCCGCCATCGATACCGCCCCATAACGTCCCCCATCCAGTGAGTCGGCGTTTCGGGTCGCCGCTGCACCATACAGCCGGTGTAGGGGCCGACTCTTCTGTTTGCTTCGGGTCGGCGCCAAACGTGGTACTGTCCGCCTGCTCGTCACCCGGACGCCCTGACCGTCATGCCTCGGGTAACGTGACATCGCGACGCCTCTCCTTACTTTTTGTTACCTTTGGCGTAGCATCGTCCCGGTCACGGTCACGACAGTCGCCGACCGTCCCCCTCTGCATCCACCAAGGAGCATCCATGTCCCGCCCCCTCTCCGTTCTCGATCTTCTTCGCGTCAGCGAGGGCGAGTCGTCCGCCGACGCCATAGCCACATCCGTCGAGATGGCGAAGCTCGCTGAACGCCTCGGATACGCACGGCTCTGGTATGCCGAGCACCACAACACGCACGGGCTTGCCAGCGGCTCGCCGGAGATCATGATCGCCCACGTTGCGAACCAGACCGAGCGCATCCGCCTCGGCGCCGGCGGCGTCATGCTACCCAACCAGGCCCCCCTGAAAGTGGTCGAGGTCTTTCGCCTGCTGAGCGCCCTCCACCCCGACCGTATCGATCTCGGACTAGGTCGCGCGCCGGGCACCGACCAGAAGACGGCGCTTGCACTCCGCCGCGACCCGAATGCGCTCGCGGCCGACGACTACCCGCAGAACATCGCCGAGCTTCTGGCTTATGACGACGGGTCCTTCCCGGAAGGACATCTTTTCGAGACGATCGTCGCGATCCCTGGCGACGTCGCCCTGCCGCCAGTGTGGCTGCTCGGGTCGAGCGCCTTCAGCGGCCAACTCGCCGCGCACCTCGGCCTCGGCTTCTCGTTCGCCTCGCACATCAACCGCCCGATGGCGACGCAAGTGATGCGCTACTACCGGGACAACTTCCAGCCGTCGGAACGACGCCACGCCCCGCACTCGATCCTGGCCGTTAGCGTTGTCCTCGGCGAGGACGAGCACGCCGCCGAGCAGTGGGCGTCCATGCTCAAGGTGGGGCTCTACCGAATGGTGACCGGGAAGATGGGCAAGGCCCCCTCGTTGGAAGAGGCCCTTGCCACGGAGATCCCGCCGCAGGCGATGATCCAGATCGGCGGCATGCTCGGGAACCACTTTGTTGGCACGCCCGACAGCGTCGCCGCCGAGGTCAAGGCATTCGCCGACGAGTGCGCCGCCGACGAGGTCATGGTCACCGGCTGGGTCCCGCAGCGCGATCGCCGGGAGTTCACCCTCCGCGAGTTCAAACGCGCCTGGGACGCCATCGACGGCTGATGGCTATGTAGGGAGGAAACCGGTGTCCTCCCGGCGTCTCGGCAGCGAACCTCGAGAGGACACGCGATCCTCCCCTACACCGGCACCTCGGCGCCGGTGTCATCCCAGCCTTCGAACGCCGCGATCGCCGCGCCGACGCCGGAGCCGAACTCGACCGGATGACCGAGATCGACGAGCGTACGCTCCAGGATGCCGATTTGGGCGATGACGTACGTCGGGTGGGCGGTGATGCCCATATGCCCCAGCCGGAACAGCTTCCCGGCCAGTTCACCGTAGCCGCCAGAGATCATGACCCCGTACCGGTGGCGCATCGTCTCACGCAGCGTCGCATCCTCGATTCCCTCGGGCACACGCACCGCCGTGCAATTTGCCCCGGCAACCGCCTCTGACTCCGCCCACAGCTCCAGCCCCAACGCCTTTACCGCCGCGCGTGTCGCCTCAGCGCTGCGATGGTGCCGATCGATCATGTGGTCGACGCCCTCCCGCAGCGCCTGCCCAAGCGACGCTTCAAGCGCGTACATCGTGCTAACGGACGGCGTGTACGGGAACCGCTGGTGCTCCAGCCACGTCGTCTTCCAGTCCAGCAACGAGAGGAACGACCCACGCACGGGATGCTCCAGCGCCTCCATTCGCTCCCAGGCGTTCTCGCTGATCGCCATCAGCGAAAGCCCCGGGACGCCCGCGAGGCATTTCTGCGGCCCGGCGATCGCGATGTCGATGCCGTCGTCCTCCGGCGAGATCGACTCGCTGCCAAGACCGGAAACCGTGTCAACGATCGTGATCGCGCCATACTCCCTGGCGATCCGGCAAATCTCACCAACGGGGTTGATCGTCCCCGACGGCGTCTCGGAATGGACGACGGAGACGACCTCGATACCCGGTTGGACCTCCAGCACGCGTCGCACATCGTCCGGATCGATCGCCGCGTTGTAGGGCACCGCCAGCTCGATCGGCTCGCCACCATAGCGGCGGATGTAGTCCTCGAAGTACTTGCCGAAGACGCCCGAGACGAGGTTCAACACCTTCGTGCCGGGCTGGATGGTCGATGCCGCGGCCGCCTCGATCCCGGCCACGGCCTCCGCCTGCAGGAGCACGATGTCGTTACTGGTCCCGAATACCTGGCCCATCATCTCGCTCGTCCGCTGGAACAGGTCGATGAATACCGGGTCATAGTGGTACACGACAGGCCGCTGCATCGCCGCCAGCGTTTCCACCGGAACATCGACCGGCCCGGAAGCAAGGGTCATTCGTGGCCACGAGGTCATGGTGCTGTCCTTTCGTCGAAACGGGATGTGTCCTCCCGCCGATTATCACCCACCTGGCCGCATCCCGGTGACCACCGTGGCGGCGCGATATCTGTCAGAATACCCGTGACACAAGGCCATTGACGCGACCAGTGAGGAAGGAATCCGCCGTATGCCGAAGCTCGCCGCAAACCTGACGATGCTCTTTCCCGAGGTGCCTCTGCTCGACCGCTTCGCCCTCGCCGCGGAATCCGGCTTCACAGCCGTCGAGGTGCAGTTCCCCTACGAGGCCGAACCGGCCAATATCGCCGAGCGGCTGAACCGGCATAACCTCCAACTCGCCCTCTTCAATCTCCCGGCAGGCGACTGGGCGGCGGGCGACCGTGGCATCGCCGCGAACGCCGCCCGCCAGGACGAGTTTCGCGAAGGCGTCGCTCGCGCTATCGAGTATGCGCGCGTCCTTCATCCGGAGCACATCAACCTTCTCGCTGGCGCCTCTGAGGACACCGCCGAGAACGATCTCGCCCTGCTCCAGAACATCCGCTACGCCGCCGAGGAGCTGGCCGACTATCGCCTCAGCATGACCATCGAGCCCGTCAACACCAGCGATGTGCCGGATTTCGCCGTTCCCACCTCACGGGCCGCGCTGGACCTCATCGACGAGCTCGGACTTTCCAATCTCTCCCTGCAGCTCGACATCTACCACGCGCTGCGCATGGGCGAGGACCCGATCGCGATCGTCCGCGAGCATGCGGACAGCATCGGCCACATCCAGATCGCCGATGTTCCCGGCCGGCATCAACCAGGCACCGGCGAAGTCGACTTCGCCCGCCTGTTCAATGAGATCGATGCCTCCGGCTACAAGGGCTGGGTGGCGCTTGAGTACATCCCCGAAGGTCCCACCCGGGACGGCTTCGGGTTGCTTCGCGAGATGGGACTACTCCCCTGACGGGACCGGGCCCACTCCCAGACGAAAGGACTGATCCTCGCATGACCGGTGATTCGCGCCTCGCATCGCACCCGACGCTGAACGTCTCCAGCCACCCGCTAGTCCGGCACAAGCTCACATTGCTCGCGGACGAGCGCACTGACACGCGCATGTTCCGCGAGCTTGTGCGCGAGCTGACCAGCCTGCTGGTCTACGAGGCGATGGCGGACGTGCCGCTGCGGTCCTTCAGCTATCGCACGCCACTGGAGGAGTCCACCGGTTATGCGCTCGAGCCGCGCATCGGCCTGGTGCCGATCATCCGCGCCGGGCTCGGCATGGTCGACGCCGCGGCGGACATCATCCCGCACTCCGAGGTCTGGCACCTCGGCATGTATCGCGACGAACAGACGCACAGCCCGGTCAGCTACTACAATCGCCTGCCGGCGGATTGCCCGGACGATCTTGTGATCGTGCTCGACCCGATGCTTGCCACCGGTGGCTCCGCGCGTGACGCCATCACCGTCCTCAAGGACTGGGGCGCAAAGTGGGTAAAGTTCGTCGGCATCATCGCCGCCCCGGAAGGTGTCACCGTGATGCAGGAAGCGCATCCGGACGTCGACATCTACGTCGCCACGCTCGACCGCGAGCTGGACGAGAACCGCTTCATCCGCCCTGGTCTTGGCGACGCCGGCGATCGCCTCTTCGGCACACTCTAGACCCACGAACGCTGGCGACACCGCGCGTACACGACGAAGGGGCTCGCTTGGCGGCGAGCCCCTTCCATGTGTCACGAGTCAGTGGGGCGTCAGGCCCCTTGCCCCGGGCGTTCCGGCGGGAGCAACCCCTCCAGGTCCTCCGGTGACGCATCGTCGAAGAGGCCGTCGAGGCTGATCTCATCCTTCAGGAAGAGATCGACGCCCGCCTCCTCCAGCGCGGCGCGGAATCGGCCCACGAGATCGCGCTCCCTGGAAGTCAGGTCATATCCATGTTGGCGCAGCGCTTCATCAAGGTCCTCTCCGGCCACGGACCGGAACGCGGGATCACTCATCGCCTGCTCGGCGAGCCGCTTCAGCACCGACATCCGGATGTCATCCTGCCCCATCGTGGCCGTCCTCTTCCAACGTCAACCCGCCTCCGTGCCGCTTCCGCGGCGACCCTCCAAGTGTACCCGTTCGACGCATTCGGTACGCCCGGTGTCGGCATACATATTGCGCGTTGGACTCGGACACGCCTGGGTGGCCACTCAGGTGTTCGCGTCGTACGTGGAAAATCATGCAACATACCAACCTCACACCAAACCATATCGATGCGATCCGCGCCGCCGCGATCGATCAGGCCAGAATCGGCATCGTCCTGGTTCAGGTGACCGACAGCGAGTTGATCATCCGCGATACGAACGAGGCGTTCAGGAACCTCGTCGCGTACGACATTGATGCGCTGGCGGGAAAGCCGGTGAACATGCTGTTCGGTCCGCGCACTGACCGCCGGAAGATCGCCTCTCTCGTCAACGCGGCTCGCTCCGGCCGTACCTGGCGTGACACCATCACCTTAACGACATCCTCGAACGCGCCCATGCCGGTCAGCGTCATCCTCTCTCGGGAGGATTGGCCCGAATCCGACGGTACCTACGCGATCGGAACGATCACCGACGCGACCGACTTCGTCCGCGCCCGCAATGTACAGCGTCTTTCCAACGACATCAGCCGGATCATCGCGCGCGATGTCGGGCCAGACCAGCAAGCCAGCGAGCTGGCCCAGGCGATGGTACGTGACTTCGCAGACTGGTGCGCCATTCACTTGCGTACAGCAGACGACACGCTGGAACTGGTCGCCTTGGCGAGCCGCACCGGTCACGCGCCGACTGGCGATTGCGAGACCGACGTCTCCACGAACGGCATCGGCAAAACGTTCGCGAGCGGCATCCCCCTCTTCCACCAGCCGTCGCATCCGGAGAACCCGGCCCTCGCCCGTCAAATGGAGGGCATCATCGGTCAGTCCGTGTCCGCAGCCGCATCCGTCGCGGTGGCGTCGAACGCGCTGGAAGCGTTTGGAACCATCACCTGGGCGATCACCGACGACGCTCGCGACTACCACCACGAGGATGTCCAGGCCGCCGAAGAGGTCGGCGTCAAGCTCGGGCACTATCTGCACGAGCGCGAGATCCGGGAGTCGCTCTCCCACGCGATCCGCGCGCGCGAGGGGTTCATGAAGGCCGCCGGCCACGAGCTGCGGACGCCGCTGGTCAGCATCAAGGGCTATACCCAGCTCCTGCTGCGCGACTTCCGCCGTGACGCCGTGTCGCCGCAGCGACTGGAAGCCGGCCTCCGCGCGATCGACACGTCGACCTCGCGCCTGACCGACCTCATGGAAGACCTCTTCGCCGTCTCCAACCCGGGCATCAACTCGGTGCCATTGCGGTTGGTCACGGTCGACATGCGCACCTATGTGCGCGAGTTCCTTACGACCACGCCGTCACTGACCCTGACCGGGCACCGAATCCAGGTAAAGGCACCGGACGAGCCGCTCCCGGCCCGGATCGACCTGACCCGCTTCTCGCAGGTGCTCTTCAACGTCGCGATCAACGCGGTGCACTTCTCGCCCGCGGAATCGGACATCCTCGTCTGCTCGCGTCGCGAGGACGACACCGTGCTGATCTCCGTTCATGACGAAGGCAAGGGGTTGTCCGCCGGCGAAGAAATGAGCATCTTCGACCCGTTCACCCATGCCAACACATGGTATGGATCCGAAGAGCAGGGGCTGGGGATCGGCCTCTACATCACCAAACAAATCGTCCAGCGCCATCGTGGCGAGATCTGGGCAGAGAGCGACGGCCCGGAAAAGGGCTCGACGTTCTATATCCGCTTGCCACTCGCTGAAGAATCCGACACCTGAGATCATGCCGAACGTTTTAACGCGACAGGAGGGCTGACCGCATGGCCGCCCCTCCTGTCGCGTGGTCTGATTTGTATCGGTCGACGCTACGACTGCAGTGCGGCGGCCGCGTCTTTCAGGACGCCTTGATCGGCGAGCGATTCCATTTCGGCGACCACCCGCTCGAACTCCTCGATACCTGCCTCAATCGGCGCAGGCGTCTCCAGGTCCACCCCGGCCTTCTTCAGCACGGCCATCGGGTAGTCGGAGCCGCCCGCCGCCAGCATCTGCAGATACCGCTCACGGGCCGGGTCTCCCTCATCGCGCACCGCCGTGGCGATGTTTACCGCCGACGACATACCGGTCGCGTACTGGAAAACGTAAAAGGCGTTATAGAAGTGCGGCACCCGCGCCCACGTGATGCGGATCGCATCGTCGATCACGACGCCCGGCGTATAGGCGGCGTAAAGATCCGTGTACAACGCGCTGAGCACGTCCGGTGTCAGGGCCACGCCGGACTCGACCATCCGGTGCGACTCCTGCTCGAACTCGGCGAAGAGGGTCTGCCGCGCAACCGTCGAGAAGTAGGTATCGGCAAAGCGGTTCAGCAGCCCGAAGCGCTGGACGGGGTCCTGCCCCTCTTCCTGTCCGCGCAGGTGCCATGACAGCAGCACCTCGTTGACCGTTGACGCGATCTCGGCCAGGAAGATCGAGTAGCCAGCGTACTGGATTGGCTGCGCGTTCTGCGCGTAGAACGAGTGCATCGAGTGACCGGCCTCGTGGGCCAGCGTGAACACGTCGTTCAGGGTGCCGTTCCAGTTCATGAGCATGACCGGTGGCGCGCCATACGCGCCCCACGAATACGCTCCGGAGCGCTTGCCCTTGGTCTCGTGAACGTCGACCCAGCGCGAGGCGAACCCCTCGCGCAAATCAGTCACATATTGCTCGCCGAGCGAGCCGACACCGTTCAGCACAATCTCCTTGCCATCGGCGTAGGAGTATTCCTTCTTCGGCTCCGGCGCGAGCGGGACGCGCAGGTCGTAAGAGCGAAGTTCGTCGACGTTCAACGCGCGTCGGCGAAGATCCAGGTATCGCTGGACAATCGGCGTGGCCTTCTCGCGCACTGTGTTGATGAGGTTCTCATAGACCGCCACCGGGATGTTGTCGTCGAACAACGCCTGGTGCTGCGCCGACTCGTAGCCTCGGATCCGCGCCCGGGCGACGTCGGACTTCACCGACGACGCGTGTAGGCTGGTCAGCGTATACGTGTGCTGGAGGTACGGCGCGTGGAAGGCGTCCGACGATGCGGCGCGGACATCGCGGTCGCGGCTCTCCTGCAACACAGCGTAGCGGCCCTTGGTCAGCGCCAGTTCATTGCCGTCCTCATCGCGCACGATGCCATACTCGATGTCCGCGTTGTCCAGCGCCGACATCGCCTCGCTCGGGGCGCGAACGACATCGCTCATCTGCGCGAGCACCACCTCCACCTCTTCGGAGAGAACGTGCGCGCGCTGGCGATAGGTGTTCTCCAGCAGGAAGCGGTAATCCTTCAGGTCCTCACTGGCGATCGCTGCCTGGAACACCTCGTCCGGCAGGCTGACCAGCTCCGGCTCGACGAAGGAAAGCTCCTCGCTCGCCCGGATCGACACCTGTACGCCCCGCTCGTATCGAGCGAGGGCCTCGGTATTCGTCTGGTCCTCGTCCTTGCGCAGCGCCGCGTAGACGACCAGCATCTGGAGCGCCTCGTTCGCCGCGTAGATCGCATCCAGCGCCTGCTTGATCGTCGCCGGGCCTTCCGCGAACCGGCCCCGGAACGCCGCCGCCGCGGAGACCTTTCCCGGCGCATCCGCCGCTGCCTGCTCCCACGCCGCATCGTCGGTGTACATGGTGGTCAGGTCCCAGGTGTCCTCGATCGCGATATCCGCGCGAGTCCTGAGATCGTTCATCTGCTGTTCGATCATCGACCGTTGTTCCTTCCTCAGGATGGGTATGGACGTCTCGCGACACATGCGGTATAGTCGGTTCCCCGAATCCGCACCGCCCGGGAGCAGTGCGCCACCAGTGCCGTGGACCGCGATCGGGAAACGCATCGCACGGGGCTTCTGCATGTGCACCCTACCACGGGGACCAACGCGCATGCAGCGCTGTCGCGTGCGCCGCGTTTCGGACCGGTCGACCCCGATCGCACGCGGAGGGACGGCGCAATGCGGATCTACTTTGAGCTCGCTCGGCTCGCGTTCCAACAACAATTCGCCTACCGGGCGGCGACACTGGCTGGTCTCTTCACAAACTCCGTCTGGGGCGTGCTGCTCGCGTCCATCTACCTCGGCCTCTTCTCGTCGCAGCCGGACGGTACGCCCGTGGAGGGCTTCACGGCCGCACAGGCGGTGACCTATGTCTGGATAGGCCAGGCGCTGATCATGCCAGTGTACCTATGGGGCTGGTGGGAGATTATCCAGACGATCCGCACCGGCGCAATCGTCACCGATATGCTCAAACCGACGGATTACTTCACCTATTGGCTCAGCCGCGACCTCGGCCGCGCAGCGGGGCACATCATCCTGCGGCTGGTCCCGACGCTGCTTATCGGATCGATCCTGTTCGACCTTATCTACCCGGACTCTCCCTGGCGCTTTATCGCCTTCCTGGTTTCGGTGGTACTCGCCGTTATTGTGAGCTTCACCTTCCGCTTCATGAGCAACCTCTGGGGATTCTGGATTCTCGATCAACGGGGCATTGCGGGATTCACCACGGTGCTGGTCGGCGTCTTCTCAGGCCATTTGCTCCCGATTGCCTGGTACCCCGACCCCATACGGGATGTCATGAATGTCCTTCCCTTCCGCGCGATCGTCATGACGCCCGTCGAGATCTGGCTTGGCCAGGTGACCATCGCCGCAGGACTGGCGCTCCAAATCTTCTGGTGCGTCGTGATGGCCTCGCTCGCACAGGCGCTGCAGTCGGTCGCCGAACGGAAAGTGGTGGTGCAAGGTGGATAACGCGGGGACGTTGAGGGACGAGCTGGTCGTCACGTTGCGAATCATGATCATCCGCTGGCGCGGCCAGATGGCGTACCGGACATCGTTCTGGATGCAGATCGCATCCAACTTCATCGTGAACATCGCCGAGGTGCTCGCTGTTTTCGCGATGTTCTACCGGTTCGACGATATGGGCGGCTGGACCCTCGCAGAGGTCGCCTTCCTGCACGGCATGAGCATGGTGACGTTCAGCATTGCCGACACGCTGGTCGTCGGGTTGAATTCCGTCCCGACGCAGATACGGGAGGGCGAGTTCGACCGCGTCCTGATCCGCCCGATGTCGGCATGGCTCCAGTCAGCGGTCAGCGAAGTGTCGTTGCGCCATGTCGGGCAGTTTGTGCAAGGGGTCCTTGTTCTCTGCTTCGCGATGTCGCGGCTCTCCGTCGACTGGTCAGCGCCCAAGCTGCTGATGATGCCCATGATGATCGTGCCGGGCGTTGCCCTGTTCTCAGCCCTGTTCACGGTCGAGGCGATCCTCAGCTTCTGGACGGTCAATGGCGTCGAGGCAGTCAATGCGTTCACCTATGGTGGCTCAACGCTCTCCCGCTATCCCTTGCACCTCTACAACTGGGGATTACGCTTCCTCTTCCTGTGGATCGTCCCGGTCGGCTTTGTTTGCTACTACCCGTCCCTGTTCATCCTGGAAAAGGAGGATCCACTGGGCGCGCCGGATTGGTTCATGTTCGTCGGCCCGGTCATCATCACCCTCTTTTGCCTGCTTGTGGTCCGGGGTTGGCGCATTGGTATTCGCCACTACCGCTCCACCGGGTCCTGAACCATGCCGTACAGCCGTCCCTCATGGGCGGCTCCCCCCGAGCCGCGCCGGGCACAAGAGCCGGCTGTACGAGAGGAGCATCTCCATGCCCGAACCGATAATCGCCGCCAACGGGCTCAACAAGACGTTCACCGTCAGGCGCCATCGCGCCGGTGCCCTGGGCGCCCTGCGTGGCCTGCTGGAGAAAGACGGCGGCGAAGTCTTCACCGCCGTCGACGACATCTCCTTCACCATCGGGCGTGGCGAGATGGTCGGCTATATCGGCCCAAACGGAGCCGGGAAGTCAACCACGATCAAGATGCTCACTGGCATCCTCGTGCCCTCCGGAGGCATAGCGACCGTCGCCGGGCTTGTCCCGTGGGAGTCCCGCAAGGCTCTCGCCCAGCGCATCGGGGTCGTCTTCGGCCAGCGCACCCAGCTCTGGTGGGATCTCGCCCTGATCGACTCGCTTGAACTCCTGCGGCATATGTACCGCGTGCCGGAGAGCCGCTTCCGGGCCAATCTCGACGCCGCGCGCGAGCTCCTCGACCTCGACACCTTCCTCCAGACACCGGTTCGCCAGCTTTCGCTCGGCCAACGCATGCGGGGCGACCTCGCCGCCGCGCTCCTGCACGACCCGGAGATCCTCTACCTCGACGAGCCGACGATCGGGCTCGACATCGTCGCCAAGGCACGTATCAGGGAGTTCCTGGTGACGCTGAACCGGGAGCGGAAGGTCACTGTCCTGCTCACGACGCACGACCTTGCGGATATCGAGCACCTCTGCCGGCGGATTATCCTGATCGACCACGGGCAGGTGGTCTACGATGGCGAGCTGGACGCGCTCCGCGCCCGCTTCGGCGGCAAGCGCCAGATCATCGTCGACTTCGATCACGACCCCGACCCGGCCATTGCATCGCTCGCCAACGGCGATATCGGCGTCGTCGGGCAGGAAGGCCCCCGCGTGCGCATCGCCTTCGACCGCGCGGCGATCACCGCTCCGGAAGTACTCGCGCGGGCCGGCCGCTTCGGGAACGTGCGCGACATGTCGATCGAGGAGCCACAGATCGAGGACATCATCCGCGAGCTCTACGAGGGCGTCGCTCGGCCGTAATCTCCTGCCGCCGGGCCCCGGCTGGCGTACACTGGTAAGCGTGTGAACCGACGGCCCGACCCATCCGAGACAGCGTTATGACATCCAGAGTCGAGATCATTTGCAGCGAATGCGACGAGGCATTCCTCTATACCGAGGCCGAGCGCGCCTTCCGCGAATCCCGCGGACTTCAGCGCCCGACAACGTGCCCGGCATGCCGCGCCCGCGAGCGGTCGCGCCGCAACGACGACCTCATTACCCTCTACAACCGCACCGAGACCTTCGAGCCCTTCCTCTTCGGGAAGGAAACGCAGAACGGCAACGGCAATGGTCGCCCGCGTGAGGGACGCACGATGCACAGCGCCACCTGCGCCCAGTGCGGCGCGGAGACGAAGGTCCCGTTTGTCCCCCGTGGGGATCGACCGGTCTACTGCCGCTCCTGCTACAACGCTCGCCGCGGTCGTTAGCCCTACAACCCGGTATGACGAGTGAGGGCCGCCCCGTTGCCGGGTGCGGCCCTCGTTGTGTGCTGGATGGACGGCGGGTCTAGCCGTGGAGCTCGTGCGCGAACTCGTTCTCGACCTCGGTCAGCGACTCATCAGCGATCGCGACCATGCGGTCGATCTCGTCCTTCGTCACCACCAGCGGCGGCGCGAAGTGGATGATGTTCCAGGTGCGGGTGATCAAGCCCTTCGCGGTCATCTTCTGGCCGAGCGCCTTGCAGAAGGTGTCGTTCTTGTGGAACGGCGTCTTCTGCTCCTTGTCCTTGACGACCTCGATCGCCTGCAGGAGACCAACACCGCGCACGTCACCGACCGACGGGTGGTTGCGCAGCTCCTCGAGCTGGCTGCGGAGGTACTCGCCCATCTCGGCGCCGCGCTCGACGAGGTTCTCCTCCTCGAAGATCTCGAGGTTCTTCAGCGCGGCTGCCGCGGCGACCGGATGTCCGCCGAATGTCAGGAGGTGGCCCATCGCCACGTCCGGCTGCTGCTCAAAGACCTCGAACACCTTCGGGCCGACGATCGCCGCGCCCATCGGCATGTAGCCAGAGGTGAGACCCTTGGCGATCGTCATGATGTCCGGCACGGCGCCCATCTGCTCCATGGCGAACATCGTGCCGGTGCGGCCGAAGCCGTTGATGACCTCGTCCGCGATCAGCAGCACGCCGTGGCGGTCGCAGATCTCGCGCAGCATCTGCCAGTACTTCGGCGAGGGCACATGCACGCCAGCGGCGCTGGAGATCGGCTCACCGATCACCGCGGCAACCGTCTCCGGCCCCTGCGCCAGGATCTCCTGCTCGACGTACTTGGCGGCCATGATGTCGCCGGCCTCGCCTTCGAGACCGAAGTCGTTACGGTACTGATTCGGCGCGGGAACGTGCGTCACGCCATACATGAACGGGCCGAAGTACTTCTCCTCGCGGGAGGCCGTCAGGCTCATCGCGCCGTGCGTCATGCCGTGGTACGAGCCGCGACGGGCGATGATCTTGTATCGCTTCGGGAAGCCGCGCATCGCCTGGACCTGCTTGGCGATCTTGAGCGCGGTCTCAACCGCCTCTGACCCGCCCGAGCAGAAATAGGCGCGCGAGAGGTCGCCCGGCGTGATCTCGGCCAGCTTGTAGCCAAGATGCGCGGTCGGCTCGGTGGTGTATTGCACCGCCGACACGTAGGCCAGCTTCTTCGCCTGCTCACCCATCGCCTCGGCGATCTCGGCACGGCCGTGCCCGGCGTTCACCACCCAGAGGCCGGAGATGCCATCGAGGTACTCCTTGCCGTTGATGTCGGTGATGGTGCTGCCCTTGCCCGACTGGAAGACGATGAAACCGTCATCCTCGGCGACATTGACCCAGGGGATCTGGTGCGGCCATACATGCTCTTTCGCCATGTCCTTGACGCTCTTGTCGACTGCCTGGGCCATGAACTCCTCCTTATGCGTGACGTGACCGGGGCATGCGTCTGCATCACCCCATTAATGGAAATCTCCCAACCGATGTGCCTGCATCGTACCGCACGCGCGTTCGTTCCGCACGGGCGGTTCCGGCACGGATGTGAAGATCGGCAAAAGGCACGTCGTGGCGCGGAGGATGCTACCATCAGGGGCGTAGATTGGCGCAGGATCACCACGCGCCGCAGCCCGCAAAATCGAAAGGACACGATGTGTCTGGTCAGAACCTGACCTCCCGACTGGTCATCGATTACCGAAATGCGATGGCGACCGCCGTCGGCGATGAGCACGGCATTTCCGACGCCGAGCTCGACGAGTTGCAGGGATACGTCAGCGAGCAACACGCTCGCATCACCGAGGAGCACAGCACGGGTGTCCAGCGCTGGCAGGACCTGCCGGACAACACCGCGCTCGCCAACGAGATCAAGGCCTTCGCCGACGAGGCGCGGAAGACCTACACCGACTACATCCTGATCGGTATCGGCGGATCGTCCCTCGGCGCCATCGCGACGATCCAGGCGCTGTGCCACCCGTATCGCAACCTCCTTCCGGACGACCAGCGCGGCGGCCCCCGCTTCTTCGTGCTCGACAACCCGGATCCGGAGAAGATCAAGGCGACGCTGGAGACAGTCGACCTCAGCAAGACCCTCGTCAACGTCGTCTCGAAGTCGGGCCAGACCGCCGAGACAGCGGCGAACTTCCTCGTCGTGCGCGACGCGCTGGTGAATGCGGTCGGCAAGGAGCAGGCGGCGAAGCAGATCATCGCCACGACCGATCCGGAAACAGGCATCCTGCGCCAGATGGCGGACGCCGAGGGGTATCGCACCTTCCCGGTGCCGCCGGGCGTCGATGGCCGCCAGACCGTGCTCAGCGCGGTCGGCCTCATCCCGGCGGCGCTCGCCGGGG
Source organism: uncultured Chloroflexia bacterium (assembly GCA_963741805.1). Taxonomy (GTDB): domain Bacteria; phylum Chloroflexota; class Chloroflexia; order Thermomicrobiales; family UBA6265; genus UBA6265. The sequence continues at coordinate 31,749 of CAVUJR010000038.1, forward strand.
TCGACATTCATGCCCTCCTCGCCGGTGCCGCCGCCATGCGCGAGCGGGCGTCGTCTGGCAATCTCCGAGAGAATCCGGCCTACCTGCTGGCGGCGCTGAGCGTCCTCTCCGACACGAAGCACGGCAAGTCGATGCTCGTCACCATGCCCTACGCCGACTCGCTCTTCGGCGTCTCCGACTGGTTCCGCCAGCTCTGGGCGGAAAGCCTGGGCAAGAAGCTCTCGACCGACAACGAGGTGGTGTACGCGGGCCAGACGCCGATCAAGGCGCTCGGCGCGATCGACCAGCACTCACAGGTTCAGCTCTACACCGAAGGCCCCAACGACAAGCTGATCCAGCTCGTCGCCGTCGAGGCGTATCGCGATCAGGTCGCGATTCCCGCGCCGCCGCACGAGGACCTGGGCTACCTGAAAGACGGCGAGCTCGGACAGCTGCTCTCTCGCGAGCGACTCGCGACCGCCTGGGCCCTGACCCGCGCGCAGCGCCCGAACCTGACGATCACCATCCCGACCATCGATGCCGGGATCATCGGCGAGTTTTTCTACATGATGCAGCTGCAGACCGTCATGGCCGGCGCGCTGTATCATGTCAACCCGTTCGGCCAGCCGGGCGTCGAGGCCGGCAAGAACGCCACGTACGCGCTCATGGGCCGCTCCGGCTATGAGGACCTGCGCAAGGAGCTGCTCGCCCAGCCCGAGGACGCCGCCAAGTACACCAACACGCCGTAAGCGCCGGATGTCGGCCGGGCGTGCCACGCGGCATGTCCGGCCGGGCCGCGCCATGATGAGGCAGGAGCCACGTGTCGACGCAGCCTTACCTTCTCCGCGTTGTCCTCGCCGCGATCACGGTGATCGGCATCCTCATCTCGGCGTGGTTCATCTGGCAGATCCGCTCGATCCTGCTCCTGCTCGCTGTGGGCATCCTGTTCGCGGCCGTGATCGAGCCGCTGGTTAACCGCTTCCGCCGTATCGGACTGAGCCGCGCTCAAGCCCTGCTTATCCTCTACGTCGCCTTCTTCGCTATCGTCGGTGGCGCGCTCTACTACATCCTGCCGCTGCTCGCCAAGCAGGTCAGCGCGTTCGACGATGCGATTCCCGCGATCTTCGACAACTTGCGGCAACAGGCTCTCCAGAGCGGCAGCGCGCTGATCCGCCAAAGCGGCTTCCGCGCGTTGATGCAGATGGAAAACGCCTGGAACAACATCCGCAACAGTCCAAACTTCGACCCGAACCAGGCCTTCTCGATCGTGAACTCCGTTTTCGCCTTCGGCCTCACGGCGATCTCGATGCTCATCGTGACGTTCTACTGGACGGTTGAGAAGCTCTCCATCAAGCGCTGGGTACTCGGTCTGTTCCCGTTCTCGCATCGCGCGCGGGCCCATATGGTCTGGGATGAGATCGAGTACAAGATCGGCGGCTGGGCCCGGGGGCAGCTGCTCCTGATGCTGATCATTGGCGTGCTCTTCGGGGCGATCTTTTTCGCCATCGACCTTCGCTTCTGGCTCGCCCTCGCCATCCTCTCCGGGCTGACGGAAGCGATCCCCTACATCGGCCCGATCTTCGCCGGCGGCGTTGCCGCGCTCGTCGCGCTGACGGATTCGCCGGAGAAGGCGATCATGGTCGTCGTGCTCGCCTTTGCCGTGCAGCAGCTGGAAGGCGCGTTCCTCGTGCCCCGCATCATGCGGAACTCGGTCGGTTTAACGCCCCTCACCGTGATCCTCGCCGTCCTGGTCGGCAACGCGCTCGGCGGGCCGGTTGGCTCGATCATCGCGATCCCCCTGGGAGCCGCCGCGCAGGTGATCGTCAGCAGCCTCCTGCGCTCGCGCGACGACTCCATCACCGACGAGTTGCGCACGCTGGATATCCAGCCACTTTCCCCGGGTCACTTCGACTCGCCGTTCTCGCCGCCCAGCAAGGCGCTCTTCTCGCTCCGTGGATCGGCATCCACCACCCCCGATAACGTGAAGGCGCGGCCCTGATGCTGAACCGCATTCTGGAGCATGCCGGCGATGAGCCACGTCAGGCCTACACGCTCACCGCGCTCTATGACGACATCATCGACGCGGAGCAGAGCCTGATCCAGCTCCGCCGCAGTCACCAGCCCGCGAACCAGATCTCCGTCATCCTGCGCGAGAAGGTCCTCGTCCCGGACGTCCAAAAGCCATACCGCGCCGTGCTCTCGGAGGTCGTCGAGCGCAGCAGCATCGAGGCGGCGAGCAAATGGCTGCAGGGGCTCGTCTCGCTGGTCCTGCCCGACCGCGCGACGTATCTGGCGGCGGGACCGATCGGGATGATCCTCTCCACGATCAGGGAATCAGGCGTCCAGATCGAGGACGAGGAAGACGGCCGCATCCTCGCGCGGTCCTCGCCCGCGCACCAGCTCACGCATACGATGCAGGCGTTCGGGTTCGACCGCAACGAGGCCGCCTATATGGAGCAGCGCGTCGTCGCCGGCTCCCCACTGATCGCCGCTACCTGCGAAAAGATCGAAACGCTGCGGGAGGTCCACCGCATCCTCTCGCAGAACACGCCGGTCTACGTCGGCTTGACGCGCACGGATATCTCGCTTGCCGCCCGTGCGTCGCGCCTGGTAACGACCGGCCCGCGCTCGGCGGGCAGCGTCGTTATCGCCGACGCGATCTCCCCGCTCGTTCATCTGTCCAGCGCGCCGTCGCTGGATCGCACCTCGCGTGACCTCGCCGGCCGTATCGTGCATTCGCAGTATGGTGAGGTGATGGGCCGAATCACTGATGCGCTCTTCGAGCCGGAGCCGGAAGTCATTCCGGAGGATCTCGGCGTGCCCGGCATCAGCGACGAACGGTTGCTATTGCGATATCTGTTCGTGCGTCTCGGCGGCCGCCTCGGCCTGGGCCGGCAGCGCGTGGCGATCCCGGCCGAGCGGGTGACGTTCAAGGGCACCGACATCGTGGTACGCATCACGCACGAGGAGATGGTCGCCGCACCGCGCTTCGACGAGATGACCACGCTCAGCCGTCAGGACGAAGCGACGATCCGCCGTCATTTCGACGAACCGTTCTACTGGATCACCAGCCCGGAGAGTTAAGGGCAATGCCCCGGAACGCGTGCCTGCGTTCCGGGGCATTGCTGTCTATCCATGTGGTTGTGAAGAACCTACGCGGGCTCAGCAGCACCAATCGCCGCGGACACCTCGTCCCACGACGGCGCGCCCTCCTGCGCGAAGAGGACCGTCCCGTCCGTATCGATCACGAAGACCGAACGCAGGACTCCGCCTTCCGGCTTCACAGCGCCATACGCTTCGGCCGCGGCCCTGTTCTCATCCACAACGAGATCGAACGTGAGCTCGTACGCATCGCAGAACTTGCCGTGGCTCTCCGCGTCGTCCGGGTTCACGCCATACGGCTCAACACCCGCCGCACGCATCTCCGCCAGGCTTCGCTGGACATTGACCAGCTGTGTGGTGCAGCCGGAGGTGAAGTCCTTGGGATAGAAGACCAGCATCACGCGGCCTGATCCGAGCGCATCGGAGAGCCGGAATGCCTCGCCGGAGCCGGTCGTGCCCTGGACATCGGGCGCTTGCGTGCCTACCTGAATCAACGCCATGTGCCTTGCCTTTCCTGTCGCTACGGAACGGAGAGCATCCGGTCAAGCGCGATCTTCGCGTCCTCGCGGGTATGTGGGTCGACAACGATCTGGTTGACCACCTCGCCCTTCACCAAATGCTCCAATGTCCACAGGATATACGCCGGATGGACGCGGTACATCGTCGAGCATGGGCAGATCACCGGATCGAGGCAGAAGATCGTCTTGTCCGGCATCTGGCTCTGGAGCCGCCGCACGAGGTTGATCTCGGTACCAACCGCCCACGTCGTCCCGGAGGGCGCGCTGCGGATCGTGTCGATAATGAATTCCGTCGAGCCATCCATGTCCGCCGCCTGGACGACCTCGGCGCGGCACTCGGGGTGGACGATCACGTTCACACCCGGATGCTCGACGCGGGCCTGCTGGATCTGGTCAACGCTGAAACGCGCGTGGACCGAGCAGTAGCCCTTCCAGAGGATGACCTTCGCGTTGCGCAACCGCGCCTCGGTGTTGCCACCGAGCGGCTGGAACGGATCCCAGACGACCATCTGGTCTTCCGGAATCCCCTTCTTGATCGCCGTGTTGCGGCCGAGATGCTCGTCCGGGAAGAACATCACCCGCTCACCGCGCTCGAATGCCCAGTCGTAGACGCGCGTCGCGTTCGACGATGTGCAGACGATGCCGCCGTTGCGCCCGCAGAACGCCTTGATCGACGCCTTCGAGTTCATGTAGGTGATCGGGACAATGCCATCGACGCCGAGCGACGCAAGTGTGGCCCAGGCCGCCTCAACGTCCTCGGGCTTTGCCATGTCCGCCATCGAGCAGCCAGCCTCCATGTTCGGGAGGATGACCTTCTGCTCCGGCGTACCCAGGATGTCCGCGCTCTCCGCCATGAAATGAACGCCGCAGAACAGCGTGAATTCTGCCTCTGTGAGCGTCGCGGCCTGCTGCGAGAGCTTGTACGAATCGCCCTGGAAGTCGGCGAACTGGATGACCTCGTCGCGCTGGTAGTGATGACCCAGGATGGTCAGGCGATCACCAAGCTGGTTGCGCAGTTCCCGGATCCGGCCATCGCGCTCATCGGCGGGCATCTTGAAGTACTCGCGCGGTATACGCTCCTGCCGGGGTGAATCAACGCCGTAAGCGAAGAGACGATCGTAGGCGCCGGTGCCCTCTTCCGGCGTGCAGGAGGCGACCTCCATCTGCGGGTTATGGAACCACATGGTCGCGGTGGATGGCTCGCTCACCGGTGTCTCGATATCGGTCGGAGCGTCGGTAGCGGGCCAGAGAGTTTCGACAGTTCGCGTTTTCTGCACCATGTGTGGTGCCTCCGCAGCCGCTCCCCGGCGAGCGCCGTTGTCGCGCCAGAAGGGAGTGACCAGATGGATGACGGGGTCATCCGCATGTATCAACCAACGGAATAGTAGAGAGTCCCGGACTTAATGTCAATATGACACTAACTACGAAATGTTAAGCGCGGTTACCCTTGCGCTGGCGTTCCTCGCCCGGACGCGGCATCATCGTGAGCCAAATCGTGCTCGCGCATACCAGTCCCGGAGGACCGATGACTCACCTGCTTGACGCACAAACGCTGCTGCTCGACGCAGACGATACGCTGTGGGAGAACAACGTCTTCTACGAGCGATCCTTCGAGGAATTCGTCGACTTCCTGGACCATGAGCACCTGACCGCCACCGAGATTCGACAGATTCTCGATCGTTTCGAGGTGACAAACGGCTTCGGCGCCCGCGCCTTCGCTCGCAGCCTCGTGCAGACGTTCGCCGAGATCAGAGGGGAGCATGACGAGGCGACGATGGCGGCGGTCGAGCGTTTTGGCTTGCGCATCCTCGATATCCAGATCGAGATCCTGCCGGGCGTGGAGGACACGCTACGCGCGCTGCGCCCTCACCACGAGCTCTACCTGTTCACCAAGGGCGATCTCGAGGAGCAGCGGGTGAAGATCGCGCGATCCGGCATCGGCGATGTGTTCGACGCACATATCGTCGCGGCGGAGAAGAATATCCATACCTATCAGGATCTGGTCGAGAGCCTCGCGCTCGATCCGGAGTCAACGTGGATGATCGGCAACTCCCCGAAATCGGACATCCAGCCAGCGTTGGAGGCCGGGATTCATGCGGTGTTCGTCCCCCACCCGATGACCTGGCACCTGGAGCACGTCGACATCGAGCACAACCCGAACTGGCGCGGGCGGTACGCTGAGCTCGAGCGATTCGCTGACCTCACCACCCTTTTCACGCACACCACGAGGTAAGAAGAAGCCCGGGCACGTTGCCCGGGGCTTTGGTGAACGCGATTGGCGCTATCGGACGATCTCGAGCGTTTGGCCCGGCGTCAGGCATGGCTCCTCGGCCATGTTGTGATGATGACGCAGCACGGCATTCTGGACACCGGACGCCGTCGCGTATTCCACGCGGTTCAGGCAGTGCGACACGCCCTGTTCGTCCGGCGTGCAGTTCTCATCGGTCAACACGGTCAGCATCGAGACATCTTCCGGGATCACACCGCTGTCCAGCTCAACGTAAACGGGATCCTGGTTGCGGGATACCACCGGCCCATCCGTGATCGCAATGCGAACGTCGGCTGTGCGGTAGTGCGATACGGCGGTGGTCACCGCCGCATCGTCGACGGCCGGTTCGTCGGTGGTCATGCCAAAGACCACAGCGAGCGTCAGCGCGGCGATAGCGAGGATGCCGAGAAGGGGGATCGTCAAACGTTTCATGTCGGGCTCCGAGAGGTCGATATGTCGATCAGGGACGGCAACCCGCCGTCATGCCCGTACAGTAGCGAAGCGATACCCTCCGGGGGCATACCCGACGGGGTAGTTTGCCGCTCTGGACATATATTGTTCCGCGAACACAGCAATGCCCCGGATAGCCACCGGGGCATTGCCTCATCCCTCTTCCCCCCGAACGCCGAACGTCTGTGTTCTGCATTGGGTGGTGACATCTTCGTCACCACGCGTCCTATCGTACTGCAGCTATCGGATACCGCACCCACCCACGAAGGTGGTTCTTTAGGACATTGCCTCGGTGAGCATGGGCGGTGCGGAAGGGTGCCGGAATCATTAGTCCCGGCAGGAACTCGATCACGCGCCGGACTCCGGATGTGACCGAATCCCACGCGTTATTGGCGCCTTCAACCACGTCCTGCATCCACGAGAGCTGACCGGTCCAGGTGTTGGGCTGCAAACCGCCCTCCCAGACCCATCCCTCGATTGTCCTGCCCTCCACGTCTGCCTCGACGGGCCACCACCGCCCCTGCTCGTCCGACTCCGAGAGCCCGGTGACGCGCACCTCCTGCCCGGTTCCGAGCACGGCGATCAGCGGTGACGAAACCCCTGGCGCCGAACGAAGATTCAGGAACTCGGCCGCGACTTCCGTCGTTGTCCCGGGCGCGATGGAAAGGAACCGCTCGACGAGCGCCTCTGGACCATCCTTCACGAGCAGCACACCACCCAGCATCAGGTTCGTGATCAACAGGAGCAGCGTCATGCGCCACAAGCTGCGCCGGACACCGCCAGAGCGGCGGACCAGCTTTCCACCCTGACGATAAAGACGCCGCGCGGCGGACGGGCGCACTTCTCGCGCGTCCGGGATCGCGTCGTACCGCTCCCATGGGTCCTGCTTCGGCACCACCCGCGCGGCCGGCCGCGCCCTTCGCCGCAGCACGCCGGTGCGCTGGGCCGGTGACTCCGCTGGCGCGAACGCCTCCGTGCGACGAGGCGGAACAGGCACATGGTCGTTCTCGAGCCCCAGCTCGAACATATGCACGAAGGTGTCGACGTCCTGGAATCTGTCGCGTCGATCCCGCGCAAGGGCGAGCGACAGGACATCGTCGATCCACGAGGGCAGGTCGAGATCCGTGTTCACCGTCGAGGGCGGTTCAGGAGTGCCATGAAGATGCGCCTCGATCAGCAAGCGTTTCTGGTCGGGCCCCTCGGCTACATATGGCGTTCGTCCAGTGAGCAGCTCGTACGCGACACACCCGAGCGCGTAGACGTCGGTCGCGGCCGTCACCGTCTCCCCGCTCGCCTGCTCCGGCGCCAGGTAGGCGACCGTGCCGAACGCCGTGCCGCCGATCATGTCTTGCGGGACACCGGCCTGCTGGGCAAGGCCGAAGTCGATGAGCTTCAGGGAGCCATCCGGCTGACGAATGATGTTCTGGGGCTTGACGTCGAGGTGGACAAGTCCATTCTCGTGCATGTGGGCGAGGCCCTTGCCGACCGCGTCGAGCACCTCCATCACCGTCTCCGGGTCGAGCGGCCCCTCCCCGTCAAGGAGCGAGCGGAGATCCTGCCCGTCGACGTACTCCATCACCATCCACGAGCCGTTCGAGGCGTCGATCAGGTCGTAGATCGTGACGAGGTTCGGATGCGACACGAACGCCATCATCCGCGCCTCGCGCCGGAACCGCTTGCGGGACTCCGGGTCGCGCTGGTACTCCGGTCGCAGCGTCTTCACGGCCACCCGTCGCCGCGTCTTGAGATCGTGCCCTTTATAGACAATCGCCATCCCGCCGGTCCCGACAGGATGGTCAACGTCGATCTCGTAGCGGTTGGCGATCGTCAGGCGAGATCCAGGCCCGGGATCACGGTTGGCGGCGCTCATGGGGGCCCTCGGGGGCGCGACCGGGCAGGTGTCCGGACGGTCGGCACATCACTCCGCCCAAATGTACCAGACACCCGGCCGGTACCATCCCTGCGGAAAGATCCACGCTCCCTGTGAGCAAGGGTATGATGCTACCAGCAATGGCAAGCACATCGTCCGTATCCAGAGGAGGTTTCTCCATGAAGATCGGCGTCTTTACGGTCCTGTTCGCCGAGCGTCCTTTCGAGCAGGCGCTCGACTTCATCCGCGACACCGGCTGCCAGGCGGTCGAGATCGGCACGGGCGGCCACCCCGGCAACGCCCATTGCGACCTCGACGCCCTCGTCGACAACGACAATGCCCAGCAGGTGTGGATGGACACGATCACCAGCCGGGGGCTCGAGGTAAGCGCCCTCTCCTGCCACGGCAATGCCCTGCACCCCGACAAGACGATCGCACAACGGGACGATGAGACCTTCCGCAAGACGGTCCGCCTCGCCAACCAGCTCGGCGTGCAAAACGTCATCACCTTCAGCGGCTGTCCCGGCGACGGGCCGAACGCCACGAAACCGAACTGGGTGACCTGCCCGTGGCCACCGGAGTACGCCGAGCTGCTCGAATGGCAATGGAACGAGGTCGCTACCCCCTACTGGCGCGAAGCCGGGAAGTACGCGGCGGACAACAACGTGCGCGTCGCGATCGAGCTGCACCCCGGTTTCCTCGGCTATCACACAGAGTCGTTCTGGCGGCTGCGAGAGGCCGGCGGCGAAGCGATCGGCGTCAACTTTGACCCCTCGCACCTCTTCTGGCAGGGCATGGATCCGCTCGTCTGCATCCGCGAGCTCGGCGACACCATCTTCCACGTCCATATGAAGGACACCTGGCTCGACAAGCCGAACATCGCCCGCAACGGCGTGCTCGACACGAAGCCATACACGGACGAAAAGCACCGCTCCTGGATCTTCCGCACCGTCGGCTACGGGCACGGACAGGAGTACTGGCGCCATATGGTGTCGGAGCTGCGCCTTGCAGGGTACGATGGGGCGCTCTCAATCGAGCACGAAGATTCGCTCCTGAGCATCAACGAGGGCTTCACCCGCGCGGTCGATTTCCTGAAGGACGTGGTCCTCACGGAATCCCCGGGCGAGGCGTGGTGGGTGTAGAGCAGCTCCGCACCGTGACGGGCGAAGGGAAACGCGCATGCAGAAACAATCTATCGGCGTTGGACTGGTCGGCTACAAATTTATGGGCCGCGCCCACTCGAACGCCTACCGGCAAGTCCACGCCTTCTTCCCCGAGGTCCCCACGCCCGAGATGATCGCTATCTCCGGCCGCAATGAGGAAGCGGTCCGCGAAGCCGCTGCACAGCTTGGCTGGCGTGAGTACGAGACCGACTACCGAAAGCTTGTCAGCCGGGACGACATCGACCTCGTCGACGTCAGCACGCCCGGCTACCTTCATCACGATGTCGTGATCGCTGCGCTGGAGGCTGGAAAGCACGTCTACTGCGAGAAGCCGCTCGCCAACACGCTTGAAGAGGCGACCGAGATGCTGCGTGCCTGGCGTAAGGCCGGCACCATCTCGATGATCAACTTCAACTATCGACGCGTCCCGGCCGTCCAGCTCGCGAAGCGGATCATCGACGATGGCCGGCTCGGCACGCTGAGGCACATCCGCGCCGTCTACCTGCAGGACTGGCTGCTCGACCCGATGGCCCCGCTCTCCTGGCGCCTGAAGAAGGAGCTCGCAGGCTCCGGCGCGCTCGGCGACATCGGTGCGCACATCACCGACCTTGCCCGCTTCCTCGTCGGCGACATCACCGAGGTCACGGGCACGCTCGGCACATGGATCAAGGAACGTCCAGTCGAAGTCGAGGGCACCGGCGGCTCCGGCCTCTCGATGCAGGCCGGCACAGAGATGGGCGACGTCACGGTCGACGACGCGACCAGCTTCCTCGCCCGCTTCGACAACGGCTCGACCGGCGTCTTCGAAGCCACGCGCCTCGCGCCCGGCCGACGCAACTTCAACTCGTTCGAGATCAACGGCGAGCTCGGCTCGATCGTGTTCAACCTCGAACGCCTGAACGAGCTCGAGGTCTACTTTGTGAACGACGATCCGGACGTCCAGGGTTTCCGCACGGTGAACGTCACCGAGCCCGTCCATCCCTACGTGAATCACTGGTGGCCGGGCGGACATATCATCGGCTGGGAACATTCGCATGTGCACCAGGTGCGCGACCTGCTGGAAGGGATCGCGACCGGCACACAGCCCGCCCCATCGTTCGAGGACGGCTTCAAGTGCCAGGCCGTGCTCGATGCGGTGGAGCGCAGCGCCGCGTCCCGGACATGGGAGACGCCGGTCCCGCTGCCGGACTAGATTAATCGTAGGTCATCACCACCATGAACGCAAGGACGGGACGGCCAGCTGGTCGTCCCACCTTCGTTTAGCGAGATTCCGCGCCGGCCCTTGCCGCGATCCGGCGCGACCGGGCGGTGTCCACGCGCTCGCGCTCCTCATCCGTGAGCAGGGACAGCGCCCCGGTTACGTCCGGGTACGCCGCCTGGCGGATCGCCGCATCGTCATCGTCCCGAATCGCCCGGCGAATACGCCGCGCGGCCGCTCCTCGCAGGACCATCGTCTCCAGATCGTTGAACGCGTAGCGACGGGTCAATGCCGGATCACGTTGCAAGCCAAGTCGCTTCGCCAGCGGCAGCAGGTGAGCCAGCTCGCGGTCATCCGGCGGGTCAGCGCTCGCCGCCGCCACGATCTGCTCGATCACCGTCGCGCGTTCCAGCACCGATTGCACGGCAGCCCACATCGATGGATTCTCGATCCGGGCGCCACTTTGGTCGATCGTGTTCAGCGCCTTAAGGATGCGCTCGCTGGACCCCTGGCGAAGGGCCTCGTGCAGATCGTCCAGCGCCGCCTGTCGCTCGATCAGGCGCAATACGCGCGCCCGTTCGCCTCGGCTCAGGTGTGCCAGCCCGTCCTTCGGCTCCCCGGCCAGCAGTGATTCCAGTGCACGGGCATCCCGCCGCTTAAGCACGCCGCGCACCTCATCAACCCAGCGCGACCGCGTCCGGGCCAGCTCGACGCGGGCGCGCAGGTCATCCGGCAAGGCAGCGTCCTCGCCGAACAGCTCATCGTCGTACCAGGTCAGGATCAGCGTGTCGTCGTCGCTCTCCAGCGCCCGGATGAGTCCCGGCCACTCCAGCGCGCGAAGGACGCGGGCAAGTGACGCGCGGTCCGTATCGCCGAGCACCACCAGCTCGCCGGTACGCGCCAGCTCGGCCAACTCGGGACGGTTGTCGTCTACAAGGGCACGATCAAGCCGGGTACGAATCTCCATTCGTTCCCGAGCCAGCCGCACGACACGCCGCGTCTCGGAGCCGAGCGGGAGATGACCGTCTTCTGCCGTCCGGGCCGCCCGCACGATGGCCTCGTCGTCATGCTGTCGCGCGGCCTCGGCGATGCGCTGCCGGAACCGTTCCGCCTGCGCCTCCTCCTTCTCCAGCGCCGACACGGCATGTTCGAGCTCCTGCCCTTCCGACTCTTCCGCAGCAGGTTCGGGCGCAACCGACTCGATCTCGACCTGCTCGATCTCCGTCGCGCGTGGCCATGTCGTCGCGAAGCGCCCCTCACCTTGCCGTTTTCCCTGGTCGTCGAGCTCTGTGCGGAGCCGCTCGATCACACCGGATAGGTCCCATTCGCCGGTGCTAGCCGGAGCAGCGGCACCCTTCGCTGGCCCCGCTTCCGCCGGTAACGCCATCGCCTCGGCCAGAATCTCCGGCGTCAGGTACGGCTCGCTGGTCACCGAACGCTCCAGCAGGTCCAACAACTGCCGCGTTCGATGGCCAACACGCGAACGAGCGGTGTTGAAGGCACGGGATGACGACGGATCGGCGAGATCCCATGAGGTAAAGACGAGTCCGGCGCCGGCGACACCGGCATCCTGACCAATCTCCTGCCGGATCCCCGGCGCGTCGGCGAGCACATGCAGCGAGGTCAACAGGACCAGCACCGCGAACGCGTCCTGATGCCGGGGGATCGCTCCTCGGCGCGGATGCCGGTAGGCCGGCGAACCGGCCTGCAGCGAGCGCACGCGCATCCCTGGCCATTGCACCGTATCGAGATCCACACAGACGATCTCGCCGGTCGACCGCATCATCAGGTTGTCCGGCGCAAGATCGCCGTGCGTTACGCGGGCGTCGCGTAGCGCGGCGTACAGCTCCAGCAGCGACTCGGCGAGCGCGAGCAGCACACGCCGGTTACCCTCGGACGCGGCATGGTCGGCGGCGTCGAACACCGTAAACCCGTCGATCCACTCCATGACGACCGTCGGCAGCTTCGTCCCGGCGATCGTGATCCCGCCTTCGATCGGCGCGACCCAGCGCGGCACGTATGGCCGGATGCTTTCCGGCACATCACGCGCGAGGGCAGCATAGTGCCGCTCCCATTCGCCGCCCACCGAGCGGTCCTGCGCGACACGCAGGGCGAAATACGAGCCATCCTGATGGTGCATCCGGGTCACGTACGCGGTGTCGCCGGCGGTTACCGGCGCGCCGTCACCGGCCGCCGGTGCGAAGCGAAGGCGCCGCCGCGAAAGCTCCAGCACGCGTCCACCGATAAGGGCATTTGTCAGGCGAATCTGGCTATCCACATCCATCCTTTCCACAGGTTCTCGTCCCGGGCGCAGCCGTCGATCCTGTCAGCATGGCATGCTGGCCCGGTCCCCGTCTGACCAGTATACGAGCCCGTACGGACACCGACCCCTTATCCGCGAAACGCATGGCACCCTCCCGTCGTTTCAGGCTACAGGCATCAGCAGGCCAGGCGTGTCTTCCGAAACCGGTTGTGGCCCGGGTGCTAAAGTGTATGTACAGGGCAGGTCGCCCGATGTTGTGTGACCGCTTGCCAGCGATCCGTCCCTGCTCGAAAGGGTTGTTCCTTGACGATGCGACCAACCGACCCACCGGAGGCGGCACCCGTGCCCGCTCCTTCGGCGAATCGAACCCTCCCCCGCATCATGCGACCCAGCGATTGTCCGCTCCGGCCCCCGAGGTCGCCGGCCAGCTTGACGACATCGCGACCCTCCTCAGGGAGGTCGATCCTCGATCGTCGCGTCGGCTCCATGAGCTCTCCTCCGCGCTGACGACCGAAAGCGGCCGTTTCCGCTGGTCAGACGTCGACCTTCGCCGCGCGTTCAATACCGACCGCCTTTCGCACGCCTGGGCTGTTCACCATGAGGGCGGATACGCTCCGCAATTGATCGAGATCGCGGACAAGATCCGCAACGTCCTCGTGCTCGTCCCGATCTTCCTGACCTGGGCCGCGCTGGGCGAGGCGGCGAACTCCTACAACCGGTACCTCGAGCTCAATCCGGACGATACCGGCATCCCGTTCCTCGTGCTCTGGCAGCGAGGGTTCGGCAACGAGGGCAGCTGGTTCTCGCCGACGTTCTCGTCGGTGGCGCTCCTGGACGCCATCATCATCGCGCTGATCATCATCCTCACCTTCTACGCCCACGGACGTCGTGAGCGGCAGGAAGACCTCATCGCCGACTCCGCCTCCGGTTTCCAGGCCGACTTCGACAACGCCCTGGCCGAAGCCGGCGTCCTGCTCGCCACCGATCGCTCGTCGCGTCCGGTCCAGCTCGCCGACAGCGTCGAGCGCCTCGTCGACACTTTCGAGACGAGCAGCCAAAGCCTGCTGAACCAGCTCCAGGTCGAGCAGGACCGGCTGGACCTCATCGCCAGCCGCCGCGAGAAGGAATTCGCCGACTTCGGGGTCTTCGCCTCCGGCATGCGCGCCGGTGCCGAGGAGATGCACCGCCTGCTCGTCGACCTACGCCAGGTGTCTTCCGGCCTTGAACGCGCCCTGGAGGATCTCGCCAGCGACGTCAGCCGCACCGGCGACCAGCAGCGGACGCTGCTTGGCGCGGTGTCTAATCTCGAAAAGATGACCTCATCGGCGATCCAGAACGACCAGGCGGTCAACCGCCAGATCGCCCAGGCCGCCGCCCGCCTCGCCGAAACCGCCGACACCGCGATCAGCGGCGCCGAGAACGCCGCCCAGGCCGGCCGCGTCGCGCTCGACGCCGTGCGCGGCATCAGCGCCATCGCGCAAGACATCTCCGCCAGTCAGGCCCGCGTCGACCGCGCTCTTACCGCACAGCAGGAGGCGAACAGCGCGCTCGCCGAGGCCCTGCGCTCCGGCACGACCGGCGCGGAGAACACCGCCCAGCAGCTCGCCGGGATCGGAACCGGCCTCGCGCGGCTTCAGGAGCACTTCAATACGATCGGCTCGACGCAGTCGCAGCAGATCACCGCGCTGAACACCCTGCTCACGGAGCAGGCCGAGACCGCGCGTGAGATTGGGCAGGTGGCAAAGGATCTCGGCAATATGAACCTCGCCTCGGCCCAGCGCCAGCGCGAGTCCAATCAGGACCTCCAGCACCTCGTCCAGCGCCTGGACAGCCTCGCGAACACGATGAACCGGCTCGTCCAGCAGACGCCGAACACCGAGAACCTCCAGACCGCGTTCGCCAACGCGCTTCGCGCCGAGCTGGCACGTGATACCGATCCCGACGACCCGAGCCGCTCGCCGGGACGCTGGGCCCGTTCGCGCTCCTGACCGCCACCAACCCCACACGCATCCTGACCGACGGACCCGGAGAACCGCATGCAGCCCTACAAGCGCCGACGACGGAACCGCAGGGACATGATCACCCTCGGAGGTTGGCTCTTCGCCGATCTCCTGCTGGGTCTGTCCATGCTCTTCCTCGTCGCCAACACGGTCGGCGCGCCACCACCTGAGCTGACGCCGACGCCCCTCCCGAACTACGAAGCGACCGCCGACGCGCAGGTCGCCCAGGCCGACACGGAGGCGCAACGGACCGTCGCCGCGATCCAGGCAGACCTCGACGCCGCCGAGCAGGCCGCCCAGGCAACCGAGGACGCGCAGGCCACGCGCGACGCCATGAGCGCGAGTCAGCGCGCGACTGCTCATGCACAAGCGACCGAGCAGGCCGTCGTCGCCCGCGCGACGATCGACGCGCTTTCGACGCAGCAAGCGGAAAACCAACAGGGCCAGGACGAGCTGAATGCGGAGCGCGACCTCGTCTCGCGCGCGACGAGGTCGCCCGGCAGGTCGAGGCGCAGGGCACTGAGCAGGCCCAGCTCCAGGCGCAGGCGACGGAGAACGCCCGGACCGGTGTGAACGCGCAGGGCACGACCGTCGCGCTGCAAAACCAGATCGCTACGAACAAGGCGGTGCTCGCGACTTCCGAGGCACAGGCTCAACAGGCCAGGGAACGCCGAACGCCCAGGCGACGAGCGACGCCGCCAAGAACGAGCTCCTCCAGGCGCAGGAGCAGGTGCAGCTCAACACGCTGAACCCGAACGCCATCACCGAGACGATCCAGGTCGACCTCAACGGCGTCCTGCGCGGAGACCAGGGAGCGCTCGACGACGCGCGCCAGAGGTTGGACGACGTGTTGGCACCCTATGTCCAGGCCGAATCGTGCCGGATCGGCTTCGTCCTCATCTCGTCTGGCGCGCCGGAGATCGGCCAGGGCGTGCAGCTCTCCGACCGCATCGGCCAGATGATCGAGGACGAGTTCCCGGAACTCTTACCAGAGCCGGCACAGGGCAACAACCCCGCCCTCGCCAGCGAGTCCATCGCCCTCATCGGGTCGACGCCGGATGGGGAGGTCCAGCTGCTCCTCTTCATGAGCGCGGGATGTCAGCCCGCGGACTA
>CAVUJR010000039.1:0-13259 GCA_963741805.1 uncultured Chloroflexia bacterium
GTCTGCATCCGCGAGCTCGGCGACACCATCTTCCACGTCCATATGAAGGACACCTGGCTCGACAAGCCGAACATCGCCCGCAACGGCGTCCTCGACACGAAGCCATACACGGACGAAAAGCACCGCTCCTGGATCTTCCGCACGGTCGGCTACGGGCACGGACAGGAGTACTGGCGCCATATGGTGTCGGAGCTGCGCCTTGCAGGGTACGATGGGGCGCTCTCAATCGAGCACGAAGATTCGCTCCTGAGCATCAACGAGGGCTTCACCCGCGCGGTCGATTTCCTGAAGGACGTGGTCCTTACGGAATCCCCGGGCGAGGCGTGGTGGGTGTAGAGCAGCTCCGCACCGTACGGGCGATCTCCATGATCGCCCCTGGGACGGTGTTGGACGATCATGGAGATCGCCCGTGCGAAGGGAAACGCGCATGCAGAAACAATCTATCGGCGTTGGACTGGTCGGCTACAAATTTATGGGCCGCGCCCACTCGAACGCCTACCGGCAAGTCCACGCCTTCTTCCCCGAGGTCCCCACGCCCAAGATGATCGCTATCTCAGGCCGCAATGAGGAAGCGGTTCGCGAAGCCGCTGCACAGCTTGGCTGGCGTGAGTACGAGACCGACTATCGAAAGCTTGTCAGCCGGGAGGATATCGACCTCGTCGACGTCAGCACGCCCGGCTACCTTCATCACGATGTCGTGATCGCTGCGCTGGAGGCTGGAAAGCACGTCTACTGTGAGAAGCCGCTCGCCAACACGCTTGAAGAGGCGACCGAGATGCTGCGTGCCTGGCGTAAGGCCGGCACCATCTCGATGATCAACTTCAACTATCGACGCGTCCCGGCCGTCCAGCTCGCGAAGCGGATCATCGACGATGGCCGGCTCGGCACGCTGAGGCACATCCGCGCCGTCTACCTGCAGGACTGGCTGCTCGACCCGACGGCCCCGCTCTCCTGGCGCCTGAAGAAGGAGCTTGCTGGCTCCGGCGCGCTCGGCGACATCGGTGCGCACATCACCGACCTTGCCCGCTTCCTCGTCGGCGACATCACCGAGGTCACGGGCACGCTCGGCACATGGATCAAGGAACGTCCAGTCGAAGTCGAGGGCACCGGCGGCTCCGGCCTCTCGATGCAGGCCGGCACGGAGATGGGGGACGTCACGGTCGACGACGCGACCAGCTTCCTCGCCCGCTTCGACAACGGGGCGACAGGAGTCTTCGAAGCCACCCGCCTCGCGCCCGGCCGACGCAACTTCAACTCGTTCGAGATCAACGGCGAGCTCGGCTCGATCGTGTTCAACCTCGAACGCCTGAACGAGCTCGAGGTCTACTTTGTGAACAACGAACCGGACGTCCAGGGTTTCCGCACGGTGAACGTCACCGAGCCCGTCCATCCCTACGTGAATCACTGGTGGCCGGGCGGACATATCATCGGCTGGGAACATTCGCAGGTGCACCAGGTGCGCGACCTGCTGGAGGGGATCGCGACCGGCACACAGCCCGCCCCATCGTTCGAGGACGGCTTCAAGTGCCAGGCCGTGCTCGATGCGGTGGAGCGCAGCGCAGCGTCCCGGACATGGGAGACGCCGGTCCCGCTGCCCGATTAATCGTCTCACCACCATGAACGCAAGGACGGGACGGCCAGCTGGTCGTCCCAACTTCGTTTAGCGAGATTCCGCGCCGGCCCTTGCCGCGATCCGGCGCGACCGGGCGGTGTCCACGCGCTCGCGCTCCTCATCCGTGAGCAGGGACAGCGCCCCGGTTACGTCCGGGTACGCCGCCTGGCGGATCGCCGCATCGTCATCGTCCCGAATCGCCCGGCGAATACGCCGTGCGGCCGCTCCTCGCAGGACCATCGTCTCCAGATCGTTGAACGCGTAGCGACGGGTCAATGCCGGATCACGTTGCAAGCCAAGTCGCTTCGCCAGCGGCAGCAGGTGAGCCAGCTCGCGGTCATCCGGCGGGTCAGCGCTCGCCGCCGCCACGATCTGCTCGATCACCGTCGCGCGTTCCAGCACCGACTGCACGGCAGCCCACATCGATGGATTCTCGATCCGGGCGCCACTTTGGTCGATCGTGTTCAGCGCCTTAAGGATGCGCTCGCTGGATCCCTGGCGAAGGGCCTCGTGCAGATCGTCCAGCGCCGCCTGTCGCTCGATCAGGCGCAATACGCGCGCCCGTTCGCCTCGGCTCAGGTGTGCCAGCCCGTCCTTCGGCTCCCCGGCCAGCAGTGATTCCAGTGCACGGGCATCCCGCCGCTTAAGCACGCCGCGCACCTCATCAACCCAGCGCGACCGCGTCCGGGCCAGCTCGACGCGGGCGCGCAGGTCATCCGGCAAGGCAGCGTCCTCGCCGAACAGCTCATCGTCGTACCAGGTCAGGATCAGCGTGTCGTCGTCGCTCTCCAGCGCCCGGATGAGTCCCGGCCACTCCAGCGCGCGAAGGACGCGGGCAAGTGACGCGCGGTCCGTATCGCCGAGCACCACCAGCTCGCCGGTACGCGCCAGCTCGGCCAACTCGGGACGGTTGTCGTCTACAAGGGCACGATCAAGCCGGGTACGAATCTCCATTCGTTCCCGAGCCAGCCGCACGACACGCCGCGTCTCGGAGCCGAGCGGGAGATGACCGTCTTCTGCCGTCCGGGCCGCCCGCACGATGGCCTCGTCGTCATGCTGTCGCGCGGCCTCGGCGATGCGCTGTCGGAACCGTTCCGCCTGCGCCTCCTCCTTCTCCAGCGCCGACACGGCATGTTCGAGCTCCTGCCCTTCCGACTCTTCCGCGGCAGGTTCGGGCGCAACCGACTCGATCTCGACCTGCTCGATCTCCGTCGCGCGTGGCCATGTCGTCGCGAAGCGCCCCTCACCTTGCCGTTTTCCCTGGTCGTCGAGCTCTGTGCGGAGTCGCTCGATCACACCGGATAGGTCCCATTCGCCGGTGCTAGCCGGAGCAGCGGCACCCTTCGCTGGCCCCGCTTCCGCCGGTAACGCCATCGCCTCGGCCAGAATCTCCGGCGTCAGGTACGGCTCGCTGGTCACCGAACGCTCCAGCAGGTCCAACAGCTGTCGCGTTCGATGGCCAACACGCGAACGAGCGGTGTTGAAGGCACGGGATGACGACGGATCGGCGAGATCCCATGAGGTAAAGACAAGCCCGGCGCCGGCGACACCGGCATCCTGACCAATCTCCTGCCGGATCCCCGGCGCGTTGGCGAGCACATGCAGCGAGGTCAACAGGACCAGCACCGCGAACGCGTCCTGATGCCGGGGGATCGCTCCTCGGCGTGGATGCCGGTAGGCCGGCGAACCGGCCTGCAGCGAACGCACGCGCATCCCCGGCCACTGCACGGTGTCGAGGTCAATGCAGACGATCTCGCCGGTCGACCGCATCATCAGGTTGTCTGGCGCTAGATCTCCGTGCGTTACGCGGGCGTCGCGTAGCGCGGCGTACAACTCCAGCAGCGACTCGGCGAGCGCGAGCAGCACACGCCGGTTACCCTCGGACGCGGCATGGTCGGCCGCGTCGAACACCGTAAACCCGTCGATCCACTCCATGACGACCGTCGGCAGCTTCGTCCCGGCGATCGTGATCCCGCCTTCGATCGGCGCGATCCACCGCGGGACGTACGGCCGGATACTCTCCGGTAAATCCCGTGCGAGGGCAGCATAGTGGCGTTCCCACTCGCCGCCCACCGAGCGGTCCTGCGCGACACGCAGGGCGAAATACGAGCCATCCTGATGGTGCATCCGGGTCACGTACGCGGTGTCGCCGGCAGTTACCGGCGCGCCGTCACCGGCCGCCGGTGCGAAGCGAAGGCGCCGCCGCGAAAGCTCCAGCACGCGTCCACCGATAAGGGCATTTGTCAGGCGAATCTGGCTATCCACATCCATCCTTTCCACAGGTTCTCGTCCCGGGCGCAGCCGTCGATCCTGTCAGCATGGCATGCTGGCCCGGTCCCCGTCTGACCAGTATACGAGCCCGTACGGACACCGACCCCTTATCCGCGAAACGCATGGCACCCTCCCGTCGTTTCAGGCTACAGGCATCAGCAAGCCAGGCGTGTCTTCCGAAACCGGTTGTGGCGCGGGTGCTAAAGTGTATGTACAGGGCAGGTCGCCCGATGTTGTGTGACCGCTTGCCAGCGATCCGTCCCTGCTCGAAAGGGTTGTTCCTTGACGATGCGACCAACCGCACCCACCGGAGGCGGCACCCGTGCCCGCTCCTTCGGCGAATCGAACCCTCCCCCGCATCATGCGACCCAGCGATTGTCCGCTCCGGCCCCCGAGGTCGCCGGCCAGCTTGACGACATCGCTACCCTCCTCAGGGAGGTCGATCCTCGCTCGGCGCGTCGGCTCCATGAGCTCTCCTCCGCGCTGACGACCGAAAGTGGCCGTTTCCGCTGGTCTGACGTCGATCTTCGCCGCGCGTTCAATACCGACCGCCTTTCGCACGCCTGGGCTGTTCACCATGAGGGCGGATACGCTCCGCAATTGATCGAGATCGCGGACAAGATCCGCAACGTCCTCGTGCTCGTCCCGATCTTCCTGACCTGGGCCGCGCTGGGCGAGGCGGCGAACTCCTACAACCGGTACCTCGAGCTCAATCCGGACGATACCGGCATCCCGTTCCTCGTGCTCTGGCAGCGAGGGTTCGGCAACGAGGGCAGCTGGTTCTCGCCGACGTTCTCGTCGGTGGCGCTCCTGGACGCCATCATCATCGCGCTGATCATCATCCTCACCTTCTACGCCCACGGACGTCGTGAGCGGCAGGAAGACCTCATCGCCGACTCCGCCTCCGGTTTCCAGGCCGACTTCGACAACGCCCTGGCCGAAGCCGGCGTCCTGCTCGCCACCGATCGCTCGTCGCGTCCGGTCCAGCTCGCCGACAGCGTCGAGCGCCTCGTCGACACTTTCGAGACGAGCAGCCAAAGCCTGCTGAACCAGCTCCAGGTCGAGCAGGACCGGCTGGACCTCATCGCCAGCCGCCGCGAGAAGGAGTTCGCCGACTTCGGGGTCTTCGCCTCCGGCATGCGCGCCGGTGCCGAGGAGATGCACCGCCTGCTCGTCGACCTGCGCCAGGTGTCTTCCGGCCTTGAACGCGCCCTGGAGGATCTCGCCAGCGACGTCAGCCGCACCGGCGACCAGCAGCGGACGCTGCTTGGCGCGGTGTCTAATCTCGAAAAGATGACCTCATCGGCGATCCAGAACGACCAGGCGGTCAACCGCCAGATCGCCCAGGCCGCCGCCCGCCTCGCCGAAACCGCCGACACCGCGATCAGCGGCGCCGAGAACGCCGCCCAGGCCGGCCGCGTCGCGCTCGACGCCGTGCGCGGCATCAGCGCCATCGCGCAAGACATCTCCGCCAGTCAGGCCCGCGTCGACCGTGCACTTACCGCACAGCAGGAGGCGAACACCGCGCTCGCTGAGGCCCTGCGCTCCGGCACGACCGGCGCGGAGAACACCGCCCAGCAGCTCGCCGGGATCGGAACCGGCCTCGCGCGGCTTCAGGAGCACTTCAATACGATCGGCTCGACGCAGTCGCAGCAGATCACCGCGCTGAACACCCTGCTCACGGAGCAGGCCGAGACCGCGCGTGAGATTGGGCAGGTGGCAAAGGATCTCGGCAATATGAACCTCGCCTCGGCCCAGCGCCAGCGCGAGTCCAATCAGGACCTCCAGCACCTCGTCCAGCGCCTGGACAGCCTCGCGAACACGATGAACCGGCTCGTCCAGCAGACGCCGAACACCGAGAACCTCCAGACCGCGTTCGCCAACGCGCTTCGCGCCGAGCTGGCACGTGATACCGATCCCGACGACCCGAGCCGCTCGCCGGGACGCTGGGCCCGTTCGCGCTCCTGACCGCCACCAACCCCACACGCATCCTGACCGACGGACCCGGAGAACCGCATGCAGCCCTACAAGCGCCGACGACGGAACCGCAGGGACATGATCACCCTCGGAGGTTGGCTCTTCGCCGATCTCCTGCTGGGTCTGTCCATGCTCTTCCTCGTCGCCAACACGGTCGGCGCGCCACCACCTGAGCCGACGCCGACGCCCCTCCCGAACTACGAAGCGACCGCCGACGCGCAGGTCGCCCAGGCCGACACGGAGGCGCAACAGACCGTCGCCGCGATCCAGGCAGACCTCGACGCCGCCGAGCAGGCCGCCCAGGCAACCGAGGACGCGCAGGCCACGCGCGACGCCATGAGCGCGAGTCAGCGCGCGACTGCTGATGCACAAGCGACTGAGCAGGCCGTCGTCGCCCGCGCGACGATCGACGCGCTTTCGACGCAGCAAGCGGAAAACCAACAGGGCCAGGACGAGCTGAATTCCGAGCTCGCGACCTCCGTCGCGCGCGCGACGGAGGTCGCCCGGCAGGTCGAGGCGCAGGGCACTGAGCAGGCCCGGCTCCAGGCGCAGGCGACGGAGAACGCCCGGACCGGTGTGAACGCGCAGGGCACGACCGTCGCACTGCAAAACCAGATCGCTACGAACGAGGCGGTGCTCGCGACTTCCGAGGCACAGGCTCAACAGGCCCAGGCGAACGCCGAATCCGCCCAGGCGACGAGCGACGCCGCCGAGAACGAGCTCCTCCAGGCGCAGGAGCAGGTGCAGCTCAACACGCTGAACCCGAACGCCATCACCGAGACGATCCAGGTCGACCTCAACGGCGTCCTGCGCGGAGACCAGGGGGCGCTCGACGACGCGCGCCAGCGGTTGGACGACGTGCTGGCACCCTATGTCCAGGCCGAATCATGCCGGATCGGCTTCGTCCTCATCTCGTCCGGCGCGCCGGAGATCGGCCAGGGCGTGCAGCTCTCCGACCGCATCGGCCAGATGATCGAGGACGAGTTCCCGGATCTCCTACCCGAGCCGGCACAGGGCAACGATCCCGCCCTCGCCAGCGAGTCCATCGCCCTCATCGGGTCGACACCGGATGGGGAAGTCCAGCTGCTTCTCTTCATGAGCGCGGGATGCCAACCCGCGGACTAACGCAGGGCCCCACACCCGTTCACTGCACGGGAAATCGCCCCAAAGCCAAACCCTGTCATTCTGAGCAAAGCGAAGAATCCCCGTGCGAAGAACGTCCAATGGCGCGAAGTGCCTTCCTTTTCCGTCCGGGCGAGATTTCCCCCCGGACGGATTGGGTTAACCCTCCAGCGCCTCCCGGTACACCTCGGTCGTTTGGCGAGCCGCCTCCGCCCACGTGAACGTCCGCGCACGGGCAAGGCTGCGTCGTGCGAGTCCATCATGAAGTGCATCGTCCTTCATCAGCGACACGATCGCCCGGGCAAGCTCATCGACAGCTGGCTCGACGCACAACCCCGCGTCGCCGACGACCTCCGGCAAGCTCGTGCGATCCGCGACGATCGCCGGGACACCGCACGCCATCGCCTCCAGCGGCGTCAGGCCGAAGCCCTCGTACTCCGATGGCGTGATGTAGACGTGTGCCGCCTGGTATAGCGCCGTACGCTCTTCGTTCGACACGCGCCCGGTCAGGACCACCCGTCCATCCAGTCCGTGTTGCCGGATCACTGGCTCCAGCGGCGGGAAAACGCGCTCATTCCCCGTATGCGGGGCTCCGGCGATGACGAGTTGGACATCGTCGCCGATACGTGGAACGGCGGCCGCGAATGCCTCGATCAGGAGCGGCAGGTTCTTGCGCCGGTCGAACCCGCCGATGTTGAACAGGTAGCGCCCGCGCACGCCCCACCGCTCCGCGACCAGATGCCGCGCCGCGTCGTCCGTCGCCGGCACCAGTGCCGGGTCCGCCGCCTCCGGGATCGCCCGGATCTTTCCTGGGGGGATGCCGAGCACGCGGGCGATGTCCGCTTTCGCGGCCTCCGACGGGGCGATGATCCGGCGCGCCTTCTTCACCGACCGCGCCATCAGCCCCGTGTAGAGCCGCATCGCGCGGCTGGCGCGGTAGTCGTCCATGACGAACGGGATCACATCGTGGATCGTCGCGACCAGCGGCACCGGCGCGGCAAATGGCGCGGACATCTGCGGCAGGTGCAGCAGGTCCGGCTTCGGCTCCCCGGCCGCCAGTAGCGCCCCGGTCACCCCGAACGCGTCCCACAGGAAGCGATGCTGCTTCGAGCCCGGGTGCACGAACCGGCCCGGGGCCGGGTCCAGTATCCGAATCCGCACGCCCAGCGTATCGGCGTCCGCTGCCAGCGCATCGGTCAGTCCGCGCAGGTATGTCCCGATACCGGAATACGGCATGGTCAGGAAATTGCCATCAATGGCGACAGTGATCGTCTCATCGTGGTGGATGTCATTGCGGTGGTTCATCACGATCCGTAGTATAGGGCCAGACCCTTCGGTCCGCCGGGCAAATCGGCCCTCTGGGACCTTGCAGGCGTCGACGGGTGTGCTATCATTTGGGAAGTAATGTCCTTCGGGATAGCGCACTATTGGAGGAATCCGAGCAACATGTCCAAGCCAGTTAACGTGACCGATGCCACCTACAAGAGTGAAGATCCTCGATGAGGCCGACAAGACCGTCATCGTCGACTTCTGGGCGCCGTGGTGTGGCCCCTGCCGCATCGTCGGCCCGATCCTCGAGGAGATCGCCTCCGAGGAGGCGCCAACATCAAGATCGCCAAGGTGAACGTCGACGAGAACCAGCAGTACGCTGGCCAGCTCGGTGTCTTCAACATCCCGACGATGGTCGTCTACAAGAACGGCCAGCCGGTCGACAAGATCATCGGCGCGATGCCGAAGAACGCCATCATGGCGCGCGTGAAGCCACACATGGCGTAAGGCGACGCGCCTTCAGACGCGCAAGTGAAACACCCGGACGGAAGCTTTCCGTCCGGGGGTTTTTGCGTTCCTTTCCCGCCCCTGATGTAATGGTCCGGTGACTCCCCCGTTTACGAGATGTGCACACCGAACGCGCGGGATCCCGTGACGCAGAGAGAAGGGTCTTGGGTTGGGCAGGAGCGATGTCGCCGCCATAGACGAATACCGGTTTCCCCGGGAGGGCGATGAAGCGTCGGATTTGCCGACAGCTCGCCCGGTTATGACCCGGCGACCGCTCACCGTCGCGGAATGGGAACTCGCGCAGATCGAACGCGCGAAGGTGAACCCGAAGGAATTCGCGCCGCTCTATGAGGCGTATGCCGATCTGGTCTGGCGCTACGCGATGAAGCGACTCGGCAACGAGGAGCACGCCGCGGACGCCACCAGCCAGGTCTTCATCAAGGTCATCGGCTCGTTGCCGGGTTATCGGCCGAGGATGCGCGGAGAGCAAACGACCTTCCGCTCGTGGGTGATGATGATCGCCCGGAATGTGGTGATCGACGAGGCGCGGAAGCGTCGCCCGACGATGACCCTCGACGCACCAGCCACCCAGCCATGGCTGGTCGACCGCAGCCGGTCGCCCGAGGAGGCCGCGATTGCCTCCGAGGAGAGCGCACTGGTCCGGCGAGCGGTCGCGAAGCTTCCGGAAAAGCAGCGGCGGATGGTCGAGATGCGGGCGATGGGCCTAAAGGCGGCCGAGATCGCGGATGTGATGGGGATGACGGTCGCTGGAGTGCGCACCGCCCATCACCGGGCTTACGCGCGACTTCGGGAGTTGCTCAGCGACACACATGCGGAAGAGGACACGCGTTCATGAAGATTCGACGACAATCATCCCACCATGACGCCCAGGCGCTCCTCGACTACGGCGACCGGATCGTCGACGGCGACACCACTCCCCCAACTTCGGACCTCGAATCGACGTACCTGAGGGTCCAGCGCGCGATGCGGGCAAACCAGCCGGTTCCCGACGTCATGCCGGACCACCTCAGGATGCGCGCATGGGAGGACGTCATGCAGAACACAGCGATCGGCCCCGCACGGGGATCAACCAGACCAGGTAACCGGCCTCGCGTCATTCCGGCTGTCCCACTCAGCCGAAAGGCGTGGACGGGCGCCGCCAACATCGCGCTTATCCTCCTCGTTGTCCTCGCCAGCTTCGGCGTATGGCGCGCCTTCGATGGCGGCTTCGGCGGTGGCGGGAACGGCCCTGCGCCGTCCGAAGGACGCTACGCGCAGGCCCCGATGACGCCTGTCCCGGAGGCGACGGCGCTGGCCGGCAATGCGGCGACCTCGTGCGACTTCAGCGCGGAAGTCCCGGTTTACAACGGCGTCGACGAGCCACCGGTCGACGGCACCGTCCTCTACGTCACGACATCGCACGAGCTGAAGCTGCATTGCGCAGAGGAGCCGGAAGATATCGTGCTGGTGGACGATGTGGAGCACGCGACTGCGACGCTTTGGCCTGGCGTCGTGAACCTCGGAATCGGTGTGGACGCAACCTTTCCCGCACCTGTGTTTCTGAATGTCCTCACGAATGAGCGGATCGAATATGGACGCGAGAATTCCGCCATGACGCGACAGGGCACCATGTATGGGACCCTACGATCCCAGTTCGTCGTGACCGCGATGCCGGACGATCCGTCGATGTGGGCACTGACCGACCTGCGCTCGATGAGTATTCGTTCGCTGAGCGACCTGGCCGGCGTCGAGTGGCCCCGCAACTCTGATGTCTATGTCGCTGAGAATGGCGAACAGGGCACCTATGCCATCTCGGTATTCAACCCATCGCTCACCCTGGAGGACGGCCCCGCTCTCCTGCAACCTGACGGATTCCCTGGCGAGATCATGCTCGTATCTGGCTCGATGGACAACATCACGTGGATCGATGTCCCGACCGACCTCTCGTCGCCATACTCGATCTACGTCTCACCGGACGGCACGCATGTCGCGGTGATGGACGTCCCCCGGCCTGAATCGCAAGGACGAGCCACGATCGTGATCCTCGACGCGTCGGACGGGGCCGAAGTCGCCCGCTCGGATACGTTCGACTATGCCGAGATCCCGGACATCATCTGGGTCAACGACGGAAGCGCCCTCGTCTACCCGCAGTCTGGCGCCCTGATGATGCTGTCGGCAACGGAAGGCAGCGCACCGCAACCATTGCTGGAGTCCGAGGATCGCCTGTTCTCCCTCAATGCGACGTACGATCCCGGAGTGGTGACCATCTCCGAGTCCGGTGTCCCGGAACGCGAGTGGCAAGGCGAATCAGACCGGGTATACACCGTGAATACCCGTACCGGCTCCGTCAAGACGATCGAGGGTCGCACATGGCAGCCAGGATCGTCCAACCTGCCCGCCCTGCAAGCGCAATCCGCAATCATCCTCGTCGATCGGGACGACAGCGCGAGCGCCGTAACCCGGGTCATCGATCCCGCAACTGGAAGGGTCCTGATCGAGCTCCCAATCGCGCCATCCGATGACCAGTCCGTACCGGGCAGAGACAACACATCATCCAGGGCAGATACCCTTGCGACATCGGTAGATCGAGGAACCGTGGCGTTCACGATCCGGGACAGCGAATCCATGATCGTCGCCAGTGTCTCGGCCGACCAACAGGGCGCGCGGGAAATACCGTTCCCCGAGTTCACGCCTCCGGCCGGCGATTGGTCGACGCAGGTCGATCTCTCACCGGGCGGCTCGGTCCTCTTGCTGACCATCTACAACAATCAGGCAAGTATGACCTGGACGCTGGACCTCATCAGTCCAGGCACCGCATGGCAAGAGGTTCCGGATGGTACGTGGGTGACCTACATGCCGGCAATGCCGTGACCAGACCTTGGCAACGGAGGGGAGGACACAAGGTCCTCTCCTACCCCTGTTCTCGGGATGACAGCCCCTCAACCTCACGACGCAGGTCGTCGATGTCGGCGATTTGGCGAAACACCGACGCGAAGCGTCAACTGGCGGATCGTCCGCATTCAGATCTCCCACGTCCCGTCGGTCAGTACGCCGAAGAGGAATGCGCCGTTCATCAAGACCACAAGCGCGGCGACGAACAGTAGCACCATCTTGTTCCGCACCCGCTCACTCGGAGCCAGCAGGAGCCAACCGAGTACCATCCCCCCGAGGACGAAGCCTGCGATCACCCCGGCGGAGTTGAACACCAGAGGCAGTAGCGCCGAAACGAACAGCAGCAAGATGATCGTGGAGTGGTTCTTCTTCCGAAGATCGAAACTGCTGTGCAAAATGGTACCTCCTTCGTGTCTCACCGTCGCCACCCCCAGTAAGGGCAAGCCCAGCGAACAACCTCTTGGCGCGACACGTTGAACCCAACAGCCGGGCGATATATGGATGTAGTAGTATGTGTCCACCCTAGCTTTAATACTGTCCCAGGTCAACCCACTGATTCGGTTGAACTGTCTCTCCATGGACACACACGCCCGCGTCGTCAGCTACTCACCTGGGAGCGTGTGCAGCACACACCGCCACTCGGCTTGCCGACTGAGTCGGACACTCGCGTAGCGGGAACTATCCGGTTCGATCCATAGGGCCACACGAGGGAAATCAAAGGAGTGACATCCATGAGTATCGAGAGAACCCGTGCGGCCTACGACCTGTACGCCGAACGAGAATGGAGTCGCCTCGAATCGGGCGCGCAGAATCGCCTTGAGTACCTGGTGACCATGCATGCGCTTCGCCAACACCTTCCTCTCGCTGGTTCGGCAGTGCACATCATCGATGCAGGCGGCGGTCCCGGACGATACACGATCGCGCTGGCTGAGATGGGGTACCGAGTCACACTCCT
This sequence comes from uncultured Chloroflexia bacterium, assembly GCA_963741805.1. Classification (GTDB taxonomy): domain Bacteria; phylum Chloroflexota; class Chloroflexia; order Thermomicrobiales; family UBA6265; genus UBA6265. The sequence continues at coordinate 12,606 of CAVUJR010000039.1, forward strand.
TGACCTGAGCCCTCGGCTCCTCGATATCGCCCAAGGCAGGATTGCCAAGCTGCCACCATCTGTGCAAGCACGCATCGAGGGAGTCGTCGAAGGATCGATCACGGATCTGTCCCAGTTCCCTGAGGGCGCGTTCGACGCCACGCTTTGTCTTGGTGGACCTGCTTCCCACTTGGTCGAACCGTCTGACCGTCAGCAGGCCTTCGCCGAGCTGCGGCGCGTGACGAAGCCCAATGGTGTGGTCTTCGTTTCGGTTATGGGACGGATCGGTCAGTATCGTTCGGCGGTGCAGTGGCCCGACTGGTTCGACGGGGTCTTCCCACAAATCGCCGAGACGGGCACCGCTCATATCACGCCGGAACGCGCACCATGCCACTTCTTCTACCCGGAAGAGTTGCCCAAAGTGCTGGCTGCAGCTGGCCTAGAGGTGGACCAGCTTTACGGCTGCCAGGGCATCGGAGCACACTTGGAGGAGGACAACCTGCTCACCCTGATGGACGATCCGGTTCGATGGCCGCGGTGGGAACGCAAGCTGCTTGAGACATGCGACCACCCGGCAGTCGTAGGCGTCTCCAACCATATGCTGGCCGTATCGAAGCTGCACGATCAATAGGGGAACCCTAAGACCGCTCTTGGCCGGAAAGCCCTTCGACCTCC
>CAVUJR010000040.1:0-99900 GCA_963741805.1 uncultured Chloroflexia bacterium
GCCTCGGTCCAATGGTGGCCGAGGAATCGGCGCGCGGCGGTGCCTTCAGGTGTCGCAAGCGGTGAAAAACGGAACGACGTCAGGACAATGTCCCGGTTGACGCAGAACGCCCCGGCCATTGGACCGGGGCGTTCTGCGTTGCTCTGGTTGTGATTGCCGCTAGTCGAGGTAGCCGCGGAGCGGGGCGGCGGACTCCGGCTGGCGGAGTTTCCTCAGGGCCTTCGCCTCGATCTGGCGGATGCGCTCGCGGGTGATTCCGAAGTCGCGTCCGACCTCTTCCAGCGTTCGGAATTTGCCATCCTCCAGGCCGTAGCGGAGAACGACGATACGGCGCTCGCGCTCGGTCAGGCGGTCGAGGGCGTCGCCAATGTGCGCGCGGAGCATCTGCTGCGCGGCCATCTCCAGCGGCGCCGGCATGCCCTCATCCTCGATGAAGTCGCCGAGGAAGGCGTCTCCGTCGGAACCGACTGGCGCTTCGAGCGACATCGGGTGGCGCGAGACGTCGAGCATCTGGCGGACCTTGTTGTCCGTGATGCACATCGCCTTCGCGATCTCCTCCTGTGTTGGCTCGCGCTCAAGGATCTGCTGCAGGCGATGCGAGGTCTTCTTGACGCGGTTGATCGTCTCGCCAACGTGGACGGGGAGGCGGATCGTGCGGCTCTGGTCGGAGATCGCGCGGGTGATTGCCTGGCGGATCCACCACGTTGCGTAGGTGCTGAACTTGAAGCCCCGATGGTAGTCGAACTTGTCGGTCGCCTTCATCAGGCCGATGTTGCCCTCCTGGATCAGGTCCAGGAAGGACAGGCCGCGCCCGACGTATTTCTTGGCGACGGAGACGACCAGGCGGAGGTTCGCCTGGATAAGGTGCGCCCGGGCGGCCTCGCCGTCATCCTTGTCGGACTGGAGGTCAGCGCGCTCGTCGGCCTGGAGACCGTCTTTACTCAGGCGGTTCTCGGCGGCCTTGCCACGCTCCATGCGCGTTGCCAGCCAGACTTCCTCCTCCATGCTCAGGAGGCTGGTCTCGCCGATCTCCTGGAGATAGAGGCGAACGGAGTCGGCGACGCTGGCACCGTGGAATTCGTCGGCCGGTGTTTTCGCCGCGCGGCTGCTTCTGCCGGTCTTCGGCGCGGGGCGCTGGTCGAGAACGTCGATCCCTTCGGCAACCAGTGCAGAGTAGAAGCTCTGCAGAGGCTCATCCTGCTCGTCGGCATCCGGAAAGGCGGCAGTGATCTCGTCGGACAGGAGATACCCCTGGTCTTTCCCCTTGGACATAAGGCTCGTATCCATTGAAGCGTTTCCACCTCTCGGGCGAGCGCAGCACTCTCGGAGTCGCCATTGACATTCAGGGCGTTGCGCGAAATGCGACATTGTTGCAGTTGTCGTGTTATCCGCCAGTGGAAGGGGGCGGCGGATCCCCAGGGTGTCGACGTCACAATGGCAGGGGCGGCACAAAAACACCCTACAGTGAATGCAGGGGTGCCTCGTCTACCATTTCGGTTGTGTGACGTCCATCCAGCGCATGGAACCTCCCGTCTCCTCGAATCGTTGTCACCTACCCATGAGTGTAGTTTGCCGGGTCAGGCCATTTCAAGGGCTTTGCATACAGAATATCCGCCGGGAGCGATGGATTTCGCCCGGTATCGGCATGACGTCATAACCTCGGGGTGTACGGACGCTGGTCAGGTGTCATCCCTGCCAATCTCGGTGGCCTCGGCCATCGCGCTCGCGACCAGCAGGTCGTTATCAACCCCCGGCAGGTGCGGGTCGTTCACGATGTGAGCGAGGAACTCGATGTTGCCGTTCGGTCCGCGCAATGGTGACGCTGTGAGCGATTGCACGGAGAGCCCGTGCTCGCGGGCGAAACCGAGCGCGTTGCGGAGCACCATCTCATGCACCGCCGGGTCGCGGACGACGCCGCGCTTCCCGACGTTCTTCTTGCCGGCTTCGAACTGCGGTTTGATCAGCGGCACGCAAATTCCGCCGGGCTTGAGGATGCGCTTCACCACCGGGAACATCAGCGACAGGGAGATGAATGAGACGTCGATAACGACAATGTCGACCGGCTCCGGCAGTGATTCGAGATGTCGCGCGTTGGTGCGCTCCATGGAGACGACGCGAGGGTCGGTCCGCATGCGCTCGTCAAGGATTCCGTAGCCGACGTCGACGGCGTACACCTTCGTCGCGCCACTCTGGAGAAGACAATCGGTGAAACCACCGGTGCTGGAGCCAAGATCGGCGGCCACCATGCCGGCGACGTCGATCCCGAACTGATCCAGCGCCTTGTCCAGTTTCTCGCCGCCGCGGCTGACGAAGCGCGGTTTCTCCTTCAGGGCAATGCGATCGCTTTCGGCGATATTCCGCCCGGCGCGGGTCTCCTTCTGGTCGTTGACGAGGACGTCACCGGCCATTACGAGGGCTTTCGCGCGCGAGCGGGTGTCCGCCAGGCCGCGTTCAACGAGGGCATGATCGAGCCGTTGGGATGGACTCATCGGGTGATCCCTCCGGGCGTGGCACGCTCAGCGAAGGGGCGAGTTTGGGCGTCACAGATCGCGACCGCGAGGGCGTCCGCCGCGTCGTCCGGCTGCGGAATAGCGCGCAGGTTCAGTATCAGGCGCACCATCTCCTGCATCTGCGGCTTGTCGGCCTTGCCGTACCCGGCGATCGCGTGCTTGATCTCTGATGGGCTGTATTCGGAGACGGGCACTTTGCCCTGCGCGGCGGCGAGGAGCACCACGCCACGAGCCTGGCCGACCGCGATGGCGGTGGTCACGTTACGGGCGAAGAAGAGTTTCTCGACGGCGAGCCGATCCGGCTCGAACTCCGCGATCAGCTCCCGCATGGATTCGTACAGGGTCACGAGGCGGCCGGGCATGTCCTGGTCCGGCCAGGTCTCGATGACGCCAGCGTCGAGCACGGCGGGGTGCAGCCCGCCCCGAATGACGCCGTAGCCGAGGCGGGCGGTGCCGGGGTCGATGCCGAGGATAACGGGTTCAGTGCGCCGTGCGACCGGCATGGGGCATCGACCTCCGGGAGAAGAGTCTGGCCGCGGCAACGCCCCGAGCGATATCGGTCTCGGGGTATCGACCTACGGCCGATGCATCGCACCTTTCAGTGCGATGCTACTGAACGACCTGGCTGTTAGCTGACCTGCGCCATGACCTCATCGGTAATGTCGAGGTTCGAATAGACGGTTTGCACGTCGTCGAGGTCCTCGAGCTTTTCGATGAGGCGAATGACCTTCACCGCAGTGTCGGCGTCCGGCGTCATGGGTGTCTTGGCGCGCATGTAGAGCTCGGACGACTTCGGCTCGTAGCCTGCATCGGTCAGCGCCTGGCTCACGGTGTGCAGCTCGGTTGGGTCGGTGTAAACCTCGAGCGTGCTCTCCTCGAGCGCGACGTCGGATGCGCCGGCCTCGATCGCCGCCATCTGCAGCTCGTCCGGGTCGTTGTCGCCGACCTCGATCGTGATCAGGCCGGTCTGGTCGAACATCCAGGCGACGCTGCCGGACTCGCCGAGGGAGCCGCCGGAACGCGTGATCGCCGCGCGAACCTCACCGACCGTGCGGTTGCGGTTGTCGGTCATCGCCTCGATGAAGAGCGCGACACCGCCGGGGCCATAGCCCTCGTACGAGATTTCGTCGTACTGCACACCATCGGCACCACCGGTCGCGCGCTGGATGGCGCGGTCGATGTTGTCCTTCGGCATGTTCTCCGAGCGGGCCTTCTGGATGGCAATCCGGAGGCGGGCATTGGCGTCCGGATCAGGCAAGCCTGTTCGGGCCGCCACAGTGATCTCGCGGGCGAGCTTGGTGAAGAGCTGGCCGCGCTTGGCGTCGGCCGCGCCCTTCGCGCGTTTGATCGTGGACCATTTGGAATGTCCGGACATACGGTAGAGACTCCCGGTAGACAAGGGCAGGACGATAACCGGCCTGCAATTATAGCACCGGCCCGGATCTGCCCTGAGCCGAGCTTATCCAAGCCGTTCGAGGATCTGGCGTGCCGCGCGTTGCGGGGTCAGGTGGCGTGCCGCGACCTCATCGATAAGCTCGTCGATTCCGGTGCCGGACGTTGTGCCCTGAAGGCGCCGAAGCAGCCCCGATTGGACCCGCGCGGCGATCTCGGAACCGATGATCTCCCGATCTCGCTCGGCCCACGCGCCGGAATCGCGCAGCCATGCCGCATGACGGTCGATCTTGTCGAGAAGGTCGTCGATCCCCTCCTGACGGAGCGCGCTCGTGCGAACGACCGGTGCCTGCCAGCCGCCCTGCGGCGATCCGGCCGCGATGCCAAGCGCGCCGAGACTCCGCAGGTCACGCGCCAGCTGGGCGGCTTCCGGCCGATCACCCTTCGTCACAACAAGGATGTCGCCGACCTCCAGCGAGCCCGCCTTTAGCGACTGGACGCCGTCACCCGTGCCAGGCACCTGCACGAGTAGGGTCGTCATCGCGAGAGATGCAATCGCGACCTCGTCCTGGCCGGTGCCGACCGTCTCGATAATCACCGGGTCGTACCCGGCCGCGTCGAAGGCGTGGGCGACGGCGAGGGTGTTTTGGGCCAGCCCTCCGCCGTAGCGGCGCGAGGCCATGCTCCGGATGAACACACCCTCGTCGGCGTGCCACTCCTGCATGCGGATGCGGTCCCCGAGGGTCGCCCCGCCCGTCAGCGGGCTACTGGGATCAACGGCGATGACCGCCACCTTCTGCCCCCGCGCGCGATAGGCGCGGATCATCTCGTTGACGAGGGTCGATTTCCCTCCTCCCGGTGGACCCGTGATACCGAGCAGGTGCGCGTGGCCCGTGTGCGGGTAGAGCGCGTCCATGGCCTGCTGGCCGATCTCATCGTCGTTCTCGATGCGCGTGAGCAGGCGGGCGAGCGCGGCCCGGTCGCCATCAAGAACGCGCGCGGAGAGGCTAGGGGGCATCGGCACGGTCGGGCGCATGCTCGCGGACATAGGCGACGGCATCCTGAAGCGGTGTGCCGGGGCCGAAGATCTTGGCCACCCCGAGCGACTCGAGCTGAGGGATGTCCTCGGCCGGGATTGTGCCGCCGGCGACGACCAGCGCATCGTCGCGCCCGACAGCTTTCAGGGCGGTCATAATCGCCGGGAAGAGCGTCATATGCGCGCCGGAAAGGATGCTGATGCCGACGACGTCGACGTCCTCCTGCAGTGCGGCGTTGGCGATCATCTCCGGCGTCTGGAACAGTCCGGTGTAGATCACCTCGAACCCGGCATCGCGAAACGCGCGCGCCATGACCTTCGCCCCGCGGTCGTGGCCATCGAGGCCCGGCTTCGCGACGAGCATCCGGATCGGTCGGTTGTCGGCGTCCGCGATGTGCGGCGTCATGCGTTCCTCCCGGCGGGAATATCGACCTGCGGCCGATGCATCGCCCATCCCAGCGCGATGCTACTGGCGAAATGTACGCCCGGAATGATGGTTCTCGTAGTGGTAGAAGCCCTGGCCGGATTTGCGGCCGAGTTGCCCTCCGCCGACCATCTGGCGGAGCAGGGGAGCGGGGCGGTACTTGTCGTCGCCGAAGGCATGGTGCATTGCCTCCATGATGCTGAGCACGGTGTCGAGTCCGATCATGTCGGCCAGCTCCAGCGGCCCCATCGGGTGCGACGCGCCCATGCGCATCACGGCGTCGATGTCCTCGGCCGACGCGACGCCCTCGTTCAGCGCGAAGACGGCCTCGTTGATCATCGGGATCAGCAGCCGGTTCGCGACGAACCCCGGAGAGTCACCGACCACGATCGGCTGTTTGCCCAGTTGCATCGCGACGGCGACCGTGAAGGCGACCGTGTCGTCGGACGTTGCGCGTCCGGGGACGACCTCGACAAGCGTCATCTTCGGCACCGGGTTAAAGAAATGGAGCCCGACGACACGCTCCGGGTTCGTCGCGCAATGTGCCAGCTCGGTGATCGACAGCGACGAGGTATTGCTCGCCAGCACCGTCTCCGGGTCCACGGCTTCTGAAAGCTTCCGGAAGATGTCGGCCTTTAGCTCCCGCTGCTCCGGCACGGCCTCGACGACGAGGGTGCAATCGGAGAGGCGCTCCATATCCGTTGTTCCCTCGATGCGGGCGAGGATTGCGTCCCGATTCTCGTCTGAAAGGCGCTCTTTCTGGACCAACGTGTCGAGCGCCGACGTGATCCGCTGCAGGCCCCGATCGAGGAACTCGTCGGTGGTATCGACGAGGACCACGTCATATCCGGCGGCCGCGAACGTCTCCGCGATCCCGCTGCCCATCGTTCCGGCGCCTACGACGCCCACGGTGGCCATGCCGTTCTGCTCGTCGTCCATCATCGTCCTTCTCCTGCTTCGGGGCGGCCCCGGCGATTGTCTCCGGAGATTATACGTGGCGGCTCGCGCCGTTGATCAGGTTCATGGCCTCCAGCGAGCCCCTGCGTAGCCAGGTCTCGACCGCATCGGTGGCTTCCTCGATCACACCCGGCAGGTCATGCTGCTCGTCCTCCGAAAATCGCGCGAGCACATGCCCGATCGCGTGGGTTCCACTACGGCCGATCCCGAGGCGCAGCCGCGGGATCTCCTGCGTGCCAAGCTCCCTGAAGATCGACTTCAGGCCATTGTGTCCACCGGCGCTCCCCCTGGCGCGGAGCCGGATCTGGCCGAAGCGAAGATCGAGGTCATCGACCACGATCAGCACATCCTCCGGCGGGACCTTGTACCAGCGCGTGATCTCGCGCACGGCGATGCCGCTGTCATTCATATAGGTCTGTGGCATCACGAGCACCAGGCGATCCCCGTCGAAGCGCGTCTCGGTGATCTCGGCGTTCATCCGCTTGCGTGGGGATGGCGCTCCCGTCCTTTTGGCCAGCTCCTCGACGATGATGAAGCCGAAATTGTGGCGCGTCTGCGCGTATTGGCGACCGGGATTGCCCAGGCCGACGACGATCTTCGTCGTTCCGCGATCGAACATGTCGGATGTGTCCTCGTCCAGTGCGGGCACGTCGTCGGCGCGGATCCATGCCCGGAATCGTTCGAAAAGCGTCATGATGGCGTCGCTCCGTCCATGCCCGGTGTTGCAGCGATCGCGCGTCCTGCCGGATACTCGTTAGGTACAGGAACCCAGCGCGTCCCGGGGTCAGGTGTTGCGATCGTCCAGAAACGGTCCCGGCCGGACGGCGCGGGGATAGGTCTCGAAGGAGTCTCGACCATGTTCGGCATCGGCTACCAGGAAATGCTGCTTATCGGCCTCGCGGCCCTCCTGCTGTTCGGCCCCGGCAAACTGCCAGAGGTCATGTCGCAGGCAGGTAAATTGTACAAGCAGTTCCGCGACGTCACCGGCGAGCTGAGTGGCGAGTTCAACAAGACGATCGCCGAGGCTAAGGGCGAGCTGGATTCGCTGGGCGTCGACCTCGGCCCGATGCAGCAGCAGCTGAACTCCATCAACAAGAGCGTCCAGAAGGACCTCGGTGGCAAGAAGACGACCACGACGGGCAAGAAGGCCACCACATCCTCCGCGGCCAAGAAGACCGGGACAACGACGGGGGCGAAGTCGACTTCCGCCACCACGTCGCGCTCCTCCACCACCACGAAGAGCACGGCGACCAAGACGTCCTCGTCGCCGGCGTCAAAGCCGAACATGACGTCCGGAAAGCCGGTGGTCGTGGCCAGCAAGGAAGATCCGTTCGCCGGCATCTCCCTGTTCGAGGACAGCGAGCGCAAGCCGGTCCGGCGCGCGCGCTCCGCGACGCCGTCGATTTTCTCCGACCTCACGCCTCGTGAGACAGGCAACGATGGGGACGCCACTGCCGCGACAACGACCGCGAAGGTGGCCGAGCCGGTTGCAATCGACTCGAACGACCCGATCGCCCGCGCCCGCCAGCGCCGCATGAAGGCCGGGTATACCCAGGCGACAGCCTGACGGAATCCATGACCGACCAGATCCATCACACCCGGGCCACCGGGCCGCTGGCGACGAGCCAGGCGCTCGGTGGCCGTTTTCAATTCGACCTCCTGCGCGAAGATCACGCGACCATGGCCCGGCGAGGGAGGATTACGACCACCCGCGGCGTGATCGAGACGCCAGTGTTCATGCCGGTCGGCACCCAGGCAACCGTCAAGACGCTGCACCCGGACGAAGTGCGGCGTACGGGCACGCAGATCATCCTCGCCAACACCTACCATCTCATGCTCCGACCGGGCGTCGATGTCCTGCGCGAGGCGGGCGGACTGCATCGCTTCATGCGATGGGATGGTCCGATCCTGACCGATAGCGGCGGGTTCCAGGTGTTCAGCCTCGCCACGAATGCGAAGGTCACCGAGCAAGGCGTTCGCTTCGCGTCGCATATCGACGGCTCGAAGTGGGAGATGACGCCGGAGTCGGTTGTCGATCTCCAGATGGCCTACGGCTCCGACATCATGATGCAGCTCGACCATTTGGTCGGCCTTCCCGCCGAGCGTGACGCGATTCGGGGCTCCACCGATCGCTCCGCCCGCTGGTTGGAGCGCGCGATCCGGCACTACGACGAGAACGACGGCCCCGCGTCGCGCTCGGTGTTGTTCGGCATTCAGCAAGGTGGCATGGAAGCGGACCTCCGGGTCGAGGCTGCCCGCAGTCTCTCCGCCATGGACGTCGCCGGCTGTGCCATCGGTGGCCTCAGCGTCGGCGAGCCGAAGCCCGTTATGGCAGAGATGCTGGAGGCAAGCTGTCCCGAGCTGCCTCGCGACAAGCCGCGCTACCTGATGGGTGTCGGCTCGCCAGAGGACCTCTGGAACGGCGTCGCGCGCGGCGTCGATATGTTCGATTGCGTGCTGCCGACCCGCGCTGCTCGTAACGGCGCGCTCTACACGCCCGATGGCCGGGTGAACCTCAAGAATGCGTCGTGGAAGCATGAGCACCGGCCGGTTGATGAGACGTGTGATTGCACCGCCTGCACGCAGTTCACCGCCGCCTACCTTCACCACCTGTTCCGCTCGGATGAAGTGCTCGGGCTCCGGCTGGCGAGCGAGCACAACTTGCGCTTCCTCGCGCGGCAGACGGAAGAGATGCGGTGCCGCGCTGGATGCCGGCACCTTTGAAGAAGCCCACCAGCGCTTCCAGGAGCGCTACGTACCGGTGGCGAACCCGACGCCCGTCGGCGCCGCACGACCCTCGAAAGGACGCAAGGGATGAGCGACCGGCGACAGCGATGGCGAGAGTACCGGGTGCCCGAGCTCGAGCAGCGAGAAGGGGAGGGGTGGTACGTTCCGCAGTTCGACCCCGAGCGTGAAGGCGCGATCGCCGTCGGCACCGATATCATCGAGATCGCCCGAATCCAGCGCTCGCTGAACGACTTCGGGCAACGCTTCCTGAACCGCGTCTACACCGAACGTGAACGCTACTGGTATGGCGACCGCGTCAATGAGCTGGCGGCCCGCTTCGCGGCCAAGGAGGCGACCTCCAAGGCGCTGGGTACCGGCATTGTCGGCATCCGCTGGCAGGAAATGGAGATCCTGCCAAACCGCCGTGGCAAGCCGGTGCTGATTCTGCACGGCCGGGCCGCCGAGCGCGCGCGGACGCTGGGGCTGACCAGCTTTAGCGTATCCTTGACGCATTCCCGGACCGACGCGATGGCCTTCGTCGTGGCCACCGGAACCGGCATGGCGCCCTGCGACGATTGACGTCCTGCCGGTGCCCCATGACGGATCCGCTCTCCGGCAAATTACGCATGGAACCAACTATCTGGAGAACAGCATGAGCAGCGACAAGGCACTGGGGCGACCGGGTCTCTCCGGTTCAGCGCGGTGGGCTGATGAGGCGTATGCGCGATCCGTTGTGCCGCATCGCGAGGTCGGCACGCACAAGTGGGAGGTCGGTGGGGTCGTCGTGATCGCCGGCTCGCCGTCGTTCACCGGCGCCGCCTACCTCGCGAGCCGCGCGGCCGGACGAGCCGGTGCGGGAATCGTCTATCTCGCGTCGGGACGCAACGTGATCTCGATGCTGACCGGCGCGATGCCGGAGGTCGCGCATATCGTCCTGCCGGAGACCGACGCCCCGGCCTCCGCGCGCCGCGCCGTGGAGCGAATAGAGCCGTATCTGGACAAGGCGAAGTCCGTGGTAATCGGTCCCGGCCTCGGCGACGACGAGGCGACGGACCATCTCCTGACCACGCTGTTCGGTTTTGGCGGACACATCTCCCGGGCCGCCTCGCACATCGGCTTTGGTGCAGCGCCCGGAGTGGACTATGGTGCGGCGAGCGCCACGCAGTCGCCGCTCTTCTCCCGCGAGCACCTCAAGGTTGTTATCGACGCCGATGGTCTCAACTGGCTCGCGAAGCAGGACCAGTGGTGGGATCATGTGCCTCGAGGGCGCCTCGTGTTGACGCCCCATCCGGGCGAGATGGCCCGCCTGACAGGCCGCGGGACGGCTGACATCGTCTCGGATACCCAAGGCGTCGCTTCGGAGTTCGCGAAGACCTGGAATCAGGCCGTCGTGATCAAGTCCGGCTACTCCGCGGCGTCCGACGGGAAGACGACAATCGTCGCGGACGATGCGCCCACCTCGCTGGCGACCGCCGGTACCGGTGATGTATTCGCCGGTACGATCGGCGCGTATCTCGCGCAGGGGCTGGCACCGGTGGACGCCGCCGGTCTCGCGCTCTTCACCGGATCGCGCGCCGCCCGAACGGTGGAGGCGATTTTCGGGGAGCTGGGCGTGATCGCGACCGATCTGCCGGATGTCATCGCCACCGAGCTGCGTCAGATCTCATAGACCAATCTCGCGACGAATGGAGAAGACATGGACGAGACCCAGGGTGTGGTGCCTCAGCAGATTGAATCGACCATCGAGCTGACCGCGGCCGATATCATGCCGCAGGGCGTGCCGCCGGTGGAACCCTCGACGACTGTCGCGCAGGTGTTGCGGGTGATGGTCGATTACGACGTTGCCGGGGTCGCGGTCGTGGAGAACGATGAGATCGTCGGCATCATCACCGAGAGCGACATGGTGCAGCGGCAGGCCGACGTGGAGGCGCCGATGCCGGTGCCGTTCCTGGACGCCATCTTCGTCGCGGACGCCGGCCGGCCCTACGAGGACGAGGTGCGCCGTGCGCTGGCGATCGACGCGCGGATGCTGATGAGCTCGCCGGTGACCAGCATCCGGTCCGACGCGACGCTCGAAGAGATCGCGACGGTCATGATCGATCTCGACATCCACACCCTCCCGGTGGTCGAACCGGGCGGCCATTACGCCGGCATCGTGTCCCGCCGCGATCTCGTGCGCGTCATCGCCGAGCTGGAGAACCGGGTTTCATGAGCATTCGCGAGATCGCGGACGCGTGGCAAGGTCGCCCGACGTTCGCGGTGATCGACCTCGACGCTCTCGCCGGGAACTACCAGGCGCTGCGTAGATTCGTCGGGCCGGATGTGAAGATCATGTCGGTCGTGAAGGCGAACGCCTACGGCCACGGCGCGATCCCGGTGGCGGAGACGGTGCTCGCGAACGGCGCCGACTATGTCGCCGTCGCGACCGTCGACGAGGGGGCAATGCTCCGCAAGGCGGGTATCAAGCAGGACATCCTGGTCCTCGGACCGATGGGCGCGGCGGAGAAAGACCGCGCGGTGGGCATGGGCATGTCGATCGTGATGAGCGACGTCCCCTTCGCGAAGGGGCTCGCCCGGACGGTTCGCATGCACCAGCGCACGGAGCCGATCAAGGTCCACCTCAAGATCGACACCGGCATGCGCCGTTTCGGTGTCCCGCCGGAGACGGTCGTGGACGCGGCAAAGCTGATCACGTCGTTTTCCGAGCTGAAGCTCGAAGGCCTGATGACGCATTTCGCCTCGGCCGACGAGGAGGACGCAAGCTCCGTCCATGAGCAGGTGCGCGTCTTTGACCAGTGCGTGGCGGACCTCGCCGCCGCCGGCATCGAAGTTCCGATCCATCACGTCTGTAACAGCGCGGCGACGTTGCGCTTCCCTGAGTACCACAAAAACATGGTGCGACCCGGGATCGCCGGCTACGGCATCAAGCCAGCGCCGTTCATCGACCTGCCGGAAGGCATGCGGCAGATCCTGTCGATCCACAGCCGGGTGTCGCGGGTGATTCCGCTCGCGAAGGGCGACTCGGTGAGTTATGGCGGCACCTGGACGGCGCAGCAGCCGACGCGCGCGGCGTTGATCCCGATCGGCTATGCCGACGGCTACCTGCGGACGCTCTCGAACCGCTCGTGGATGACGATTAGCGGTGAGCGCGCGGACGTCATCGGCCGCGTCTGCATGGACCAGACGATGCTGCACCTGCCGAAGGGCTTGCCCGCCAAGACGCGCCAGCCCGTGGTGGTGATCGGCAACGGCACCGACGAGATGCCGCAAGCGCCGATGCTGGAAGACGTCGCCGAGGTCTCTGGCTCGATCCCGCACGAGTTCATCACGACGATGGCGCCGCGGTTGCCGAAGCTGTACATGCGCCACGGAAAACTCGTGGCCGTTGCGGACCTCGAAGGCTACCGGAAGATCTGATCGCGAAGCCGACCGATACGTAGACCCTGGACTTGTGCCCGGTTTCTTCGTGGAGCGCGCCGGGTGCCGCATGGTCATGGCGGGACACCTGTCGTGGTTCGCTCGGTATCGACCCGCGGTCGATGTCCCGGGCCCGGGACCACACGGACCGTTGCGATCCGTTCGGGATCTGGACAGCAAGAGGCCTGGCACAAACGTGCCAGGCCTCTTGCTCCATCCGATGTGATCCCGCTCCGGGTGCTCCGCAACCCTTTCCCCTTGTCGCGGCCGGGTCGGGAAAGATCGGTCTAGATCTGTCCCTCGAACTCCTGCGCGACGCGCTTGAGCTGGTCGATGTCACGGCGAACCACGAACGTGCGGCCGCTCATGTCATCACGCACGTAGTTCAGCGTGCGGTCGTCCATCCAGCGATAGATCGTCGGGCGGGTGACACCGAGCTGCTGCGCGGCATTGCCGATGCTGACGAGCTCGTTCGCCTCATAGGCACGGTACTTCGCGAGCGCGAGCATCCGGCCCAGGTCAGTGTCCCAGAAGGTTCGCGAAACCGAGTAGTCCTCGGCGGCGGCCGGCCAGAACAGCAGCTGCAGGACGGAATCGATCGCGTCCAGCACCTGTTCCTTAGGTTCTCGTATCTGGCCGCTTGCCAGACGTGCCAATCGAAGAAGGTCCTGGCCCAACGGTCCATTGCGAAGCTGCTCCAGCGACAGCGCCTTGAAGGCCTCAGGCATAAGCTGAGTCACGAGGCGATGATGATGGCTGTAGACAAGCTGCAAGGCGTCGTCCATGACCTCCTGGTAGTCTCGAGGCTCGGACTCCACGATGACTCCTTTCAGGTCCGAATGCTCACCGTGATGAGCACCCGTCGACGGTTCTCACAAGACTCGATGTCTCTCGGGTGATGGTTGTGTACGCACCCCTTGTACGGTCGGATTGTACGCACCCGTGATATGCCCTGTCAATAGCGTTCGGACAGGTGGATCAATCCGGGCGCCGTTATCGGCAAAGTCGTGCGTCGCGAAGGTGACGCTGCGGACGTACGACCGGTGCTTTAGCAGCAGCGACGCGGCCGAAACGGCGGCCGGCGGCGATATACTTGCCGCAGTGTCCCGGGCCCGGCCCGGCTGTTGTCGATTTCCTCATGAGGGTCACACGCATGAATTTCATCGCCGACGCGCACGCGCTGCTCGCCCAGACCGTGATGCTGTTCTTTCTCCTGATCGGCGTATGGGGCATCTTCGAATACCTGCGCGGGGGTGAGCTGGGCGGCAACATCGGCGGCGCGTTTGTGATCGGCCAGGTGCTGGTCTCGGTGCAGGTGCTGCTCGGTGTGATCATGGTCATCGGCGGGACGTACGCGCAGTCCGTACACTACCTGTACGGCATCACGGCGATCCTCTCACTGCCGTTCGCATGGTCCTACATGCGGGCGCGGCATCCTCGCCAGGCGCTGATGATCTACAGCCTGGTCGCGCTCTGGATCTTCGGCCTGGCGATCCGCGGGATGATCACCGGCGGGGCGTAGCGTTCGTTCGAGAAGATGGACCCGCGAGGAAAGAGACGTGGTCCCGATCAGGCGAGGCGGTGAGGCGCCACGAAGAGCCTGGCCGCGACGATCCCGGGCATGTGGCCGGGAACGACGGGGAATGGTTTGGCGCTTCTGGGGGCGTCCCTAGAAGAGGTCGAGCCCCATTTGCTGGAGGGGTGGCTGCGCGCGGCTGACGAATGCGGGCGCCGGCGCGGGGTTCGCTCGGGGCGTCCAAATCTCGCCCGGCGACGTGCGCGGGAGCGCGGTTACGGCCAGGTCGAGATCCTGGGCCAGCAGCTCCTGCCGCACCGTCTCCTCGGCCAGCCCCGGCTGGTTGTTGTGCGCCGACAAGTGCGCCAGCCAGATCTCCGGTGTGTGGCTTGAGCCGCGGAGCGTCTGCCCGAGCGCGACGCCACAGTGCCGGTTCGAGAGGTGGCCCACATCCGAGGCGACGCGGCGCTTCAGGTGCTGCGGGTAGGGTCCTTGCCGCAGCATCTCCTCGTCGTGGTTCGCCTCGAGGATCACGAGGTGGCTGGCACGGACGTACTCGGCCAGCGACTCCTGCCATGACCCGATGTCGGTCAGCATTGTCACGCGCGTGCGGTCCGGCATCTCCAGCATGAAGCCGCACGGCTCCTTCGCGTCATGCCGCACCGGGAGGGGCCAGACGGTGACGCCGCCGATCGTCTGCGGGGTGTCGCCCAGCGCGCGCACGTGCTGATCCCGGTTTACGGCGGAGCGGATCGCGGTGCCGTCGGTCGCGAAGATCGTTGTGTCGTTGTGCACGAGCTTCGGCAGCGTACGGATGTGGTCGCTGTGCTCGTGGGTCACGAGGATGGTGTCGATGTCAGTGAGCGCGATGTTGCGCTCGCGCAGGGCGCGCGTGATCGTGCGGATGCCTATACCGGCGTCGATGAGCAGGACGCCGTCGCCGGTCGTGACGATGAACCCGTTGCCGGAGCTGCCGCTGCCGAGGCTCTGGACAGAGACGCCGTGCTGGATGGTGAAGGCCGGGCGGGGCGCGATGGTCATGGTTGGTCTGGTGCTTCCTGGGTGAGCGGCCCGTGCGGAGAGGGCGGTGCGGTATCCTGTAGATGATCTTAACATGATCGCCAAGGAACCCTCCGCGCGGCGACTTTCGCCCACACGTATGGAAGATCGAGACGTGGCGCAACTCTTCAGACGCGGGTCGAACCCTGCCCCGAACGGACAACAGCAGGCCCCCCGGCGGCGAGGATTCGGGGTCTCGGCGTCCACCAAACGCAGCCTGATCATCCTCCTGGTGCTCGTCCTGATCGTCGCGCTGATGTGGATCACCGCGCCGTTCTGGATCAACTGGCTGTGGTTCGGCAGTGTTGGCTACCGCTCCGTGATCACCACGAACTACACCATGCAGGGGCTGGCCTTCCTCGTCGCGGCGGTGTTGGCAGGGCTCCTGTTCTGGACGAACCTGCGCCTCGCCCTGCGCAACACAGAGCGCTATGACGTCGGCGAGGATAGCCGCGTCGGTAGGGCCGGCAACTCGGTCATTCGCTGGCTCAGCGTGGTGCTTTCGCTCGCCGTGGGGGGCTTTACGGGCCTCTACTTCTCAGAGCGTTGGCAGGAAATCCTCCTCGCGTTCAACGGATCGTCGTTCGGTGTCGATGACCCGACGTTCGGCCGCGATGTCGGGTTCTACGTCTTCCAGTTGCCGTTCCTGCGCTCGCTGCAGACTATCTTGCTGGCGCTGCTGGTCGTCACGATAATCGCCGTTGCCGCCATTTACCTCATCCGTATGGGCATCCGCTTCCGTCGCTGGGGTGATGTGCCGATGGCGGCCCTGAGGCATGTCAGCGCCCTGCTGAGCGCCGTGCTGCTCGTGTTGGCCTTCAACTACGTGCTGCGTACCTTCGAGCTCGTCTACTCCTCGCGCGGGCTGGTCACCGGCCCCGGTTTCACGGACGTCAATATCGTCCGTCCGCTGTACTGGATTATGGCGGCCGTCTCGGCGCTCGTCGGGTTCGGCCTGCTCTCGGGCGTGGTGCTCCGCAACCCGCGCTGGCTGCTCGGCCTGCTCGGGACGTGGTTCGCGCTCGCGGTGATCGTCACGCCGCTGCTGCCGCTGGCGGTCCAGCGCATCTTCGTCGAGCCGAACGAGTTCAGTCGCGAGTCGGGCTACATTGAGCGCAATATCCAGATGACGCGTTCCGGTTTCGCCCTCGATGAGGTGCAGAGCACCGAGCTGACGGGGCAGGACCCGATCGTCGCCTCGGAGCTCGACCCGGCTGAGCCGCCGCTGAGCAATGTCCGCATTTGGGACTACCGCGTCGTCGGGCCGGTCTACCAGCAGTTGCAGACGTTCCGCCCGTACTATCAGTTCCCGGACATGGATATCGATCGCTACACGATCGACGGCCAGCCGGTGCAAGTGATCGTCGGCGTGCGCGAGCTCAACATCGATGGCCTGGAGCAGAACCGGCGAACGTGGACGAACACCCGGCTGGTGTACACCCACGGCTATGGCGTGGTCGTCAGCCCGGTGAGCCAGGTCGGGAGCGACGGCTGGCCGGTCTACATCATGAACGGCATCCCGGTGGATGGGCCGCCTGAGCTGCAGCTCGACCGGCCGGAAGTCTATTTTGGCGAGACGGACCTGCAATGGGTCGTCCTCAACACGGACCAGACGGAGACCAGCGGTCTTGTCGAGGCCGGTGAGGACAACATCGATCACGAGTTCCAGGGGAATGCCTACGGCTCCATCTCGCTCGGCAATCCGCTCACCCGCGGCATGGCCGCTCTGGTCCTTGGCGACCGCAACGTCTTCCTCAGCAGCCAGCTGACTGGCGACTCGCGGCTCGTCCAGACCCGTAACGTCGTCGACCGCGCGGAGCGGATCGCCCCGTTCCTCGACTACGACAACGATCCGTACGCAGTGATCGCAGACGGACGAATGTACTGGATCATCGACGCCTACACGCAGACGGACGCCTATCCGCAGGCGACGCGCTACGACGGCCGCAACTACATGCGCAACAGCGTGAAGGTCGTCGTCGACGCCTATAACGGCGAGACGACGTTCTACCGCACCGACGTCCATGACCCGATCGCGGACGCCTGGGGCGACATCTACGGCGATCTCTTCACGCCGATCTCCGAAGCGCCGGCGTCGATCAGTGAGCACTTCCGATATCCGGAGGAGCTCTTCGTGGCGCAGTCGGACGTCTGGGGTGACTACCACATGGATGACGCCCGGACGTGGTACGACGGTGACGACAAGTGGCACGTGGCGGTCGAGACCAGCGAGGGCGACGTCCAGCCGATGGAGCCGTACTTCGTGAGCCAGCGGTTGCCGAACGAATCGGATACGTCATTTGCGCTGACCATCCCGTTCACCCCGGGTGGCAACCCTGAGCGGCACAACATGACCGCCTGGTTCGCCGGGACGTCGATCGACAACGGCACGACCACGCTGCGTGAATACCGATATCCGCGCCAGATCAACGTCTACGGGCCGCGTCAGGTCGAGGCACAGATCGATCAGGATCCGGACATCTCCCAGCAGATCACGCTGTGGGGTCAGGGTGGCTCCGAGGTGATCCGTGGCAACATGCTCGTCATCCCGGTCAACGACGCGATGCTCTATGTGCAGCCACTCTATCTCAAGGCGTCAGGGACCACTGCCAGCGCGCCACGGCTGGCCCGCGTGATCGTCGCCGCGAACGACCAGGTCGTGATGCGCCCGACGCTCGGCGAGGCGATCGACGCGCTGCGCGACCCGTCTGCCGAGACGGTCGACCAGATCGAAACGAACCCGGAGGATGCGGTGCAGCAGGTCGGTGGCCAGGAACCGTCAGGCGCGGCTACGCCGGTCTCTGGAGGCGTCGAGGTCGATCGCAGTGTCCTGCCGGAGGATCTCGCCGCGCTCAGCGATGAGGAGCTGGCGCAGGAGGCGCTGACGACCCTGGAGCGGGCCGACGAAGCCCAGCGCAACGGCGAGTGGGACGTCTACGGTCAGGAGATGGACCGCCTGCAAGTCATCCTCG
The DNA here is from genome assembly GCA_963741805.1 of uncultured Chloroflexia bacterium. Lineage (GTDB taxonomy): Bacteria > Chloroflexota > Chloroflexia > Thermomicrobiales > UBA6265 > UBA6265. Next base: position 18,011 of record CAVUJR010000040.1, read on the forward strand.
AGGCTCTTGCCGGTGGCGCAACGCCCGTCGCGACCCCGGCGAATTAGCCGAGGACGAATCCGGTAGCGCCTGTCTCTTCGGGTGGGCGCTACCGGGACCAACGCCGGCCACTCGGAGACCCGAACACGAGGTCCGGGTCTCGCCCGTCGACGCAGACTCGGTCAGGTGCGCGCTGAATCCTCGGCCACCATGGGGCCGAGGCTACCGATGGGGGCGAGTAGCCTCGCGTTGCCTTATGCGGTGCGTCGACCGAAGGTCGATATCTAGCGGTTCCCGAACAGGGCGCGGCCGATGCGTACGTGGGTCGCGCCTTCCTCGATCGCGACCTCGAAGTCGTTGCTCATGCCCATCGAGAGGATCGGGAGCGGCATGCCGGTCGACTGCCGCAGGCGATCCCGTAGCTCGCGTAGTCCCCTGAACGTCGGTCGGGTGTCCTCCGGGTCGTCGACAAGCGCCGCCATGGTCATCAGTCCGTCGCAGGACAGCTCCGGCACGACCATAACTCACGTACGAGCGCCTCGGCATCCTCAGGGGCGACGCCGGCCTTCTGCTCCTCACCGGAAACGTTCACCTGCACCAGGACGGACATGGACGCGCCCGTCTTGCGCAGCTCCTTGCCGAGCGCCTCGACGAGGGACGAGCGGTCCAACGTCTCGACGCAGGTGACATGGCGAATTGCCTGGCGGACCTTGTTCGTCTGCAGTTGCCCGATCAGGTGCAGCGACGCATCCGGGGGGAGGGGAGTAGCGAACTTGTCGCGGATCTCCTGTACCCGGCTCTCACCGAAGACGCGAAAGCCAAGCGCATAAGCGGCGTCGATCGCCTCGCGCGGGAACGTCTTGCTCACGGCGACGATGTTTACGTCGTCCACGGCGCGTCCCGCCCGCCCGGCGGCAATCCGCACGCGTTCGCGGACCGCGCCGGCGCGCGCCTGGAGGCCCTCGGAGTCGAAGGAGGAGTCGCTCACGACGCCCGTTCCTCACTGGTGAGCATGATCATCGACGCCTGGCGTCCGGTGGTCGGTCCTTGCCCACGGTGCGAGAACCAGTCGTCTGTCTCGCACTTCGTGCAGATCGACGACACCTCGATGTGCTCCGGCTGCAGACCGGCGCGCTGGAGAAGCAGCGCGTTCGCGCGTGGGATGTCCAGATGCTCCTTCGGGCCGGGTTTGGTAACGGCCAGCTCCGCAAGCGGTCCAAGATCCGTCGCCTGCTCGCGCCATGCGTCGGTCACCTCCGGCCCGACCTCGTTGCAACATCCGCCGATGCCAGGGCCGAGGAAGGCGAGGATGTTCGCCGGATCGGAGCCATACGCGTCCTGCATCGCGCGGACCGTGGAACCGGCGATGTCTTGCACGGTGCCTCGCCAGCCGGCATGAATCGCGGCGATCGCCGGGCGCTCCGGATCGACGAGGAGGATTGGCTGGCAGTCGGCGTGGAGCGTCGTGAGCACAAGGTCTGGCTGGTCCGTCATGAGCGCGTCGGCATAGCCGGCCTGCTCGCTGCCCGGTCGGGCGCCGGCGCCGGCATGCTCGGGACGCGCCTCGACGACGTCCGCGCCATGCACCTGCCCGACAAGCGCCATACGCTCCGGGTCGACGCCGATCGCCTCGCACCATGCCTGGCGCATCGCCCAGGCGTCTTCCTTGTCACGCGGTCCGCTGAAGCCGATGTTGCCGTCGGCCTTGCCCATACCCTCGACGCGATAGGTCAGGCCATGGATGACGCCGGGGACGGCGGAGAGGAGCTGGCTACGCAATGGCGTGAGGACGATCTCGGTCGTTGCGGTGTTCTGGTCAGTCATCGGATCCTTCTTCCCGGGGAAGCGCTTCGTTGATGATCATCATATCGATAACACGTTGCACCGGGGCGTGGTCGTCCGTGAAGACGACCGTCGATTCGGTCACCTCGCGGATGTCGCCCGTTGCCAGCGCCTGCTCGGCGACGGTCCGAATCGGGCCCGGCGGCTGCGCGACGGTGTTCTCGCGGAACAGCTCGATGGATGACGGGCCACGCGTGCCAATCACCATGCTGTTGTTGTACCGCGCGGTGTCGATGATGAACACATGGGGGAAGACAGCTTTCATCGTCGACGCGATCGTGTCGACCAACCGGTAGTCGGTCGACGTGCGGCCGACGTTCATGACGGCGACGCCGTCCTCCGGCATGGCATCGTACACCTCCTGGAAGAATTCGCGCGTAGTGAGCTGGAACGGGATGTATGGCTGCTGGAAGGCATCCACGGCGACGAGATCATAGGTCTGGTCGGTTGTGCGGAGCACGTAGCGGCCGTCTTCAATGATCACGTTGAGGTTCGGCTCGTTCATGTCGAAGTATTCGCGCCCCACCCGGACGATCTCCGGGTCGAGCTCCACGCCATCGATCGGGACCGGTCCGTAGCCGACGGTGATCTGCTTGCTGGCCGTCCCGGCAGCAAGGCCGATCAGGAGCGCGCGGTCCAGCTGCGCGGCGCCGTCTTGGGGAGCGAAGAGCGGTCCGATCATGAAATAGTCCCATGGGCCGCCGGTCAGCAGGTTATCCGGGTCGTAGATCGAGTGGATGGCGTGCCCGTCGTTCAGCGAGAGCAGGGTTCGCGAGCCGTCCTGCGTTACCTGGATGTAATTGTCGGCAGATTCCGTCTCGTAGACGACCTCACCGATCTGGGCATCGCGGATCGGGCGCTGCGCCACCCACAGGTTGGCGGCGATCATCGCGACAGACAGCGCGATGGCGACGATGGCTGGGCGCACAGCCTTGAGGCGAAACAGGCCGAGGAGCGATGGTAGCAAGAGGAGCAAACTCAGCACAAGAAAGGTGCGTGCGGTCCCGATCCAGGGGATCAGGACGAGCACCGGGAGGAAACTGCCGGCGATCGAACCGACGGTGGAGATCGCGTAGATGGTGCCCGAGGTGTTGCCGGCTTCCTCGACGTGATGCAGGCGCAGGCGGATGGCGTAGGGCGTGACGAACCCGAGCAGCGTGATCGGCACGGCGAGCATGACCAGCACGCCAACCAGCGCGCCGTAAAATGCGCCGATGTTGTAGTCGGCGAAGGCGTCCAGCGAGGACTGCAGGATCGGCCGGGAGACGAACGGCAGGAACCCGGCCGCGATCGCCGCGATGGCCGTCGCGAAATACAGCAGCCAGGCGCGCGGATACGAATCCGCGACGCGACCGCCGAGGCTGTAGCCGATGGCGAGGAAGGTCATGGTGAGACCGATGACCGTGGCCCAGATGAAGGTCGATTCACCAAAATACGGTGCGATCAGGTTCGTCGCGGCCAGCTCGGTGCCGATGCTCGTCATGCCACCGAGGAAGACGATCAGCCGGATCCAGATGTCGTCGGCGCGCGTGAGTCGCGTGGCGGCCGGATGGGCAGCGTTGGTCACGAAGGGTCCTGTCGGGCGAACGCCGTGGCGTCGTCGGGGCAGTCTGCCGCCAAGTATAGTGACGACAGGGTCATTGATGAGCGATCCATACGCCAGAGTCTCGCGGATTCTGATCGTTGACATAGCGTAATGGCGGGACATCCGGTGGAGGGGACAGCGTGCTGTGTGCAGTGTTGTTCGATCTCGGCGACGTAATCATGAAGGAAGAGACCGAGAAGAAGATTGACGGTGTCACCCAGCGCGCCGAGCTTCATCCCGGCATGTACGAGGTCGTGATCGGGTTACGCGATCGGGATATCCCGCTTGCACTGGTGGCGGACACGCGGGACGGAACATACCGCAACGTGCTGGGCACGCATGGCCTGCTGGATGCATTCGACGTCTTCGCCATCTCGGACCATCTGGGCGTCGAGAAGCCGCACCGGCGGATGTTCCAGCATGCGCTGGACGGGCTGGGTGTTTCGCGGGACCGCTATGGTGACGTGGTCATGGTCGGGAACAACCTGGCGCGCGATATTCGTGGCGCCAACGCGCTTGGGCTCACGACAGTCTGGCTTGTCTGGAACCGGCGATATCCGCTGGTCTGCGCGGAGGACGACGAGCGGCCGGACTACCAGGTAAGCACTGCGGACAGCCTCCTGCTGCTGCTGGACGCGCTCGCCGCGGGACACGACCCGTCAACATGGGCCCATCCGCAGCCATTTCCGTGGACATAGCTCGAAAATGTGTAAGCGACAGCGACAGGCAGGATGTTCTCTTTTCGCACAAGATAGCTTATCCGCAAACCGTTCCTGGTTCGCTGGCCCCACTCTCATTCTGGCTGTGGTCCACCGCGAGCATTCCAAATGAGGCGAGACGATGACGAGGGCGCCCTTCCAGGTTCTGGTCTTGCCCTGGAGGCGGACAGTCGAAGGTGGAGTCGAATTCGCGCTCTTCCGTCGCGCCGATGATGGTGTGTGGCAAGGCATTGCCGGAGGTGGCGAAGACGCGGAGACCCCGATCGATGCCGCCAGGCGTGAGGCGTTCGAGGAAGCCGGGATCCCACCGGGCACGACGTTCATGGCGCTCGACGCGACAGCGTCCATCCCGGTTGTCGTGTTCCCGGACAGTGCCTTGTGGGGCGACGAGCGATACGTCGTTCGGGAGCATGCCTTCGGAGTCGAGGTGTCCGGGGGGCTTATCGACATCGGCGACGAGCACGTAGAGACGCGTTGGCTTGACTATGACGCGGCGAGCGCCCTACTGCGGTACGACAGCAACCGAATTGCATTGTGGGAGCTCAACCAACGAATCCACGGGCTCGGGCCGAGGGGCTCCTCTCCGCGATCCTGATGCTGGGAAACTGATCGTCTGGCCCGGCCGGGGCTCCAGCAGGTGGTGACTTCTTGCCCTCATGGGAAGCCCCGTGCCAGATGTATACTTAAGGCAGATCGTAGGGGCCTGGCGTATTGCCGCACCCGGTGTTGATACGGCGCTCGGCGTCGCTCAATTCGCCCTCAACCCCTGTGCTTCCGGGCTGGTCGCGTGCTGGAGAGACGCCCGCCACGTGGACGAAGAACGGGGCGCACTATGATCACGCACCACCCAATCTCCTCACACTTCTCTCGTCGCACGTTTGCTCTTGGGGCCGCCTCCTCGCTCTTCAGGTTTCCGGCGCCATCGCGGGCCCAGACAAACACAGGAACAACAGGGCGCTGCGAGCAGGAGCCGGGTGTTCAGCTCTTCCTCGACTGGACGTCCGGCCAGCCCGTCATGTCCATGCAGGAGCTCGTCACCCCAACCGATTGGGTGTTGTTCAACCATCCGAGCCTTCCCTACTTCTTCCGATACCCGCCGGACTGGACGGCCTACGCGATGTGGACTGACTCGTTCACGCGTTCCGGTGCACCGATCTGGCTCGACCAGCAACCGAACATTCCACAACTCTCCCTGGCGAGGAATCGCGCCTCACGTCCATCTGCACGGTCGGGCAAGCCGATTCCCTGGCACCGAGCTGGTTCCACGCCGACCGACTCGACCGTGCGATCATCGTGTCATCAGGTGTGGCGATCGGGAACCCCCAGATGCTCATTCCATCAACGACGGTCACCTATCAAAACATCATGGGGCCGCGCCGGGAATTCGAAGACCTCGTGCGCGAGGTCTTTATCCCGATCCTGTTCCAGTTCATTGGCAAGGGCGGCGAGAACGAGCCAACTCCGGAACCTGACGACTAGATCCGGCGAGGCGGTGGCAGAGGCACAATGGCGCGAGGTAGACGACAGACGATTGCGGTCGATTTCGATGGCGTGATCCATCGCTATAGTCGCGGCTGGCAGGACGGGACGTTGTACGACCCGCCTGTCGACGGCGCGCTGGAGGCGTTGGAGCGGCTGCACCACCGCTACAAGGTCGTCATCTTCACCACCCGCGTGAACCCGGACATGCGTGGCGGTAATGAGCAGATGGACCGCGTTCGCGATTGGCTGCAGGAGAATGGCTTTCGTGAAGGCGTGCATTTCGACGAGGTGACGCACGTCAAGCCGCCAGCTGTCGCCTACATCGACGACCGAGGACTGTATTTCACGTCCTGGGACCAGGCGCTGGACGAGCTGCGCGAGCGCAACTACCTTCCGTAAGGTCTCCACCCTGTCCCTCCGCGCTTGACTTTCACCAACGCGGTATGAAAAAGTGCACCCACACGACGGCCCAACGCGTTCGATCCGTGGCTGGAGGGGAGCGTTCGGTGTGTCGTGCGAAATCACTATTCTGTGCTTCGCGACGTCCTGAGGGGGACGCGCGAGCTCGCCCGGTGTCGCTGGAGGGGTGATGACCGGGGATATCGACGTAGAAGGACAATCAAGGGGTTTCGATCGGTACATCGCCGCGCGTGCGGCATGGTTTGTTGTTGATGCCGCGTTCACCGTCCTGTGGCACCCGAATGGCTGTCGGGACCTCGATGGCGTTGTGGTGTCAGAGCCGTGTCTCATGTGGGGCGTGACCCTGCGCGCTGCCGGAGTTCCAGCCGGCCGGTAGGTGGAGGCAGCTGATCGGGTCCCAAATCGGAGGGAATCATTGTGAAGGAATCCACTCGTTCCGGTGAGGATGGCGCCGTGAACCGTGCCTCCACACCACGTACAGGGCTGATCCAGCGTCTGGTCGCGTTGACCGTCGCCTCGATCATGCTCCTCGGAGGCCTGGCGGTGACGCCAATGGACTCCATTGCCGGCGCGAATGACGCGGTGGCGACAACGGACGACCTGAATCTGCGCGCCGAGCCGGCTCTGAACGCCGGCATCCTCGACGTTATGCCGGCAGGTGCGGCGGTCGAGGTTACCGGCGATCCCGTCGCCGGGTTCTACCCCGTTGCATATGGTGGCCAAACAGGTTGGGCCTACAGCGCCTACCTGACACTGGGCTTCACTGGTGAGGGCGTTGTGACGACCGGCGGCGAGCAAGGCGAAGTGCTCGTCGCGGACGGCCCGATCAACTTCCGGACCGGCCCGAGTATCGACGACGCGATCATCGCCGTCATCCCGGATGGCGGGCTCGTCGCGCTCAACGGCGATAGCGCCAACGGGTTCCTGAGCGTCATCTACGCCGACCAGAGCGGCTGGGCGCACGCGGACTCCGTCTACGGCACCGGCGAGGCAAACCCGGCGCCGGTCGACGTTCCGGTCGCGCCGGAGACGCCAGCGCCGCCCGCGGACGTCCCAGAGGCGACCGTGCCGGATGCTGTCCCGGTCGGTGACAGTATTACCGGGATGGCGAGTGTCACCGACGGTGCGCTGAACCTCCGGACAGGCCCGAGCCTCGATCACCCGGTCGTGCTCGTCATGCCGGACAGCGCGGCGGTTGAGCTGCGCGGCGGGGCCCAAGGCGGGTTTGCGCCGGTGAGCTACAACGGAACGACCGGTTGGGCCTCGTCCGAGTTCCTGCAGGCGGTTGCCGAGCAGGGGCCGGCGGCTCCCGAGACTCCTGCCACGCCCGCCGATCCGGCACCTGAGCCGGTTACGCCAGGGACCGCGTGGGATGGCAGCGACGGCTACTCCGAGGATGAGTTGATCGCGATCATCTACGCCGCAGCCGATGAATACGGCCAGCCGCGCGAGGACATGCTACGCGTGGCGCGGTGCGAGTCGGTGCTCGACCCGAACGCGGTGAACGCCACGAGCGGCGCCAGCGGGTTGTTCCAGTTCCTGGACGGTACGTGGGCACGCACACCGTACGCCGACCAGGACGTCTTCGATCCGGTTGCCAATGCCTACGCCACGGCGTGGATGTGGGCGCAGGGCAACCGCAACGAGTGGACCTGCCAGTAAGAGTGGGCGCGGCCATCGCGGTCGCGTGACAGGACGAGGAGAGGCTCCGGGAAGTGCACAAAGCCCGGAGCCTCTCCTCACTGTCCGATATGCGCCTAATCGGCCGCGTGAGGCTTGGCCGGTATCGCGGGCGTGATGTTCGTGTTATGCCGGAAGACGTTTGTCGGGTCGTAAATTGCCTTGATCGCGGCGAGCCGATCGTAGTTCTGCCCGAACGCCGCGCGCGGCTTCTCGTCGACGGCCTCGTTGACGTACACGCCACCAGTGCCATAGGCGCGGGTCGCGTTCGCCAGCTCGCGCGCCCACGTCACGTTGACGTCGTCCTCGGCCGGGTCCTGCCAGATAGAGAGCATCACGAGCCCGAACCCTTCTTCCCGATGCGCGAAGGACATCGCCGCTGGAGAGACGCGGGTGGCTGCGCCATGGGTTTCGTTGATCAGCAGGACAGACCGAGGTGATGGCGCCCGATTCGCGTAGTCGATCGCCGTGTCGATGAGACCGTCTTCGAGTGAACGGACGAACGCCTGCTTCCAGTAGTTCCGCTGGCCGGGCGACATGCCCTCATCGAGGAGACGGTTCATGGCGGAGTACGTCATGGGTTGGATCGTATCGACCAGCGGGGGGCCGAACGCGCGGATCGGCGCCAGTACCCGTTCACCCTCCTCCATGTCGCCGCACCAGCAGGTGACCAGCGCGATGACCTGGTGCCCGTCCGGAGCGGTGAGCAAGCCCGCGTAGACCGTGAGCTCGTCCGGAAGACTGGATGCGAGGCCTCGGTAGTACCGCAGGACCTCTCCTGCTCGCTCCCGAGGGTGGATCAGCATGCCCCCGAGCACCTGGCTCAGCGGATGCAGCCGCATCTCGAACTCGGTCACGATGCCGAAGTTGCCGCTGCCGCCGCGGATGGCCCAGTACAGATCCGGATGGTCGGTGTCGGAGGCGTGCACGACATCGCCATTCGCCAACACCACGTCGGCGCCCAGCAGATTGTCGACCGCAAGCCCGTACTTCCCGCAGATCCAGCCGAACCCGCCCCCGAGTGTCAATCCGGCAAGGCCCGTGTCAGAGACCGTTCCTGTCGGGGACACGAGTCCATATCGTTCGGTTGCCTCGATAAACTCGCCGAGCCGCAATCCGGCCTGTGCTTTGGCGACGCGCTCTTTTGAGTCGACCTCGATTCGCTTCATGGATGAGAGATCGATGACGAGCCCGTCGTCGATGAGGGAGTCACCGGCTATGCCATGCCCGCCACCGCGCACGGAGATCGGCGCGTGATGTTCGCGGGCGAAAAGGACGGAGGCGACGACGTCCGCCGTATCGGCACAACGCGCGATCGCGGCGGGATGCCTGTCGATCATCGCGTTGAAGATATGCCGGGCATCCTCGTAGCCCGGATCTCCGGGACGTTCGAGGGTACCGTGCAAGCGATTTCGGAGCTCTGCGTATGGCAGTTCAGCGGCGGCGAATGTCGGTCCGGGCCCGGAAGAAACGACGCCCATGGCGGAGGCCTTTCAGCAGGCGGCCGCCCGCCAGGCAGCGGGTGGCCTGGGGAGAACGAGGCAACGGCCTCGAATCGCACCATCATAGCGCCGCATATTCTTATGTCTATTAACCAAGCGTACCGGTGCTCTATGCGTCAGTCGGGTGCAGGCGTGGCGATCGGGGACGCGGCCGGTATTGCGGTCGAAGGCGACCTCACGGTCGTTGCGCTGAGGGGTGTCGCGGATGGCGTCGCCAGAGGTGTTGCCACCTCGTGCCTGGCCGGACCCGACCAGCTTGGCTCCACGACGGTCAACGTCAGGAGTTTGTCCGGTAACACGATGCCGTCGGCCGTCTCGGTATGCACAATGACGGTATGCTCACCGGCTGACAGCGGCCGCAGGAGGAAGGCGTAGCCATCGGCGGCGACCCAGGCAACGCCGGCGGGCGCACCAAGCACGTTGTGCTCGGGCAGCACGGCGCTGAACGTCCCTGTCGCCGAGCGGTATCGTTCGATACCCCGGACGACCTCGCCATCCACCGTGACCGCGATATTGGCGTAGCGGGACGCCTCTTGTGCGGCGCACGCCTGAAGCGTTTCCTCATCCCCGCCCCAGAACGGGACCGCCTCCACCGACGAGCACTCGCCGCCGGCGATTGGGATCATGATGACGCTGCCCTCGGGCACCGTGCAGGGCGGCAGATTTCGCGGAATGAAGACGACATCGCCGCTTTGGCCCTGCATACACAGGGCGCCGGAGCCGTCCTGGTTCGGGCTGGCCCCAACCGGGAAGCTGAGCGTCCATTGCCAGTGGCGGGCGTTCCACTCGTCGAGCGATGCGCCGGAGACGTAGGCGCCCGGAGCGTAGGCCGGTGAGGAGGCGACATCCGATGTCTGCCTTGAGGCGAGCACCGCGATGATCACGCCGACAAGGAGCAGGACAAGGATGATCAGGAGCGGCATGCGAGGCGAATTGCGCGTCATACCCACTCCCCTTCCGTGGTGACGGCGGTACCCGGCGTCCCGGTGAGGTCGAGCCACGACAGGATGCCGTTCGCGATCGCGCGGGCGATCTCATGCTGCCGCGTTCCGTCCGTCAGCGCGTCGGCTTCCTGCTGGTTTGTCAGGAACACTGATTCGACGAGGACGCTTGGCATCCTTGCCCGCAGGAGGCCCCCGTTGTCGAAGCGGTCCACCGCGGCCACCGGGACCCCGAGCGACCCAAGCGCCTGGTTCATGACGAGGCTCAGAGCCAGGTCCTTTTCCTTCTCGCCCCAGAACGCCTGTCCCCGGTCGATGGTCGGGTTGTCGGCCGCGTTGAGGTGGATCTCGACGAACATCTCCGCCTCGCAGGCGTTGGCGATCTCCCCGCGTTCGGAGTTGCCGAGATCCGTCTCGTTGTCGTTCCTGGTCAGCGCGACAGTCACGCCGGACTCCCGCTCGACGATCGCCTGGACCTCTGTCGCGATCTGGAGCACCGTCTCGCGCTCGTAGAGATCGGGGTTCTCACGCACCGCGCCAGGATCAACGCCTCCGTGACCCGGGTCCAGCACCACGACGGCGCTCCCGGTCGGGCATGATACGTCGAAGTGTGGGCTATGCTCGGCGGCCACCGGCGCGGTCGCCATAAGCCACGTTGCCAGGAGGCACGCGGCGGATCGCCATTTGGTCATGGATCGTCTTCTCCCACCCCTGGGCATGTCGTGATAGCGCTGTCTACGTAATGACGCCCTATCTTCGCATACGAGTTGAGAGTCCGTCAGATGCGCGGGGTGTGGGAAAGCCGCCGAACCTCGTCCTCGACGAGGGTGAGGAGCGTGGGCGCGTCCACACCCGACGGATCGATCGGCACCCCGATGCGCATGGTGACGTGCCAACGGTCCGCCTTCACATAGCTGAACCCGACCGGGATGACCGGGGCGGAGACGCCGAGGCGGTTCGCACCGAGCGCGATTTGGGCGAAGCCAGGGCGGAACGGCAGGAAGTCGTCGGGTCCGGTCTTCGGCGTGTAGCCCGGGTCGATGTTGGGGTAGCCCTCGGGGAACACGATCAGGCTTTGGCCGCGCCGCAGGAGCTCGACCGACTCGCGGTAGGCTCGGCGCAGGGCGCGGCGCGCGGTGATGTCGTCGATCGGGCTTTTTTCGCCACGCCGGTAGATGATCGGCCACTGAGCGGCGTTACAGAGGCGGTGCATCGTCACGCGAAGCGCGGGGTTCCGGATCCAGTCCAGCCCCACCAGGATATGCGTTGGGTTCGGCATGGTGGCCAGCAGCGCGGCGCCATCGATGAGATGGTGGTAGTGGCGGGCGGCGATGATTGCCGGACCCCTCCGGGGGAGGTTCCCCTCCCCCTCCACGTGTAGCTCGACGTTGCGCTTCAGGTACTGCTGACTGGCGACCCGCAGCGCGTGCCAGGCGTACTCAGGCATCGGGAGCGAGTCCGAGTTCGAACGGGATTGGCTTGTCCCGCCGCTGGATGGCGATGTACGCCGGGAGGAGCCCAAGCACCGCCGCGAGCACGATCGCCTGCCACAGCCCGACGTCGGCGGCGAGGATCATCGCCCAGACGGTGTTCAGCAGGTAAATCGCGAACGGGACGAAGAGTGGGATCAGGCGCGTGTCGACGTCGGAGCGCCAGAGCATCCGCGCGACGGCCATGAAGATCAGGCCGGTCACCCCCCAGCCAAGGAAGTTGATCAGCGGCATGCCAAAGTACGGGCCGGTCTGGTCCCAGATCCAGAAGGAGACGCGGACATCGTCATGGGCCATCGCCGGGTCGAGCACGAGGTCCCAGACCACCAGCAGTCCGGCGCCCGTCAGCACCGACATCAGCGCCGGCCGCGGCCAGCCAAAGCGCTGCACCAGCGCCCGGCCGAGCAGGTACGATGCGAAGCCCATATAGAACCACGACAGTGGAATCGAATACGGCACGCGGCCAAGGACCTTGTAACCGAGGAAATCGGTGTACTCGTAGTTGCCGAAGGGCCAGCCGTAGCCGGTCCCGACCAGCTCCGAGGTGAGCGAGAGGCCAAACGACACGACGAAGAAGATCGTCGTCTTCGCCCACCCGACGAAGATCACGCCGTAAACGAACATCGTCAGCGCGGCGAGGATGATGTGCGTCGCCCCGGCGTGCTCCATCGACCAGGTGAAGATGTCCCGCGCGCGCGGGTCCTGGTTCCAGAGCTCGGGGTTCGGCAGCATCACCAGGAGCCCGATCACGCCGAAGACGAGAGCGATGAGATGGGCGATGAGCAGGAACAGTGGCAACCGTGCGGCGGTACGTCCGTTCATGGATGGTCTCCGGCGACGAGGGTGCGTCCTCGCCAGGTATGTACTCGTCGTGCCCACATCATCCAGATCCGGGCGATCACAAAGGGGTCGGCAAGGGGTGAGAGCCAGTACGTCCATGGTCGCGTCCGGTAGGCGCGCGCGGTGCCCGCAAGGACGCCGAGCCGCGCCAGGAACAGGACGATGTTGAGCAGCATGAGCGGGCTTCGTTGCCCGGAAAGAAACGCGATAGGACCGAGCAACGACGGTAGCGCCTGCGCGAGCGAGGTCTCCATGAGCCCGATCGCGCTGGATCGTTCCGTGAAGCGATCCCGCATCGGCAGCGACCGCGTCCAGTTGTCCCACGCGTCGCGCCAGCCGGCGTACATCTCGACGCGGACGAGATCGTCCGATTCATAGAAGCCGACCGGGATCCCGCGTAAGGCGATGATACGCGCCAGGGTCACATCTTCGCTGACGTCATGGAGGACGCGGCGAAACCCATCGACGCTTTCGAGCACATCGCGACGATACAGCGCGCATTGGCCGTTCGCCTGGATCTGGGCCGGATCATTCGTGGCGTGGCCGGGGATCCCGAAACGATAGACGAGCGTGGCGAGCATCGCTGGATGGACGAGCCCCTCCCCTGCCCCGGATAACTCCTGCTGCGTGGCCACGCTGAAGGCGTTTACGCCCGTTTGGCGCGCGTGGTTCAGCAGCGCGTCGACAAGGCCGTGCCGGGCCCGGACGTCCGCGTCGATCGTCAGCACCCAGTCGGTGTCTTCGGGAATCTCCCGGAAACCTGTCTCGAGGTTGTGCGCCTTACCGTTGACGCCCTCCGGGACAGGTGACGCATCGATAAGCCGGATGCGCGGGTCAACCGCCGCTTGACGTTCGACCAGCGCGCGCGTGCCGTCGCTCGACCCGCCATCGATGACCAGGATCCGGGCGAGCGATGCTTCTTGCGCCGTGAGACCCTCAAGGCACGGGCCGAGGCGACGCTCTTCGTTCAGCACTGGCAGCAGCACAACGACGGAGCCGGCATCGCTCGATGCCGTCGGCGCACGCTGAATGCGGCTACCGCTTGCGGTACGTGCCATACGGGCGAAGGATCGGGCCGCGAACAGGCCCTGGATGACGGCGATGGCGATTGTGATGATTCTCAACATCGCGCCCTCTTCCCGCTCACTCCCCAGCTCCCACGTGCGGTACACTGGAAAATCGAAAGTACAACATTAGGTTTCATTATCAGCGCAACATCCCTCGATTTCCAGCGTGGCGGTCGCCGCCCGAAAGAAAGTGACCACTCATGAGTCGTCGCATCGTCGTTATCGGAAGTGGTTTTGGCGGGCTGGCCGCCGCCGTTCGCCTCGCCAGCAAAGGGCATGATGTCACGCTGATCGACAAGCGCGACAAGCCGGGCGGCCGCGCCTACGTCTATGAGCAGGACGGCTTCAAATTTGACGGCGGGCCGACCGTCATCACCGCCCCGTGGATGATCAATGAGCTGTTCGAGGGCGCCGGCCGCAACCCTGCCGATTACGTCGAGATGGTTCCCGTCGATCCGTTCTACCGCATCTTTTTCCACGATGGGGAGCACTTCGACTACACCGGCGAGACGCCGGACATGGTCGCCGCGATCCGGCAGTTCAGCCAGTACCCGGAACACGACGTCGAGGGGTACCAGCGGTTCATTGCCCTGACGGAGAAAATCTTCGACAAAGGCTTCACCGAGCTGGCCGATACGCCCTTCCTGAATGTCAGCGATATGCTGAAGATCGTGCCGGACCTCGTGAAGCTGCAGAGCTATCGCATGGTCTATGGCCTCGTCTCCCGCTATATCAAGGACGAGCGGCTGCGACAGGTGCTCTCGTTCCACCCGTTGCTGGTCGGTGGGAACCCCTTCCAGACGACGAGCATCTACACGCTGATCCATCACCTCGAGCGCCAATGGGGTGTCTGGTTCGCGACGGGTGGCACCGGCGCGATCGTCAAGGCCTTGATCCGGCTGTTCGACGAGCTGGGCGGCACGCTAATGCTCTCCACCGAGGCAGAGGAGATCGTCGTCGAGAACGGCATCGCGACCGGCGTCCGCCTGGCGAACGGCCGGGTGCTGACGGCGGACATCGTCGTCTGTAACGGTGACGTTGCGGCGTCGTACCAGCGCCTGCTGCCGTCGTCGCTGCGCCGCACAGTACACCGACGCCCGGCTGGCGAAGATGCGCTACTCGATGTCGCTGGTCGTCATCTACTTCGGCACGGACCGGCTGTATCGGGACAATGGCGACGCCACCCTGGCGCATCACAACATCATCCTCGGGCCGCGCTACAAGGACCTGCTGGACGACATCTTCAACAAGAAGACGCTGGCGGACGATTTCTCGCTCTACCTGCATATGCCGACGCTGACCGACCCGTCGCTTGCACCGGAGGGGCACGAAGCGTTCTACGTGCTCGCGCCGGTGCCGCACCTGGGCGGCGATATCGATTGGAATACCATGGCACGCCCGTATCGGGACCGGATCATGTCGTTCCTCGAGGAGCATTACCTTCCCGATCTCTCGAAGCACATCGTCTCCGAGCATATGATCGATCCGCGCCATTTCCGGGACGAGCTGAGCAGCTATCTTGGGTCGGCGTTCTCGGTGGAGCCGGTGCTGACGCAGTCGGCCTGGTTCCGGCCGCACAACCGCTCCGAGGAGGTCCCGAATCTCTACTTCGTGGGCGCGGGGACGCATCCCGGCGCCGGCCTGCCTGGCGTGCTGAGCTCCGCGAAGATCGCCGACCACCTGATTGCAGAAAGCCTGCGCGGGTAGCAGGTCCTACGAGGCCTGGTCCGCTTGCTGTACCCAGGGGTGGACCGGGGCTCGTAGCACGAACGGCGGCGCGGCGACCTCCTGCAAACCAGCTCGCGGGCGGCGTGACGGGGCCATCCGGAGAAAGTTCGCCGACGCCTGCGAGAGGGACACGGCCTTGCCCCGATTGCGCACGAACGCGCGTCCCCGGAAGACGTCGTAGTCCATCGCCTCGATCTCGCTGAGGATGCGCGCGTACAGGTGGCTTGCCGCCAGGGTCGCCATGCGTCCACTGGGGGCAAGTGCCGGGATGCCTTCGTGCGCGCTCGCGTAGAGGTCCCGCGCCCGCGCGACCTGGAACTGCATGAGGTCGCGGAACCCGCGCCCCGGTTTTCCGGCCAGAATCGCCTCAGGGTCCTCGCCGAACGCGGCGATTTCGTCGAGTGGCAGGTAGATCCGACCCATCTCGGCGTCCTCGCGCACGTCGCGCAGGATATTGGTCAGCTGCATCGCAATACCGAGATCGGACGCGTGCTCCAGTGCGCCGTAGTCTTCGCAGCCGAAGACCGGCGCCACGATCAGGCCGACGGTTCCCGCCACGTGGTAGCAGTAGCGGTGCAAGGCCTCCCACGAGTCGTAGCGCCCGATGGAGAGGTCCATCTGCACGCCCGCGAGCAGGTCGAGAATCGGTCCTTTCGGGATGCGATAGGTGCGCCGGGTGTGCGCGAAGGCTACGGCCACCGGGTGTCGTGGCTCGTCCAGCTCCCGCGTCCATGCCACCAGGGCCTCCGCGGCGCCGTCACTCCCCTGCTCTACCGCGCGGTCGACGATATCGTCGGCGATGCGGCAGTAGGCGTATGCCGAGAGCACAGCGCGGCGCCGGTCCGGCAGGAGCATCCGGCTGGCCAAAAAGAATGAGCGCCCGTGCTCCTGCGCGATGGCAGCGCACGCCTTCCAGTCGGCGTCCGTGGGGACGCGGCCCCAGATGTGATCAGCGGGTGCCATGGCTGGTTCCTTCATTCAGGGTTGGGTGAGCGTCGCTGGAACGTTGTCGCACAGTCAGCATTGCGCCGGTCGCATCGACCATCTGCGCCTGCCTGAGATCGTCGATCGTCGCGGCGCCGACGCCGAACATGGCGAGGCGGAGTTGCTCGGCAAAGATGGTCATGGTGTCGATAACCGCCTGGGCGCTCTCCGTCGCGGCCCGCAGGAGCGGACCGGCGAACCCGACCAGGTCGGCTCCCAGGGCGAGCGCCTTGGCGGCGTCGACGCCATCACGTATGCCGCCGGAGACGATCACGGGCGCGTCCGGCGCCGCGTCCCGCACCATGCGCAGGCTGTCCGCGGTTGGGATGCCCCACCCGACAAACGCCTCGCCCAACGCCCGGTGCAGCGGTGTCGCCGCTCGGTGGGCCTCGACAGCGCTCCACGACGTGCCACCCGCGCCGCTGGTGTCGATCGCCGTCACGCCATGATCGATGAGCCGCCTGGCCACGTCGCCGGAGATGCCGAAGCCGACCTCCTTGACGATGACCGGGACATCGAGCGCATCGCATACAGCACCGATTCGGTCGAGCAGCCCGGAGAAGTCGTGGTTTCCGTCAGCCTGCACGGCTTCCTGGATCGAGTTCAAATGGAGGATCAACGCGTCGGCGCGAAGCATGTCCACCGCGCGGCGGCATCCGTCGATGCCGATCCCGTAGTTCAGCTGCACGGCTCCGAGGTTCGCGAAAACGAGCGTGGTCGGTGCGACATCCCGGACGTCGTAGTACTCGGCGAGCGATGGGTTCTCGATGGCGGCGCGCTGGGAACCGACGCCGATGGCGACGCCGGTCTCTTCGGCCGCGATTGCGAGGTGGCGCAGGATGTCCCGTGCCCTGGCGGTTCCGCCGGTCATGGATGAGATCAGGAACGGCAGGGCCAGTCGATGTGCCAGGAACGATGCATGGACATCGATCGCGCGGAGATCGAGCTCCGGTAGCGCGTTATGGACGAAACGAACGCGTTCGAACCCGGTCGTTACTTCACGGCCGTAGACATCCTCGTCGAGGTTGATGCGGATGTGGTCGTCCTTCCGGCGCTGCGTTGTCGAGGCACCATGATCGGTGGCAGGGCGCGTTGGGTACGGTGGCATCATCGTCTCCGGCTCTACACGGAACGTCGGTTCATCGGCGCCATTGCCGGGATATTGGTCAGCGGTGACTACGTCAACTCAATAGTAGCAGCCAACCTGAAGGGTTCATCCAACTTCCGTTCTTCGGATCTATTCTACTGATGAACCTAAACCTAAACAGGAGGTTTGTCAAGAGGCACGGCACCTACTCGTCCCGGATCACCAGTCCGAGCAGTCCGGCAAGGTACAACGCCTGGTCGTGGGTGACGATGACGCCGCGGAGCTGATCCGGCGAGATGCGGATACCCTCGATGCGGCTTCGGCGCAGGTCGCTTCCCGTGATGTCCGCGCCGGAGAAGTCGGCGTCGGTGAGATCACAGCTGTCGAACACCGTACGCGGCATCATGGCGCCGTTGAAGAAAGCGCTGCGGAGCTGGCACCGCTCGAAGCGGACGTGTTGGAGCTTCGCGTGCTGGAGCCGGAGAAGGTCGGCACGGCATTCGATAAAGACCGTGTCGCGGAGGATCGCGCCGTCGAGCGTTGCCCCGGTCAGCTTGCAGCCATCGAGGCGGCACCGGACGAGCGAGCAGTCTTCCATGACGACCGCCGCGAGGTCGCAGCGGTCGATATCGCTCGCGCTGATCACCAGCGAGGATGCGTCGGCGCCGGTCAGGCGGACCCCCTCGAGCACGGAGCGTTCGATGCGGCCGCTCGCAAGCCGATTGTCCATGATCATGATGTCCTGCAGGATCGCAGAATCGATGGCCGGCTCGTCCTGGATCTCATCTGCCGCCACCGGAAGGAGCCCCTTTCGGGTCGGCGCGCCGGCGAGTGGAGTTCGTCGCGTTGCGGTCACAGTCTCTCCGTTCCTCACCATGCCGGGCCGAGCAGAGCCGTCCACAACAGCCGGGTGGCGAGCGCCCGATATGGTCGCCAGCCCTCCGAGAGCCTGTCGAGGTCCTTCATCGTCATGCCGTCATTGTCATACGCCACCCGCGCCGCCCGCAGGAGGGCGACATCGCCGGATGGGTACACGTCCGGCGCGCCGAGCCCCCACAGCAATGCCGACGCGGCCGTCC
Source organism: uncultured Chloroflexia bacterium (assembly GCA_963741805.1). GTDB lineage: Bacteria > Chloroflexota > Chloroflexia > Thermomicrobiales > UBA6265 > UBA6265. Next base: position 36,436 of record CAVUJR010000040.1, read on the forward strand.
ACGGCCCGACAAGTGGCAGCGCTCGCAGGTCCCGGGTCACCGCCTCAGCATCCGCGTTCGTGGCTGGAAGATTGCCGTCTGACTCTTCGCGGGCGATGACCTTAAGCGCTTCGGCACGTTTCCATGTCACGCCGGACGCGCGAATCAGCTCGACGGGCGCTTCGGCGAGCTGCCCGGCGGTCGGGAGCGGCACGAGTTCGCGGCCATCGATCACGATCGGCGCGCTGAACGACAGCGCGAGTCGGCGTTGGGTTGCCATCGCCGAGGCGATCGAGATGCTCTGGCCGATGATCGAGGTCACGAGGCCGTGGAAGAGCCCACCGTCGGTCAGCGACCACAGACCCGGGAAACGACGGTGCAGTCGCCGAATGACCGGATCGGTCCACTCCGGTGACACGGGCAGCGCGGCGAAAGACACGCTCGAACCAGTCCGGTGTCACGCTCCTCGACCGACGGCGTAATGAGTGACCCTACCGTCGCCATGCTGCTCAACGCGTCGAGCGATCGAGCCGTGTTCGGCGACATCGATGGTCACGTAGCATCTGTCGATGACCGCATGGCGGGGCGATGCTCCGCCTCCCCACGCGGCGGGACCGGCGGATTCTCTCAGGGAGAAGTCGGGGGCTGGCTGGATACGGCTTGTGACGTCGAGCTGCACGCGGGGACTCCTGTTCGTGCTCCTGGGCGAGCGTATGCCGATCATGGTATCGCCCTTGCGCGATCGGGAGTGGACAACAGCGCATCAGGCGCACATACACGAGGAGGATCTTAGACAATGACTATGCGATGGAAATGGCTACGGATCACCATCCTGTTCCTGCTGATGGTGCCGCTGGCGGCATGTGGCAGCGCTGATGAAGAGGTCGCGACCGACCGCACCGGAGTTCCCGACGTGTCACCCCGGGCGGCGGATGAACTCCCGCAAGACGTCGAGACTGCTGAGCTCGTGATCGAGGACGGGGATTTCACGGTGGACGAGCTCATTGTGCACCGTGGAGACCCTACCGAGTTGGATGTGGTGAACCGCGACGACCAGGCGTACCAATTCGCGATCAAGGATCTGGTGACGGCGCAAGATATCCCGGCGGGCGAGACGTCCACCATCGGCTTCACGACCCCGAACGCCGGCACCTACTCCGGGCAGCTTCTCGATCCGGATAGTGGCGATGTGCTGGCCGAGGTGTCCGTCATCGTCGATGCGGCGGGTGGCAGTTCGTGACCGGTTTATGCCCCTGCGCGTTGAGTTAATTCATCTGTATCACTATCCTGAACCACTTGCACGTGACCTGCCGGATGCTTTTGGCCGCCTTCATCCTCATACGTTCACGTTCCTATCCACATGAATGTATAAAGTCGCCAATCAAATGCGCGTGCCGTACACTTTGACTGTATCGGGAGTGGTTTGACCGTAACGACAGGGGGGTATGACGAGGGCGGACGTCACCGCCGCACTGCATACCGTATATCCCTTGGCATGCCAGTCGCGATACGACGTAAGGACCTTGGTCCAGGAGCATGACGCAACGGTGCGGCATGCACACTCAGGAAAGGAACTAGACGATGTCGCACGAGAAGGAACTTCGCTCGATTCTCGATCAGGTTGCCGCGGGCACCATGAATCGCCGCGACGCGCTCCGCAAGGCCGCCGTTCTCGGCGCTGGAGCGGCCGCAGCCGGCACCATCGGCCGCGTCGCCGCGCAGGACGCTTCGCCATCAGCGTCTCCGGCTGCCGTCATTTCCTCTTACGAGCCGAAGGGCCCGCAGGTCGAGAAGCTGGTCCTGTGGACCCGCTCGTCGCCCGACTCCTCCGTTAATGAGTGGAATGCCCTGACCGCGTCGACCCAGCGCTATACCGAGCTGGTCGGCACGCCGGTCGAGCTTGTGACCGTCCCGGATGCGGATTTCCGCACCCGCCTCAGCCTGGCCGCGCCGGAAGGTGATGGCCCGGACGTCTTCGGCCCGGTGGCGCACGACTGGATCGGTGAGGTCGCTCTCCAGGGTATCGCGATGCCGTGGTCGCCCGATGACATCGTCGGTTTCGACGACATCCCGGAGTCGGTGGTAAACGCCGCGACGTACGAGGGCCAGGTCTACGGCTACCCGGTCTTCTCCGAGTCGCTCGTTCTCTTCCGCAACACCGATATCATCGCGGACGCCCCGTCGACGTGGGAAGAGTTGGTGCAGAAGGCAAGCGACGCAACGACGGATCAGCAGTGGGGCTTCGCCTTCGAGATCTTGCAGCAGTACTACCAGGGCGCCTTCTTCCACGGCTTCGGTTCGTACATCTTCAAGAACAACGATGGCACGCTGGATTACAACGATATCGGCCTGAACAACGAGGGCGGTGTCGAGGCGGCCAAGTTCCTCCGCGACATGTTCAACAACCAGAACCCGCCGATGCCGGAAGATGTACTGGACCAGGTAAACGCCGCTGCCTTCCTGGATGGCGTTGAGGAGTCCGGCCAGCTCGGCATGCGTATCAGTGGCCCGTGGCGCGAGCCCGCCTTGCGCGACGCCGGCATTAACTTCGCCGTGTCGCCGCTGCCGACCCTGCCGAACGGCAATCCGCTGCAGCCGTTCTCAGGCGTTCAGGTGTTCGAGGTCAATGCATACGGCGAACAGCTCGACGCATCGATGGACCTCGTGAACTTCCTTGGATCGAACGAAGGCGTCAGCCTGATGATCGAGGGATTCAACAAGCCGCCGGTCCGCAACTCGCTGCGCGAGAAGGCGATCGAGGTGAATCCGAACCTGGCGGCCGTCATGGACCAGGTCGAAGTCGCCGTCCCGATGCCGAACATCCCACAGATGGCGCAGGTGTGGCAGCCGTGGGGCGACGCCATGATCGGCATCGTCACGAACAACGTCTCGGACGAGGACGTTCAGGCGCTGCTTGATACCGCCGTCGAACAAATCAAGGCAAACATCGAGCAGAACCAGTAGCGGTCGCTCTGATGTCGTAGGCGAGAGCCGGGAGGCGGTGCGTTCTACGCGCAGCCTCCCGGCTTCGTCAATTCGGCGCTGATCACGGGGTGGGAGGAATCGATGAGTGCCCAGAGCCATAGCCTGGCGACGGACGATGTGCCGGAGCAATTACCTCCGGCAACACCGAAGAAGGGTGGCTGGCCGGTTGCCTATTGGTACCTGCTGCCGGTCGCGATCTCCGCGCTGCTGTTCACCATCCTGCCGTTCTTCTATACGTTCTATATCTCATTCACCAACTATCATCGGGTGTTCCGGGCCAACGATTTCGACTTCATTGGTCTCGAAAATTACCGGCGCGCGCTCTCCAGCGGCGGTGAGTTCTTCCCGGTGCTCGGCTGGACGTTCGCGTTCATGCTCATCAGCACCCTGCTGAACGTCGGTGGCGGCCTGCTCCTGGCGCTGTTGCTGAACAACGACCGGCTGGTCGAGCGCAACCTCTACCGCACGATCCTTGTCATCCCATGGGCGCTCCCGAACATCCTGACGATCCAGGTGCTGGCCGGCATGTTCGGCCTGTCCGGGCCCATCAACCTTGTGTTCGAGAACCTCGGGCTCGATAGCGTGCGCTGGTTCCTGGAAGAAACGCCATCGCGGACCGCGCTGATCCTCACCAATTTCTGGCTCTCCTATCCATTCTTCATGACCGTCGGCCTTGCCGCCTTGCAAGCGATTCCCCGGGATCTGTATGAGGTCGCTGACCTCGATGGCGCCGGTGGCTGGCAGAAGTTTCGCGACATCACATGGCCTTTCCTGGTCGCGTCCGTGACCCCATTGCTGCTGACCCAGCTGGCGTTCCAGTTCAACAACGCCGGGGTGATCATTCTTCTCACGAACGGCAACCCACAGGCCTTCCCCGGAGCCCGGTATGGCGTGACCGACACGCTCGCCTCCTTCGCCTACAAGCTGATTAACCAGCAGGGCGCAGGTGACATGGGCTACGCGGCCGCCTATGGCGTGTTTACGTTCATCATCATCGCGGTCTTCATTATTCTGAGCGCGCGCCTGACGAACGCCTTCAAGGAGGTCGACTAATGGTTGCCTCAACGCAGCAGACCATCCCCGCCGATACCGAATCCGCTCCGGCCGGGACGGACTACCAGGTGCCGAAATGGCGCCAGAGCTCCAAGGCGCAGAGCTTCCTCCAGGTCATGCTGGTGCGTGTCCTCATCTGGTTGATCATCATCGTGGTGATGTTTCCGGTCGTCTACGTGCTCCTGACGAGCTTCAAGGCAGACGGGCGCTCGCTCAACTCGTCGACGCTCTTCCCGCGTGAGTACACGCTTGACCTGTACCGGCAACTGCTTAGTGGGAACTCGAACTTCCTCCGTTGGGTCGGCAACTCGCTGATCCTCGGCCTGAGCGCCGGGGTCGCGCAGGTCGTCTTCGCCACCTTCGGCGGGTACGCCTTCTCGCGCATGCGTTTCCCCGGCCGGAAGTACGGCATTCTCTTCCTGCTCGTGATCCAGATGCTGCCGGTCAACATGCAGGTGGTCGCGTACTACCGGATGCTCGCGGCGGTTGATCTCACGAACACCCGGATCGGCATCATCCTCATCCTTGGCTTCGGCGGTTCGGCCCTCTCGGTCTGGCTGATGAAGAATTTCGTCGATTCGATCCCGAAGGATCTCGATGAAGCGTCGTACCTGGATGGCGGGACGTATTGGACGACGTTCTGGCGGATTATCTTCCCGCTGGTCCAACCGATGCTTGTTGCGCAGTTCATCTTCGGGTTCATCGGCGTCTACAACGAGTACATCCTGACGTCGATCCTGATCTCCGACGACGCACTCTACCCGCTCGGCGTCGGCGTGCGGACGCTATCGACCCAGCTCGCGACGTCGTGGACGCTGTTCTGCGCCGCGGCCGTGCTCGGCTCGATCCCGATCCTGATCATCTTCTTCCTTGCCCAGCGATTCCTCGTCGAAGGCCTTACCCGCGGCGCCGTCAAGGGCTAGCTCATATCATCTGCCGGAAGGGGTGGCCACCGGGCCACGTCTTCCGGCTTGTCTATTTAGGATCTTCTTCATGACTGACATCTCCAAACAGGACTTCCCGGTCTTCGGCGAAACGCCGGGCACGGTCGACACCCCCGAATGGGTCGCCGACGCGATCTTCTACCAGATCTTCCCCGACCGGTTCGCCAAGTCGGAAACCCTGCCGAAGCCAGCCGGGCTCGAGCCGTGGGATTCTGATCCGACGACATATGGATACAAGGGAGGTGACCTGCTCGGCGTGGTCGAGCATCTTGACTACCTGCAGGAGCTTGGCGTCACCGCGCTCTACTTCAACCCGATCTTCCAGTCGGCCTCGAACCATCGTTACCACACGCACGACTACATGAAGGTTGATCCGCTGCTCGGTGGGGATGATGCCTTCGACACGATGCTTGCCGCCTGCAAGGAGCGGGGTATCCGCGTCGTGCTCGACGGCGTGTTCAACCACGCCAGCCGTGGATTCTTCCAGTTCAACGACGTGCTGGAGAACGGTGCGGCGTCGCCCTGGATCGACTGGTTCATCTTCAACGGCGACTTCCCGATCAACGCCTACGACCACAACAAGCCAGCCGGGTATCAGGCGTGGTGGGGTCTTCACGCGTTGCCCAAGCTGAACACTGATAATCCGGAGGTGCGTGAGTACCTGATGCAGGTCGGCGAGCACTGGATTCGCAAGGGTATCGACGGCTGGCGGCTGGATGTTCCAGACGAGGTCACGACGGAGGGCTTCTGGGAAGAGTTCCGCCAGCGTGTGCGGGCGATCAACCCGGAGGCCTGGATCGTCGGCGAGATCTGGGAGATCAAACCAGAGTACCTGACCGGCACGCGCTTCGACGCGCTTATGAACTACCCGTTCACCTCCGCCGCGCTCGCCTTCTGTGGTCGTGATCGTGTGGTGAAGGAGTGGTCGGAAGAGCGCGCCTACGATCCCTGGCCGGGCATCGACGGGCGTGCCTACGCAAAGAAGATCGACGACCTGCTCGGCGTCTATGACTGGAACGTGACGCTCGCGCAGCTCAATTTGCTGGACAGTCACGATACCGCCCGGGCGATCTCGATCCTCGGCGGCGACCAGCGCAGCCTGGAGCTGTCCCTGCTCTTGCTTTTCACCTACCCGGGCGCGCCGTCGATCTACTACGGCGACGAGATCGGCCTCGATGGTGGCCTGCCAGACCGGTGGGCGCGCAAGTCGTTCCCATGGGGCGACGAGGCGAACTGGAACCAGGACCTCCTGACTCACGTGACGAGCCTCGTCCAGCTGCGTCGTGAGCACGTCGCACTCCGGCGCGGAACGTACCAGGGCGTCGCCGCATCGCCGGCGAGCTATGCGTTCCGTCGCGCGTACGACGAACAGGAGGTGCTGATCGCCATCAACACCAGCGAGGAGCCCGACAAGATCGCCTGTGATGTGACCGGCCCGGCGGAGACCGTGCTCAGCGTTGGTGAGACTGCCGAGATGGAGTCCGTCACCGACGGTTGCACGATTACGCTGCCGGCCCGCTCCGCGACGGTCTGGAGGCTTGGCGGTGAGTAACCGGCAGATGCAGGACGTTACGAACGATTTCATCTTCGGTACGCTGGCAACCGACGAGCTGCGGCTGGAGCAGGTCAAGGCACGTTCCCGGGGCCTTTGGCATGGCAGCCGTGTGGAGCCGCGCGACCCGGTCCCTGGCGACACCCTGGTGTTCACCGTGACCGTCGGCAGCGACATCGACGCTGATCGCGTGGAGATGCTGATCACGCGAGACGGCGGCATGCCGGGCCTATCGTCAGAATCGATCCCGCTGGAGCGGCAGGGCGTCGAGTGGGACACCATGTCGTGGGGGTACATCGAGACCTGGCGCGGCACGCTTGCAACGCCAGACGAGCCATCGTTCCTGCGCTACCGCGTGCGAGCCGTCTCCGGGACCGGACAGGAGCATTGGGCAGACGTCGACGCAGACTCCGGCGAGCCCGGCCTGTTTGCCCTGTCGATAGACCGCGAGGCGGTCGCCTCGTGGCTATCCGGCGCGGTGATCTATCACGTCTTCGTCGATCGCTTCGCCGATGACAACGGCGACGAACTCCGCACGCAGTCGAGCCTGAACGACATTTGGGGCGGCACGCTCAAGGGCGTCACGAAGCGGCTGGACCACATCCAGCACCTCGGCGCCACAGCGATCTGGCTCTCCCCGATCTTTCCTTCGCCCACCCACCATGGCTACGACGCGACCGACTACACATCGATCGAGCCGCGCCTCGGCACGCTCGCGGATTTCGACGAGCTGGTCTCCGAGGCGCATCGCCGCGGGATCAAGGTCATCCTCGACTTCGTCGCCAACCACACTTCAAACGAGCATCCGGCGTTCCTGAAGGCGAAGGCCGACCCCGAGGCGCCGGAACGGGATTACTTCACCTTCCGTCCGGATGGTTCGTACACGACGTTTTTCGGCGTCGAGACCATGCCGCAGGTTGCGGTCGACCATGACCCGGCTGCCGACTGGCTGATCGACGCGGCGGTGTACTGGCTGCAGCGTGGCGTCGATGGCTACCGGCTAGACTACGCCGTCGGACCGTCGCTCGCGTTCTGGGCGCGGTTCCGGCGTGCCCTGCGGGCGGTAAACCCGGACGTTGGGCTGATCGGCGAGGTCGTCGAGAGCGCGGATGTGATGCAAGCGTTCGAGGGCCGGCTCGACGGCAATCTGGACTTCCTGTTCCTGCAGCAGGTCCGCGGCTTCCTCGGCTTCGACCTGATCGGCGCCGATCAGCTCTGGCGGTTTCTCGACCGACACTATGCTTATTTCGGTGATGGCATCGCGCTGCCGTCGTTCCTCGACAATCACGATATGAACCGCTTCCTGTGGATCGCCCGGGGCGATATGCGGCGTCTGAAGCTGGCGGCGCTGCTCCAGATGACGATGCCCGGTCCACCGGTCGTGTACTACGGCACCGAGGTGGGTCTTAGCCAATGGCACGATCTCGAATACCCGGACGGCACGCGTCGGATGGAGGAGTCGCGCACGCCCATGCCATGGGGCGCGGGGCAGGACCGCGACCTGGGCGAGTTCTACCGGAGCCTTGTCTTCTGGCGCAAACGATGGGGCGTTCACCGCATGCGGCGACAGCTGGTTCACGCTGATGCGTCCGGGTTACTCGTCTACCTTGTTGGCTCGTGGTTGGTGGCGATCAACCGCACGGATGAGCATCACGGCATCGATCTCGGGGCGCGCGGATCGATGTGGCTTGCACTCGCGACCGGAAGCGATGTGCAATTGCACGGAAACGTGCTTCAGCTCCCGGGGATGACCGGCGCGATCATCGCCGCGGAAAGCATGATGTAGCCCACGATACCGAGCCGGAGGAGCCCCGTGCGCACCGCCACCGTCCAGATCCAGATCGAACCGACCCTGCACCGGGCGGCAGCCGAGGTCCTGCCGGCCATGACCGCCCATCTCCAGGGCGACGTGGTCGTGCTCCCCTCCTCGCTCGACGCGGCCGACCCGGTGGCGAACGAGGTGCTCCAGCTCCTGCCGGATGCGGTGGAAGCCCGGGTTCTCGTGCCCGTGAGTGGCCCGGCAGCCCGGCGCGCCTTCCTCAGCCCGACAGTGCTCGGTCAGTGGCGCGATATGCCGATTCCGGCGCCGGGAAGCAAGCTGCAAACGGCGGTGATGCCGGGACCGATCGCGACGGCGGCGCACCGATTGATCGCCGTCGACGTCGTCGAGGTCGCCCGGCATGGCCCGTTCGTGCTCGACGTCGCCGCACGCTATGCCCATCCTCGCCAGCGTGTGCGTCTGGTGGCCGACGCGGCACGGGGCGAGATCGCCGCGGAGATCGCCAGCGCCGTGCATGTCGACCTCCATGTCGTTAGTCTGACATTGCGAGATGGAACGTACCTTGCCGCGACCACCGACCCGATCGCGGCCGAGCTTGTTGCGCTGGCGCTCTCCGAGCGATGCCTCGGGGCGACGCGTGCCTTCACCGGCCCGTGGGAGGATATCGTCGTCCAGCGCGCGACGGAACTCGAGTTGGGGGTGCTCCTGCCATCCCGCATCCGGCTGGTCACCGCTGGCAGCGCCGCGCAGCAGCCGTGGGCCGACGAGATCACCGAGCACGTGCGCCGTCGACTTGGCCTCCCCGGAACATCGAGTCTGCGTCCCTGAGGAACCCGGGCACGCCACTTGCGTCCATAATGCACAACTGACAAACAGGACGTGTACAAGCGTCACGGACTTTGTTACGCTTATGCAACCTGACCAGAAACGCTCAATGGCGAGCAATGACCATCGCAGACCTCTCATCCCCGTCATCGCTGGAGCAAAGGGCAGCAGCCGTGGAAAAGCTACTGGAAGCACTTCGAGAATGGATTGGTAACGCACTCCGCGGCCCACAGCCGGTGCCCGTCCCCGTCCGGGTCCGAAATACCGGCCGCTGATACCGCCGGGGAGGCGGCTGGTCTTCCCACTCGACAACCGTCCTGATTGACGAGAGCGATTGTGTATCGCACTGACATCGTGCGCGACAGGTACGCGCCTACACTCGACAAGCCGGCACGGCTCGCGGTGATCTTTATCACCGCGAGCCTTTTGCTGTCCGGCTGCACGCTGCCGTTGGCGGAGCCGGGTTCCGGTGACGATGCCCGCCAGTGCCTCACTGGCCTTGGCGCGCCTCCCGCGCCGGTCACCGGGGTTTTCGTCCAGCCCGACGACGGCTACACCCCGGTTGTTGACGAGATCGAAGCCGCCCGCTGCTCGCTCGACCTCACCATGTACATGCTCACGGACGACGTTCTCTTCCAGGCGTTGACCCGGGCGGACTCTCGTGGCGTGCGCGTCCGCGTGATCCTCGACGAGCATCCATTCGGCATGTTCGGCGACCAGCAGGAAGCGTTCGATCGCCTGGAGGAAGGCGGCGTCGAGGTCCGATGGGGCGAAAGCGTCTACCAGTTCACTCACGCGAAATACATGGTGGTCGATGAGCGGGTTGCGGTGATTATGAACCAGAACTTCACGGGCGCCGCGTTCAACTCCAACCGCGAGTTCGGTGTCGTCACGACGCAGCCGGACGAAGTCGCGCAGGCGTCCGATGTCTTCGCGGCCGACTGGGCAGAAGACGGCGCCTCACCTGCCGTGCCGGGCCCGCTCGTCGTGAGCCCGGACAACGCGCGCGACCGGGTGCTGGGCCTTATCGCCATCGGCGGAGCACTCAATCGACTTCTACGCGGAACTGATCCGGGACGAGGAGATCCTCGCGGCGCTTCGTGTCGCCGAGGAGCGTGGCGTTCAGGTGCGGCTGATCATGAACGCGTCGCTCGACCCGGAGGACATCTCGGCGATCGAGGCGCTCCTTTCGGACGGCGTCGAGGTGCGGCTGATGGAGACGCTCTATATCCACGCCAAGGCGATGACGATCGACGGCGACGTCTCGCTCATCGGGTCGGTGAACTACTCGATGACCTCGCTGGACCGCAACCGCGAGATGGCGATGGTGGTGGACGACCCCTTGCTGGTCTCGCGCGTGATCTCCGTCTACGAGCGCGACTGGGCGCGAAGCGTGCCGGTCGAGTCGTGATCCTCGTCCTCAGAGCGAGGTGATGCGACCGCTGACGTCTTGACACCGTCATGAGGCGTTGCTACCGTGCCTCAACACGACAACCGAAGGTGTTGATGGCGTGGGCCGCCGCACGGGCGGCAGGCATGTTCCATGGGCCTCAAGACGATCCGTCTCGATCATTGGAGGAGTCGCTATGTCCCGCAACGTCCGTCCCCTCTCGCGCCGACAACTGATGCAGCTCGGCGCCGCGCTTCCGTTTTCCGCGTCCGCCCTCACGATGCTCAACACGACCGGCGCGATCTCCGTCTCGGCGCAGGGAGCCGAGCTCGACCGTGTCTCGATCGGCCTCGGTGCTGATCCGCTCGCGCTGATCCCGAACGCGATCGTGGACTGGACGACCAATATCCAGGTCACGCACATGTTCGACCGGGCGATGAACTACGACCCTGACCAGAGCTACGCCGTCGGGTCGTGGCTTGTCGACCTCACCAACATCGACGACCTGACCTGGGAGATGAAGCTCGTCCAGCCGGACATCACCTTCCACTCCGGCAACACCCTCGTCGCGGAGGATTTCAAGACCGCGATCGACTGGGCGCTCGACCCGGCAAACGAGAGCCACTATCTCGAGCGCTGGAGCCAGTTCCAGCAGGTCGACATCATCGATGACCAGACCTTCCGGATCACCACCGCCGATCCATTCCCGCTTATGGAGCAGCGGATGGTCGAGCTCTACCCGTTCGACACCAAACAGATCGAGGCGGTCGGCTGGGACGAGTACGAGGCGAACCCGACCGGCACCGGACCGTTCAAGCTGAAGGAATGGGTGCGCGGCGAGTACCTGCTTCTGGAGCGTAACGACGATTACTGGCGCAACGACGTGATGGTGAAGGAGGTCGAGTTCCGCTTCAGCCCCGAGTTCAGCACCCGTCTCTCTTCGCTGCTCGCCGGCGAGCTCGACATCGTCAAGGACGTGCCGGTCGACTCGTTCAAGACCGTCGAGGACAGCGGCACGGCGCGTATCGAGTCCATCCCCTCTTCTCGCGTCAATTACGTCGCCCTCGTGCAGAACCGCGAGGATAGCGTCTTCACCGACGTCAAGCTGCGTCAGGCGGTGAACTACGGCGTCGATGTGCAGGGCATTATCGACGGCATCTTCCAGGGCAACGCGACGCGGATGGCCGGCGCGCTCTCCGAACTCAACCCGGAGGTCAACAAGAGCATCACCCCGTACGAATACAACCCGGATAAGGCGCGGGCCCTCATCGAGGAAGCTGGTTACGCGCCAGGCGAGCTCACCGTGACGATGGACGCACCGCAGGGGCGCTACCCGATGGATGCGGACGCCGCGCTGGCGATCGCCGCTTCGCTCGGCGATATCGGGATCAATGTTGACGTGCAATACAACGAGTGGGGCACGCATCTCGACAAGATCGTGAACCGCCAGACCGGCGACATGTTCTACCTCGGGTGGGGCCCGTCGCTCGACGCGATGGGCACGCTGGCCTATCTCTTCGTCGGCGACTCCACGTACAGCAGCTATGGCACGCCGGAGGTTGAGGATCTGATCACTGAGGCCACGCAGACCGTCGATCCGGAGGCGCGCCAGGCCCTCTGGGACCAGGTGCAGCAGATGGTATACGACGATGCGGCCTGGCTCTTCCTGTGGCAGCAGCATGACAGCTACGGCGTCTCCAACGATGTCGAGTGGACCCCGCGCCCGGACGAGTTCCTCTGGATGGGTGAGGCCAGCGGCCGCTAGTCGAACGCACAAGAGGTCCGGAGGATGATCGCGTGAAGGGATACATACTGGGACGGCTGGTCTCAGGTGTTGTTGTCATCCTCCTTGCCCTGACAGCCGTCTTCTTTATGTTGCGGCTGTCAGGCGACCCGGTTCTCCTCCTCGCGCCCATGGACACCACGCGGGCGGACCTGGCGGAGATCCGGGAACGGATGGGATTCAACGACCCGCTCGTCGTGCAGTACGGGCGGTTCATGGGCAACGCCGTACAGGGCGACTTCGGCGACTCGTCGCGCGAGCGGCGCCCCGCCACGGAGGTGGTGATTGAGCGATTGCCCGCGACGCTGCAGCTCGGCGCTACCGCGCTGGTGATCTCGGTCGTGATCGGGGTTCCGCTCGGCGTGCTTTCGGCCGTCAAGCACGGCACCGTCTGGGACAAGCTGGCGCGCGTGATCTCTGTCGCTGGCCAGGCGATACCCGGGTTTTGGCTCGGCGTGCTGCTGATCATGCTGTTCTCGGTCAATCTCGGCTGGCTCCCGACGAGCGGCCGGGGGACGCCGGAGCACATTATCTTGCCGGCGATCACGCTCGCGGCGCTGAGTACCGCCCGGTATGCCAGGCTGACGCGCTCGACGATGCTCGACGTGCTCGGGCAGGACTACATCCGCACGGCGCGGGCGAAGGGCCTTACCGGGTGGGTGATCCTTGTCCGCCACGCGCTGAAGAATGCAAGTGTGTCGCTCATCACGATGACCGGTCTCGAGATCGGCCGCCTGATCGAGGGCGCCGTCGTTGTCGAGCAGGTCTTCGCCTGGCCCGGCATGGGCCGCGTCACGGTGCAGGCGCTGCTGAACCGCGACTTCGCGGTGGTCACAGCGGCCGTGATGCTCTTCGCCGTGATGTACACGCTGGCGAACCTGCTCGCCGACCTGGCGTATGGCTGGGCGAATCCACAGGTGAGGTTGCGCTGATGGCTGCTGTCTCCCCTACCCTTGCTGATGCCCGCGCGACCGGCGTGCGCAAGCGGCCGAACCGTATCCTGCGCTCGCTGCGGCGTGACCCATGGGCGGCCGGGTCGCTGCTGTTCCTGATCATCGTCATCCTGACGGCGCTGCTCTCGCCGTGGATCGTGCCCGACACGATCAACAGCCCGAGCTTTGGCGAGCGACTCCTGCCGCCGCTGAGCGACGGCCACATCGCCGGAACGGACCAGCTCGGGCGCGACGTCTGGGGAAGGCTCCTGCTCGGCTCCCGTATCTCGCTCTTCGTCGGGTTCGTGGCCGTATTCTTCGCGGCGCTGATCGGCGTGCCGGTCGGGATGGTCGCCGGCTACTTCGGTGGCTGGTTCGACACGCTCCTGATGCGATTTGCCGACGTGCAGCTCTCGTTCCCGTTCATCCTCCTCGCGTTGACGATCAACGCGATCCTCGGCCTCGGTCTCCGGAATATCGTGATCACGCTGGTGATCGCCGGGTGGATCGAGTACGCCCGTATCGCGCGCGGCGAGACGCTGGTTGTCCGCGAGCGGGAGTATATCCAGGCGGCCCAGGTGATCGGTGTCTCGAAGGTGCGGCTCTTCGCGCGACATGTGCTGCCGAACATCATTACGCCGCTGATCGTGATCAGCACCCTGCAGGTCGCGCGGTTCATCATCGCCGAGGCGAGCATCAGCTTCCTCGGGTTCGGGGTGCAGCCGCCGACGCCTGCCTGGGGCAGCATGGTCAGCGAAGGACTCGACTACATCTACTCCGCGTGGTGGCTCATCACCTTGCCGGGCCTTGCGCTCGCGGTGGTCGCCTTCGCGGTCAACATCACTGGCGATTGGTTGCGTGATACGTTGGATCCACGGATCCAGAAGTAGAGAGAAGGGGATAGATCAATGGCGTTCGTTCCACAGAAGGTGTTCGCGGATCGCGCGAAGCGAATCAGGGAGTGGCTCGGCGAGCAGGACATGCAAGCCCTGGTCGTCACGACACCCGACAATTTCTACATGGTGACCGGCTTCCATCTCGACGTCGCGCCGTGGGAGCGGCCGGTTGCGGCGGTGATCCCGGCCGAGGGCGAGCCGTTCATGATCATGAACGAGCTCTCCACCAACCACCTGCGCTTCGCCCAGGAGCGGAAGTCGCTCTTCATCACCGACTACACGTTCTACTCGGAGCACGTCCGCACGACGAACCGGATCTGGATCAAGCTCCAGTTCGGCGAGTTGCTGGCGATGCGCCTCGCCGAGCGCGGCGTCACCAGCGGGCGGATCGCCGTCGAGGGCGCCGGGCCGTCGGAGCTGCGGAAGGCGGCGCCGAAGCTCCAGTTCGAGGACGCCACGCGCTTCCTGATCGAGATGCGCGAGGTGAAATACCCCGAAGAGCTCGATATCCTGCGCGATGGCGCGACCCTGACCGACTACGGTCAGGACCGGTACATGGAGCTGCTGAAGCCGGGCATGAACGTCAAGGCGTTCGACTTTGAGATCAGCAAGCACATCATGGAGGAGGCCGCGCGGCGGTTCCCGCAGGACCGCGTCGAGGTTCGGCTGATGTCCCTCTCCGGGAAGAACAGTGCCTCGCCCCACGGCACAGGCGCGGACGCCGGCGAGACGTTCGCGGTCGGTGACGGCGTGGTGAACATCGTCATCGTGCGCATGAACGGCCTGGTCATCGAGAACGAGCGAACGCTCTTCGTCGGCGAGCCGCGCGAGGATATCCAGCGCCGCGCCTTCCAGGCCGCGACCGATGCCTGCGAGGCCGCTGCTGCCCAGATGATCGCCGGTAACCCGGTCTGCAGCGCCGACGCCGCGGCCCAGCAGGTGTACGAGGAAGCCGGTTTCGCCGAGTACATCAACCATCGTACCGGTCATGGGATCGGTATCGCCGGACACGAGTTCCCGGACGACATGCCGTTCCTGCAGCGCCCATTCAAGGAGAACGAGGTCTACTCCTCCGAGCCGGGTATCTACATTTTCGGCGTTGGCGGGTTCCGCCACGACGACACCGTCTTCGTCGGCAAGAAGAAGCCGGAGGTCATCACGAAGCGCTCGAAGAAGCTGGAGGACCAGATCGTTCCCGTGTAGGCGGGCTGATCGCCCTGACCGGGAGCGGAATTTCTTCTGCCCCCGGTCAGGGCTCAGAACCCATTCTTTATAGCCCCTTGACATGTACGGACATGGCGTTCATACTGTCCGTACAGTCCCAAGGGCTGGAGATGCAGCAGCATCACCCGAAGACGGAATCGGCGGACATCGCTGCGGGGCTTTGTCCAATCCCGAATCGTCACACGGGGGCACGGAGGCGAACGGTACGCGTTGCGGGGCGACGTACTGAAACGATCCAGGCCACGATGCGCATCTCCGCCCACCGGGACTGTTGTGTTTAGCCCTTCCTCCTCCACTATTCCCGATCACGCTTGCGCAACACAAAACGCCCCGCACCGGAGTGCGAGGCGTTTGCCTGTCATGTGGTAGCCCGTAGGGGATTCGAACCCCTGATCTCCGCCTTGAGAGGGCGGTGTCCTAGGCCGCTAGACGAACGGGCCACGTGACAACGCTGGGAATCCTAGCACACAGCTTCCCGGGATTCAAACCTGTTTTCCGCCGCCATCTACGGGGCCAACCGTTGGTGCGTCCAGCGACCTTCGTCATCGCGCGTGTAGAGGATGCGGTCATGCATCCGGTTCTCGCGCCCTTGCCAGAACTCGATCGACTCCGGCCGGATCAGGTAGCCGCCCCAATGCTCTGGCCGCGGGATCTCAGCGTCCTCCCCGTACTGCTCCTCCAGCTCCGTGAAGCGTTCGGCAAGCCACGCCCGGTCGGGAATCGGCTGGCTCTGCGGCGAGGCGAGCGCGCCGATCTGGCTCCCACGCGGCCGCTGGTGGAAGTACGCGTCGGACGCTTCGGCGCTCAGGCGGCTGGCCGTTCCGCTCCAACGTACCTGCCGTTGGAGCGTCGGCCAGTAGAAGAGCACGCTGACTGCCGGGTTCGCCGCGATGTCTTTCCCCTTCTCGCTGTCATAGTTCGTGAAGAAGACGATCCCCTGCGCGTCAAACCCCTTCATCAGGACCGTCCGCGACGATGGACGACCGTCAGGCCCGACCGTGGAGACGACCATCGCGTTGGCCTCGACGATCGACGTCGCACAGACCTCGTCGAACCACTCCCGGAACTGGACGATCGGGTCCAGATCGACGTCCCGGTCGCCGAGCTGGCCGAGCGTATAGGGAATGCGCATGGAGGAGACGGTCTTGGTCATGGGTCTGCTTCTTCGTTACTCTTCACGACATGCGACAGGTGACCGCGCGGCGTCCCGGCAGCGGCCGATGGCGTCATCTTACGCCACGCTGGAGGAATGAGGGTGCCAGCAGCCAGGAGGACCCATATGAGAGGACAACGCGGGATTCGGGCAGGAGCCCTTGCGATCATCGCCGGTGCAGCACTGATGGGCGGTGGCGTGCTCGCGCGGGACGCGGTGACCTGCGAGCTCGAGCCGCTGGAGCTTCCCCTGTTCGGCGGCACGCCCGTCGCCGTCTTCGCGACCCCGAGCCCGGACGCGTCGCCCATGGCGGTGGAGCTCTCCGAGGCGGAGGCAGAGGACGTCCTTCAGCAATATGTGGCCTGCACGAATACCGGTGATCCAACGCTCGTCTGGGCGATGTTCACGCCCCGCTGGTTTTCGCAGACGTTCGCCGACCCCGAGGAGCACTATCTGCCCGCCTTCGAGCAGATGTTGGACAGCGAAGGGCAACCCACCGGCCTGCCGCTGGAGCTTGTCGAGATCATGTCGATCGAGCCACGCGGTGGCTCGGTCGACGTGACGGCGACGTTCCGCTCCGGCGATCAGGAATGGACAGATACGCTCACGCTTGTCCAGGTCGACGGCCAATGGCTGATCGATGATGTGCTCCCGGTCGATCCGCCCGTCGAGGGATAGCGCGCGAAAAGAGCACACGACAACGCCCCACCAGTCCGGCGGGGCGTTGAGCTGTCAGCGCGTTGTCTGCGGCTGCTGGAAGGCGGCAATGGTGCCGAGGTCCGGTGGATCGGACGCGCCCCGTTCCCCGACGTGCATCACCGGCAGGGGCGTTATCTTGCCCTTGTAGCTGTCGCGCACCAGCGTGCGCAGCAGGTGCACGAACTCGTCGTCACCACGGTCGCGGGCCAGCCAGATCGGCACATTCGGGTGCCGGCCGATCGTCTGCAGGGTCACTCCGGCCGTCGAGCGGTGTACGCCGGCGAACTCCGTCCAGCGACGGAAGGGCCCTCGCCCGGTGCGGATGCCGCGCGTCGTCACGACGTACTTCTGCGGGATGGCGACGATCGCCGCGAACGAGGCGGCGGTGACGACCAGCCACCAGGAACTGGCGAGGCCCAGCGCCGTCAACGCCCCCGTGACGGTCCCGACAAGCGCGTGGGTCGATGCGTGTCGCTTCATACGGGCCAGCACAGGGATTTGGCGGACAACGATAATGCCGCCCTCACCTTGACGGCCGGAGAAGCCGAGCGTGATGGTCCACGCCCACACGATAAGAATGGGAATCGTCAGGAAAATGAAGTCGATCATGGATGTGTGCCTCGTCGGGGCCGGGTCGGTGGTCATTGCGTGGAGATCGTGCGATGGCACGGACGCGACGCGTGGCTACGATGTGGACGCCGACAAGTAGTGGCAAGTCATGAGGGAGGCCGCGGTTCGACCTCGCTGCTCTCATGCTACACCCGGGATGCAAGATGGTTGTTACGGGATCGTGAACGCGACCTGGCGTTCCTCTCAGGGGTTGTGCGGTGTGCCCTGAGGTGTGGCGACCGGGCTATGCGCCTGTAACGACTGAGGGATCTCGATGCGGTAGATCCCCGTCTCGTTTTGGAAGTACAGCCATGTGTCGTCATGCGCGAACCCGAGGATCGGACGGAACCCGAGGCCGCGGTAGACCGGCTCCGAGACCTGGAAGTCGCCGAAGAGCTGGACATCGACCTGCCAATTGCCGGCGAGGTAGTTGATGATCTCCGCCCGGTTGAAGCAGGCGATGAACCGCTCGTGGGGAGAGACGCGGTCGCAGGTGCCGACGATCTTCGACCAGACCGGCGTTTCCCAGTCTCCCGGAAGGTCAGGAGTCTCCTGCCCGTCCGGAAGCAGCTCGATGGTCGCGTCTTCCCGCGTGACGAGCGCGGCGCGCTCTGTCCCGCCATCGGCCGAGGGGCCACGGAAAAGGATGTGCTGCCCTTCGGGGTCCGCCGCGATGAACGAGAGCTCACCGAGCGGGAGGTCGACTGTTGCGTCCGACTCGATGTCCGTGAGCGTATATCCGGTGTCGGACGGCCAGGCGATGTAGGCGGCATCGTAACGGTATTGCTCGCGACCAACGCCCTGGTAATCACCTAGCGGCAGGACGACGAGGACGGCCCCGTCGTCCCCGCCCGCCAGTTTTTCAGCGTCTTTGCCCGGCGCGATGTCGAGCTCGTGCGCGATATCGAGTCTGAGTTCGTCGAAGATGATCAACGGCGTCGCGATCAACGCCAGGAAGATCGCCGTCACGATCAGGATCCGGATCACACGTCGTTGGATGTAATGGGTATGGAATGATGACGAGCTCACGCGGTATCCGTATGTCTCTCAGGAGGAACGACGACTACGCGTCTTCCTCGTCTTCGTCTTCGTCGTCACCGCCATCTTCCTCCAGTTCGTACTCGCCGCTGGCCACGACGCTGAGATCGCTCAGGGCGTCGAAGATGCCGAAGACGAGGTCCTCGAACTGCAGGTTGCCGTGGACGTACTCGACGAACGCGTCGGTGATATCGCCGCCGATCTCGCGAGCGATTTGCTCCTGCTCTTCGGCGAGCCCCTCGTCGCTCAGCTGGGCGTGGCGATGTTGGCTGTGGTCGTGCTCATGATCGTGGTCGTGCATGGTGGTCTTACCCCTGTTAATGTGATCGATATTCGGAGCCGCATGAGTAATGCGGCGCAAGAACCAATTATACGTGAGTGGGCGACCCGGTATCGAGACATACGGAGCGGGATAGAGTCAGCGGGTCGCCGTGAGTGTGACGGGCGTTTTATCCTCTCTTGGAACATGGGGAGCTATGACCGGCACGACGGTGCTACGATCCGTTCTTGTGGAGATCACGTGTGACCGATATCTCAATGGAGCGGCCCGATCCGCACCACCCGGAACGCCCCGTGGATATGGCCCCGCCTGAGCGCACATCCTGGGCCGACCGCCTGCCGGCCCCGACCGTCCAGAACGCCCTGTGGCTGATCCTGCTCGTGGCCGCCGCGATCTCCCGCTTCTGGAACCTCGGCTATCGCACGCTCCACCATGACGAGTCGCTGCACGCTTACTACTCGTGGGGGTTCTTTACCGGCGACAACCCCTACGTCCATAACCCGCTCATGCATGGCCCGTTCCTGTTTCATGGGAACGCGCTCGTCTATTGGATATTTGGGGTGTCGGACGCCACTTCGCGCTTCCTGCCGGCGTTGTTCGGCGTGTTGCTCGTCTGGCTGCCGTGGCTCCTGCGCGGCCGCCGGTTTCTCGGGCCGTGGGGTGCGCTCGCGACCGGCTACATGCTGCTGATCTCGCCGGCGTACCTCTATTACACGCGGTACATCCGGCACGATCCATACACGGCCGCCGGAGCGTTGTTGCTGGCGATCGCGATCTTCCGCTACCTCGAGCGGCCGCAACGCCGCTGGATTATCATCGGCTTCCTGACTGTTGCGTTCCTGCTGACGAACCACGAGATCGTCTTCGCGATCGTGCTGGCGATGGTGATGGTCCTCTGGACCGCTCTCGTCGTCACCCGGCTGCGGGCAACGATCCCGGTACACATCGGCGCCGTGATCCTCGCGGCGGTCGTCTACATGATGTTCAGGGGCGCCGAGCCACTGCCGGAAATCCCCTGGCAGAACCCGACGAACGAGGACATGACCCGCTATTACGGCGATCTCTTCTCGCATCCGCTGGTGCTCGGCATGCTCATCGTCGGGATCGTGACCCTTGTCGCCCTCGGCGTCGCGATCTGGTGGCAAGCGTCGGCGAGCGAGCGAGAGGGCTCGCTGAACGACCGCCTCTTTGGTGATGCGCGTCCGAACTCGGTCGCCTATGGCGTCTACCACGCGTTACAGGACCCGGCCGGCATCCTGATCGGGGCGAGCGCCGCGTTCCTCTTCTTCGTCCTGCTCTTCACGACCTTCTTTACCAACCCGCACGGCTTCGCGACAGGCACGTGGGCGACCGACGGCACCCTCCTCTACTGGCTTGGCCAGCACGATGTGCAGCGGGGCCAGCAACCGTGGTTCTACTTCATCACCGAAGGGTTCCAGTACGAGTGGCTTGGCATCTTCTTCGCCGCCGCCGGACTGCTGGTGATCAGCTTCCGCTCCGTGAAGGGGCTCCTTGGCCGCGGCACCGGGCCGAACCTCCTGTTCAACGTCTTCAACGCCTGGTGGTTCATCTTCATGTTCCTCGTCCTGTCCTGGGCGGGTGAGAAGATGCCCTGGCTGATCATGCACTTCGCGCTGCCAGCCTTCCTCGTCGCCGGCGCGCTGATCAATGAGATCGTCGAGGGTGCGGTCGCCTGGTTCCGCTCCCATCCGGGGCGGCATCCGGTTTCCTCACGCTACGGGATGGTTGGCCTCTTCGCCGTGCTCATCGTGCTTGCGCTTTCGTGGGCCTTCCTGGCCGCGCACCGCACCTATGGCCTCTGGACGGAGCCAGCGCCGGGCGTCTATGAGCGCACGATCCCGCAAGCCACGCTGAACGACTGGTGGTATCTCGCCATCCCGCCATTGGTCGCGTTGGTCCTGATCGCGGCGGCAACGTGGCTGATCGGCCCGCGCAAGACGGCGTATACCGTCGTCACGGCGCTGTTCGCGGTTTTCAGCCTGTTCCAGATCCACCAGGGCTTCCGGATGACGTATCTCGATGGGGATGTCGCCGTCGACACGCTGATCTACAACACGACCTCGCCGGACGTGACCGACTTCACCGCGGATATGGCGCAGCTCTCGCAGGACATCTACGGCGACAACAGCATTCGCATCCAATTCGACGGCTGCGTCCAGTGGCCGTTCAACTGGTATCTGCGCGACTTCCCCAACCGGCAGCTCAACAGCACGGTGCCGCCCGATCCGGCGACCGGGCCGGACGTGATCATCGCGCATCCGTGGGATGCTGGTTGCGGTGTGCCGTTCGAAATTCCCGGATACACGACGCAGGTCTACGTGCTGCGCTGGCACGAACCGGAGCAGCAGGTCTACCGCGAGTTCGCGATCGCGCCGGAGATCCCGGTCGGCCGCTCGGCGTGGCAGACGGTGGACCAGCCTCATGGGCCTGTCGCCATCGCCAAATCGATCGGGAGCAGCCTGCGGCAGGCGACGACGCCCGAAGGTCAGCAACGGCTCGTCCGCATGGTGATGTATCGCGAGATGCCGACCGGCCTGACCTCCTACCAGTTCATGGTCTACGTCCGCAACGACCTCGTGCCTGCCTACAACGAAGTGCGCTATGGCGAATAACGACGCCCCGCGAGAGGACTTCCCAGTGACGACTCCCCCGATGGACACCGGCGTCGCCGTGCCGGAGCACGACCGACCGACGCCGACCCGCTCGGCGTCCCTCAACGATGAGGTGCTCCTGGCGCGGCTTCGCAGCCCATTCACACCGTTTGGGCTGGCGGTCGCCGTGATCCTGCTCGCCGCGTTGCTCCTGCGGATCCTGAAGCTGGACGTCTATCTGCTCGGGGACAGCGAGGGAGGCTGGGCGTATGATGGCTGGTCCATCTTCAACGGCCGGCCGGTTCTGGGCGGCGGTGGGTTGCCGGAGGTCGCGCCCTTCCTGCAGCTTGCCAACGCGGTCTCCTTTGCGCTCTTCGGCGTGACGGACGCCACGGCGCGGATTGCCGCGGCGATGCTCGGCTTCGGGGTCGTTGTCCTCGTCTTCGCGCTGCGCCCGTTTGTCTCCCGTTCGCACCTCGCAGCGATGGCGATGCTGGCGGCGATCTCCCCTACCCTGGTCTTTGCCTCACGCACGATCGATCCGGCGATCTCCGCCGCTTTTTTCGCGTTCCTGACGCTCGTCTGCCTTCTCCGCGCAGGCATCGCGTCTGGCCCTGTCACGCAGGCCGGATGGGCGCTCGGCGTCGGCCTCGGGCTCGCTGGCCTGCTTGGTTCGGGAGTTGATGGGATTACCGCCGCTCTGTCGCTTGGCATCGGTGTCTTTATCGCCGCGGTGACCGATCCGTCTGGCGAACGGGGCCGCGAGCGTGGCGCTGTCCGTGCCGGCGTCGCGGCATTCGGCGTCTCGGCGACGAATATCGGCATCACGCTGGTTGGGCTCGCTGTCGCGCTCGTGCTCCTGTTTTCCCGTCTGTTGACCGACCTGACGGCCCTCGAAGGGCTGCTGACGACCTTCACGGAGTGGGGGCGGATGATGATGTCCCGCGCGTCATCGTTACCACCGTCGTACTACTTTTGGGTGCTGCTGCTGTACGAGCTGCTGGCGGTGGTCTTCGCGCTCTTTGCGGCGATCTCTCGACGTCCAGCCCAGGATGTCCGCCCGGAGCGGCGGCAGGCCCTCAACCCGATGCTCTTCGGTGGCTGGTTCTTCGCCGCCCTCGTACTGCACTCCTTCGCCTCGGGCCGGGAGACCTACCAGGCCGTGCTCGTTGCGTTGCCGCTGGTCCTGCTCGGCGGACTGGGGTTGGGTGATGTGATCGCCCGATTCGACGCCGCCGGCTTTTGGCGCGGCACCGGCTGGGGCATGCCCACACTGCTGCTCGGGGTGGCTGTCGCGGTGGTCGCATCGATCGTGATTGTCGCTCGCGCGTTCGACGCGCAGGTGGTCCCGGCCGACGGTCTGCCGACGTGGCTCGGGGTGCTGCTGGTCACCGCGCTGGTGCTCATCACGCTGGGGGCGGTCGAGGCGTTGCCAGCCTCTGCCCGCGGTGGCAGTGAGGTGCGCATCGTTGATCCGGTGCTGGTGATGGTCGCCACGGCGCTCGCCCTCTTCGGCGTCATCACGACCGCCGGCCTGGCGTTCCAGCGCGCGGACGACGGCACGGAGCTGCTCGCGCGGCATATCCCGGCCCAGGAGGCGGTCGGGTTGATCGACCGTATCTATCGGGTTTCCCGCGATCTTAGCGTGGAGGACCGTTCCACGATCGACCCGACCGGTCGCTTCGGGCTTCGGGTCGGGATCAGCCCGGAGGTGCAATGGCCGCTCGCATGGTACTTTCGGGACTTCCCGTTCGTGCGCGTGACGCCGCCGGCGGGATGGGATGAAAACACCGATGTCGCGTTCGCCATGTCTGCCGATGCGATGCCCACCTATGGGCTCACGCCGCAGACCCAGGCGTGGCGCGTCCAGGCGCCGGTGAATTACGTGGATCTGAGTGTTGGCGACATCTTCGGACGCATCACCGAGCCGGGCGGTTGGTCGGCCTCGCTGCGTTTCCTGATCGGTCGTGAGCTCGAGAACCCGCAGGAACCCGTGCACATCACCGTTGGCTACTCGAACCGTGTCGGGAACCAGCTGAATCCCAACTTCGGTCCGTACAACCTCTTCGATGGCAGCTCTCCCGGGCCTGGCAGTGGCCAGGGCCAGCTCGATCAGCCGACCGGCATCGGCGTGTCGCCAGATGGCGAGACGATCTACGTCCTCAATGCGAAGAACCAGCGGATCGACCGCTACGACCGCAACGGAACGTTTATCGGGGTATGGGACGGGGCGGTCGATCCGGTGCTCGGCCTGTCGTGGAACGCGAACCAGGGCGGCACCGGCCTCACGGTCGGCCCTGATGGTTTGATCTATATCGCAGACACCTGGAACCACACGGTTGTTGTCGTTGACAACAACGGAACTGTCGTGCGCCAGCTCGGCCAGCGTGGCAATCTCGCCGACATCACAGACGGCGGTATGGTGCTCGAGCAGCCTGGACTCTTCTTCGGGCCGCGTGCGGTCGCGGTCACGAACGAGCGTATCTTCGTGACGGATACGGGCAACGAGCGCGTCCAGGTCTTCAGCAAGGACGGCACGTTCCTGACCGCATTCGGTGGTTTCGGCAGCGAGCCGGGCAAATTGCTTGAGCCGACGGGCATCGTGATCGGTCCGGACGGGCACGTCTGGGTCGCTGACTCCGGGAACGCCCGCATCCAGGTCTTCACGATCGAAGGGCAGTTCCTGCGGGAGATTGCGGTGCCGGCCTGGGAGGGGCAGCTCGGGGTTGATCGGCTGAACGACCTCGCGGTCGGCCCGGATGGCATCGTCTACTTCACCACGCCAATGCTCGGGACCGTCTCCGCGTACGACGGCAACGAGATCGTCGATGTCCCCAACCTGCCGCCGGTCCGGGCGGGTGGACTCACGATTGCGCCAGACGGAACGCTTCTGGTCACGGACGTCAACGCGGCGACGGTGTACGAGGTGGTGCCGGAGTTGCCGGATGGGTTCGGTGTCGCGCCGGAGGCGTCGCCGGTCGCTTCGCCGATGGCGAGCCCGGCCGCGACGCCCGCAACGCCGCTCGCCTCACCTGCCGGATAGGATCGGGAGGGCATTATCCGAAGGGGATCATCTCCGTTTCGATGTCGCCAAGCGTGCTGGTGTCCAGCAGGCGCTCGGCGGCCTCGATGATCGTGTTCAGCATCTGGCTGGCGTGCGGGGCCGAGGTGCTGACCACGACGATCCCCAGCGTCGCGGCTCGCATGTCGTCGAGGTCCTCGATCTCGGCGACGGCGGCGTTGAACTGGTTCCGCAGGCGTGTCGTGACCCGCTTCACCTCAGCTCGCTTGTCCTTCAGCGAGAAGGTGTCCTCGAAATAGAGCGTCAGGCGGGCCTTGCCGATCGTCGCGCTCATGCGACCTCCAGGCGGACGTCCCCCGTCTCGGGCTCACGGCTCCAGGTGAGCGTGCGGCCGAGGGTGCTGGAAAGGTGCGCCCCAATGCGGAAGAGAGCGTCCGCATGCTCATCACCGACGCCCAGCGACTCGGCCAGCTCGAGATCAGGCAAGTCGGCGATCGTGGCCGTCGCAAGCGCGCCGGAGAGGTCCGCCTCGATCACATTCGCGCCGAACGAGCGGTAGTTCGTTAGTAAGGCGTCCAGCACTTCGGCCGGCGCCCAGTCGCGGTCGGTGTCCCAGCCGCGCGCGAAGACCTCGGCGACGCCCTTCGCCCACCGCTCGACCGCTTCTTCGCCACCGTCCAGGGCCGCGACGGACGCCATCAGCAGCGCCTGGGCGTTGAACTGGCTCTGCTCCAATAGCTCTTCGTCGCTGTAGGCATCGTGGCCGTGCTCGATCTCCGAGTAGGTCTCGCGGTTCGAAAGCGTCCCGTCGTCCATATGGCTCTCCTCAGTCGAGCACGATCAGCTCGCGCGTCGCGTTGTTCAGGCGGCGCCCACCGTTCTCGGTGCAGAGAACCGTGTCCTCGATACGCACGCCGAATCGCCCTTCAAGATAGATGCCGGGCTCGTCGCTGAAGGTCATTCCGGCCTGGAGTGGCAGCGTGTTGCCCTCGACAAGGTAGGGCTCCTCGTGCACCTCCAGCCCGAGGCCATGCCCGACCCGGTGCAGGAAGTATGGACCGTAGCCCTCCTCGGTGATGAGACCGCGGGCCGCGCGGTCGAGCTCCTGAAGGGGAATGCCCGGCTTGACGGTCTCGTACATTGCCTGGTTCGCGCGTTTGACGATGTCGTAGACGCGACGGTATTCCTCGCCGGGTTCACCGACATGCGCCGAGCGCGTGACGTCGGAGAGGTAGCCACGCACCTTGCCACCCCAGTCGAAGACCATGGCGTCGCCCTCGCCGATGACCCGGTCATTGCCGCTATGGTGTGGCGACGCGGAGTTTGGGCCGCTGCCAATGATGCCGTACGGGCTCTCCAGCCCCTGGTCGCGGGAGATGTCGAGCAGCTTCTGCAGCGCCTGGCGCTCGGTCATCCCGGTGATCGCGCCCGCCGTGATGAACGCCTCCCACGCCTGGTCAGTCAGGCGGGCCGCCTCGGCGAGGGCGTCGATCTCATCCTGATCCTTGATCATCCGCAGGTCGCGCAGCACCGGCGTGCCCTCGACCCAGGTCACGCCCGGGATGGCGGTCTGGAGCCGGATCAGGAATGCGCTCCAGAGCTGGTTGCCGACGGCGAGCGTCGCGCCGGATCTCGCGTTGATGGTCTCGGCGGCGATCGCGGCCGGGTTGTCCTGGTCGGCCCAGGTCACGAGCTCCACGTCGCTGGTCGCTTGCACGAGCGGCGCTTCGAGGCCGGGCACGACCATGCGCGGCTCGCCGTCTTTCGGCAATACCAGCAGGTTCAGACGCTCGCTGAGGTGGGCATCGACGCCGGTGAGGTACATCAGGTCGGCTGAGGGGCCGAGCAGGAGCGCATCCACGCCCTCCTGGCGGAGCACCTCCTGCGCGCGGCGGATGCGGTTCGCGAAGACGGACGGATCGGTTGTGGTCATGGTTGTTCTCCTTCTGTGCCAGGCGCCCAAGGATAGTAGGGTCGTTATCGCAGAACGCAGGGCTGGCGTCGAGGGGGACGCCTGCAAGCCCCGGCGGGCCGCGCGTACACTAGGCAGGCACGGCACCGGCGCCGGCGACGCCAAGGGTGGCGCAACCTCTCCAGTGCGTAAAGGTGTCCTCTTCAGTATGACCCAGCAGTCATCGCTCCACGATTCGTCCCCGTTCCGGATCGCCGTCGATATGGACGGTGTGCTCACCGGGTCGCCCGTACCGCTGGCCCATGCCGCGAACGAGCACTTCGGGATGGATCTTCCCGATTTCGCCTTCGTTGACTCCTCCGGCCTGAACGTGCCGCTCCACGTGCGCGAGTGGGTGTACGGCTCCGAGGGACCGGCATTCAGGATGTTGCCGGCGGACGGCGCCCAGGAGTTCTTTCGCGGACTCGTCGAACTGGCCGGACCGGACAATGTGATCATCGTCACGGCGCGTCCAGAGACGTCGGCGGACATGACCCTGCGCTGGCTGCGCAAGCACGGCTTCCCTCACTCCCAGGTGATCTTCGCGGACGACAAGATTGGCATCGCCAGGCGGCAGGGTTGCCGCTTCGCGGTTGAGGACAGTCTGCGCCACGCCCGCAACTACGCCTCCGGCGAGGTGACGTGCTACGTCATCAACGCCCGGCCGGCGGAGCATGACGCCGCCAACCCCTTCATCGTCGAGGTTCCTTCATTTGACGCGATCGTCTCCCTGCTCGCTGCCGAACGGCGCGCGCCGATGTCGGCCGCTGTCGTCTCCTCGCTCCCTCCACTGGATGATGGTACAGAGGCCGCCCGCCGCTGGAAGGTGGTCGTCTCGGACACGATCCATGCCGTCGCGCGTGAGCACATCCAGGCCGTGGCGGACATCGTGGACGTCGACGGTACCGATGTCCCTGCCCTCCTCGCCTCGCTCCCGGATGCCGATGCGCTGGTCGTCCGCAGCGAGACGCAGGTGACCAGGGACGTCCTCGCGGCCGGGCCGAAGTTGAAAGTGGTTGCGCGGGCCGGCGTGGGCGTCGACAACATCGATGTGGACGCCGCGACGCGAGCCGGCGTGGTGGTCCTGAACGCGCCGGGCGCGAACGCCTACTCCGCCGGGGAGCACACCATCGCGCTGCTGTTGGCGGCGACGCGCCAGCTCCCGTTCGCCAACCGGACGACGCACGCCGGCGAGTGGAAGCGGAAGGCGATCAAGCCCATCGACGTTCGGGGACGGACGGTCGGCATCGTCGGGCTGGGGCGGGTTGGCACCGTTGTGGCGCGTCGCCTGAAGGCGTTTGAGGCGCATGTGATCGCCTACGACCCATACATCCCCACCTCGCGCTTCACCGATGCCGGCGTCGAGCAGGTCTCGCTGGACGAGATTTGGCGGCGCAGCGACATCGTGACATTCCATTGCCCGGCGACGTCCGAGAATACGCACATGCTGAACGCGGACACAATCGCGCAGATGCGCCCGGGGTCGATCGTCATCAATGCGGGCCGCGGCGAGCTCGTCGATGCGAATGCGCTAGCCGACGCCGTTCGCTCGGGCCACCTGCGCGCGGCTGGTGTCGATGTTTATCCGTCGGAGCCATGCGTCGAGAGCCCGTTGTTCGGGCTGGAGAACGTCGTGCTCACGCCCCACACCGGCGGATCGAGCGAGGAAGCGCTGCTCGCCGTCGGCCGCGTCATCGGCGCGACGACCGTTGCCGCGCTGCGCGGTGAGGCGGTGTCCAACGCCGTGAACCTGCCGGCCGCCTCGCTGGAGGCCCCGGCGCTGAAGTTGCTCACCTCCGTCGCCGCGGCGGCGGGGCGCCTGCTCTCGGTGCTCATGCCGGATCACGTCAGCAGCGTGAGCGTCGAGGCGCGCGGGATGGTCTCGAACGACATCACGGAGCATGTCGCGAACGCCGCTCTCGCGGAATCGCTGCAGCGCTGGCTGGGTCGACGCGTGACGCCGGTGAACGCACGTCTCATCGCGTCCGAGATCGGCATCGACGTGATGACGGCGGCCGACGACGGCGACGAGACGTCAATCCCGCAGTTCCGCTTCGAGGTCCGGGGCGATGGCGTCCATTCCGTTGTCGTGAGCTGGGATCGGGATATTGCCGGGATCGTCGAGGTCGATCGCTTCTCGCTGGCGCAGCCACTCTCCGGGTACGTGCTCATCACGCATCACCAGGACCGGCCCGGCATCATCGGCAAACTCTCGACGACCCTCGCGCGATACAACATCAATATCGCTGGCATGCAGGTCAGCCGCGAAGTGCCGCGAGGCGAGGCGATGATGGTCACGAACGTCGACGAGGAGATCCCCGAGGAGGCGCTGGAGGAGATTCGCGCGATCGAGGGCCTGGAGAACGCGTTCATCGTGTCCCTGCCGGGCGTTATGCAGGCACGGCCCGATCCGGTTCACCTTGTCGCGTCGATCACCGCGCCGGCCTATCGGGGCAAATAACGCAACGAACAGCGGCCCCGGCGAGCGAATCGCCGGGGCCGCTGTTCGTGCCCTTATGCCGTCTGGTCGCGCTCCGCGGCGGTCGGCTCGTGGGCTGCCTCGCCCTCGATACGGACGTCCGGCAGCCACTCCAGCCACTTCGGGAGCCACCAGTTCGTGTCGCCGACGATTGTCATCAGGGCCGGCACCAGCACCGAGCGGATCACTGTTGCGTCGAGTGCTACGGCGACGGCGAGGCCGAAGCCGAGCTGCTGCAGCGCGAGCATCGACCCCTGCGAGAACGCGCCGAACACGACGACCATGATCAGCGCCGCGCCGGTGATGATCCGTCCCGTGCTGCGCAGCCCAATCGCGACGCTCTCGGCGTTGTTGTGCGATACATCGTAGTGCTCCCGGATGCGGCTGAGGATGAAGACGTGATAGTCCATGCTCAGCCCGAAGAGGATGCAGAAGAGCAGGATCGGCTGCCATGACTCGATGACCGGACTTGCCGTGTAGCCGAGCAGGTCGCGCCCGATCCCTTTCGAGAAGACGGCCACCGTGATCCCCCATGCCGCGCCGACCGACAGGAGGTTGTAGACCATCGCCTTGATCGGGACGATGATCGAGCGGAAGGCTAGCGTCAGCAGGACGAAGCTGAGCGAGAGCACGAAGGTGAAGACGATTGGCGTCGCCTCGTCGAGGATCGTCAGCATGTCGGCCTCGCCAGCGCTTTGGCCCGTGACGTACGTCTGGACGCCGTCGACCTGCTCGATCGTGGCCGGGAGCACGTCGTCGCGTAGCTCATGGACGACGTCGTAGGCCTCCGGGGAGGAGCCGGTGAACGACAGCGTGGCCTTGATGAGACCGACGCCCGCGTCGTCGTCCCACAGCGGCTGCCCGACGCTCGCGAACCGCTCGTCGTTTGCCAACTGGCTGCGGAAGTCCTCTACGGCGGCGTCCAGCGCATCGGTATGCTCGCCCTCGATCACGATCTCCATCGGCGAGAGCAACCCGGCGCTGAAGTCCGTTTCGAGCACGCGATACGCCTGCGAGACCTCGCCTGGCGGGAGCTGTGCGCTGCCGGTGAAGCCGGTCTTCATGTCCAGCACGGGGTACGCCAGGATGAGAAGAATGGAGACGGAGACGATGAGCGAGATCCAGGGCCGCGCGACAACAGCCTTGGTCAGCCCGCCCCAAAAGCCGGCGTAGACGTCCTCGTCGGCCACCGCCGAGGCGGAATGGTAGTTCTTGCGTGGCCAGTTGATGCGGTCGCCGAGCAGGCTCAGCATCGCCGGGAGCAGCGTGGTCGTCAGCATGACGGCGATGGCCACCACGATGACCGCGCCGAGTCCCAGCGAGAAGAAGATGTTGATGCGGACGAAGGTGACGCCAATGAGGGCGAGAATGACCGTCAGCCCCGAGAACACGACCGCCTTGCCGGCCGTCCCGCCGGCGATCTCGATCGAGCGTTGGCGACTGTAGCCGAGGGTGCGTTGCTCGCGGTAGCGCTCGATGATGAACAGCGCGTAGTCGATGCCGAGCGCCAGGCCGAGCATCGTCACCATGTTCTGGATAAAGAGTTGCAGGTCTTGGAACTGTCCGAGCAATGCGACGACGCCCAGTGCGATGCCCACAGAGAACACGCCCAGAACCAGCGGCACCACCGGTGCAACCAACGCTCCAAAGACGATCACGAGCACGAGGATCGCGATCGGCACGCCGACCGTCTCCGCGGAGATCAGGTCCTCGATGACGATCTCCTGGAACTCGTCGTTGATGGAGAGGTTGCCGACCGTCGTTACATCGAACTGGTCGTCGTCGAACTGCTCGACGGTGTCGATGTACTCGCGGATCGGTACGCCGTTCTCGTAGATGTCGAACGTCACCGGCAGCAGGACGACGGTTCCAGCGTCGTTTCGTAGGGCCTCGATCTGGGCGTTGTTGAACTGGCGCAACTCGAAATAGTTGATGACGGTCGCGCCTTCGAGTTCGCCGGAGGCCAGCTCCAGGGGGTTCGGTGGCGGCAGCGGCCCCTGGCCGACCCACTCGCCCTGCAAGGTGCGGATGGCGGTGGTGACGTCATTCGCCTTCGCGGCGAACGCGGCGTCGTCGACGGTCGTGCCGTCCTTTGAGCTGATAACGATCGTCTCGGCGGCCTTCGCGTCGTCGGAGAGCGTCGTCCCCTGCAGCTTCTCGGCGCCGATGATTGTTTCGACATTGCCGGAGATCGTCATCTCGTTGGAGAGCACATCGTTGAGCCCAGCGGCGGCGTACCCCCCGCCGATGACGAGCAGGAGCGCCCAGATAGCGATCACTCGCCACGGGTGGCGCGCGCTCGAGCCGGCGAGCCCTTCGATCGAAAACCGCGATGCCATGAACGATTGCTCCTGAAGTGGAAGGTATTGGGAAGGACGCGTGGTGTACCCTCGCGGCAGGAATAGTATCGCGCGGGCGGGATTGTCACCAAATTCACAAACCCACCACCCTATCCCTGTGGAAAAGGAGACCCGAATGGGAGAAGGAAATGTTGGCGAAGGTACCGAGCTGGTTGTCGCGCTCAGTCGCGACGTGTTCTTTGGCATGCGCATCCGCACCGTCCTCGCTCAGCTCGGTCAGGAGTTGAAGCTGGTAAAGACGGAAACAGAAGCTGTCGACGTGGTAGCCGCGAGCCCGGGATGCACGCTGGTCGTGGATTTCAACCAGCCCGTCGATTGGTCGGCGCTGCAGCCAGTGCTCGGCGGGAGCACGCCGGTGCTGGCGTTCGGCTCTCATACCGATGTGGACGGCTTCCGCGCAGCCAAAGCTGCCGGCGTGCGGCGGACCGTTTCGAACGGCGAGTTCAGTCGTCGCCTGCCAGATCTCCTTTCCCAGGTGCGGAGCCGCTAACCCTCCTCGCCATCTGCCATGGCCTTGCGTATAATAGTGTACGTACACTACGGCGATGACAGGAGGGAATTCCCATGGCTGCCGCCTCACACGCGACCGATGTGTTGACGATCAACTCCGCGGTCGACATCTTCTTCGCCGACATGCGTCTCGCGCCACGCACAAAGAAGACATATCGCCAGGGCGTGCGCAAGTTCGTCGATCACCTCGCGATGCATGAAGGTATCGACCCGGAGGTCGCGCCGGTGACGGCGATCACCGCCGAACAAGTGACAGACTTCGCGGCGATGCTCGTGCCGCCGGACATCCGCACGCCGGAAGAGGTGTCCCGTATGCGCACCGCGCAGAACAACCTCGCCGCCGTGCGGAAGTTTTGCTCCTGGTTAGCCGCATACGATCACCATCCGGACCTCTCGACCGACCGCCTGCGCGTGCGGATTGCCGCGATGATGCCGCGCTTCACTCCTCCACCACCAGACGTCCAGATCGGCGATCTCGAGCGTATCGTGGAGCACGTATTGACGGGCCCGCGCGAGGAGAAACCGCACCTCGAGCTAAGGCGTCTGAAGGTACGGGCGATGATCCTGTTCATGTATCGGACAGGCGTCCGGGTGTCCGAGCTCTGCGCGCTTCGGCGGCGCGATATCGACCTCGCCAGTGGCACGGCCAGCATCTACCGCGCGAAGGGCGGAAAAAGCCGAACCGTACACTTCGACGAGGAGACGGCGCGCGTGCTCGTCACCTACTGGAGGGCGCGTGGAGATGAGGTGCGCGGCTCGGGCGTGTTGCCGGCTTTTAGCGGGCGGGACAAGCCCGGCGTTGCTGGCGCGGCCATCAGCTCGCGCACGGTGGAGCATATCGTCGCGCAACTCTGCACCGAGCTTGGCATCGAGAGCGAGGTAACGCCGCACTCGTTCCGGCACGGGCTCGCTACCGAGTTGGTTCGCCGGCGGGTGCGAGAGTCGACGGTACAGACGATCCTCGGTCATGCGTCGCCCCAGACGACCCGAATCTACGTCCATAAATCGGCCATGGACGTCGCGGAAGAGTATCAGGATGCCTTTGGAACCTACCGCGCGCCGGGAGCGCGGAACGACCTCGATGATTAGCGTTCGGCGACTTTCCGCGAGGGTCAGCGTAGCGGTGCTGGCCCTCGGGATACTTGCCGGATGCGCCGATGGACTCGCCCCGGACGCGCAGCGCGGTCGCGATCAGGACCGGAGCCGCGACTCGGTTGTGACGGACCTGCAGGCGACGCAGACATGGAACCTCGTCCACGGCACACCGCCATCGACGCCTGTGCCGGGCGAGTAATTGGGCAGAGTAAACAGGAGAGGGGCGGGATGTCAGCGACATCCCGCCCCTCTCCTGTGTCTCGGGACTACTGGCCGGTCAGGCTCCCCGGAAGCGACGGCGCCTCGCAGGTGCCGCCCGTCTGGCAGGCAAGCTCGGCGTTGGCAATGGCCATCGCCGTCTCCTCGGCGGCGCCGTCGGCAGCCGCGCGCTGCACGTCGATCACGGTCAACGTCCCGTTTGCCGCGAAGAGCACCCGGTAGCCGTCAGCGCTGCCCTCGCTGGTGCCGTAGCGGAACGCCGAAACAGCATCGGCGCCGTCGAGCGACACACCGTCGACCGCCTCCTGGCCGGTGAGCGGCGGGAAGAGATCGGCTGCTTGCTGGACAACCAACGCCGCATCGTCAGGGTTGGTGAAGGTCGACACGCCGACGGTCACTGACGGCGACTCCGCCTTGCCACCTATCAGCGTGGTCTCGACCCACGAGCTGTCAATGCCGCTGAGTAGCGAACCTTGTACGCCGTAGATCGATTCCACCTCGACCGGGCCGAGGAAACCGGCCTGCGCCAGCCCGTTCCCCTCCCCTTCGAAGCTGACAGTCTTGCCGGGCAGTGTCATATCGACGTGCGGCAGCTCCGAACCGCCGAGGACCGCCTGCGCACGCTCGTCGATGCGCGTCGCGAGCTCGTTCGCAAGATCCGCGTCGGCCGCCGAACCGTCGAGCGTCTCATGCGCGATGCCGACGACCATCGGGCCGCGCCGGAAGGTGACGTCCACCGTTCCGACCGTTGTACCGTCGGTCGCGGTATAGGTGCCGGTCGTCGTCTCGCGCGGCTCCTCGCCGGAGGAGGCGTCGGTATCCTCAAGCGCATCGTTCGGGTTCGTGACGCTTTCGTCCTCGAGGATCGCGAAACCGTCCGTGGCCGCCTGCTCGTCGCTCCAGAGAGACACGTAGGCACGAATGCGCTGGTTTGCATCAGCGTTCTCATAGACGCTGACGTACTGGCTCACGAACCCGCCGGAGCGGAGCGCATCGGCATCAATCCCAGACGGCGGCAACCTGGTCCGCGCTCAGAAACGTCTCGCCGACGAACGTGTAGCCGGTCGGGAGGTCCTCCGAGCCCGGCGTGACGGCGGCGAGCCCGTCGCGTGGGTCAGCCGGCGCGGCCCCAGGGGTCGATTGCGCCGCGGCGGAGAGCCCGGTGGTAAGCATCGTGGCGCCGATCGCCATGACGGAGATGATCTCGCGAAGTCGCTGCATGAAGTGCTCTTCTCCCATACGTTCGCCTGGCGCGCATCTGCGGGCCGGGCATGACGGTGCCTGGCTGGATCCTGTTCACCAATACTAGCGTCTGGACGCCGCGATCGGTTTCGTCAGCCGGCCTCGGTTTCGGCAACCGGGGTCGATAGCGGGTTCAGGAGCCAATCCTCGAACTGCGCGGTGAGCGTCTCGCGTTGGTCCCGCCAGTAGCTCCAGTTCTCGAAGAATTGGGAGCTGAAGTTCTCCGGCGCGTTCGGTAGCGCGCCAATGATGTCCGGGCGCAGGAGGGCGAGCGCGTCCTTGTTCACGGGACCGAAGGGTTGCAGCCGCGTGAAGTTTGCGGTTGGGATGGCCCGCGTTGCGTAGTTGATGAAGTTCATCGCGATGTCCGCGTTCGCCGATCCACGAGCCATAACCCAGGCGTCGGCGGAGAGCATGCCCTGGTTCCACTGTGGCTTCACGAGGGACGCGGCGTCCGGCAGGTTTGTCCGCACCGACCATGCGCTCGCTAAACCGACCTGACCGGTGCGCACCAGCTCGACCGGCTGCTTGCTGTCCTCGTAGAAGAGGGTCGCCTCGCGCAGGGTCTCCAGCTTGGCGAACGCCCGCGTGACGTCCAGCGGGTAGAGCTCGTCCACCGGCACGCCGTCGGCGAGCAGCGCGAACTCAAGCGTCCCGACCGGCGATCGCCGCAGCGCGCGCGTTCCGTCGAAGAGTTGCAGGTTAAAGAAGTCGGCCCAGTCGGCCGGCGGAGTTTCAGCGGAGACGGAGTAGACCATCGTCGTCGAATAGAGCATCGCGCCGACCCCGTGCTGCATCGTCAGCTCGGAGTAGAGTGATGTCGAATCGACGATGTTGTAGTCGATCGCCTCGATCAGGCCGCGGTTCGCATAGGCCAGCACATCTGACGCCGGGACGAGCATGACGTCCCAGAGAATGTCGCCGGATTCGACTTGCGAAACGAGGTTCTCAACGCCGTCACGCCCAAACTCCTCGTGCCGAACTTCCGCGCCGGTATCCCTCGTGAATGCCTGGAAGAACGCCTCATCCATCGACGCGAGGAACTCGGCGACACCCGCGGTCGCGACGGTAACCGTGCGGCCGACCCAGCGGTTGGGGTCCTGGTATCCCGCGGCGGGTGTGCTGATAGGGGGTTGGGTGGGTGTCGGCTGGGCCTGGGTTGGCGCCTCGGTGGCGATGGGGACCAGGTCGACGTCGCCACTATCGTTTTGTCCGCACGCCACAAGGCCCAGCGCGGATGCCGTGGCGCCGAGCGTAAAGGCGCGGCGTGTCAGCCGGGCGTTCACGCCGCGCGGGCCCCTTGAGACGAATTCTGGCATGCGGCCTCGATCCCTGTACGGTTGCGCCGGCCCGAATCAGCGTCCGCCGGCGGTAGCGGGTCCATGTACCGTAGATGATACGCGAAATGCCCGCCACTACTGCCGGAACGCCCTGGATCCCGGATGCACAAACCAGCCCGACGGGATATGCTAGGCACTAGTCCGTTCGCGCGTGGACGTCTCCGGCCAGGTCGGGTTCGAGGCGCGCGGTACGGGGCTCGATGACGATACGCATCACGCTGGTGCACCCTGTCGTGATCGTTTCGATATCGGCATCAGGACCGTCTGGTGCCATCGTTGGATAACCGCGTTGGTGAACGGAGGCGGGAACGTGGAGACATACAACATCTATATGGATGAGCTGCCGACGGGGGAAGAGTTCGACGGCGAAGAGATGGTGGAAGTTGAGTTCCGCGTGGTCCCGTCGACCAACGATGACAGTGATGCCGAGAACAATGCGGTCATCGCTGGGCTTGACCTCGTCGACCTGATCAACCTGCGGGACGCGCTCCAGCAGGAGGTCGACGATTACGCGCTGGCCTCGCTCGAGGCGGAGGCGATGAACCTCTCCGACGGCGAATAATCGACCTCCCCTTGCGGGACGTCGGTGCTCTCATGTAGTGTGAACGGCGGAGCGGCCCTCGTTGGCCCTCCGCCGTTTTACTGCTCGACGATCATCCGGGGTGCGACCGGCGTGATCCCGCGAAGGAACAAGGACCGTTGGCGGATTAGCACTCTCGTGAGCCGGCCACGCTCGCTCACGTTGGACGTCATGCAGGATCGTTTCGCCATCCCCGGCGCGCGACCCTCTCCAGACTGCCGGCAGGAGTGCCTATGTATACCGTCAACGACGTGTCGCGCCGCTACGGCGACACCCTTCTTTTCGAGCATGTATCCTTCAGCATTAATTCAGGTGACCGCATTGGTCTGGTCGGCCCAAATGGCGCCGGCAAATCGAGCCTGCTCCGTATCCTGACGGGGGAAGAGCGGCCGGAGAGTGGCAGCGTCAGCGCCCGGCCCGGCGCAACGCTCGGTTATCTGCGCCAAGGCTTCTCCGACATCCCGGACGGTACGCTTGCCGATCTCCTCGATGTGCCAACACGTGGCCTGATCGCGGCCCACGAGGCCCTAGATGCGTCCACCGTGGCCTTCGGTGATCCGGGCCGCGATCCGGACGAGGTATCGAACATTTTCCAGGCGGCCAGCGACCGGTTCGAGTCGCGGGGCGGCTACACCGCGCTCGCCGAGCTCAACTCGCTGCTGGATCGATTTGGCTTGGCGGACATTCCGCACGGCCGTTCCCTGTCGAGCCTGTCCGGGGGTCAGAAGACGCGCGCGGGCCTCGCCGCACTGCTCGTCACCAGTCCGGACCTGCTGGTGCTCGACGAACCGACCAATCACCTGGACGCCGCGGCGTTGGACTGGCTCGCCTCGTACCTGAGTTCGTGGTCCGGCGCGATGCTGATCGTGTCGCACGACCGTGCGTTCCTCGACAGCGTCGCGACGAGCATCCTCGCGATCGACGACATCACGAAGAGCGTGGCGGCCTATTCCGGTAACTACAGCGACTTCATCGCCGCCAAACAGCGAGAGGAAGCCGACGCCGATGCCGCGTGGGAGCAACAGCAGACGGAGGTCGCCCGCATCAATCGCGATATCCGTGCGGCGGAAACGAAAGCGCGGTCTATTGAGTCAAACACGATCGACTACGCCGTACGCAAGAAAGCCGCGAAGATTGCCCGGCCAGCTGTCGTTCGAAAGAAGAAACTCGAGCGAATGCTCGATGCAACCGATGCCGCCCAGCGGCCTGTGCGTCGCTGGGGACTCGCCATGGACCTCGACGCCCCGGATGGAGGGGCGCGAGACGTGCTGATCATGGACGACGTGCATATCGCGCTGGGCGGCGATCCGATCCTGCGTGGGCTCGATCTCCACCTGCGTCACGGTGACCGGGTCGCGCTACTCGGTGAGAACGGCAGTGGCAAGACCACGCTCTTGCGCGTCATCACCGGTGAGCTCATCCCGGACACGGGTGAGGTCAGGCTGGGATCCGGCGTCCGCGTCGGGTACTTCGCGCAGGAGCAACAGGTGCTGGAGCCGGAGCTTACCGTACTGCAGCAGGCGGGAAAGGCCGCCGCGATGTCGGAGGGCGAGCTACGGGCGGAGCTGCACAAGTTCCTCTTCGGCGGCGACACCGTGCATCGGCGAATCGCCGATCTCTCCTATGGCGAGCGAGCGCGGCTGATGCTGGCTCTCCTCGTCCTGAAACAAACGTCATTGTTGCTGCTCGACGAGCCGATGAACCATCTGGACATCGAGTCCCGCGAGGAGTTCGAGCAGGCGCTGGCCTCGTTTCCGGGCACGGTGCTGATGGTGCTGCACGATCGGTACGCTGTCGAGCGTCTCGCCACTCGTGTTGTTGAGTTGCGACACGGAGTTCTGGTAGAGCGATTCGATCTGGAGAGAGGTGAGGCAGTGTAGGCTTCTCCCTCCACGCGACATATCCCATGGAGGGAGTGTACCTATTGGGGGCTTTCGTAGTGGTGGAATTAATCCTTGGGATATGTAGTGTCACGTTGCTAGGCGCGACTCAATGAGACCGTCCAACGAAAGGACATCACGACCCACGTCGAAAGTCCTCTGCTACTGCTATCCGGATGGATCTGGGACGATATTGCCACATCCTGGGATATGTCGTTTATGGATGACGATATTCCTACCGGGCGACGCGGGGCGTCGACTCTCGCGGGCCGACGACCATCATGGCCCGATATTGCTCCAGGAACCACGCCTGTACGTCGAACGCCTCCTCCCCTTTCCCGCGTTCCACCATCTCCCACTTGCCATCCTGCCGTAAGCGTCGCGAGTTGACGTTGTCCTTCAGGTAGGACCTCAGCACGACGTCCCGCAGATGCTTAACCAGATCTGGCGACTGTACGGGCGTGATCACCTCCACCCGCCGCTCAAGATTGCGCTCCATCGCATCGGCGCTGCCGATAAACATCAGCGGATCGCCGTTGTTGGCGAAGAAGTAAATCCGACTATGTTCCAGAAAGCGTCCGACGAGGCTTCGCACCCTGATCGTTTCGCTCCAGCCCGGCACGTCGGGCCGCAGGCAGCAGATACCCCGCACGATGAGGTCGATCCGCACACCGGCGTGCGACGCCGCATAGAGCGCGCGAATCGTTTCGCGGTCAACGAGCGAATTCATCTTCATGACGATATGCCCGTTGCCGTGTGCGAGATGGCTTTCTGTCTCCCGCCGAATGTGCTCGACAATCTTCGAGCGCATCGCATGCGGGGCCACCCACAGTGACCGGTAGTCCCGCTGTTCCGCGAACCCGGTAAGCACGTTGAACATATCCGTCACATCGTCGGCAATGTCCTCCCGGGAGGTGAACAGTCCGATGTCCTCATAGAGCCGCGCGGTGTTCGCGTTGTAGTTCCCGGTCGCGATATGACAATAGCGACGCAGACCGTCTTCCTCGCGCCGCACGACCATGGTGAGCTTGCAGTGTGTCTTGAGACCGGCGAGGCCGTACGCGACATGCACGCCGTGCGTCTCCAACGTCTGCGCCCACTCGATGTTGTTCTCCTCATCGAACCGCGCCTTCAGTTCGACCAGCACCGCTACCTGCGTATCATCGTCTCGCGCGTTGATGAGCGCCGGGATCAGCGGGGAATTCTTGCCCACCCGGTACAGCGTCTGCTTGATCGCGATCACGTCCGGGTCCGTGCTGGCGGCATGGACGAAGTCCACCACGCCGCTGAATGACTGATATGGCAGGTGAAGCAGCACATCGTTGCCACGCAGCACGGTGAAGATGTCAGGTTTCTGATCGTTAGCGGCGGAGGATCGCCACGGGAAGTTGGTCGACGGCGAGAAGGGCTCGTCCTTCAAATCCTGGCGGTCGATCTTCGCCAGCTCGATCACGTCCTCAAGCCCGACCGGCCCATCAACCACGTAGAGGTCGTTCTCATCGGCATGGACCTGATCCAGTAGCCACGAACGCACCGCATCAGGCATCGTCGTATCGATATCGATACGCACCGTGGAGCCGAACGGGCGCTGCGAGATCGTCTCGCGCATGATCTCAAGCAGGTCCTCGGCGTCCTCGTCATCCTCGTCCGGCTCGACGTCCGAGTCACGCAACAGGTGGAACGGGTACGAGGCGACGACGGTGCTTCCCGGGAAGAGCCGGTCCATGTGCGCGGCGATCACCTGCTCCATCAACGTGAAGCGCAGGGGCCGCTCGCTGACCTGCCGGAACTGCTCAACCAGGACGTTGCCGGACTCCCCTTCTGGCTCGCTCGCCGGGACGGGCACGAACCGGGGCAACAGGGCCGGGACCTTGACGCGGGCGAACCGCGACTCGCCCTTGCTCTTGATCACGACGATGAGATTCACGCTGTCGTTGGACACGTGCGGAAAGCGACGACCGCGGTCGATCGCCTGCGGCGTCAACACCGGAAAGACCTCGCGCTCGAACACTCGCTCCAGCGCCAGCTTTTCCGATGTGCGAAGATCCCGGTGATCCACAATCTCGATCCCCGCGTCCGTCAAAGCCGGGAAGAGCTTGTTAACCACGCCGTCGACCTGCCGATCCATCAGTTCCTGCGTGAGCTCGTGGATGCGGCGCAGCGCCTGCAACGGCGTGCGGCCATCCGTGCCAACATCCGTCACGCCGGCCACGACCTTCCGCCGGACCCCTGCCACGCGGATCATGAAGAACTCGTCGAGATTGGAGGAGAAAATCGAGGCGAACTTGACGCGCTCCAGCAGCGGCTGGCTCTCCTCTCCCATCTCCTCGAGCACGCGGCGGTTGAAGTACAACCAGCTCAATTCACGATTCAGGTAGAGCTCGGGGCCCAACTCGGGCAGGACCCAGCCAGCGTCCGCGGCGGACTGCGCCGGGCTGTTGGATGACGAGGAAGCGCTCATGCCGGCGCACGACCTTTCACGATCTTTCGACTCCGCCTGGATGCGGGACCTGATACATCGACGCTTTTCCGATTGTATGCAAAAGCCCCGTCTCGTGCCCATGGAAAGGCGTGTGCAACAAAGCGACGCGGCCCCGGAGTCCGGAACCGCGTCGCCTCGTACCCAAATGGATGTGGAGCGTTTGGCTATTCGCCGCCGTCCCGGCGCCCGTCCGGCTCACCGGAGGCAACACGCTCCTCGGAGAGGTCGCTCTCGGTGCGGCGCTGCTGCACCGCCATACCCGCCTCATGGTCTTCCATCATGCCCGGCGTGCCAAAGATTGCCTCGACCTCGCGGCCGTCCAGCGTTTCCCGCTCCAGCAGCGCGGCGACGAGCGCCTCCAGCTTTTCGCGGTACTCGCGGTTTAGCTCAATCGCGCGGCGCTGGGCGTTCTCGACGATCTCACGGACCGCCGCGTCCACCTTCTGCGCGGTGGCGTCGGAGAACGACTTGTCCTGGGTGATCTCGCGACCAAGGAAGACGTGCTCCTCGCCCGTGCCGAGGTAGACCGGCCCGACCGCGTCGCTCATCCCCCACAGACCAACCATCCTGCGAGCAAGGCTCGTCGCCTGCTTCAGGTCGTTCTCGGCACCGGTCGTAATCTCATCAAAGACCACCACCTCGGCTGCTCGACCGCCGAGCATGCCAACCAGGCGACCGAGCAGGTAGGCGCGGCTATACAGACCTCGGTCCTCCGCCGGCATCTGGATCGTCACACCACCAGCCGAGCCACGCGGAACGATGCTGACCTTGCGGAGCGGGTCGGAGCCAGGTGTGAAGTGCGCCGCGAGGGCGTGGCCGGCCTCGTGATAGGCGACCACCTCGCGCTCCTTGGGATCAACGAGGCCGCTCCGGGCCACGCCGAGCAGGATCTTGTCGAGCGCCTCCTCGAAGTCAATCGGGAAGATTTCCTTGCGGTTATTGCGTGCCGCGTTCAGCGCCGCCTCGTTTACGAGGTTGGCGAGGTCCGCGCCTGCGAAGCCGGTGGTGCCGCGAGAGATACGCTCAAGGTCCACCTTGGGGCTCAGCGGCATGCCGCGCGAATGGATGCGAAGGATCGCCTCGCGGCCCTTGCGGTCCGGCAGGCCAACGGTGACCTGGCGGTCGAAGCGGCCCGGGCGCAGGAGCGCCGGGTCGAGCACGTCGGGGCGGTTCGTGGCCGCCATGACGATGACTTCCTGGTTTGTCTCGAAGCCATCCATCTCCACGAGCAGCTGGTTCAGCGTCTGCTCGCGCTCGTCGTTGGAGCCGCCGAGACCGGCGAAGCGCTGGCGACCAACGGCGTCGAGCTCGTCGACGAAGATGATGGCCGGCGCGGCGGTCTTGGCCTTGTCGAAGAGGTCGCGGACGCGACTCGCGCCGACACCGACGAACATCTCGACGAACTCGGATGCGGAGACGCTGAAGAACGGAACGCCGGCCTCACCGGCGACGGCGCGCGCGGTGAGCGTCTTACCGGTACCCGGAGGGCCCACCAGCAGCACGCCACGCGGCAGGCGAGCGCCAAGGGCGTGGTACTTCGCCGGGTTGCGGAGGAAGTCGACGACCTCCATCAGCTCCTGCTTGGCCTCGTCCTCACCTGCGACGTCCGCGAACGTCACCTGGGGACGCTCGGGATCGTTTTGGCGGGCTTTGGATCGACCGAAGCCGAAGACATTCTGGTTTCCGCGCCCCATCTGGCGGCTCATGAAGATGATCAGGCCGAGGAAGAGGAGGAACGGCAGGAAGCTGAAGAGCAGGTTCGTCCAGATCGACGTACTGGTCGTGCGGCCGACGATTGTCGCGTCAGTCGCCTCGATCCGGTTGAGCAGCTCGGTATTCTCGACGCCCTGCGGGAGCGTCGCCTGCACGTCGCTTGTCTCCTCGACGTTCTGGTTATCGAGGGGCAAGTCGCTTCCGGAGACCTGGTTCTCGGAGTCGTACCGGATCGGGTCCTTCAACTCGAGACGGATTTGCGTCTCCGACATCGTCGCCCTGTCCACGTTGTTCGCATCGATCTGCGCGGTAACAACGTTATACGGGACGTCGGTGATCGACGGGTCTTCCTGCGGGCCGAAGAAATTCCAGATGTACCACCCGACAAGGGCGATAATGATGGTTGCGACGACCCAGGTCGGGATGCGTGGGCCGCCGCTGCGCGGCTCCTCGCCACCGGAACCTTCGCCGCCCCGGCGTTGCCGCTGCTGGCGGTTACGGTTCGGATCAGGCCGCATCAGCGGAAACTGCGGCTTCTTGGGATCCTGCTGACTCATGTGTGACAACTCTCTCGATATAGATGGTGGACCGGGACGGTCGCGTTCCGGGCGCAAAGGCCCAGGAAACCATTCAACCGTTCACGACTGTTTTCCTTTGAGAACTGTAGAACATCTGCAGGACAGTTGACACGAATTTCATCACGAATTCAGGAATCCCGGCTCCCTACTCGTCGTCCTCGATGATGTGACCGGCGTCGACGAGCAGCCCCGGACGCTGGTTGGCCGCCATGCCAAGGATGCTGACCTCCCGACCGGTCGCTTCCCGGAACGCGTCGGCGGTCGGAATGCCGGTCGTGGCAATCAGGACCACACCCAGCCGGGCAGCCGCCGCAACAACGAGCCGGTCGACGATGCCGCGCACGAATAGGAGCGACGAATCGACATCGCGGCCGTCACGAAGCTTCCATCCAAAAATCTTCGAGACTGCGTTGTCGACCGTCGTATCGCGCGCGACGCAGTGCACCGTCGCGTCCGAGGCGATCGCTGCATGGACGAAGCCATCGCGTGACCGGTCCGCGGCCATCGCCCGGAGCGCATCGCGCACCAGGTCGAGGAGCACGTCCGCGTGGACAACGAACGGCTCGGCGCCGGGCTCGATCGCTGGGCCATCATCGTTCATCGGCGGATCGCCCCAGCCGACGGCGGCCACGCGCCGGGCGTCGAGGTCAACCCCGGTGCTGAGCATCAGCGAGACCCGACCGTCATGGACCGTCACGGAGTCGATATCGTCCGGCCCGGCGAAAAACCCTTGCAGAAAGGCCCACCCGAGCGCCAGCTCGGCTTGCGCGTCCGGGAGGCAATGGACCGCGCCGGCCAACACGCCGTTGATCTCGATCCGCAACCATCCCTCTTCGGGGAGCTCCGCCACGACGCCGGGCTCGTACCGGGCAAGGCGCCGTATGCTGGTCGACGCCTCCTGCAGCGACATGTGCCGATTCCAGCCCGGCTTCATCGCGTCAGTAAGATCCCGCCGATCGCGGCTCATCCGCGAACCAGCCGCCAGATACCGGGGATGGCGTATTCGTCCGCCTCGCCGTATGCGTACCCCTGCCACTGGACCAGCG
Source organism: uncultured Chloroflexia bacterium (assembly GCA_963741805.1). GTDB lineage: Bacteria > Chloroflexota > Chloroflexia > Thermomicrobiales > UBA6265 > UBA6265. Next base: position 80,667 of record CAVUJR010000040.1, read on the forward strand.
GCGTGCGTCGCAACGCGGCCGGGATCACCTGCCCGTGCAGGACCTGCTTCGTCTGCCGGCGGTGCTCACCCCAGGCGCGGCCAGCGGCCTCATAGGCGGCTGCGGTCTCCGGCACCTGCAGCATCAGGTCGATGAACTCGTTGGTCGTGAACTCTTCGCCGTCGATCCGTCGCAGGAGCTCCTCGACGTACGGGAGCATCTTCTCGACGAGATCGTCGACGGTGACCCCGTTCGGTCCGGTATCGTGCGCCTGAACCATCCCTACCATCCCTCCTCTTTCAACTCGCCGCCGGAACGCAGGGCGACGTAGCTCTCGTAGCGCTCCTGGCCGATCTCGCCCTTCTCCAGTGCCTCCTTTACCGCGCAGCCCGGTTCGTGGACGTGGGTGCAGTCCGGATAGAAGCACTGTCCGAGGTACGGCCGGAATTCGATGAAGCAGTAATCGAGATCCTCGATCGGGATCGCGTGCATTGCCAAGGCCCGCATTCCGGGCGTGTCGGCAACGAATGTGTCGTCGCCGATCTCATACAGGCGAGAGCCGACCGTGGTGTGCCGTCCCTTGCCGGTCGCCGATGAGACGTCCCCGACCTCGCGCCGATGCTCGGGATCGATCGCGTTGAGCAAGGACGACTTGCCGACGCCAGAAGGCCCGGCGAGCGCGGTCGTCTTGCCAAGAAGGAAGGACCGCAGCTCCTGGATGCCCTCGCCCGTCTCGGCGCTGACAATGAAGAGCGGATACACCCCGCGGTACATCCTGAAGATCGCCTCGATGCGCGAGTTCGCTGAATCGTCGAGATCACTCTTGTTGACCACGATCCCGATCGGAAGCGTTTGCCGCTCGGCAAGGACGATAAAGCGGTCAAGCATACGGACATGCGGATCCGGGTCGGCGATCGCGAAGACGAACAGCACCTGATCCGGGTTGGCGAGGATCACCTGCTCGGTGTCGCGCGTGTTCCGCGCCGTGCGGACCAAAGCGCGTGAGCGGGGATCGACGGCGACGATCGCCGCCTCATTGTCCGGCAGCTCGATCACATGCACGCGATCGCCTACCGCGACGATATCAGTTCGCTGGCGGCGCTTCTTCAAACCCCCGCGCACGGTGGCGATCAGCACATCGTGCCGCCGTGGGCCGGCGAGCAGCTTCACCTCGAACCACAGACCATGGGCGCGGACGACGATCGCGGGAACCGCCTCGTCCGGAATCGTGACCGGCTGCGCATCCACCGACTCGTCGGCGATCGGCGTGGGACGGCGTGACCTGGGAGATTTTCGGGGCAAACGCGTTCCTCCTGTACCAACCGGAGCCAGTGCCGGCGGGCGAGTATCCGGCCATAGTATGCGCCTCGCCGGAGGGCGACGTCATGCGCTGGAACCGTCCGCAGCGCGCTTGACAGGTACGCGAAACCGACTATGCTAACGGAATGGAAGTATGCGACGATTCGTCGTTGCTCCCCCACAAGGTTCCCATTCACATTGCCGGAGGCAAGATTCGTATGATTAGCATGACCCCGGAAGCCGTATCGCAGCTGAAGACCTTCCTGACCGACCAGGGCACTCCGGAGCACGCGCTGCGCGTGTTCGTGGCCCCCGGCGGGTGCTCGGGCCTGCAGTACGGCATGACCATCGACGAGACCTCCGACGAGGGCGATGAGGTCATCGAGACCGGTGGCGTCAAGGTGCTCGTCGACAACTTCAGCGCCATGTACCTCGAGGGCGCGGAGATCGACTTCGTCAACTCCCTCATGGGCGGCGGCTTCACGGTCCGCAACCCTAACGCGGTCGCGTCCTGCGCCTGCGGCCACTCGTTCGACACGGGTGATGACGCGGCGGAGACCGGCCAGAGCTGCGGCTGCTCCAGCTAGCGGCCCGGCGGATAACCCGGGGGGTCATCCCGCGTGGGATGACCCCCCGGGCTTCTATTCGTTAAGGTCTTCACAAAAGTGTCCGAGCCCGGTATAATAGCATGTCCGTGACCCCATAAGGGCCACGATGCAACATCGCCGCGACCCGCGTGTGGACTGGCACGCGAGCGGCCACTTCCCTGATTCGAATGACTTCAGCGTCGATACGAACAACCGTCTGACTCAGGCGCCAACGCGCATGTAGAGAAGAGCCAGGCCGGGGGCGCCTTTTGCGCGCCGGGGAATGTTGCACGAAAGCGGAACACATCCTGCGATGCCCGCAGGATGACCGCGTCGCCTGGCGCACCGGGTACAACGACGTACCTTGCCATGCGACTTCGCGCACTGAAACGCTAGATGGGATGACCCAATGTCCACATATGATGTCGCCAAGATCGATCAGCTGACCAGAGACAGCATGAACGAGGATCGGCCGGATGTCCCTGAAGAGATTACCACGCAGATGGAGCCGGAGGTCGAGCAGGAAGCCGATCTCGAACGCGATCTGGACGTGCTCCAGCGTCTCGATCCGAACTTCATCAATGACCCGGTGCGGCTGTACCTCCGCGAGATCGCCGAGACGCCGCTCCTGACCCACGATCAGGAGATCGAGCTCGCCAAGCGCGTCGAGGACAACGACCTCCAGGCGGTCCAGCAGTTCGTCCGCGCCAACCTCCGCCTCGTCGTCTCCATCGCCAAGCGCTACGTCAACCGCGGCCTGACGCTGCTCGACCTGATCCAGGAGGGCAACATCGGCCTGATGCGCGCGGTCCAGAAGTATGACTGGCGCAAGGGCTTCCGCTTCAGCACCTACGCGACATGGTGGATTCGCCAGGCGATCACCCGGGCCATCGCCGACCAGAGCCGCACGATCCGTCTCCCCGTTCACATGGGTGACTCGATCAGCCGGTACCGCAAGACGCTGAACCAGCTTGCGCAGTCGCTCGGCCGCCAGCCAACCCCGGAAGAGGTCGCCGAGACGATGGAAGTCGCCCCGGAGAAGATTCACCAGATCGTCCAGGCTGCCCAGCGCACGATCTCGCTCGAGACGCCGATCGGCAACGAGGATGACACGAGCCTCGGCGACCTGATAGCCGACGAGGTCTCCGAGACGCCGTACGAGGCCGCCAGCGAAAGCATGCTCAAGCGTGACGTCTCCGCCGCGCTGGACACGCTCTCCCCGCGGGAGCGCCTCGTCCTCCAGCTCCGCTTCGGGCTCGGCCAGGGTCACCAGCACACGCTGGCTGAAGTCGGCGAGCAGCTCCAGATCAGCCGCGAGCGCGTCCGCCAGATCGAGAACGAAGCGCTACAGAAGTTGCGCCGCCTCGACGGTGATCGCCTCTTCGCCTACCACCAGGAGCTCTAGCGCGTGCCGTTCTCCTAATCCCTCCACCAGGGCCTCGCGTTTTCCGCGAGGCCCTTATGCATGCTCGGGCTGGCAGCGGGGTATCGGGGAAGTCCTTACCGCTCCCCGACATGCTTACGAGTCGTTTGGACGTACAATCGGGATAGTAGCTATGGCTCCGGATGCATCCCGAGAGACCGTGGATGCGGCCAGGGAGCCATCGCCCGGGTGCTACGCCAGCGCGGGTGCGCGGCCCTGTGCAACGCCGCACAAGAGATTGGACTGGACGATGCTGACCCTCCCCACCGACCTGGAAATCGCCCAGGCGGCCACCCTCCTCCCCCCGACCGAGATCGCCGCCCAACTGGGCATCGATGAGAGCGACCTCGTTCCCTATGGCCGATACGTTGCCAAGGTCGACCCCACTGTCGCCGACCGCATGCTCGACCGCCCAATGGGGACCTATGTCGTCGTGACGGCGATTACCCCGACGCCGCTCGGCGAGGGCAAGACGACCACCGCCGTCGGCCTCGCGCAGGGGCTCCAGCACATCGGACGCACCTCGGTGCTCACCCTTCGCCAGCCCTCGATGGGTCCGACCTTTGGCATCAAGGGTGGCGCGGCCGGCGCCGGATACTCGCAGGTGCTGCCGATGGAGCAGTTGAACCTGCACCTCACCGGCGACTTCCACGCCGTCACCTCCGCGCATAACCTGCTCGCGGCGATGATCAGCAACCATCTCTACCACGGGAATGCGCTCGACCTCGACCCGCACGCCATCATGTGGCGACGCGTGCTCGACGTGAACGACCGCTCGCTGCGTTCGATCGTCGAGGGCCTCGGTTCGAAGGAGGACGGCACGCCGCGTCAGACTGGCTTCGACATCACCGCCGCCTCAGAGGTCATGACCATCCTTTCACTCGCCACCTCGCTGGAGGACCTCCAGGAGCGCCTGAAGCGGATCGTGATCGGGCGCAACCGCAGTGGGGACTTCGTCACCGCCGACGATCTCGGCGCCGCTGGTGCCATGGCTGTCATCCTCAAGGACGCCAGCTGGCCGAACCTGCTCCAAACCACCGAGAACTCGCCGGTCCTCGTTCATGCCGGCCCGTTCGGTAACATCGCCACCGGCAACTCGTCCGTCATCGCTGACCAGGTCGGCATCCGCACTGCCGACTTCGTGATCACCGAGGCCGGCTTCGGCGCGGACATGGGCGCCGAGCGTTTCTTCAACGTGAAGTGCCGCACCTCGGGGCTGAGGCCGTCGGTCGCTGTGCTGGTCGTCACCGTGCGCGCCCTGAAGGCCCATTCCGGCCGGTTCAAGATCGTGCCCGGGAAGCCGCTCCCGGCGGAGCTGCTCGCCGAGTCGCCGGACGATGTCCGCGCCGGTGCGGCGAACCTGCTCAAGCACATCGAGATCGTCAAGGGCTTCGGCGTCAACCCGGTCGTCGCGATCAATGCCTTCCCGACCGACCATGAATCCGAGCTCGCCGAGATCCAGGCGATCGCAACCGGGGCCGGCGTACGCAGCGCCATCTCGCGCCACGTCATGTACGGCGGCGAAGGTGCGGCGGATCTCGCTCGTGAGGTGACCGCCGCTGCCGACGACCCAACTGACTTCCGTTACACGTACGAGCTCGACGAGACGCTGGCGACGAAGATCGAGGCGGTCGCCCGGAAGGTTTACGGGGCGGATGGTGTGGACTTCACGGAGACCGCCGCGCGAGACCTGCGGGCGTTCGAGAAGCATGGCTTCGGCACGCTGCCGGTCGTCATCGCGAAGACCCATCTCTCAATCAGCCACGATCCCAAGCTGAAAGGCGCGCCAACCGGCTGGCGGCTGCCGGTGCGGGAGGTTCGCCTCGCCGCCGGGGCGGGCTACGTCTACGCCATCGCCGGCAACATGCGCACCATGCCGGGTCTCGGCGCGTCGCCCGCCGCCGAGCGCATCCACCTCGACGAGGACGGCAAGGTTGTCGGGCTGTTCTAAAGCCGTGATCCTACGAAGTGCCTGCACCTTCTGGGTGACGACCCCGAAGGGTCGCCGGATGAGCCTTCGGGCTGACCGAAGGTCGATACCCGGGCGGAGGGTTCCAAGGAGCACCGCTCCAGCAGGCGATTAACTGCCTTCTCAACACCAGGAGGCATGAAGCCGGGTGCCCAACAGCACCCGGCCTCTCTGTAATTGATCTGCGCTCATGAACGCCCAATCAGGACTGGTCGCGATCCATCACGACGGTCCACTCCTTCAGCTCCGCGCCGACGACGATGCCGTTCAGGGCGAACGGGTCGTTCGTCAGCAGTGTTTGGGCTTCGGAAAGGTCAGCCGCCTCGTAGATGATCAGCGCACCGCTGTCGTCGGCGAACGGTCCGGATCGAACCAACTTCCCCTGCTCCAGCAACGAGCGCAGGTATTCGCGGTGCGTGGGTCGCACCTCTTGCCGGCGATCGACATCGTCACCGTATTCCAGGATCGCGGTAAAGAGCGGCATGCCTCGTCCTCCCTAGTCTGGTCATGGGGCCCACGTCAGGGCACCCGGATCGTCCCACGGTAGCGGAACGGTACTGTACCCGCAATCTATCGACCGCGAAGACGGGGATCCAGGACATCACGGATACCGTCGCCGATCAGGTTGAGCGCGAACACGGTGATGGTGAGTGCGGCGCCCGGCACCAGCATGGTCCACGGCGCCTGGGACAAGTAGACGCGGGACTCGGACAACATCCCTCCCCACGACGGAATGTCAGGAGAGGCGCCCGCCCCCAGGAACGATAGCGTCGCCTCCCCCAGGACGGCCTCCGCGAAGACGAAGCTGGTCTGCACGATGACCGGAGACATGCAATTCGGCGTAATGTGCCGGAAAAGAACCCTCGATGTGCCGGCCCCGATCGACTGCGCCGCCTCGACGAATTGGGCCTCCGACGTACCCATCACGACGCTGCGGACGACACGCGCCATGCGCGGCGTGTTAACGACCGTGAGGGCGAAGATGACGTTCGACACATGCGCGCCACGGACCGCCATGATCCCGATCGCCAGGACAATGCTGGGGAAGGCCATGAGCGCGTCCATGATGCGCATGATGATGCGGTCCACCTTCGGCATGAACCCGCTGACCAGCCCGATCAGCCCCCCCGTCACCATCGTCAGCGCGGATACCGCGACACCCACCAGCAGGGACAGCTGCGATCCCTTGATGGTCCGGCTGAACACATCTCGCCCCTGGCCGTCGGTCCCGAACAGGTAGTCAGCCCCGGGGGCGAGGAGCCGGTCCGACGGGTTCTGCAACGTCGGGCTATGCGTCATGATCAGCGGCGCAAGGACCGCGGCAACGATGACGATCAGGATAAGGATCTGCCCCACCAACAGGTTTGGGTGGCGGGACATGATTCGCTTCAGTTTCGTCCACACCGATGGTCTCTGGAGCGCGCGTTCGCCCAAGGTCATTGTTGCTTCCATGGTGTCTCCCTACCCGCGTCGGATGCGCGGGTCGAGCACCGCGGCGATAATGTCGACCGTCAGGTTCACAACCACGTAGATCGTGGCAATGACCAGGACGGTGCCCTGGACGAGTGGAACATCCCGCCGCCCAACGGCCTGGATCAGCAAGCGCCCGATACCGGGGATGTTGAAGATCTGCTCGGTAACGACCGCGCCGCCCAGCAGGGCAGCGATCGTCAGGCCGATGACATTGATCACCGGGAGGAGCGCGTTCCGGAAAGCGTGGCCAAGGACGACACGAAACTCGCCGACACCCTTGGCCCTGGCCGTCCGGACGTAGTCGGAGCTCAAGACCTCAAGCATCATCGAGCGCGTCATCCGGGCGAGGAGAGCCGCCTGGGCGACGCCCAGCGTCACCGCGGGCAGGATGATGTACTTCAGCGAGTCCCACAGGCCATCGCCAAGGGACGAATAGCCCGCCACAGGCAGCCATCGGAGCTTCACCGCAAAGATGAGGATGAGGTTGAGCCCGAGCCAGAATGTCGGCATCGAGATACCGACGATGGCAACTGCCATCGTGCCTGCATCGAACCATGTGCCCCGATTCTTAGCGGCGATGATCCCAAGGGGAAGGCCGACGGAGAGGGCCACAATGGTGGAGAAGAACGTGAGCATGAGCGTTGGCTCGGCGCGCTCGATGAGCGATGAGGTGACCGATTGATTGAGGAAGATCGAATCGCCAAGGTCGCCTTTCAGCGCGTTCCCCAGCCAGCGCGTGTACTGCTCGATGATGGAGTCGTTGAGCCCCAGGTCATCGCGAAGCTCAAGTCGCCGCTCCTCGGTGGCGTCCGGTCCGAGCAGGATCCCTGCCGGATCACCGGGGGTCAGCTTGAGGAGCAGGAAGACGCCGGTGGCCACCAGGAGCATCACCGGCAGGGTCGCCAATAATCGACGAAGGATATAGGAGGCCACTCGTTTCCCTCCGAGTCCGTATCCATCCCCCGCGCACCGTGATGAGGCGGGACAGGAGAAGCGCACGATGCTCCACGTCATCGTGCGCTTCGTACGTCGGCGGGACGCCCTTTCCGAGTAGGCGTCCCGCCGAAAGCCGGCTCAGCCGAATCTACTCAAGGCCGACATTCCAGAAGGCCCAGTCCGGGGTGTTGGCGTACCCCTTCATCTCGTTGCGGTGCGCGCGGAGGACGAAGTTGTCGCCGACCTTCACCACCGGCATCTCTTCCCAGAAGACCTGGGTGTAGGCATCGATCGCGGACTTAAGTGCGGTGTCATCGGACGCGGCGACCATGTCGCTGACCGCCTGCTCCTTGGCATCGCTCTCCCAGAATCCCGGCCATGCCGGGTCATTGAACGGCTGGGTGGCCGGATGGGAGTACTGGCTGAAACCCGTGAGGAAGATCTCGTAGGCCGTCGGGTCCGACCGGTTCTGCACCAGAGTCGCCCAGTCGGAAACGATCAATTCCACCGGCACGTCGATCGCCTCGAGCTGCTGCTTCACGAAGTCGGCGATCTTGAAGTTGTAAGCGTACTCGTGCGTCGTGATCCACCGGATCGTTTCGCCGTTGTAGCCCGCCTCCGCGAGAAGCGACTTGGCCTGCTCGGGATCCGGCTTGTCGTAGTCGTCCGCGCCCGCCGTGCTATACCAGGCGGTCTCTTCTCCGCAGACAGAGGGGTCGGCGCGGATCAATTCATCGCGGCCGAATCCCGCCTTGAGCGCCTCGCTCTGGCTGAAGGCAAGCTGGACGGCCTTGCGCGCCTTCGCGTCGGTAAACAGGCCCTCCTTCTTGTTGAAGACGGGCGCATACCAGTAGTACGGCTTCACGACGATGGACGTCAGCGACGGGTCGCTCTCGATCATGTCGTAGAAATCGGGCGGCAACGGATCTCCGAAGTGGTACTCACCTGCGATGACGCCATTCGCACGCACCGACTCGTCCGGTACCGGGATGAAATCGATCTGGTCAACGTAGGCGATGCGCCGGCCGGCGAGGCCATCTGCCTCCTCGTCGCGTGGCGTGTAGTCATCGAAGCGCGCGACCCGCAAGTACTGGTCGACAGCGTGCTCGACGAACTTGAACGGGCCCGTTCCGATGAACTGATCCTCGCCAAGCTGGTCCTCGCCCGCGGCCTCGGCGATCGCGGCCGGCACGACGAACGCTTCTGATCGTGCCAGGAAGCTGAGCAAGACACCCGTCGGCTCATTGAAGACCATGGTCACCGTTGTGGGATCGGTTGCTTCCATGGACGCCATGCGCTCGGCGATCCGCTTACCGCGACCGTTAATGGCGCCCCACCGGTTGAGCGAGGCGACGACATCGTCAGCGACGAGTTCGGATCCATCATGGAATTTGATCCCGGACCGCAGCTTGAAGGTGTAGGTGAGCCCGTCATCGGACAACGAGTGATCCTCAACGAGCATGGGCTGAGGGTTGAAGGCCGAGTCGAACGCAAAGAGCCCCTCGAAGACATGCTGGCTCAGGTTGTTCGTGACCGTCGCCGTGGAGAACATCGAATCCAGCACGGCGGGCGGCTCACCCACAATCGCAACTTTGAGGGTGCCGCCTTGCTTCAGCTCTTCCTGCGCCGCGGATGCGAATGAAAGACGACTGAATGGAAGTCCTGCACCGCCAGCAAGGCCAAGCGCTGCCGCGCCCTTGAGTGCTGAACGGCGGTTCAGCCTCCTGGGCAAAATGAGCGAGTCTCGCGAATCCTTCGTCGGCATGAGCATCCCCTTTCTGAGAGATACGTGTGTCGAAGCCGCTGATCCGGACCTGTTCCCCTCGCGCCTATGCGAGCTATGTGGAGAGACCTTCACGCTACTCCACCTCTTCAGCGCTGTAAACCCTTCGCGTCGAAAACAGCGGAACCACGACACGAACAAGGTTCGAATCCTTCCTTGTCGCATCTCAAAGCCCCGTCGGGCACGAACTCGTCCCAGGTACGTGACCGTACACCCTTGGCGCGCTATCCTTGTCGGAAGCATGACCAGCCACGACGCACCATCCCGGGAGCCCCGCCCACCTATGACCACGGCCAAGACCGACGCAAGCCATGCCGACGTCACGGACGTCGCGCCGATGCGGCGGCAATACCTCCAGATCAAGTCACGCTACCCGGAGCACATCCTGATGTTCCGGATGGGCGACTTCTACGAGACGTTCGACGGTGACGCCCAGATCGCCGCCGATGTGCTCGACATCGTCCTCACCTCGCGCGAAGCGGGCAAGGGCGTCCGCGTGCCGCTCGCGGGCATCCCCTATCACGCGGCCGACGGCTATATCGCCAAGCTCATCGCCGCCGGGCACAAGGTCGCCATCTGCGAGCAGATCGGCGAGCCGACCAAGGGCAAGAAGCTCGTCGAGCGGGACGTCACGCGCGTCGTCACACCGGGGACGATCCTCGACCCGGCAATGCTCGACGCCCGCACGAACAACTACATCGCCGCGATCGTCATCGACGGCAACCGCGCCGGGATCGCTCACGCTGACATCACGACCGGGGAGTTCCTGACAACCGAGATGCATGAGGAGAGCCAGGAGGAGGCGCTGCTGGCGCTCGGACGCGAGCTGCTTCGCCTGCGCGCCGCCGAGATCGTCGTCTCGGCCGACTTCAACGACGCGCTTGCACTCCCCCAGGCCGCGTGGATCCCGGACGAGACCAGCATCAGCCGCACCGATGCCTGGCGATGGACGGAAGACCGCACGGCCGAGCGCCTGATGCGCCACTTCGCCGTCGAGTCGCTGGACGGATTCGGAGCGACCGGCAAACCGTTCGCGATCCGCGCCGCCGGTGGCCTGCTGCAGTACCTGGAGGAGACCCAGCTCAGCGGCCTCGACCAAATCACGGCGCTGGAGACCTACTCGACCAGCGGGTTCATGACGCTCGACGCCCAGACGCGGCGGAACCTGGAGCTGACGGAGAGCCAGCGCGGCGACCGCAAGTTGAGCCTAACCGCCGTGCTCGACCACACGCGCACGCCGATGGGCGCGCGTTTGCTGCGGAAATGGATCGCCCAGCCGCTGCTGGACATCGAGACGCTAAACGCCCGCCTGGACGATGTCGAATGGTTCACGCAGCACTCCGGTGAGCGTGCCAAGACCCGCGAGCTACTCGGGAAGATCGGCGATATCGAGCGTCTTGCCAACCGCATCACGACCGGCATCGCGACCCCGCGCGACCTCGGCATGCTCCGCGGCGCCCTCCAGGCGTTGCCGGATCTTGAACCGCTGGTGCGCGACCTCCCCGGCACGCCGTCTCTGCCGGACGCGAGCGCTGTGGCGGACCTGCTCGCCAGCGCGATCGTCGACGAGCCGCCGGCCGTACTCGGCAAGGCGCCAGTCTTCCGGTCCGGCTACGCCAGCGAGCTGGACGGCCATCGCGCCCGGGCGAGAGGAGGCACGCGAGTGGATCGCCAACCTCGAACGCACCGAGCGCGAGCGCACCGGCATCAAGACACTCAAGGTCGGCTACAACAAGGTCTTCGGCTACTACCTGGAGGTCACACAGGCCGCCCTGGCGAACGCCGAGCGCGAGCGGATGTCGCGTGGCGTCAGTGGCTCGCCGCTCCCGGATGACTACATCCCGAAGCAGTCGCTGGCGAACGCGACCCGCTACTTCACGCCCCAGTTGAAGGAGTACGAGACGCTCGTGCTCACCGCCGAGGACACGCTCGGCGAGCTGGAAGCCGACCAGTACCGCAAGCTGATGAAGCAGCTGGCCGGCTATACAGAGCGGCTCCTGCGCGCGGCGGCGGCGATCGCCTATATCGATGTCACCTCCGACCTTGCCGAGGTCGCGATCGACCATGACTACGTCCGGCCTGAACTACGGTACGATGACGCGATCGACATCGAGGATGGGCGTCATCCGGTGCTTGAGACAACGCTACCCGCCGGTGAGTACGTACCCAACGACGCGCGGCTGGACACCGACCGCGATCAGGTCGTGATCCTGACCGGGCCAAACATGGCCGGGAAGTCGAGCTGGCTGCGGCAAGTCGCGCTCATCACGCTGATGGCACAGATCGGCTCGTTCGTCCCAGCCTCCCGCGCATCGATCGGTATTGTCGACCGCATCTTCACCCGCATCGGAGCGCAGGACGACATCTCCACCGGGCAGTCGACGTTCATGGTCGAGATGCTGGAAATGGCGAACATCCTGAACCACGCCACACCACAGTCGCTGGTGGTGCTGGACGAGATCGGGCGCGGCACGAGCACCTACGACGGGCTCGCGATCGCGCGGGCCATCGTCGAGTACGTCCACAACGCGCCCTCGCTCGGGTGCAAGACGCTCTTCGCGACGCACTACCACGAGCTCACCGAACTGGCCGAGGTGTTGCCCCGCGTCACGAACTCCCGTATGGATGTACTGGAAGATGGCGAGCGGGTCGTGTTCCTGCGCAAGGTGGTCCCGGGCAATGCCGACAAGAGCTACGGCATCCATGTCGCCCGTCTGGCGGGCATCCCGAAAGCGGTCAGCCGCCGCGCCGAAGAGATTCTCGCCGACCTTGAGGCCGTCGAGCCGGGCTCGCAGAACCGGGGCGTCCGCCGCGCGGCAATGCGGCAGCCCGTCCCGGATTCCGCCTCCAAGATGCAGCTCACCTTCTTTGACGCGCCCAACCCGGTGGTCCAGCGGGTGCGCTCGCTGGACGTCGAGGCGCTCACTCCGCTGGACGCCATTCGCGTGCTCTTCGAGCTGAAGCAGGAAGCTGGCGAATGATAACCATGGGGCATCGCACTGCAATGTGCGATGTATGGACCGAAGGTTCAGGAACCGCAATCTGCAGCTCGCGACGTCAATTACCCGGACGTGCTACAACACCTGCGGCAGGCATGCGCCCGCATGTCGAGCCGTGACCCGCTGCACAACCCGGAACCGAGGGACATGACGGCACCCGCCACCTCAAACGACACGCATCCCATGCCCACTGCCCAGGGAGGGCGTTTTCGCCGCTGGAGCATCGCCCTCGCCGACCGCCTCGGTGAACTCACGCCCGGTCAGCTCATCGCCATCCTCTGGATCTCCAGCATCGCCATGGCCCTGATGCTGCTCGGCTCCTCGCGCGACTCCATCCACGGCACGATGAACATTGTCGAGAACTGGGGCGCCGTCGAACGCGTCGCGCTTTGGCAGGACTGGTTGGAGCCGGTCGTCCCGCGCTACCAACTACCGACTGGCGTCATAGCCTGGGGCTTCCGCGCCGCGATGATGGCCGGATTCGTGGCGCAGGTCGCTGCCTTCGTCGTCGTGATGCGCTCGAAGAACCCGTCGATGTGGAAGTGGATGATCGGCCCAATCGGCGCGCACATCCTCCAGGGCATCCTGATGGTGCCGTCGAACTCCGACGTCTTCTTCTACGAGGCGGTCGGGGACTTCGCGGCGCATGGGCTCAACCCGTTCACCAGCGAGCTGATGGACTGGCCGGACCACCCCCTGATCCCGTTCAACTTCTGGATCGATATCGGGACCGTCTACGGCCCGCACTGGGTGAACTACAACCGCATTGTCATGAGCTTCGTCGGGCCGGACCCGATCGTCGCGACGCTGGTGCAGAAGGCCCTCTCGGGCGTCTTCGCGCTCGGCCTCGGCGTGGTTATCTACTGGTTCGCGAAGCGGCTGAGTGGCGGCAACCAGACACTCGCGGTTGCGGCCGGCGTGCTCGTGTCCTGGCAGCCGAACATGATCCTCGAGAGCTCGGGACAGGTCCACAACGACCCGCATACGGTCCTGATCGCGACGATTGGCCTCGCGATCGTGGTGCTCGGCGGGATGGCGGCGTTGCGCGCGGGAATCATCCTCGTCGCCGTTTCCGTGATGATCAAGTTCATCACCCTGCCCCTGTTCGGCGTGCTCGGCATCATGCGGCTCATCGACCGCAAGAAGCCGCAGGGATGGACGAGGCGGATTTTCGGCAACTGGCTGCTCGACGGCATCGCGATCGCCGCCGTGATCGTCGGGGCGTTCCTGCCGTACTGGGATGGCCCGGAGACAATCGACGAGATGTTGGCCGAACCAGACCGGCTCTACACGCATCCGGTCTGGCGTGGCATCCAGTCACTGCTCGGGCTGCTCTTCCCCGATGCGGTATCCGGCGGATGGACGGCGATCACGCGCCCCACCCTTCAGGTGGCCACGATCGCCTTGTCGATCGCTGTCGTTGTCTGGATGGGCTGGCGGCTCTGGCATGCGCCGCAGGTCTCCAGCGCCCCGGACGAGGACCCGCTCACGCCGGATGGTCTGCCGTGGTGGACGCCGACGCTTCTCTACGGCTGGTTGTTCATCTTCCTGATCCTGTCGTTCATCCCGGTGAACTCGCACCCGTGGTATTGGGTTTGGCCGGTCCCGGCCGTCGCGCAGGTGGTCGCGTATGAGATGCGGCACGAGCGCAAGTGGACGCCGGCGTCGATGCCGACCTGGTTCTGGGTCTACGTCTGGGGCAACGCCCTTATCACCCTCGCCTATCACACCCGCATCGCCCGCTACTGACCGACTCGCGATGTCTCCCACCATGGGTGCGAGACATCGACCAAAGGTCGATGACGGTGCGGTGATGTTCGGCCAAGAAGTCTGCCGCTTCGCGGCCGGTCTCGCGCACATGGTGCGAGACGACGAAACCACAGACCACGAAAGCGGCCCGGGGATCGATCCCCGGGCCGCTTCTCCATCGATTTCCTGTTGAGGGCTATCCCTCAAACTGGATGTCGACCTTCATCTCGGTGTTGCCGCGGAAGAGGCTGGCGACCGGGCAGGTCTGCTCCGCCTGCTCGGCGAGCGTGCGGAACTCGTCCGCGCTCAGTCCCGGCACCTTGCCCTTGATGACCACATTGGCGTGCTTCACCTCGAGCCCGCCGCCGTCCTTCGGGCCGACACCGACCGTCGACTCGACGTCCAGCGTCTCCGCCGGGGTGCCGTTCTTCGCGAGGACGCCGGAGAGGTTCATCGCCAGGCAGCCGGAATGCGCCGCAGCCAGCATGTCCTCCGGACTGGAGTACCCGTTTGGCTCGCCGAGACGGGACGGCAACGACATCTTCACGTCCTTGAACGTGCCGATGCCGGAACTCACGCGGCCCTCGCCTGTCTCAAGATCGCCTTCCCAAATCGTTCGCGCGTTGCGGTCTGTAATCGCCATGAATTACCTCCTGATGGGCTAGACCATCCACTCCTAACGGTCGATGGCCACGTACCCATCCGATCTCGCGATTTCCGCGCCACGGCGATCGAGGAGGCCGGCGGGGAATACCTGGAGTCCGATTTGACCTGCTCTTGTAGGCGCACGCGAACCCCAAAGTATCCGCGCGCAGGACCCTCGGCCCCACTTCGCAGAAAGAACTGAGACTGCGCCAGTCTCCAACGTGATGCACGCGACGGTTCTCGCTCTGGAGGAATGAAGGACACTCCTCCAGGATGCGACCTCTCTCGACGGCCCCCCATCCCGGTTCTCAGGACAGTGGCTCAGGCGTACCTATGGGGTCGCCAATCGTCGGCGTCACCCGCCGACCAGGATAGGGAGCTTCCTCTCCAGAGATTCTCCACGCGTACCAGACGATCAGGATGGTAACGACGATCTCCAGAATCCCGAATATCCAGTAATAGGTCCATGTCTCGCCAATCAGGTTGCCGATATTGACAAGCGCAAACACGGCCCCTGCTGTGATATTGATCCAGCGATTCACTCCGGAAGGAAGGATCAGTGAAAGGAAGATCATCAACGTCGGAACGATGACCACAGCTGACGCAGCCACGAGCGTGAACTGCGACACATCTTGTGGCCCCATTTTCCCGTTACGTATGTCGTCGAGCTCTCCCGGCCGATAGAGCGAAAGAACGTCCGCATATACGTAGAGAAACATCATCGTTGCCCACAGCGCCGAAAGTATCGGTCGCAGGCGGATGTTTGCCCGATCCATGGTCTCACTGCCTCATTCGTGGAGAGTCGGCTTGATCAACCGACTAATGCGTCGTTGCATCACGGGCATATATGCAACCTGCCCGGGCTCCGAAAGGTGACCACCGAATCAAAGGCCGCGGTTGGGCCGCAGTCTCCTCTTCTGTATTCAGTATGCATCCAGATTACAAGGATGTAATGCCGGTGCATGAGGCTGTGACCCGGATGCGAACAGGCCCCTTCAATACGGGAACTCCGACGAGGCCCGAACATACACTCGTCATTCGTCGTTCATCGGCGCGAAAGGCGCTTTCGCCAAATCGCATCGCAGCGAGAATAGAACGACCTCATGCTTCCACGAGCGAAATCCTACGATCCAGATAATGGTGCCCAGTTCCCGAAGCCGCTCAGCACCTCTGGAGCAAGGGCGCTGGCGAGGGACTACGAACTGGGCGGAGGATCCAGGTAGACGGTCTTGACCTGCGTGTAGAACTCCCGGGCCGTCTTGCCCTGCTCGCGGGAGTAGGAGCTGGACGCCTTATAGCCGCCAAACGGCACCTGGGGCTCCGCGCCGGCCGTCTCGGAGTTGACATGGACGATACCGGCTTTGATTTCCCGCACGAACTGCATCGCGCGGCCGAGATCCCGCGTAAAGAGCGACGCCGAGAGACCGTAGCGGACGCTATTCGCGACGGCGATCGCCTCATCGACATCGTCGACCGGGATGATCCCCAGGATCGGCCCGAACATCTCCTCCTGACCGAGACGTGATGCCGGGTCGACGTCTGCGAAAAGCGCCGGCGTGACGAAGTGTCCGTCCGACAGCGACGATGGCCGCTCGCCGCCCGTCAGGAGCGAGACGCCCTCGGCCTTGGCGCGCTCAATCTCTCCAGCCACACGCTCGGCCGCCCTGGCGTCGATCAGCGGCCCCATGGTGGTCGCGTCATGCAGTGGGTCACCCACGACCATCGCCTCGATGCGCGCCTCCAGCCGTGAAGTGATGTCGCCGACGATGCGGCGGTCGACGATCGCGCGGCTCGTCGCGGTGCATTTCTGGCCGCTGCTCATCATCGCGCCGTTCAGCACCTGCCCGACGGCGTGGTCGAGGTCGGCGTCGGCGAGCACGATTGCCGGGTTCTTCCCGCCCAACTCGAGTTGGATCTTCGCGCCGCGCGCCGACGCGATCTTGCGGATGCCCTCGCCCACGTCGCCGGAGCCCGTGAAGGAGATCGCGACGACCCGGTCGTCCTTCACAATCGGGTCACCGACCTCGCCGGCCGGCCCGGTGACGAGGTTCAGCACGCCCTTCGGCAGCCCCGCCTCCTCCAACGCCGCAACGAAGTGCACAGCGCAGAGCGGCGTGGCAGACGCCGGTTTGAACACCACGGTGTTTCCGAAGGCGAGCGCAGGCGCGATCTTCCACGCCGGGATCGCGATCGGGAAGTTCCACGGCGTGATCACGCCGACGACGCCCAGCGGCTCGCGGAGCGTGTAGAGCATCGTCGTCGGGTTCGCGCTCGGATAGTGCTCTCCGACCGGCTGCTGCGCCTCACCCGCGTGGTAGCGGAGGATCTGCGCCGCGCGCATCGTCTCCCCGATGCCCTCCTTGAGCGTCTTGCCCTCCTCGCGTGTCAGGTCCCGCCCGACCTCACTTGCGCGTGCCATGAGGATTTCGCTCGCCTTGTAGAGGATGTTCGCGCGGGTGATGGCCGACGTCCGGCCCCACGCCTCGGCCGCCTCCTCCGCCGCCGCAATCGCCTTGTCGGCATCCGCCGCCGTGCCTTGCGCGAAATGCCCGATCACCTCGGACCACCGCGCGGGGTTGCGGTTTTCGAACGTCGCCTCCGAGGCGACCCATTCGCCGTTGATGAAGTTCCCGAAAACCGGAACGCCTTCGCGCTCGCCCACCATACCGTTTGTACCCATGAGATTTCCTCCAGACAGATCACGCCAGATGGAACCCAGCCTATCAACCGAACGGTTGACCGGCAATTCATCCGGGCTGCCGTCGTTCCGCACGTCACTCAACGCCAAACTGGAATGGACGACGAAAGGAACACGCAGACGATGACATCGGCCGTACAGATACGAAACGCGCGCAAGCAGTTCGGGAGCCTCACCGCCCTCGACGACGTGACACTGGAGATCGACGCGGGAGAGATTTTCGGGCTGATCGGCCCGAACGGGGCGGGCAAGACGACGCTGGTCAACCTCATCACCGGGATGCTGCCCACAGATGCGGGCGAGGTCCGGACGCTGGGTCTCGACCCGATTCGGCGGGAGCGCGAGCTCCGGGAGCTTGTCGGGGTGCAGTTCCAGGAAGCCGAGCTGCCGGCGATGATCCGCGTCCGGGAAGCGCTGGAGCTCTATGCATCCTTCTATCGTTCACCCCGACCGTGGCGACCATTGGCCGGGCAATGGGGGCTGCAGGACAAGCTGGACGCGCGGTTCGACAAGCTGAGCGGCGGCCAGAAGCAGCGCCTCTTCATCTGCCTGGCCTTGCTGAACAGCCCAAAGCTTGTCGTCCTCGACGAGCTCACGACCGGTCTCGACCCACAGGCGCGACGCCAGAGCTGGGAGCTCGTGAGGGCGATCCGCGACAGCGGTACGACGGTGCTCCTGGTCACGCACTTCATGGACGAGGCCGAAGCGCTCTGCGACCGGATCGCCATCGTCGATCGAGGGCGAATCGTGGCTCAGGGCAGCCCGGAGACGTTGACGGGTGGCACCGGTGAGCGTCGAATCGTGTCATTCACCAGCCCGGGGGCCGACCGCCTCCCCTCCCTGACCGGCTTCGGCTCCGTCGAGGTCGCCGGATCCCGCGTCACCGTGACCGGCACTGGATTCCTGATGGCCAACGTGGCCGGTGAGCTGGCGCGCGCCGGCATCAATCCAACGGACCTGCGCGAGGAGCGCAACTCGCTTGAAGACGTCTTCCTGCGCATGACGCGGGGCGCTATGGAGCATGTCGCATGAGAGCCTTGGCCATGCTGACCTACACTGAGTTCAAGTTGACGCTCCGGGAGCCCATGGCGACCTTCTTCACGCTGATCTTCCCGCTCATGATCCTGGTCATGTTCGGATCGATCTTCGGCAACGAGGCAAGCACCGATCTCGACGGCTGGGGAGCGATGGATGTGAGCGTGCAGGGCTATGTCGCGATGGTCGTCGGCACAGTCACCATGCTCGGTATCCCGATCGTCGTGTCCTCCTATCGCCAGTACAGGATCTTCCGCCGTATGCGTGCCACGCCACTCCAACCCGCCACGATCATCGGGGCGCACGGGTTGGTCAACCTCGTCATGACCGCGCTGGGCCTGACTCTCCTCCTCGTGGGCGGGCGGGTCCTGTACGGGCTGCGAATGCCTGAGAACGCAATGGGCGTTGTCCTGAGTGCGATCGTGAGCTATGGCGCCTTCGCCGCGATCGGCTTCCTGATCGGCGGCACGGCACCGACCTCGCGCACCGCCCAGGTGATCGGCAACGTCATCTACTTCCCGCAGCTGTTCCTGGCCGGCGCCATGCTCCCGCGAGAGATGTTTCCCGAGTCCCTTCGCACCTGGACGTCATGGCTGCCGATGACCCAGATGGTCGACGCCATCCATGACCCATGGACGACCGGTTCCGTCAACTGGACG
>CAVUJR010000041.1:0-74181 GCA_963741805.1 uncultured Chloroflexia bacterium
ACGAGTGACGTGGGTGATGCGCATCTCGTGGTCATCGACGACGACGGCGAGATGATAGGTCGGGTAGCCGTCCGCCTTGAGGATCACGAGATCGTCGATGTTCTCGTTCTGGTAGACGATCTCGCCCCGCAACAGGTCCATGAAGCGCGTCTCGCCGTCGAGCGGCATGGCGAAGCGGATGACGTAGCCCTCGCCGGCGTCGATCTTCGCCTGAACCTCCTCCTTCGGGAGGTTGCGGCAGTGGCGATCGTAGCCGGGCGGGAGCTTCTGGCGCTGCTGCTCCTCACGCACGGCCTGCAGGCGCTCCGGCGAGCAGAAGCAGCGATAGGCGTGACCGCTCTCGACGAGCTGCTCGGCAACTTCCCGGTAATGGTGCCGCCGCTCGCTCTGGACGTATGGGCCATAGGGGCCGCCAACGTCCGGGCCCTCGTCCCACTCGAGCCCGAGCCAGCGCAGCCCCGCCATGAGGTTCTCGGCGGAGCCCTCGATGAGGCGCTTGCGGTCGGTGTCCTCGATGCGGAGCACGACCTTGCCGGTCTTGCCCAGGCGCGGGGCCTGCCCGTGGGCGAAGAGCACGTTGTACATCATCAGGCGGGCGCCGCCGATGTGGAAGGAGCCGGTCGGCGACGGGGCGAGGCGAACGCGCACCTCATCGATGTGCGCGGGGATGCCGACGGCGGCGTCAGCCTTCACGGTATTCGTCTCGGTAGCAGGTCCTCAAACGAGTAGATCTCCGTCTTGCCGTCGAGGCTCCAGCCGAGCAGCGCCATGTAGTTCAGCAGCGCCTCCGGCAGGTAGCCGAGCTCGCGGAACTCGTTGAGCGAGACCGCGCCGTGGCGCTTGGAGAGCTTGCCGCCGGTCGGCGAGAGGATGAGCGGCATGTGCGCGAAGATCGGCATGTCCCAGCCGAGCGCCCGATAGATGTTGACGTGCACCGGCGCGGTCGGGATCCACTCCGGACCACGGGTGACGTGGGTGATGCGCATCTCGTGGTCGTCGACGACGACGGCGAGATGATAGGTCGGGTAGCCGTCCGCCTTGAGGATCACGAGGTCGTCGATGTTCTCGTTCTGGTAGACGATCTCGCCCCGCAACAGGTCCATGAAGCGCGTCTCGCCGTCGAGCGGCATGGCGAAGCGGATGACGTAGCCCTCGCCGGCGTCGATCTTCGCCTGAACCTCCTCCTTCGGGAGGTTGCGGCAGTGGCGATCGTAGCCGGGCGGCAGCTTCTGGCGCTGCTGCTCCTCGCGCACGGCCTGCAGGCGCTCCGGCGAGCAGAAGCAGCGGTAGGCGTGACCGCTCTCGACGAGCTGCTCGGCAACTTCCTTGTAGTGGTGCCGCCGCTCGCTCTGGACGTAGGGGCCATAGGGGCCGCCGACGTCCGGGCCCTCGTCCCACTCGAGCCCGAGCCAGCGCAGGCCGTCCATCAGGTTCTCGGTGGAGCCCTCGATGAAGCGCTTGCGGTCGGTGTCCTCGATACGCAGGACGACCTTGCCGGTCTTGCCCTCGCGCGGGGCCTGCCCGTGGGCGAAGAGCACGTTGTACATCATCAGGCGGGCGCCGCCGATGTGGAAGGAGCCGGTCGGCGACGGGGCGAGGCGAACGCGCACCTCATCGATGTGCGCGGGGATGCCGACGGCGGCGTCAGCCTTCACGGTATTCGTCTCGGTCATGCAGGGATGGTCCTCTCGTCGTGGTCCTGGGTGGGTGGGGCGGTACCGGACGATACCGCGATAGGTCAACACTCAAGTATACCCGGGCACGAACCGGGGCAGGCTTGCCGCATGGCGAGCCTGCCCCAAGGACCGGCCGGATCAGCCGAGGGTGACGTCCCGCCGGTGGAACCGCCAGAAGGCGATCGCGGTGAACGCGACGATGTAGACCACGAGCACGGTGACCGCCCGCCAACGGGCCGGGGAGCCCCTCGTCCTGCGGGCTCGCGCCACCCATGGTGAGCAGCGTCTGCACGTTCTCGCTGATGAACGCCTCCGGCAGGCGCTCGAGCGCGCCACCGGCCGCGGCGACCAGGCTGAGGATCTGCCCTTCGAGGAAGAGCAGGGCGGCGCTGACGCTGATCCCGGCGGCGCTGGAGCGCGCCAGCAGGGCCACCATGAACGCGAGGGCCGCGTAGGGCAGCATCGTGAACCAGCCACGGAGCAGCGACAGCAGCGTCTCCCCGAGGAACCCGGCGTCCACGTCGCGGTCGAGATCCTCGATGGAGGTGATGACCGCGCTGACGCCGAACGCGACCACCATGCCGACGAGCATGAGCATCATCGCGAACACGGCGATGACGACCAGCTTGGCGGCGAGCAACGAACCGCGACCCGGGCTGCGCGGCAGCAGGGTACGGATGGTGCCCCAGCCGTACTCCGTCGCGGCGAGGCTGGAGGCGAGGATGATCGCGAAGAGCGTCCCGATCATCGCCACGAGGCCGATACCGGTCTCGAGGACGGAGCCGAGCGAGAGGCTGTCCAGCAGGTCGGCCTGCTCCGCTGCGGAAAACTGCGCGCTCCTCGAGGTGCCCCACATGATGAGGTAGAGCGCCGCGGCCGTGACGGCCAGCACGATCATCAGGACCCAGGGCATCCGCCGGCGAACGATGCGGAAGGTTTCGCTGCGCAACATGTCAAACATGGATCTCGCTCCTCTCGACCTCGGTCGCATCCGCCCCGGTGAGCTCGAGGAAGGCATCCTCCAGGCTCGCGCGGTGTCGGACGATCTCGTCGGCGAAGAGCCCCTCGCGGGCCAGGGCCCGGTTCAGCTCCGCGGCATGGCCCGGTGGCGCGGTCACCCGAAGGCTGCCGCCGTTCGGGGCGACATCGGACACGAACGGGAGCGTTCGCAGGATCGTCGCGGCTCGGCCGGGGTCATCTATGGAAATATCGACGTAGCCATCGTTGCCCATCAACTCGTCGAGGGTGCCAGTGCGAACGAGTTCTCCGCGCCGGATGATCGCCGCCCGGTCGCAGACCTGCTCCACCTCATAGAGGAGATGACTCGCGAGCAGCACAGCGCGGCCCTCGCTGGCAAGCCTTGGGATCAGCTCGCGGATCTCGCGTTGGCCAGCGGGGTCGAGCCCGTTGGTCGGCTCGTCGAGAATGACCAGCTCGGGATCGGTGAGCAGGGTCGAGGCGATGCCCAGGCGCTGCTTCATGCCGAGGGAGTAGGTGCCGAAGGGGCTCGACGCCCGTTCGGTCAAGCCCGACGAGATTGCAGGAGGTCGCGGACGCGGCCGTTCGGCACGCCGCCGGCGGCGATCGCCAGGGCGCGCAGGTTGTCCTCGCCGGAGAGATAAGGATAGAACGCCGGCGACTCGATGATGGCACCGACGCGCCGGCGCACGATCGTCGGGTCCTAGGTTACATCCTTCCCGAAAAGCTCGACAGAGCCGGACGGTCGGCTCCACGAGGCCGAGAATCATCCCGACCGTCGTCGATTTCCCGGATCCGTTTGGCCCAAGAAAGCCGAACACCTCCCCTGCGCGCACCGCGAGGTCAAGGTTCGAAACCGCCTGGATGTCACCAAACCGCTTCGAGAGACCCGTGGTGCGTAAGACAACGCGATACCCTCCCGGCGCCTGTGCAGGCGAGGACGGTTCATGAAGTTGGAGCATGTTGCCCTCCACGTTGAGGGCGGTCTTTCCGGGATTTGGCATGGCGCGCGGACGGAAAGAGCCACCCGGTGCCTGTCCTTCGGGTGCGCCACGCCCTTCCATCTCCAGCGTACCCACTCGTGCATAAGAAAGGCATCAACGCTTGCGCGCTGGGTATAACAACTCCGCAACAGTTTCCGCAGCGGCATCGGGGACAATCGGCTCCAGGCGATAACCCGGCATCATGGCGGAGTGCGTCTGGAGTTCAGACGCCATTTTCCCTACTATAGGAACTGCATCTGAATCCAGCGCGTGCCCGGAAAGCGATGCCCGGGCCAACGGTATCCGCGCTGCTCGCCCATCGGTCTGGGAGGACCCTATTAGTACCACCGTTGCGCTCGTCGTCGCCGTGCTGCTCCTGCTGGCAAACGGCTTCTTCGTGGCGACCGAGTTCGCGCTCGTCTCCGTCCGCCGCTCGCGCATCCAGCAACACGCCCTGGAAGGCGACCCTCGCGCCAGCGGCATCCTCAACCGCCTCGACCACCTCGACATCTCCATCGCGGCGACGCAGGTCGGGATCACCGCCTGCACGCTCGGTCTCGGCCTGCTCGGCACGCCGGCGATCGCGCGCGTGCTGCAGCCGATCGTCGGCGCCCTGCCGGTCGACCTCGGCGACGGCGTGATCGGCGGCATCTCCGTCGCGATCGCCTTCCTGCTGCTGATCGCGATGCACGTCGTGATCGGCGAGCTGACGCCGCGCAGCATCGGGCTGGAGCGCCCGATCAGAACCTCGCTGGCCGTCGCCCGGCCGATCCGCCGCTTCGCGCTCGTGCTGCGCCCGATCATCGAGCCGCTGAACTGGCTCTCGGAGCGGATCATCCACCTGATCGGGATCGAGCCCGCCGCCGGGCACCAGCTCGTGCTGACGACAGACGAGCTGATGCGCTCGATCGACGCCAGTCGCGAAGCCGGGATCGTCGACGAGACCGCCCACGATCTTGTCGGCCGCGCGTTCGTCTTCACCGACCTCGAGGCGCGCCATGTGATGGTGCCGCGGACGGAGGTCAGCGCGATCCCCGTCGACTCGACGCTGGAGGACGTGCTCGACCTGCTGGCGACGACGCCGTTCACCCGCATCCCGGTCTACCAGGGCGACGCGGACAACATCATCGGCATCATCAAGTCGAAGCGGCTGCTGCCGATGTTCATGCAGAAGCTCTCGGCACACCGCAGGGCGTTGAGCGAGAACACGGAAATGGCGCCGGAGGTGCCGTTCGACCTGCGCGAGTACCTGTTCGAGCCGATCCTCGTGCCGGAGACGCTTGCAGCGACCGACGTGCTGACGCAGATGCGCGCCACGCACAGCCAGCTCGCCGTCGTGATCGACGAGTACGGCGGGACGGCAGGCATCGTCACACTGAAGGACATCGTCACCCAGCTCGTCGGGCGCATCCGCGATGAGGAGGACGGCCCGGCCGAGCCGGAGCTGGCCGCGAACGGGGACCTGCACCTCGATGGCCTGCTCGGGCTCTCGGAGCTACGGGAGGAATACGGCATCGACCTGACCGAGGAGGATGTCGATGTCGAGACGCTCGGCGGCTACGTGTTCTACCGCCTCGGGCGACCTGGCGCGGTTGGCGACAGCGTGACCTCCGACGCCGGGTACGTCTTCACCGTCGAGGAGCTGGACGGCCTGCGCGTGGCGCGGGTCGGCATCCACCACGCCCTCCCGGCGGAGAGTGTCGCGGCATGACGACCTCACTGGGCGCGACGGAGGCCACCCTGCTCGGGCTGATCGGGCAGGCGGAAGGCGACGGGCCGGTGCACGGGTACGACCTGCAGCGACAGCTCGCGGAAAGCACGCTGGGCCACGTTATCCGGATCGAGCCCGGCATGCTCTACCACTACCTGAAGAAGTTGGCGCGGCGTGGGCTGGTCACCGCCGACGTGGCCGTGCAGGACGGCCGCCCCGCGCGGCACCTGCACACGCTCACCGTCGAGGGCCGAACCGCGCTGGATGCGTGGCTCGCCGAGCCGGTCGCGTCAACGCGGGAGATCCGGCTGGAGTTCCTGTTGAAGCTCTGGTTCGCGAGGCAGCGGCCGGACGCCGCAGCGGCCCTCGTGCGGGCGCAGCTGGCGATGATCGACCGGCATATCGCCTCGCTGGAGGCGCAGATCGCGGCGCTGGACGACGCCGACCGCTTCGGCGCGGACGTGCTCGGGCTGCGTCTCGGGCAGAATCGGACGATCCGGGACTGGCTCGCCACCCTGGAGGACCTCGCATGACCGCTCCCCCGCCGGCCGACATCTTCGTCAACACCGCGCCGCTCGTGCGCCGCACACATCGCCAGCCGACGGCACCGCGTGAATTCCATCGTCGCCTGCCAGGTTACACGCCGACGCCGATCGTCGAGCTGCCGGAGGTGGCACGGGAGATCGGGGTCGCGACGGTCACGGCGAAGATCGAGACGGAGCGCTTCGGGTTGCCGGCGTTCAAGATCCTCGGGGCGAGCTGGGCGATCTACCGCGAGCTGTGCCGCCGCCTGCCGGGGCTGGAACAGCGGTGGGAGACGCTCGGTGACCTGCGCAACGCGATCGCGCCGCTCGGCGAGGTGACCTTTGTCGCCGCGACGGACGGCAACCATGGCCGCGCGGTCGCCCATATGGCGGCGCTGCTGGGCCAGAGAGCGCACATCCTCGTCCCGGCCGGGATGGCGCAGGCGCAAGGATCGACGCGATCGCGGACGAGGGGGCGAGCGTTGAGGTCGTCGACGGGTCCTACGACGACGCCATCCTGCTCTCGGCGCGGATGGCGGACGAGCGGAACCATCACATCGTCATCTCGGACACATCATGGCCGGGGTATGAAGATGTGCCGCAGCGACGTGATCGACGGCTACAGCACGATCTTCACCGAGCTGGAGGACCAGCTGCGACACACGCCCGCGCAGCTGCCGACGCAGATGTTCGTGCAGATGGGCGTCGGGGCGCTGGGGGCGGCGGCGATCCGCTCGGCAATGGACTGGGACGCGAAGGTGGTGAGCGTCGAGCCGGCGGACGCGGCGTGCATCCTCGCGTCGCTGCGGGCGAAGGAGCCGGTCGAGGTGCCGGGGCCGCACCGTTCGATCATGGCGGGGCTGAACTGCGGCATCCCCTCGCCCATCGCCTGGCCGACGTTGTGGACCGGCATCGACGTGGCGCTGGCGATCCCGGACGACGCGGCGCGGGAGGCGATGCGGGTGCTGGCGCGGGCCGGGGTCGCCGCCGGGGAGACCGGTGCGGCCGGGCTCGGCGGGCTGCTGTCGCTGGCGGCGTCCGATGCATGGGCGCGGGCGCGGCGGATCCTGAAGCTGGACGAGCGGAGCCATGTGCTGGTGCTGGTCACGGAGGGCGCGACGGACCCGGAGGCGTGGGAAGCCATCACCGGGGAGCGGCTACCTCGCTAGGCGATCACGATCACGTTCATCTGCGTGCGCGGCCGTTTCCCTGTAGCCCCGTGACCGAAGGAGCAGGCCAGTGCTCCGGGGTGTCCGGGGTTCGGGCGGGTATGTCCGATGCGGTCAATCTCGCCCGTTGATGGGCGGGTTGTGTTCATGGAAAGAGCAGTGCCCGGGTATCGACCTGCGGTCGATGGATATCGGACATTCCAGTCCGATCCTACTGGTGGTGAGACGGGCATCGGTCGGTGCTCACCGGGTATCGACCTGCGGTCGATGTCTCGCACACATGGTGCGAGACTACGGATTCACGATAGCGAGGGCGGTGAGGGCGCTGGTCTCCTTGTCCTTGATCTCGAGCATGACGTCGAGGTCGTGGCGGCGGAGATGGGGCAACGTGCGAGCGAAATCGGCGGCGTCGATGCTCGCGGCGTGGGCGCCGGGCTGCTTGGCGGGGTCCTGGGTGCTGTAGTCGATCATCGCGGGACCATGGCCGAGCCATGTGGGGGCGACGAGATCCAGCACCTCGTCGAGCGACTCTCCGCTGTTGAACAGGCTGTGGTGGAAGGTGTCGAAGACGAGGGGTACGCCGGTGCGGGCGTGGATGGCGAGATTGTCGGCGAGGGAGAAGAGCCGCTCGTCGTTCTCGATCGCCAAACGGTTACGCACATGCCGCGGGAGCGCATCCCAGGCGGCGGCGAAGCGGTCGATCGCGGCGGGCTTGTCGTCACCCGGCACACCGGTGTGGATCTGGACCTTGTGCGTGCCGTCGAGGCCCATCCGGTCGAACAGCGTCGCATGGTGCGCCAGCTCGGCGACGCTGCGACGCACGACGTCGGGATCCGGTGAGGTGAGGCGGATGTACTGGCCCGGGTGGACGGTCAGGCGCATGCCGTGCTCGCGGACGAACGCGCCGATCTCCTCCAACCGCTCCGCGAACAGCGTGGCCCAGTCGACATCGACGACCGGATGCGTTGCGAGGGGGATCGTGTAGGGATTGAGCCGCCAGTAGAGGATGCCGTGCGCGAGGTTCCAGCGGAGGGTCGCCGCGATGGCGTCCAGATTGGCGGCGATCGCCTCCTCGAAGCGCTCCGGGCTGTACGTCTCCGGGCGCAGGGGTGGCGGCGCGGGGAGGTCCAGCGTCAGGTTCCGGCCCGGGTAGCCGATCCGCACCGACCGCTCCTAGAACCCGGCGCGCTTGTCGCAGGTGTTGAGCAGCGGCTCGCCCTGCACGAAGCGGCGGACGTTCTCGACGATGATGTCCATCTCGCGGTCACCGGTGATCGGCGAGACGGGCGCGCAATGCGGGGTCATGATGAGGTTCGGGACGTCCCAAAGGGGACTGTCCTCGCGGCAGCGGCTCCTGGGCGAAAACGTCCAGCCCGGCGCCGGACAGCGATCCGTCGCGCAGGCGGGCGGCGAGGGCGTCCTCGTCGATGATCTTGCCGCGGGAGATGCCGATGACCATTGCGCCGCTCTTGAGCAGACCGATGCGGCGGGCGTCGATGAGGTTATCGGTGTCGGGGGTGTAGGGGACCGCGACGACGAGGATGTCCGCGGCCTCGAGCTCGTTGTCAAGGTGCTCCATCGGGAGGACGGTG
This sequence comes from uncultured Chloroflexia bacterium, assembly GCA_963741805.1. Lineage (GTDB taxonomy): Bacteria > Chloroflexota > Chloroflexia > Thermomicrobiales > UBA6265 > UBA6265. Next base: position 8,634 of record CAVUJR010000041.1, read on the forward strand.
AGGTCCTCGCCGATGTGGCCTGGCACGCCCTGGTCGAGGCCGACGACGGTCATCTCGAAGGCGACGGCACGGCGGGCGATGGCGCTGCCGATATTGCCCATGCCGATGATGAGCATGCGCTTGCCGTAGAGGCCGTCCATGGGCACGCCGGCGCCGTGGCTGCGGTAGCGGTGGTCGCGCTGGTCCTGCATGAAGGTCGGGAGCGCGCGGCAGAGGGCGAGCATCATCGCGAAGGCGTGCTCGGCGACGAACGGGGCATGGGCGCCGCGCGTATTGGTGACGATGGCGTCGCTTTCGACGATCGATGGGATGGCGAGGATCGTCTCGACGCCCGCCCCGCCGGCTTGCACCCAACGCAGGCGGTCGCCGGCGAGGGCGGCGGCCTCCGGCGGAATGCGGCCGAGGAAGGCGTCGGCCTCGCGCATGGCGTCCGGGTCATCCCGGAAGGCCACGATGTCGACCTCCGGGAACGTCTCCCACAGCCGGGATATCCGTCCGGCGTCGATCTCCTTGCCGACCACGATGCGCATCGTCTCTCCCCTTCCCTCTCCTGCCGCTGGTTGATGATGCCCATCGTGGCATCGGGCAGCGTTCGTGGCAAGGGGGGCGATGATCCTGCCACCTACCACATCACCCAACGTCCTTCTGAGGCTCTGCCGAAGAATCCCCGTGCGAAGCACATCCAAGGGCGCGAAGCGCCTTCCATTTCCGTTCAGGGCGGGATGTGGGGTCCTGGTATCGATCTACGTCGATCGGCTTCGCCGGGGGGATTCTTCGGTTCGCTCAGAAGGACCTGCGAGGATGCGAGGCGAACCTACGTCGCGGAGATCGCCTTCCAGCTTGGCCGCGCCCAGCTCGGAGAAGAGGGCGAGCCCGGCATACCACTTGATCCGCGTTCTCGTGGCGTCCTTCGTCTCCAGCTCGCCGACGCGCTCGATCTGGATCCCGCCGTTCTCCAGGCCGGTCACACCGGCGCCGACGCCGAACTTCAGCGCGTAGATCGTGGACATGTTCGTGCCGGTCCGACCGTCTTCGCATCGGACACGAAGTCGTCGACGACGAGCGGGATGCCGTCGTAGGTCTCGACTTGCTGGCCGAATTGGTTGATCGAGGATTCCAGCATGTAGCCGGCGCTGCGGCGGAGATCCTTGAGCTTGCGCCGCGTGCGCTTGCTCATCAGGAGCAGTTCCGGGCGTCCCGGGCGGACGGCGTCGATCAGCTCGTCCAGCTTGGCGAGCGTCAGGCTGCCGCCGTTCGTGCCCATGCTGAAGCGTCTGGCCGGCCGGGATCAGCTTGTGGATCCCGTTGAAGCTGAACGGGTCGACGGCCGTGTCGCCGTCGATGAACGTCTCGCTAGAACTTGTGCGCGACCGCCTTCGCGCGGTTGGCGATGACCTCGGCCTCGATATCGTTCGTGTCGCTGTAGGTCTGCTGGAGGAAGTTGTCGACGTCGGCGTCGCCGCCGATGATCGCCAGCTGCGCGGTGACCTTCGTGAAGGTCGGCGTGGCCTCCGTCCAGGTATCGCCGACCGTGTAGAAGCTGGCCGCCGGCATCGAGGCCTCGCGGTTGTAGCTGATGGACGTGCCGGTCACTTCCATGAACGGCAGGAAGGAGAGGATCGCGCTTTCCTTGACGATCGTTTCGATCACGCCGCGCATCAGCATGTCGTTGCGAGAGGCAAGAGGCTTGGGCTTTGGTAATGGCCATGAACTATCCCTTCTTCGAGGTGGCGGCGAACGCCGCGAGACCACGCCGGATCTTCTCGGCAGCGGGCAGGCGATCAGGATCGACGGCGATCGGCGCGCCGCCTCCGGCCGGAACCGGGGCCGGTATCCGGGTCTCCACGATAGCTGCCGCGAGGCGGGCGTACGCCGCGCGCGCCGGCTCGACGCTGGCGATGAGGTCGGCGATCGACTCGCCGGCCACGAGCTCCGGCACAACGTCCGGGTTGGCGCGCAGGACCAGCTCGCGCACAGCGTCGAGGTCCTGGTCCGGGCCGGGTCCCTCTGGTGGGTCGGCAACGTCCTGTACCGGAACATCGTCCGGCGGCAGATCGAAGGGTGAGATGGTCTCGGGCACGGGCGTTCTCCTCCTGTACAGCGGGTCGTCATCGGGGAGGCGTCTCCTCCCCTCTACTCCCTATACAGATCGGCGAAGCGAAAGTGCGCCATCAGGCGGCGGCGAACGCACTGGCACCGCGGTTGCGACATGTGAGGGCAGCACACACGCCATGGCGGCACGCCGTGGTTCGAGCGAGGAGATCGCAATGTCAGACCGGCGAGATACGACAGACAACACAGCGGAGACGTTCAGGAGCCCCGATGCGCCGGAGATCGAGGTCCGCCAGGGGCGTCCAGACCCGCTTCAGGCAGACGACGTGCCGGAGGCGAGGGCGCGGGTGGGCGGCACCTCGCTGGAAGGGCCAAACCCCGCCGGTGGTGGCGGCTTTACCGGTATCTCGATGGGGCTTCTCTGGACGGTGGTGATCCTGCTGGTGGTGGCTGCGGCGGTGATCCTCTTCTTCGCGCTATAGCCGTTGCTGTCCCTGCCAGAGACCTGACCAATGCCTCAGCCCGCGTTCAACTACGACCTGCCGTTCGACGAAATCGACTTCCGCGCCCGACCGGACCTCTACCGCGTCGGGCGCGGTGAACAGGGCGTGCTCCTCGTCGAGCCGTACAAGTCTGAGTTGCTGCCGCACTGGCGGTTTCGCACCCCGGAGATCGCGCGGGAGTCGGCGGCCACGTTGACAGTGATGTTCCACGCGTACAAGGACGCGGGCGATTTCGTCGGCATGGACATGGCGCGGAAGTTCCTGCAGATGGGTTTCACGCGCTCGCGCCGGTACGCGAACCACAAGAGCGGCCGGAAGTGGTCGCCGGGGCGCGAGGAGGTGCTTCCTCAGGACGTCGACCCGGTGAAGGCGGAGTCGGCGGAGATTTTCTATGCGGCGTATGTCGCGGCAAAGGACGATCCGGATTACCTGCGCATGAAAGCAGAGTTCCTCGAGCGCTACCCGGAGACGCCCACCTACCCCTAGACAGAAACACCCCCTGCTACTAGCATGAGAACACTTGTTCTTCCATACATAATCGGAGGCAGGGTGATGTCGGGTTCATGGCGCGACGATCCGAGGTTCAGGTGTCCCAACTGCAACGCACAGATCGCGTTGCGATCTATCAAGGAAGGTTCCGATCTCCGGCGACAGACGCGATCCCTCCTGATCGCGACCTGCAGGATTTGTAATCGCGCCTATACGCTGGAGGACTGGCGGCGATACCCAGATCACGACGATCGCCGGAACGACCTCGCGTCCTGAAGGTCGTTGACCGGACCACTGGTGGTGCCCACCTTCCGGGTCGGGCCGGTGGATGGTGAATGCGGGATACCGGTAGACCTCGCGTGATGCAATCCCCTACTCTGGACGCATCTGCTGTTCCCGCGACCAGCATGCAGGTATGCGCGATGAGAACACGGCGTGAAGACAGACGGTTCCGGTGCCCCCGCTGCCGGCGAGCGATCGAGCTGATCGAGGTCGATCCGCGAATCCGGCGTGCGGGCGAGTGCGGGATGGTAGCGATCTGCCGGAGGTGCGACCGGGTGTTCACCGCGGAGCAATGGCGGCGGCGGTACGGGCGATTTGACCCATATCGGGATAGCCGTTTATGACGCTGATGGTATGATGCCCCCGGACCCAATAGACCCTACCGGGGAGAATATCGTGAACACCCAATCGTCCCGTTACCGCGCGTTGATCGTCGCGTTTGTCGCCATGTTCGCCTTGTCGGCCTTTGGGCCTGCGGCGGCCGCGCCGCCTCCTGGCAAGGGAAACCAGGCTGGCCCAGGCTGCACCGTTGAGGGCGGCGCCCAGGTCGTGCTCGATCCGGGGCATGGTGGGAGCGATTCGGGCGCCTACAACGCTACCTACGATCTCTATGAGAAGGATATTAACCTCGACATCGCCTCCAGGACGCAAACCATCCTGCAGGAGACGTTTGGCCGAACGGTCGCGCTCACCCGCTACAGCGACGCCGATCTGGGGAACTCCGAGCGGGGCGATATCGCGAACGCGTGCGGAGCGCTCGTGTTCGTCGAGATCCACCTCAACGGGTCGTCTGACTCGTCGGTGGACTACTCGCAGACGTTCTGGGGCAAGCGCCGGAAGGACGAGGACTTCAGCATCCACATGGCCGGTGCGCTCGGGTCGCTCGGTATCGACAGCAACGGGACGTGGCAGTTCGCGAACGGCGGCCTGCTGCAGGCGACGATGCCGAGCACGCTGGTCGAGGCGGTGTTCCTGACGAACGACAATGAGGGAGCGCAGTTCGCGGCCGGGACGCGGCAGGACGAGATCGCGTGGGCGATCGCGTCGGGGATCGACGGTTGGCTCGCGTCGCAGGGACAGTAGATGCCGAGCCATCTATCCGGGACGTTGGAGTCGGCTTGCGGCAGGCCACATTCCAATCGGCCAACGCTCCCTGGATCGGCGGGATCGCGCTCGCCCGCGCCCCTTGAGCCGGGGCGACCGATTAAACCCTCTTTGGTAGCGCCAGCCACTGCGGGTCGGCGGCGGAGAGCGGCGTCAGGCCAGGAACGCATCGGCCTACGCCCCCGGGCATTCAGGAGCGTTCCGCGCTCCTTCAGCCACGGGCGGCCTACCAGAGCCGGGGTACAACTCCGGAGGTTTGACCACGTATCGACCTTCGGTCGATGCATCGGACATTTCAGTCCGATGCTACTGGATCGCAGCGAGGCGCTCGGCCATGTAGCGGTTGGCGATGAGGGCGCTCTGCTCCTTGTCCTTGATCTCGAGCATGAGGTCGACGTCGCGGTCGTGCAGGATGTCCAGCACCGGGGCGAAGTCGTCGAGGTCGATGCTGGGGGTATGGGCGCCGAAGCGCTTCTCCGGGTCCTGCGAGCTGTAGTCGAGCATCGCCGGGCCGTGCCCCGCCCACGTCGGCTGGACGAGATCCAGCGCCTCCTCCAGCGACTCCCCATTGTTGAGCAACCGGTGGTGGAAGATGTCGAACAGCAGGGGAATGCCGGTGCGCTCGTGGATGCGGAGGTTGTCGGCGAGGGTGTAATGCCGCTCCTCGTTCTCGATCACGAGGCGGCGACGGATCGACTCGTCCAGCGACGTGTAGACATCCACGAAACGATCAGACGCGGCGGGCTTGTCGCCGTAGACGCCGCCGGTGTGGAGCTGGATCTTGTGCGCAGCGTCGAGGCCCATAAGGTCGAGCAGGTCGGCGTGGTACTGGAGCTCCAGGAGGCTCGCCTGCACCACCTCCGGGCGCGGCGAGTTGATGAGCGTGTACTGGCCGGGGTGGACGTTCGTGCGCATGCCGTGGCGGTTAATGAACGCGCCGATCTCGCTCAGCTCGCCGGCGAAGTGCGCCTTCCAGTCGAACGTCATCACCGGATGCGAGGCAAGCGGAATGGTGCCGGACGAGATGCGGTAGTAGAGGATCCCGTGCTCCACGTTCCACTCGAGGATGTTCCGGAGCACGCGCAGGTTGGAGGCGATCGTCTCGATGGCGCGGTCGTCGCTGAACGAGGCGAGACGGAAGGTGCGGGAAGCGGACTCCTTCACCTCCCCGTTGACGCAAGCGTAGCCGATTCTCATGGATGGTCTTTCTTTCGGGGCCGCAGGACGCTGCCTCATCGGGAGGACATGTCGACCATTGCCGACCCGGATCATGACGTGATGTGTGGTCGAACATCCCGGGCCGAACCGAAGGCGACCAGCGTCAGCGAGCCTTTCGCTTCACCGATTGACGGAACGCGTCGGACAGGCGATAAATCTTTACCACCAGTTTAGCTTACGCACGGATTATGCCTCCCCGGGTTGGCATCATTGGTGCGTTGATGTGCTCCGGAGACCACGTCGATCTCACTCCAGAGGAGCCGTTCCATGACCGACCCCAACGCGCAGAAAAATCCGCAGGAGCATGCCGCCGGCAACGCCGAGGCGGCCCCGCAGCCCCCGTTCGAGGGGCAAGACCAGGCGTATCCCGGGCTGGAATCCGAGATGACGCCGGCGCCGGACTTTGGCGAGACGTCGTACACGGGCAGCGGCAAGCTGGCCGGGCGCGTCGCGATCATCACCGGCGGCGATAGCGGCATCGGCCGGGCGGTCGCGCTGGCCTTCGCCCGCGAGGGCGCGGACGTCGTGATCTCGTACCTCAGCGAGCACAGGGATGCCCACGAGACAGAGCGACTGGTCGAGGAATCCGGACAGCGAGCGATCCTCATGCCTGGCGACATACGGGACCGGGCGCATTGCGTCAGCATCGTGCAGCGCGCAGTCCAGGAATTCGGGCAGGTCGATATCCTCGTCAACAACGCGGCCTTCCAAACGACCATCGCCTCCTTCATGGACCTGAGCGAGGACGATTGGCGGCGCGCGATGGCGACGAACCTCGACGCGATGTTCTACCTCACGCAGGCCGCGCTGACGCACATGAAGCCCGGCGGCGCGATCATCAACACGACCTCGATCCAGGCCTCGCATCCGAGCGCCTCGCTCATCCATTACGCGACGACGAAGGGCGGGATAGTCACCTTCACCCGCGCGCTGGCGCAAGAGATGATCGAACGGGGCATCCGTGTGAACGCGGTCGCCCCGGGCCCGATCTGGACGCCGCTGATCGTCTCGACGATGGGCGAGGACGCGTACACGACGTTCGGCAAGGACACGCCGCTCGGCCGCGCCGGGCAGCCCGCCGAACTCGCCCCGGCGTATGTCTACCTCGCCTCGAACGATTCCAGCTACGTCACCGGCGAGGTCATCGCCGTGACCGGTGGCATGCCGTTGTAGCGGCCAACCACATCCTTGCGCAAGGCACCCCTCCCCGTCCGCTGGCGGAGAGGGGTGCCTTTCCGTCCATTGACCTTGTATCCAGAGAGATCGATCACATGCCAAGCCGCGTCGTTACCGTTCCCTCCGTTTCCGGCGTCGCCCATGACATCCTCGGCTACGACGACCTGCGTCCCGGCCAGCGCGAGGCCATCGACGCTGTTGTCGCGGGGCACGATACCCTCGCCGTGATGCCGACGGGGTCCGGCAAGTCGGCGATCTACCAGATCTCCGGTCTCCTGCTCTCCGGGCTGACGATCGTCGTCTCGCCGCTGATCGCGCTCCAGAAAGACCAGGTCGAGAGCCTCGAAACCGGACGGGATATCCGCGCGGCGGAGCTGAATTCGACGCTCTCCGCGAAGGAGCGGGAGGGCGTGGTCGGGGCACTTGAAACGGCGGAGCAGATGTTCCTCTTCCTCGCGCCGGAACAGCTCACCAACGAGCATCTGCTCGAACGGCTGGCGAATCTGCATCCAAAGCTCTTCGTCGTCGATGAGGCGCACTGCATCAGCGAGTGGGGGCACGATTTCCGCCCGGATTACCTGCGGCTCGGCGCGGCGATCGAGACCCTCGGGCGGCCAACGACGCTGGCGCTGACGGCGACCGCCGCCGGGCCGGTGCGCGAGGAGATCATCGAGGCGCTCGGCATGCGCGAGCCGAAGGTCTTCGTGCGCGATTTCGATCGCCCGAACATCCATCTCGCCGTCGAGCATATCGACCATGCCGCCGACAAGCTGGATGCGGTGCTGGCGTTCGTCGCCGACCACCGGGGATCGGGGATCGTCTATGCGGCGACGCGGAACGACACGGAGACCATCGCCGCGGCGCTGGTCGAGCGGGGAGTTGCGGCGCGGGCCTATCACGCCGGGTTGAAAGCGAAAGCGCGCGAGGCGATCCAGGACGCGTTCATGGCCGGTGAAACGGACGTGATCGTGGCGACGATCGCGTTCGGGATGGGCATCGACAAGCCTGATATCCGGTACGTGGTGCACTACAGCATCAGCGACTCGCTGGACAGTTACTACCAGGAGATCGGGCGCGCCGGGCGAGATGGTGAGCCGTCGGAAGCCCTGCTGCTCTACGATCCGGCCGACCTGAACCTGCGCCGTTTCCAGAGCGGCGCGGGAGAGCTGAAGGCGGAGGACGTCAAGCCGGTGCTGGCCACGATCCGCGAGGCCAACGAGCCGGTGAACCCCACCGAGCTGCGCGACGACCTCGGCCTGCGCGACTCCGAGCTGGTGAGGGTGATCGGGCGTCTCGACGATGTCGACGCCGTGGACGTTGCGCCGTCCGGCGAGGTGATCGCGGCGGAGACGGACGCGACGCTCGACGAGGTGGCCGAGGCGGCGGCGAAGGCGCAGGAGAAGCGCCAGCAGTACGCATCGTCGCGGCTGGAGATGATGCGCCGCTACGCCGAGACGCCGACCTGCCGTCGCGAGATGCTCCTGAACTACTTCGGCGACCCGTTTGAGGGGCCGTGCGACGCCTGCGACCGGTGCGAATCGGGGCTGGCGCGTGAGGCCGAGGTGGAAGAGCATCCCTTCCCGCTGCAGAGCCGGGTGCGGCATACGAGCTGGGGCGCGGGCACGGTGATGCACTACGAGCCGGGCGGCCGCATCGTCGTGCTGTTCGAGGATGCCGGGTATCGCACGCTGGACATGAGGCTGGTGCGCGAGAACAACCTCCTGGCACCCGTCGAAGACAGCGCAAAGACGCCGGTGGGATAACACAAGACTGTATACAGTCGCTATAATTGGGGTGCCGCGAAGAACCACGGTGCGTTGTTTGGCCTTGTTTGCGTAGTCATGTGCATGCGTCAAAGGAGGGCTGTCATGAACGAGACATCCGACACCACCAGCACCCCCGCCCCGGCGGAGAATACTCCCGCCGAGACGGCGAACGGGAAGGAGATGGCTCCGGCCCATCGCCGGCGCGATCCCTTCGCGATGCTGGGCGACCTCGACGTGGTCATGGACCGCATGCTCGGCCGCCGCTGGCCCCTGCTCCGCTCGGTGCCGCGCTTGAGCGACGTCATGGGCGACTGGGATCCGCAGGTCGACATGTACGAGCAGGGTGACCAGCTCGTCGTGAAGGTGGAGCTGCCCGGCGTCGCCCGTGAGGACATCGACGTCGAGATCGAGAACGGCGACCTCGTCATCAAGGGCGAGCGCCACAGCGAGCATGAGGTCAAGGAGGAGCATGCCTATCGCATGGAGCGGTCGTTCGGCAGCTTCTACCGCCGCCTGCCGCTGCCCGAGGGCGTGAAGGAGGAAGACATCTCCGCCACCTACACCGACGGCGTGCTGGAGATCCGCACCCCGAAGGCGGCGGTGGAGAAGCCGGCCCCGAAGAAGATCACCGTCTCTTGACGGTCGGCAACGGCGCTGGACACGAGCAACGGCCGGGAGCGATGCTCCCGGCCGTTGGCATGAGCGCTCGTTAGGCGGGCGCGGGGCCGCCAACCGGCGGTGCGGTGGGCGCCGTCATCAGCGGCTCCTCACCACGGCGCGAGCGGTAGAGCGTGTAGACAAGCGCGCCGGTCCCGAACAGGGTGGCGAAGAAGGTGATGACGCCGCCGAACCATGGCAGCAGGTTCACCAGCGCCAGGATGACCAGGCCGGTGAGCAGCGCGAGGTAGCGTCCCCAGCGGAGGCTGGCCATCGCGACCACGCGGAGGCCAAGCCAGTAGGCAGCGACCATGTAACCGGCCACCGCCAGCAGCGGGATGACGACCAGGAGCAGGCCGATCCCGACCGGGATACCGATGATGGTGATGAAGGTCAGGATCGCGAGGACCGGGACCAGCACCCACGTCAGGAGCCCGCTTACCGCGCTCTCCATCGGCCGGCGGTTGATGGTCTGGACCGCGACGTCGAGCTGGCGACCGAAGAGCGCCATGATCGCGAACCCGGCGAGCAGGATGGCGATCGTCGTGCCAATCCAGAACAGGATCGAGAAGACGGTCAGGCCCCAGCCAAAGTTCGTATAGCTGTTCTCCTCCGAGATATCGCCGGTGACCGTTGCGTTGGCTCCCTGCGTCATATCGCTTCGGAAGAGCGAGATGTTGTTGACCGTGGCGCCATCGTTGATGATCAGCGAGCCCTCGGCGACGACAATGTCGCCGGTGACGGACCCGTTAACGGTCGCCGTGCCGTTGACGACGATCAGGGCATCGGTGACCTGCCCATCGATGACGGCGTTGTCATCAATGACGACCATGACGTTGACCATGTCGCCGGTCGCGACGGTGGCGGGGCGGTTGACCTGGAAGATGAAGCTGTCGTTGCTGTCGTCCACCGCCTGCTGGGCCAGGATGGACGCAGGGATGAGGGCGAACAAGAGGACGAGAAGACCCAAGAGGTATGGAACGCGATGCCGGTGAATCATGATGATCCTCCCATCCGGCCGGATGCGGGGCATGCCCTGCCCTGGTCGGCTCATCCGGACACATGTTCCACAATAGCGTCAGACGCGTAACGGGCGCATAACAGCGAAGGACTACAGCGTCACAGTTGCGCACCATGTATTGCCACAGTTCGAAAACATGCTACATTCACATTGGAATCAATGAACCAAATCTTCGCACCAAGGCGAAGCCAAGCGCGTTGGCTACAACTAGGGAGTACCCGTCGCTCAAGGAGACTCGCATTTGGAATGGGATGCCGTCGAATGAGAGGCGTTGTACTGATCACGGGCGCACATGGCATAGGCAAGACCACTATCCTGCAGAAAGTCGCGGAGCTGAATGGCGTCAAGCGCTTTACCGCCAGTCACCTAATTCGACGGTCTTCTAGTGAACCTGCTTCCGCTTCCTCAAAAGTTGTTGCGGATGCGGATGCAAACCAGCGACTATTGATATCCGAAGTAATGGCGATTCTTGACAGGGAAAGCAATATCTTGCTGGACGGGCACGTAGTGCTGCTCTCCGAGACAAGTAACCGATTCAGTCCAATACCCACCAGATACTTCGAGGAGCTAAAGATTTCGGGTATCGTCCATCTCGACTCTGATGCTCCCACGGTACTGGACAATCTTCATAAGCGCGAGACAGCCCCAAGCCGGATCTCACTTGTTGAGGAAAACCTGAGACTTGAGAGACAGCACTCGTATGCAATAGCAGCCGAATTCGATGTCCCATACATCCGAGTGGAGATGGGAGATGCGAAATCAAACATCGACAGCATCGCTCACGCCGTCTCGGAAATCCTCAAGGAGCGATAAGGATGAAGGTCCTACTCGACACGAATATTGTTATCCACCGTGAGAATCAGATCGCATCAAACTACAGCATTGGGCATCTATATAGATGGCTGGATCGGCTGAACTATACAAAGGTTATACACCCGTCAACGATTGACGAGATACGACAATATCAAGATAGCACTCGTAGACAGGCGCTCGAAGTGAAACTCGAGGCGTATGAAGTACTTATAGGTGCTTCTGTTCCGGCGGCTGAGTTCCTGGCCAAGCTTCCTAATGCCAAGACGACAAATGACCGAGTAGATGACTCACTCCTCTACGAGCTCTATAACGGATACGTAGATCTACTCATTACCGAGGATCGACGACTTCGAAACAAAGCACGATTGCTGGGGCTTGAAGGAAAGGTCCTATCAATTGAGAGCTTCATCGGCGTGCAGAGTAAGCGGCATCCTGAACTGGTCGAGTACAGGATGCTGTCAGTGCAACAGCAGACTTTTCGCGAGATAGATTTGAATGATACCTTCTTCGACTCTCTCAAGAATGACTACCCCAGTTTCGAAGATTGGTTCAGATCAAAGAGTCTCGAGCGAGCCTACGTTTGCCGCGATGACGCCAATGCAATCTTAGGCTTTCTGTATCTCAAAACCGAGCATGAAGAGGAAGACTACGGGAATATATCCCCATCACTTCCGCCGGCGAAGCGACTCAAGGTGGGAACTTTTAAGGTCGAGTCAACCGGTTTTCGTCTGGGAGAACGCTTTCTCAAGATCGTCTTCGACAACGCGAGAATGAGGGGGTTACAGGAGATATACCTGACTGTGTTGCCGGAGGCTTCGGAACGGCCAGAACTTACCGCTCTAGTCCGGTTAGTTCGGAGCTGGGGCTTTGTCTTTCACGGGATGAAGCGATCAGGCTCTGTCGAGGAGTGCGTATATAGAAAGTCCCTTGGATCTTATAACGCCGACCAAAGCGTAAAGCAAAACTTCCCTAACCTGCAGTTCCACGGGAGAAAGAAATATATACTCCCGATCAAACCTGAGTACCATACACACCTTTTCCCTGATTCCATACTCCGTACGGAAGACCCGAGCAATTTCGTCTCCAACGTCGGGTTCAGATATGCCCTGCAAAAGATCTACATCTCATTCACGCCAAACCGAGACATGAACGTAGGCGACTACGTTCTTGTGTATCGAAACGGCCTAACGCCAGGACGAAAGGGGTTCGAATCTGTAATTACGACTCTAGGGGTCATCACCGAGTTGAAGTCCGGTTTCCAGGATTGGGCCGAGTTCAGGCGATATTGCGGCAACAGAACCGTCTTCCAAGATGAAGAACTGCAACATTTCTGGCAACATAACCGACGCAACATGCTGGTGGTCAGCTTTATCATGATCTGCAGCCTAAAGCGGCGCCCAATCCTCCTGGAGCTGTGGGACAGCGGGATAGTAGATCAGAATAGTGGGCCCCGCCCATTCCACGAACTCATTGATGACAATTTCGACCGCATCTTGCAGTGGGCTGCAACCGAAATCGATTTCGTTGACCGGAAGGGAGGACAATGAACTCCATTATGCTCTCGATTCACCCACGATTCGCGCACTTAATCATGAGCGGTGAGAAGCGATTCGAGTTCAGAACCAGAGTGGCTAGAACAGCAATAAGCAGGATCGTCGTATATGCGACCTTTCCAGAGTGCCGGGTTATAGGGGAAGTCTCTGTTAAAGACGTGCTCTGCAATACCCCCGAAAGCATCTGGGAGCACACCGCCGAAGCCGCAGGGATTAACCAGGTTGCATTCTTCGACTACTTCCAAAATCGGGACAAAGCGTATGCATACTCTTTACATTCACCGCTCAAGTATGCGGTGCCCAAAGAGCTTTCGGATTTCGGTATCGCATTACCTCCCCAGTCATTCGTCTATCTAAATAAGTCGTAATGAAAAGGGATTGGCCCTGACTCTAGTCAGGTCCAATCCTGTCTATACGCAAACGTCTTCCTGGGCGCCGGGGGTCGCGTGGTCGACGACGAACGAGGCGATGGTGAGCGGCTCGCCGTCCGGCACGGTGATGGTGGAGACGCCACGATAGGTGGCGCGGAGCTGGTCGGCATCTGCCTCAACGAGCACGTAGCCACGGTGGTTGTCGTAGAGGCGGTTGTGGTCGTTGCCGTTGTAGCCGCCGCAGACGGTGGTGAATCCGCCATCATCCAGCGGAAGGTCGCCGTTCGTCGCGATCGAGGTGCCGACGAACTCGGAGCCGATAATGCCCTCGCCGGCAGGGGCGTCCCAGTCTCGCTTGATGTCCCACGCCTGGTTCACATGCACGTCGCCGGTGATCACAATCGGGTGGAAGCCCTGAGCGGTCGCGGCGTCTGCCAGCGCGGCGAGGACCTCCTCGCGCTCCCCGGCGTAGGCGTCCCATTTGTCCATCTCGTCGTCACCGTATTCCTCCACCGCCGGGTCGCGGTCGAGGTCGATGCGCGTGAAAGGGACCTGCTGGGCGAGAACGTTCCAGCGGGCGGTTGTGGCCTCGAGGCCGTCGAGCAGCCAGCCCTTCTGCTCCGCGCCGAGCAGGGTGCGCTCCGGGTCGAACGCCCTGGCGCAGTAGCCGTCGTTCTCGGCGCGCTCGGCCGGCATGCAGGCGCCACCCTGGGCCGAGCGGTACTGGCGGGTATCGAGCACGTTGAAGCGGACGAGGTCGCCGAACGCGACCGTGCGGTAGAGCGTCAGGTCCGGCCCGGTTGGGCGGGCGCTCTCACGCAGGGGCATATGCTCCCAATACGCCTGGTACGCCGCCGCGCGACGCTCCAGCATGGGCTTGGCGTACGGCGAGTCGCGGACGACGGCGCCGAAGTAGTTGTTGGCGACCTCATGGTCGTCCCATGTCACGACCCATGGGGCGACCTCGTGGGCGGCGCGCAGATCCGGATCAGTCTTGACCAGAGCGTAGCGCTGGCGGTACTCGTCGAGATCGACCGTCTCGCCCATGGCGGAGAACGGCAGGTCATCGATCGAGCGGGCGGGCGCGTCGCGCAGGTTGCCGCGCACCAGGATCGGGTACTCGTAGATGTAATCGCCGAGGTGAACGACGAGGTCTGGCATTTGGGCGGCGAGATCGCGGTAGGCGGTGTAGAGGCCATGCTCCCAGCGTTGGCAGGAGGCGAAGGCGAAGCGCAGGGGTGTTGCGGTATCACCCGGCGCAAAGGCGGTCTTCGTGCGGCCGATCGGGCTCTCGAACCCGCCGGTGCGGAAGCGGTACCAATATTCGCGGTTCGGCTCCAGGCCGGAGACCTCGACGTGCACCGAGTGTGCCCAGGCGGCGCTGGTCGCGTATGTGCCCTCTTGCACGATGTCGGTCATCGCCTCGTCGGCCGCGATCTTCCAGTCGACGTCGACCGTACGTGCCGCGACGCCGCCGTCCGGCTCGAACGGGGCGGGCGCGACGCGCGTCCAGAGCACCATACCGTCCGGCACGGGCTCGCCGGAGGCGATGCCGAGGATGAACGGATCGCTGGCGAGGCCAACCGGCGAGGCGACCGGTGATGCGATCGGCGTCGCGCCGGGCGTCGCGTCCTGCGCCGAGGCGGAGAAGGCGTGGGTGAACATGGCTCCCGAGGCGGTTGTCCCGAAAACGAAGGTGCGCCGGTTCACGCTTCGCGCGGCACCGCGACCGGCAAGCAATCGCTCGGCATTTCGCTCGAAGCGCTGGCGAATCCGCCGCGCGATCTCTCGCTGTTCTCGGTCAGCCCTGGTCATGGACACTCTCCCCTGCTGCGTTGCCCCGCACACTTCGCTTCGTGACGATGGCGTTGATCATACTCGACCCGGCATATCGTCGATGCCGCCAGGGTTAACGGAACCCCACAAAGGCGACGAATCTGCGATGATGAACGGCATACATTTCGTTAGTCCCTCGTACAGGAGTTGCCGCCCATGTCCACATCGCCTCCATACCCGCCCGACGAGATCGAGCGACGCCTGAACCGGTTCCTCGCGTCCCGTCTCGGGACCTGGCCGCCCACATCGTCGCTCGTGTTGAACCCGTGCCGGGACCGCGACGTACCGGGGTGGGACGGCACCGTGCGCCCGTTCGTCGGAATCGAGTCGCCGTTGGGCACGGTGGTCTCCTTCTCGCCGACCGTATTTCCGGAGGCGGTGTCGCTCGACCCCATGCGGCTGGAGGACGAGCTTGGAACGTCGGACGGGTACATAACGGTCCCGCAGTTGTTCGGCCAGCCGGAGATGCACTTCGGGCGTGGCGTCTTCCGCTTCGTGGAGCAGCCGGCGGACCTGCCGGAGGTGGGGATGTGGATGCCACACGACGACGAGCACATCCCGGAATGGCTGGCGCCGTTCAACGGGGATGTGCTCATCGCGGTGGATGACGATGGCCGGTATGCCGCCGGGGTCGGACTGAAGAAGCACAACGAGCACGGCTACGAGATCTCGGTCGGCACGGATCCGGGGCATCGGGGCAAGGGGCTGGCGAAGATGTTGGTGGCTCAGGCGGCGCGGAAAATCCTCGAATGGGGCGCGATCCCGCTCTACCTGCACGGCGACCACAACGCCGCGTCGGCGCGTGTCGCGGACGGCGCCGGGTTCCCGGAACGAGGGTGGCACATCATCGAGCTGCGCGGTGGCGGCCCTCCGGGGTGACGGCGGACGGTGATGGTCGTAGACCCGGACCCGGCCGAGACCATGTCATGGTCGAGAAGTGGGAGCGCGCCTTCCATGTCCGCCCCCGAAATGCAACTTGGGCGGACATGGAGTCCGCCCGTACGAAACGCCGGCATATCATCCCGGGGCCATACGATCTCATTCTGACCGGTGGGTCCCGCTATCCTCGGCGTGTCGACCGGGACCGTTATCGACTCGTTCTCAAAAAGGAAAAACTCCGCTGATGAGCACATGGAACAGTGATTCATTCGAGGTCGCGCTCGCCGAAGCGCGGGCCGGGCTGGCCGAAGGTGGGCGTACCAATAGGCTCCGCGCTGGACATGGATGGGGTGTTGATTGCGAGCGGGCGTAACCGGCGAGTCCAGGATGGTGATCCCATCGCCCACGGGGAGATGTCATGCCTGCGCAACGCTGGCCGTCAATCCAGCTACAGGAACGCCGTTCTCTACACCACCCTCGCACCGTGCGCCATGTGCGCGGGCGCCATCATTCAGTTCAGGATCCCTCGTGTCGTCGTAGGCGAGTCGACGACGTTTCCCGGCGAACTGGACCTGCTTCGAAGCCGTGGCGTGGAGGTCATCGAGTTGAATGATCCACGCTGTATCGATCTGATGAACGAGTTCCAGTCGCGGTATCCGGACGTTTGGGCGGAAGATATCGGAGAGGACTAACGCTGCACCCGAAGATCCTGCCCGCCCGCGGCACTGACGCCGAGAAGCGGGAGCGAATCTTTGTATCCGGGTTACCTGCGCGAAAACCCGGACACCAGGGCCGGGCCTACGCATGGGGCAAGGACGGTAGCTATCCGGCAACCTCCTCGAGTGCGGTCTTGATCAGGCCGACGAGAAGCGGAATCTTGTAGCCGTTGTGCTCCAGCGGGAAGAGCTTGCTGACGGCGGCCTTCGCGGCGTCGGTGATGAGCGATTCGTCGAGACTGAACCCGAGCAGGGTGTGCTCCGCCTCGGTCGCCCGGTGGGGCACCGGGGCGACGCCGCCGAGCACGATCCGGCTGTCGGCCACCACCCCGTCCCGCATCTCGAGCGCGACGGCGACGCTGGCGAGCGCGAACGACCAGACCTTGCGGTCCATCGCCTTGTGATACGTGGCGCGGATATCGACCGACGGGCGCGGGATGCGTAGCCCGGTGATCACGGCGTCATCCGGCAGGACATGCTCGACGCGCCGGTCCTCCTCCGGCGCCCGGAAGAACTCTTCCGCCGAGATCTCACCGTCGCCTTCCGCATCCCGGATCCGGACCTGCGCGCCATAGGCGATGAGCACCGGCGCGAGATCGGACGGGTGCACGGCGACGCAGGGGCTGATATCGACCAGCGCGTGATAGCGGTTCTCACCACCGCGCGCGAAGCACTCCTCGCCGCCCTTCAGCCAGCAGGGCACGTCGTGCTCGCGGAAATACCAGCATCGGGGCCGCTGCAGGATGTTCCCGCCGATTGTGGCCATATTCCGCAACTGCGGAGATGCGGCGACAGAGGCCGCCTTGGCCAGCGCGGGAAGGTGCTGCCGGATCGCCTCGCTCTTCTCGAGGTCAGCAAGACTGGTCAGTGCGCCGATCGCGATCGCGCCGTCCTCCACGGTGATCCCGGCGTCCAGCGCGGGCAGGCGCTTGATATCCAGCAGGGTTTCCGGCTCGACGATCCCCTCCTTCATCAGCGTCAGGAGGTCCGTGCCACCGGCGAGGGGACGCGTCGTCGCGGTCATCATGCCGATGGCGTCGTCGATCGTCTCCGGTCGGGCGTATGCGAAGGGTTTCATGCGGATTGCTCCTGCGAGTTGGTCGTGCTCCGGGCGCGCTCAATGCTGCGGTGGTTCGCCATCGCTTCGAGGATGCGCTCGCGCGTGATCGGGGCATCGTAGAAGCGGATGCCGATAGCGTTGAAGATGGCGTTGGCGATGGCCGGGGCGGTCGGCACCAGCGGCGGCTCGCCGACGCCCTTCGCGCCGGTCGTGTTCGCCACGAGGTCCGGCACGTCGACCGGCACGTTCACGATCTTCGGGATATCCGCCACCGTCGGCACCTTGTACTCCTCAAGGTTCGGGTTCATGACACGCCCGAGGCGATGATCGACCACCCGCTCCTCGGTCAACGCGAAGCCGAGACCCTGCGTGATGCCGCCGATGATCTGGCTCTCGACCAGCGCCGGATTCACGACCCGCCCGATCTCGTGTGAGGCGTAGATCGACGTGACCGTGATCTCGCCGGTCTCGCAATCGACCTCGACCTCGGCGATCTGGGCGCCAAAGGTTCGGATCGCCTTGTCCTTCGGGTTCGGGACACGCGCGCCCTGCGCCCGGAGGGTGTTCGGGGCGATCTCCTGCATGACCTTCTTCACGCTCATCCCGCGCGAGGCGACGCCATCGACGAGCACCATGCCGTCACGGACGGAGAGGCGATCCTTCGCGATCTCCATCGCGTTCGCGGCGACGTCCAGCAATCCGTCCCGGATGTCGGCGGCGGCAGCCTGGATCGCCGGTCCGATCGTCGCCTGCGTGGCGCTGCCGGAGCTGACCGGGGCATAGGGCCCCAGCGCGGTATCCCCGAGATGCAGCGCGACATCCGACAGCGGCAGTCCGAGCGCCTCGGCGGCGACCTGCGCGAGGCCGGTGCGCGTGCCGGTCCCGATGTCCTGCGTGCCGGTGACGACGTCGGCGGTGCCGTCCTCATTCAGCTCGATCCAGGCGTAGCCGGGCGGGTTCCCGCCACCGGCGCCCCAATCGTGCGCGGCGAACCCGACGCCCTTGCGAACGCGGCTGCCCTTCAGCGTCTCCGGGTGCCCCGGCCATCCGGCGGCCTCACGCACCTTGTCGTAGGCGAGGTGCAGGCCTTCCGGCAAGGAAAGGGGCTTGTCGCCATCCGACTGGTCGGTCTCGGAGTAGTTCTTCAGGCGCAGCTCAACCGGGTCCATGTTCAGCCGGAGCGCGAGGTCGTCCATCGCCTGCTCCAGCGCCCACGCCCCTTCGACCTGCCCCGGCGCGCGGAAGGCGACCGCCGGGCCGGTGTTGGTGTAGAGCGGCGTCTGCACCGTGCGCACGTTGGCGCACTTGTACAGCGTCTGGTAGATGCCGCTGACGTTGCTGGCCTCGCCGCCGGTCTGGTACGCACCATTGGCCTGCTCGATATCAGCGACGATGGCGGTTAGCACCCCGTCGCGCGTCGCCCCGAGCCGCACGCGTTGGCGCGAGTTCGGGCGGTTACCGACGGCGAGGTTCTCCCCCTCGCGGTCCAGCATCAACTGCACCGGCCGCCCGGCCTTCTTCGCGAGCAGCGCGGCGATGACGTCCTGCTTCCAGGCGATCTGCTTGGCGCCGAAGCCGCCACCCATGTGGTGCTTGATGACGCGCACCTTGTGCTCGGACACATCGAGCGCCTGGGCGACGTCCTGGCGGACGGTGAAGATCGACTGCGTCGAATCCCACAGCGTCAGCTCGTCGCCGTTCCAGGCCGCGGTGCAGCCATGCGGCTCCAGCGCGTTGTGGAGGGCCGCCTGCGTCGTGTAGATGTCGTCGATGACAATGTCCGCCTGACGAAGGCCGGCGTCCGGGTCACCGCGCGTGTAGCGCTTGACCTCGCCGGAGATGTTTCCCTCGCTGTCACTATCGCGACGGACACGCGGAGCGCCAGGCGATGTCGCGCCCTCCAGCGAGGTCACGAAAGGCAGTTCCTCGTACGCCACCTCGATCGCGCGGATGGCGTCCTCGGCGATCTCCTCGCTGATCGCGGCGACGGCGGCAACCTCATCGCCGATCAGCCGCACCGGGTTATCGAAGACGGCGCTGCCGTCATACCACTCGATGCGGTCCGTGTTGTCCTTATGGATGACAGCGACGACGCCGGGCAGCGCCTCGGCCTTCGTCACGTCGATGGAGACGATCTTCGCGTGTGGGTGCGGGCTGCGCAGCACCTTGGCATAGGTCTGTCGCGGAAGACGCACATCGGAGCTGTACTGCGCGCGGCCTGTGACCTTCTCGATGGCCTCCAGGCGGCGCGCGGACGTGCCGACGGTGGTGAACCGGGTACCAGGCTCCCAACGCTCGACGTTCGGGGCGTGCTCCTCGATGCCGAGCTCCAGCTTGCCGTCCTTCTGGTTGGTGGTGACGGAGAAGGAGGTCATGCGCCCACCTCCGCTTCCTGCTGCTTGTGCAGCTCAGCCGCGCGCCGGCCGGCGCGAGCAATATGCGCGTAGGCGCCGCAGCGACAGAGGTTACCGCTCACCGCGCGGACGATATCGTCGTCGGTCGGCTCCGGGTTCTCGTCCAGGAGTGCCCGCATGCTCATCACCTGGCCAGGGGTGCAGTAGCCGCACTGGAAGGCATCTTCCTCGATAAAGGCCTGTTGCACGGGATCCAGGGTGGCGCCGTCGGCGAGGCCCTCGATCGTGCGCACCTCGCGCCCCTCGCAATCGATGGCGAGAGTCAGGCAGGCGTAAACGGTGCGGCCGTCGACCATCACGGTACAGGCGCCGCAGTTGCCCATATTGCAGACCTTCTTGGCGCCGGTCAGGCCGAGGTCGTGGCGCAGCAGGTCGAGCAGGGTCCGCCGGGGCTCGACCATCAGGTGATGGTCCTCCCCGTTGACGGTCAGGGCGAGCGGAAGGTGGGTGGTCATGGCCGGAACATCTCTCCTTCATGTGCGGGCGACCGGAATAGACGCGGAGCCGCCGTCGCCCGACGCATCGGGTTATCATCGGAAAACGCACACAGGGTGCCAGCGGTCACGCACGCGGCCGGGGTACCGCCAGGCGCCGACGCCAGAGAACCGGGAGCCATGAGCAGCGGATCAGCATCATCACGGCAGCATCGGTCCGCGAACGACTCTCCAGCGGACGTGGTGATCGAGCGCGCCCGGCTACGCGATCTGCGGGCGGTCGCCACGATCCAGCGCGACTCGTTCCGGCCGGGGCTGGCCTATCGCTTCTCCGTCCTGCTGACGCTGTGGGCCGTGCCCTTCGTGACGTTCCTCGTGGCGAAGCGCCGAACGACCGGGGAGGTCATCGGGTGCATGATCGGCGACCGCAATCGCGGCGAGGCGCGGATCATGAACATTGCCGTGCATCCGGACGCGCGACGGCAGGGCGTCGGCCGGCTGCTGCTACGCGCGATCGGGGACGAGCTACCGGGCGGCAACCTGGTGCTGATGGTGGAGGAGCAGAATCGGGGCGCGCAGGCGCTTTACGAGGCCGAGGGATTCACGCGGACGGGGTTCCAACGGAATTACTATGGCCCGAACCGCCACGGCATCGAGATGACCCTGCGGCGCGGTGTCCAGCCGGCGACCCGCAACGGCAAGCCAACGTCCGGCACGATCCGGGTGTAGATCGTCCCATTCTTGACGGGCCCTATCCCGACCACACAATACCGTCATCCCGAGCCGCCGCGCGAACGTAGTGAGCGTGTCGCGCCGAGGGATCCTTGCTCTGGCGTGAGAGGTCTGTGGCCTGAAGTAAAGATCCCTCGACACGGTCGTCTCGCTCCGCTCGACAGACCGGCTCGGGATGACGATACCTGGTGAAGAACGCGGACAGGGTGCTCTGAACGCTCTATCCGGGATGACACCTCGTGGCGCAGTGGTGTCTTACCCGAGCATCCGGGCGAGGAGCAGGGCGAGCGCCATGAGAGCCACAACGGCGTTCGCGAGCGCGGCCCGGCGCAAGACGGTCGCCTGCTCCGGCACGAAGCGGCGGGCGCCGTCCCAGACGAGCCAGGTCGTGGCTGCCATCGCCAGGACGAGGGCGGCGAGCGCGGCGTTCAACCCAAAGGCGAGCGCGAACAGGGGCGCGAGCAGCATCGCGATCAGGAAGGCGAGCGTTTTCGGCGGGGGAAGCGTGATCCGCTCGATGCGCACGCGATCATCGTCGCTCGCCTCCAGATCTTCCTCGTCGAGCAGGTCCGTCGCCTCGTCGAAGGGGGTCGTCGGCTCGATCGCGTCGTCGTGATCATGGCCGCGGGCCGGGTCGTGGTGCGTCATGGGTCGGCATCTCCAGGGCTACGCGCCGTCTCACGCCACAATTCTCGCACAGGGCAAGCCGGTGACGCGCGGGTCAGACCTCGTCGTGGACGACTCCCCCGCGCTCCTTGCCGTTGGTGCGCTCCCGATCTTCCCACGTGAGGTTGGTCACGCCGGTGACGTCCTGCAGCTGCTGGACGATCATCAGGATGTCCTCCGGATCGTCCACCACCAGCCGCAGTCGCACGACGCCGGCGCTATCCTCCGAGCTGTCGTCAAAGCTGAGGGAGAGAAGCTCAAAGCCCGGGGTACCCGTGGCGATCTTCCGCACGGCCTTCAGCACGCCCTTACTCTGGGAAACGGAGAGGATGATCTCATGGTCTCGCGGCGTCTCCTGGAAGAGGCGCTGCTTTACCGGGCGGAGTCCGCCCTGGATGAGCAGCAGGAACCCCGTCCCGATCGATGCGGTGATCGGCAAACCCCCACCGACCGCGAGCCCGACCCCGGCCACTGCCCACACGCTCGCGGCGGTCGTCAGGCCGTGGACGACGTTGCGGCGGAAGATGATCACACCGGCGCCGAGGAAACCGATGCCGCTGACAACCTGGGCGGCGATGCGCATCGGGTCGAAGTTGATCATATCCCGCTCGCGCTCGGGGAAGCCGTAGGCGGAAACGAGCATGATCAGCGCCGAGGCAACGCTGACCACGGCGTGCGTGCGCATGCCGGCCGCGTGCTCGCGCCGCTCACGCTCGATGCCGACGAGCAGGCCCAGCACGGCGGCCAGCCCCAGGCGTCCGGTGATGGTCGTGATCGGGAGCCCATGCTCGGTCCAGGTCTGTATCTCGTTCCACACGTCGTTCATCTGCCCCATATCGAAAGTTCAAGAATATTAACGCAATGTTAACGCACCGGTCGGTCCGGGTGTCGGCTATCCGGTGATCATGCGCCCAATGAACGACGTGCGGAAGGCCCCGCGGTCGTCGAGATCGTGCTGGAGCGCCCGGAAGTCGTCCAGTCGCGGGTAGCGCCCGGTCAGGGTCGACACCTCCAACGCGGTGGCCTTGCCCCAATGCGGGCGCGGCGCGAACGGGTCGAGCGCATCCTCGATGGCCGGCAGCAGGGCCCCAACCGCCTCGGCGTCGCGCTTCCAGGTGAAGTGGATCGCGGCGCTCTCCCGACCGGCGGCCATGCTCAGCCAGAGGTCGTCGGCTGCGACGGTACGGAGCTCGGAGACAAAGAGGTGCGGGCGGATGCGAGGTCCGAGCAGGCGAAGCGCCTCGACGGCCGGCACGAGATCGGCGCGGTCGATGAGGTACTCGCTCTGGATCTCCTCGCCGCTGGAGGGCGTCGCGCCCATCCGGAAGTGCGGCAGGCGCTCGTGCCACGGCCCCGGAGCACCGCGCTGGCGCGTGCAGGCCCCCGCCGGCTGGCTCGCGACCGGGTGCATCTCGCGGTCAGCCGCGCGGGCGCCGAAGAACGTCTCGGCGGGCGGGTCCCCCTCCTCGTCGCTGACCCGCTCTTTCAGCCAGACCTGTTCGATATCGTCGCCCCATGTCGTGAAGAGGCTGACGCTCGTTGCCGCGCCGGTGATGGCATCGACATTCCCGGCGAAGGTCTCCCACGCAAGGTGACGGTAGACGTGCTGACGAACCTCGTAGGTCGGCTCGATGTCCAGCGCGAACCGCGTGACGATGCCCAGGGCGCCGAGCCCGACGATCATCCCCTCGAAGCGGTCGTCACCGCGCCTGGCGTTGAGCACGTCGCCCTCGCTGGTAACCAGCTCCAGCGCACGCACGGCGGCGGAAAGGCAGCGGGTGCTGTCGCCGGAGCCATGCGTGCCGGTCGCGATCGCGCCGCCGACGGAGATATGCGGCAGCGAGGCCATCGCGTGCAGCGCAAAGCCCTCGTGGTGGAGTGTTTGGGCGAGGGCACCGTACGTCATCCCGGCCGGGACGACGGCGACCAGACGCTCCCGGTCGATGTAGACACTGCCGGGCAGCTTCGCGACGGAGACGAGCTCTTCTGCGTCACCGATGTCGTTGAACGTATGCCGCGTGCCGACCGCGCGGAGGGAGCGAGCCCGCGCGACGACGCGCCGCAGCTCGTCCATCGACTCCGGCTCGTGCAGCGCCTTCGCGCGGTAGACGTAGCTCCCCGCCCAGTTGACCAGATCCATGTGCCCCTCCCCACCCCTGTGTCCGTTGCGCATATCATCGCATCCATTGCCGCCGATGAGGCGTATACTCTATACAAAGCCGGGGAGCAGAAAGGAGATCGCGCATGAGCGATCAGCAGAATCCCATTCGACCCGTGGTCATGGAGTCGGTTACCGAGTCCCAGCTGCAGGAGCTGGAGCTTCAGTTCGATGACAACGACCGCGACCAGTTCAACGCCCTCGCCGATGATTATGGCTGGACGCCGGACGACGCCGACCAGGTTTGGAACTTTATGATGGCGGGCGCACTCCAGAAACACCCGCACGATATCCCGTAACCGGGACCAGGACGATGGCGCACGGGAGGGCTGCATGCCCTCCCGTGCTCTTTCTCCCACCCATATTGGAGCACCCAATGACCGCCGACCCATTCCGCCAAAACATCGTGATGCTGCTCGGCGACGGCCACGCCCATATGGGCTTCGAGGAGGCGATCCGCGACTTCCCGATCGACGCGATCAATCGCCAGTCTCCGAACGGGACCTATACGCCATGGCGGCTGCTCGAGCATATGCGCCTGACCCAGCGCGACTCGCTGGAGTACATGCTTCAGGCCGACTACGAAGAACTCCCCTGGCCCGACGGGTTCTGGCCGGCGCAGGACGCCGTGGCGACAGAGGCGATGTGGTCGGACACCATCGACGGGTTCCGCGCCGACCTCGCGGAGTTCGTCCGCATCGTTGAGGACGACTCGATCGACCTGACCAGTCCGGTGCCGAGCAACCCGGAGCACACGCTGCTGCGCTCGATCATGATTATCGCCGCGCACAACCACTTCCATACCGGTGAATTCGCGATCCTGCGCCAGGTGATGGGCACGTGGGGTCCTGGGCACGACGAATAGATCGTTCTATCGCGCTCCCCCTTCTCCGTCATCCCGAGCCGGCCGGGAGCGGAGCGACCGACTCCGTGCCGAGGGATGACGTCCTTTGGGTGTGCGAGAAGGACAGCGCATCGTTGACCGCCTGCTACCATGGGGGTACGGATGCCACATCCGCACCCCCACACTACTCGTGAGGGGCCCTGGTCGTACTGACGGGGCTCTTCGCGTAACAGGCCCTGCAGGAGCGCCAGCGACCCCGCATCTATGCAGACATACATATCGATGATATCCTGCAAGCTACCTGGGACCCAGGAGACAACACATGCATGCCATCGCCGCAGGAGGACGTCGTCATGACCGTGGAACACGGGTCTACACCGAACGTTGCCCTATCGCAGCATGTCTCACCCCATTCCGCTGACGAAGAGCTCAATGCCATCCAGGTCTTCTATGGCCATCCGGACGATCCCGCCGCGTTCCGCGACTATCTCGTCAACGTCCACGTTCCACTCGCGAAGAATGTCCCGGGCGTCCAGGAGATCCTTGTGCACACCGGGCTCACCGGCATGGATCAATCCCCGGGTGAGGTGTACATGATCGGTACGGTGGTGTTTGGGAGCCAGTCGAACCTCGAGTCGGGGCTTGCGAGCCAGGAAGGGCAGGCAGCATACGCTGATGTAGCGAAATTCGCCACCGGAGGGTTCACGGCATATCTCGCACATGTCGAGTCGCTGACACGACCGGGACACAGGCACACCGGAAGCCTCACCCGGCGCATAGGGCATTCCGCCTGTTGATCACAAGCCCGGCTCGAGATTGAGCCGGGCTTTTCTTTACGCGCGACGATGCTGGCACCGGGCGTGCAAAGGGGACGGGAACGACCGGACCCCTCGTTCCGACAGGAGAAGCACCCCATGAAGGCAGTCACGTGGCACGGCGTTGAGGACATGCGCGTCGATACGCACCCGGACCCGGAGATCCAGGACCCGACCGACATCGTGATCAAGGTCACCTCGACCGCGATCTGCGGGTCGGATTTGCACCTCTACGACGGCATCATGCCGGCCATGAAGCCCGGCGACATCGTCGGCCACGAGCCGATGGGCGAGGTCGTCGAGGTCGGCCGGGATGTGACGAAGTTCAAGAAGGGCGACCGCGTGGTCGTGCCGTTCACGATCGCCTGCGGCCATTGCTGGTTCTGCGAGCACGAGCTGTGGTCGCTTTGTGACAACTCCAACCCCAAGCCGGAAGCTGTCACCGCGATCATGGGGCATTCGCCCTCGGCGCTCTTCGGCTACTCGCACCTGCTCGGCGGCATCCCCGGCGGCCAGGCAGAGTACCTCCGCGTGCCGTATGCCGACGTTGGGCCGATCAAGGTGCCGGACGGATTGAGCGATGAGCAGGTGCTCTTCCTCTCGGATATCTTCCCGACCGGGTACATGGGCGCCGAAAACGCCGAGATCGAGCCTGGCGACACCGTGGCCATCTGGGGCTGCGGGCCGGTGGGCCAGTTCGCCATCCAGAGCGCGTGGATGCTCGGCGCCGGCCGCGTGATCGCCATCGACATGGTGCCGGAGCGGCTGGAGATGGCACGGACGATCGGCAAGGCCGAGGTCATCGACACCTCGAAGCAGAACGTCTACGACACCCTGCAGGAGATGACGCAGGGTCGCGGACCGGACCGCGCGATCGACGCCGTCGGCACCGAGGCGCATGTCAGCGGCGGCCTGATGGAGAAGGCGGTCAACGCCTACGACACGGTCAAGCAGAAGCTGAACATCGAGCAGGACCGGCCACAGGTCTTCCGCGAGGCCGTCAAGTGCGTGCGCAAGGGCGGCACGGTGTCGATGCCGGGCGTGTACACGGGGTTCGCCGACAAGATCCCGATGGGCACGATCATGAACAAGGCGCTGACGATCAAGTCGGGCCAGACGCACATGATGCGCTACATGGAGCCGCTGCTGGAGAAGATCGTCGATGGCTCGATCGACCCGTCGTTCGTGATCACGCACACCGCGCCGCTGGACCAGGCGCCGGAGCTTTACAAGAAGTTCCGGGACAAGGAGGACGGCTGCATCAAGGTCGTGCTCAAGCCGCACGAGACGGTGGCTTAACAGACCATTTGTCGCGTGTAAGGGAGCAGTTCATCAGCGTCCGCCTCCTTACACGTACAACCTTCCGCACGGCCGACCTACGCGGAGCGCTTCATCGTCTCCGCGGCGTCCTCGTCCGGTACGCGCCATGCCCAGAGCGAGCCGATGAACGTCAGTGCCGCGGCGGCCCAGAAGGCGGCGCGATAGGCCTCCTGGTGCGGCATCTCGACCCCGCCGCGCACCGTCACCACACCGACAATGGAGAGCACGGTGGACATCAGCGCCACGCCCGTCGCGCTGCCGAGCTGGCGTTGCACGCTGAAGAGCATGCTCGCGCCGCCGAGGTGCCGCCGCTCGATCGTCGCCATGCTCGCCGCCTGGTTCGGCAGGAAGACGAACGCCATGCCGGCCCCGATCACGAACATCGCCACGCCGATCAGCGGGAACGGCGTCGACCCGTCCACCATCCCCAGCGCGGCAATCGCGACGGTCACCAGCATCAACCCCATCGCCATCAGCCGGCGCGGGCCGACGAAGGGGTAGATCCGCGCGACAAGCTGCGTCGAGACCACGACACCGATGGCCTCCGGCATCGTCGTCAGGCCCGCTTCCAGCGGGGATGCGCCACGCGCCTCCTGCAGGAACAGCGGCACCACGAAGAGCACGCCGAGGAACCCGGCTGAGCCGAAGAACGCAACGCGGATGACCGCGAGGAAGAGCCGGTTGCCGAGCAGCCGGAGGTTCACGAGCGGCGAAGCCGTTCGCAGCTCATGGATGACGAACAGGGCCAGCAACGCGAGGCTGACGAGACCCGCCCCGGCGATGAGGGGCGATGTCCATCCCTTGTCCGGCCCTTCGAGTAGCCCGTACATCAGGAGCCCAAGCCCGACACCACCGCTCGCGAAACCAAGCCAATCGAACGAGGTCGCCGGCTCCTCTTCCCGCTCGTCATGCAGGAACAGCCAACCGAAGAGCAGCGCGGTGGCCGCCACCGGCACCTTCACGAAGAAGGTCCATGGCCAGGTGGCGAACTCCAGGATCGCCCCGCCGACGATGGGTCCGAGCGCCGGTCCGAGGATCGTCGCGAACATCAGGATGCGCCCGACCCCGATGCGCTCGGAGGGCGGAAAGGCCCGGTAGAGCAGCGTCATGCCAACCGGAACGAGCAAGCCGCCGCCGGCGCCCTGCAGCATGCGGAAGAGCACAAGCTGGCCGAGCGTTTGCGCGAAGCCGCAAAGCACGTTCGCGAGCGTGAAGATGCCGAGGGCGACGAGGAAGACGTTCTTCTGGCCAAACCGGTCGCCCAGCCAGCCGGAAGCGGGCATGAAGATCGCGAGGCTGACGAGGTAGGCGATGACGACCGACTCGATCGATGAGGCCGGCACGCCGAACTCGCGCCCGAGCGTCGCCAGGGTGACGTTGACGATGGTGGCGTCCAGGGAATTGAGGATCATCGCGCTGACGTAGACGGCGGCGACCACGACTTTCTGGTTCGCGACGATGTTCCTCAGCACGATCCCCTCCGAACGCCTCCCGATGGCTCATGGAACCGATGGTCGCACGGATTCGCCGATCCGGCACGGAGGGACGGGGCCGTACACTTGCCGCATGAAGACCGCACGCGCGACCGTTCGACATCGTCATCCATCCGTCGTGCGGCGCGCGGTGGCGTTCGCGCTGCGCGTTGTGCTGTCGTTCAGCTACCTGATGCTGAGCGCGATGCTGCTGCTCTTCGGCTACATCGTGGGATGGGACCTGGCACCGGGTCGCCCATGGATCGGGGCGTTGATGATCGCGGCGGGCCTCTCCGTGTTCGCGCTCGGGCCGCGCGCGATCCGGCGCATCACCGGCAAGGAACCGATCGACCCGCCGCCGTATATCCTCCCGTGACGTCAACAGCGGCGGGCACTACGTGAAGGTGAAGACCGGCGTGTTCGCGGTGAGGATCTCCCCTGTCCCGGCTTCGCCCCACGTCGTGCCGATGCCCTGCCAGAGCGCGGTCAGGAGGCGGCGCATGTCCTCCTCCGCCGTGTCGTGGAGGGCCTCCGAGACGATCAGGACGGACGAGGTCTCGTCGCGCACGGCGGATAAACCGCTCTGGCGGTTCGTCCAGCGCCGGGCGTGCACCCGGTTCTCCGCGTCGGCGAAGATCACCTCGCCCGGCTCGGGATGCTCGGTCTCGCCGGAGAACGTCTCGTACGTCTCGTCGCCGGTCGCGTGGCGCACGACCAGCCCATCGCTGATATGCGCGGTGTCGAAGACGGCGATCGGGATCGCGAAGGCCAGCGAGATGGCGTTGCAGAGGTCGATCAGCGGGTGCAGGCGAGGCAGCGAGTCCTCCTTGCGGAAGCGGCGCAGCAGGGCTTCGGAGGCGCAGCGGTACTGCGTCGGCTTCAGGCCCATCTTCGAGAACGCCCGCCGCCACGCCTGGATCTCCGGGAGGCCGGATTCCGTCGTGCCTGCGAGCCGCTCCCGGGCGATCGCCTCGTACTTCGCGATCAGCGGCTCCACGTCGACGTCCGGGCGGATGCCCTCGACGGCCATCACGCCCGGCACCAGCTCCGGGAACTCCCGCCAGATCGCCTCGTCATGCTGAAATTGCACGCGCCACCCCCCGGAACACTAGATTCCTGTCAGCCGTTCCCCAGAGTGCATGTACCCTAGATGACTGTTCGATGGTATATCTCAGGTGGACCCATTCCAACACGGCTTCGCTGTCTTAAGAGAACCGAAGGAATATTCAATGAGTGACTCCCCGTGGGATGAAATTGAGGAACAAGTCCGCGGGTTGCGCCCTCTGGAAACCAGCCTGGTAAGCGTCAAGACTCAGCTCTCGACAATTAGCGGAGAGCGCGCGTGCGCCGCACATACCTTGTATCTTGCTTGTCGGGAGATGAGCCACTGGGCAGACAGAGGTCTCATTGGGTTTTGCTACATCTACAGCATATCTCTGGATGTGGATGAGGTATTCGAGGACTTCCAAACGTTTCCAGTCAGAATGAAGCCTCTGGATGATCGGAGGTGCCTATTTTCTATAGACGTCACACTCAAAGTTGTCGCAAAGGACAGAGCATTAGCTACAGCTCGGCTCAAGTCAACGATCGAATGGTTGAGAGAACTGAGTCATTACTACGACCTGATTCGCCAAATCGAGCTGGATACCTTGGAGTGTAGTGCAGAGCTAACTGATCCCGAAAGCATTGAGATTTCCCCGTGGGCACAAGTTGTCAACTTCCCCAGTGCACCCTATTGGGCTCCGTCTAGTGAATATTCGGATATTCCAAGAAACGCTCTTTCCCAGTTCAGGGCCTTTAGGGAAGCAGAACTGCACATGATCCGAACAGATTCGGTTCATGAAGCCGTCACCGCTTTGGAATCCCTAAGCCTACTTCTACAACGCGTATATACAGACGCAACTCAGTGGAAGTGGATACTGCAAGCTCTTCACTCCGCTCTTCAGAGCTTCATGGTGGCTTCCCTTCAGGGGACTTCCCCTGTACGAGTCCTTGCACCTCTCACCAAGAACCAAGAGAAGCGACTCGCCAACGGTAAGTCCGTCGAAAGGAAGTTGAAGCCCTTCTTGGAACTCTATGGCTGCATCAAGGATGAGCAGATGATGGGCCAATACACTGTCAGTAACCACTTCTCACCAAACTCAACACAGGATGATCATGTGCGAGAGTTGAATAGACTCAGGAATGAGTTCGTCCATTTCACGCCGAAGTCCTATATCGTCGATGTTTGGGACTTGCCCGCTTTGGCGCTTGATGTCATCGGGATAATTGGCTTTCTCGCCTTCGAAAGCGAGAACGTTCCATGGCATTACGATCTGTACCCAAAAATGCGAACAAGAGAACTCTTGAAGTCAATCACCCGTGACATCGAGCAGATTTCTGATCAGTACCTAGATACTGTAAAGGCAATCAACAGTCTCTTGTAGACAGGGTAGGCACTATATGGAGAGTCAATATTCCGCAGTGTCCGCAGACTTGCTTACGTCGCTTCTAGATCAAGGGATGGAATCAGATCGATTGGACTATAAGCGGCAATGTAACATCAATGACTCACCCGCTTTCGTAGAGCTTGTGAAAGACATTGCAGCGATGATGGTGAAGGGAGGGTACATCGTCATCGGGGCGAACGACGACGGTACGCCTTCTGAGCACGTCGATGAGTCTTCGTTTTCCAGTTTTGATTCGGAAAAACTTACGAGCAAAGTTCAGAGCTTCATTGATGGTCCGTTTCAGCTTCACTCCAGAGTCCTTGAACTTCAGGGACACCATTACCTCGTAATCCATGTCCTGCCTCATTTACACGGTTTCGCGATATTGAAACGGGACGGACAGAACAAGTCAAGCAAACCTGTGTTCAGAGCGGGCGAAATCTTCATACGCCATGACACGAAGAGCGAGCGATGTAATCAAGGCGATATTGAGTTAATCCAGGGGCAGATCGTTAAGAATCTCCGCGAACGTTGGATGACCGAGTCCGCTGAGCACCTTCAACAAGTCCTGTCGACTCAAGTTCTCACAAACGCTGCCCGACTCAATCCGCAACGAATCGCATGGGATATCGACTTGGAGGAGTTTGAATCTGTATTCCAGCAACTGCTCATTCAAGGCGAGGAGGATTCAATTCGCTTGATGCTAATCCAGAGTCGATCAATCGTCGAACAAAGCCTCACGCGGAACGATCCACTCATCGACTACACAGCTGTGCTTGATCGCCTCCTTGCAATGACGACTCTGACAGCTCAGTTATCTAGGACCGAGCTATTCAAGGAAATCATCTCTGCTTTCCATAGGATCTATGAACTCCCTATCTCTTCAGACGGCCTCTCTACAAGGTGGACGCAAGACAAAAGTAATGAAGTGTGGGAGAGCATACTCGTTCGGCTATATGCGTTAGGAGGATTGGTCGTCCGATTGCACAGATGGGAATTCTTGCCGCTGATCTTTGACACCAAGGTCAGAGGTGAAACGGGCCGGCGGTACGGCAATTGGATACGGCATGGCATCACGATGGCAGCACGTTCCCGACCGTACTCCTATAGCAACGCGACGCACGAATTCAACCCCATTGCATTAGCAACCCAAATGACTGCTGATATAGAGGCTTTGCATCCGGAGTCTTTCAACGATGAAGACATGTGGCTTTCGAGCATTTGCCAGTTCGACTTCCGAAACTGTGTATTTCGAGAGATACACGACGGAAGGGAAGTAGAAGCAAGTTACTATCCCAGCTTTGCCATTTATCGATCCTCAAGAACTGAGCCTGTAGCTGTGCAACTTACAACGGATGCGGAGATGCGTCGTTTCTTCCTACCAGTGAAAAGTGAGCAGTTGGCAGCCGCGCTAGAGTTTGTGGATGAGTTGGCACGGCGGGTGTCGACGAGAATTAGCGGCTGGAGTGGCTATTACCACGATTCTGTCCGGCTCCTCATTTCCTCCAAGCATTTCCCAAACTGACGAAAAGAACACTAGGTCCAATTGAACGCTACGCGAACACCAAAGCGACTATGCAGTATGGAGCGTCTACGGATTCGTGGCGATCCGCAAGCGTGGATCGAGGTAGTCGCGGACGGCGTCACCGAACATGTTGATGCAGAGCACGAGGATGGCGAGGGCGATGCCGGGGTAGAGCACGGTCCATGGCGCCAGCTCCATCGCGCTGCGGTTCTCGCTGAGCATCGACCCGAGCGAGGGCGTCGGCGGGACGGCCCCGAGGCCGAGTTAGCTGAGCGCCGCCTCCAGCGTGATCGCGCCGGAACTGCATCCATTTCCCTCCCAACGAACCGGGCCCGCCGTAGCGAAAGGCTCGCTAACGCTTCTCGCGCTTCGCACTCGGCCGGGGACTTTCGACCACAGGCACCACCAGTAACCGCGCAAATCGTGGTCGAAATGTCCTCCTGTCCGAGCATGTACCTATGTGGTGGCAATCCGCGCCCGACGAAGGAGGACATTGCGGCAGCTTCGCGCCCTTATCGACGTTTCCGGATGCCGCAAGTCCTCCACTACAGCCTGCAGTCGTTCGCAGGCGCGGATAGAGGTGGCCGGGGACGACAGTGGGCCGGGCATGGATTACTGCCGCAGGACCTTCTCCATCGACTTCCCGTGCGCCAGCTCATCGACGAGCTTGTCGAGGTAGCGAATCTCCCGCATCGTCGGTTCCTCGATCTCCTCCACCCGGACGCCGCAGATAACGCCCTTGATGAGGGACCGCGACGGGTTGGGATGCGGGGCACGGGCGAAGAAGGTCTCGAAGTCCGTGTCACCTTCCAGCAGGGTATCCAGGTCGGCCTGATCGTAGCCGGTCAGCCACCGGATAACCGCATCGACCTCACCCCTGGTGCGGCCCTTTTTCTCCGCCTTGGCAACATAGAGCGGATAGACGCTGGCAAAGCTCGTGGTGTATATCCGGTGCTTCTGCATCATGGCCCTCGCTTCCCTGGACGCGCTCCGGCGATAGAAGATGGCGAGCCATATCGCGCTTCCGCGAAGACGATCGGCCGCCCAGCATGATCTTACACACTACGGATTCATCGCCGTTCTCAGGCGCGGGTCGAGGTAGTCAGGGAGGGAATTTCAATGGCATAAGGCCATCATACGTGTACGACTGTTCATCTTGAAGCACACGATAAGAAACACCACCGTGGTCAGCGGCGTTACTCCCCAGACGGAGTCACGCTCGAGTGCGAGCGGGCGATGAGAATGCAGTAAAGAGAGCGACCGGTTCGCTTCTGCCAAAAAGACGTAGGACCTTCATGCATAGGGTGGTCTCCGAAGTACGTCTTTTCTACCGATGCACGTGTGGTCCCGTGGCGGCAGACTGGCATCAGGTTCCGATTGAGGAGCCTGAGCAGCCACACTACACCAAAGGAGTTCTCTCATGCGCACGTTCGTTCTCCGCAGCATCCTTCTCACCCTCCTTTCCGTCTTCGGCGCCGTTGGCCTGGCTGGCGACGCATCGGCGATGATGAAGTCCGACCCGAACACCTGCAACAGTGAGCTGATGGTGTGCCCCGAGGGTGAGGAGACGCGCGTCATCTTTGCGTAGCACGGGAGTCTGGACCAGGGCACGTTCCACGGCGAGGAGTCGTCAGACGGCGGCTCCTCGCCGGTCGCTGATAATGAGCACTTTACGATTGTCCATTCACACAGTGACGACCGCTCTCTGGGAGAGCGGCTGCGAAATGAAGATTGGCCGCTTAATGACGTCTGCCCTCCAGATCCTGGGAAGGCATATCAGAACATCCCTCGAAGGAATGTAACGTCTGGGTCATTGCTCCAGGCCGCCTGCATCTCGACTGCTCGGCCTCCCTCACCTGACCTCACTGGCCAGCACGTAGCCTTCGTCTTCGCTGGGGGGTTGCCAGTATGGCAGGTAATAGTCCAGCAGCGCTCCGCTGATCCGAAATGAGTCCTTCGGGGGATCGGCGCTTCTTCGCGCAACCCGCTTGCGGATCGTTTCGAGCGGGGTATCGAGGTAGTACAGCATCGCTTCCGCGCCCATCCCCTCGATCCTCCTCCGCATCAATGCCCGCTCTTCCTTCGCCCAAAAGCCTTCGTCGAGGATGACGTCGATCCCCTTCTCCACGAGTTGGAACGCAACATCTCGTGAGAGCCCGACGATTCTGCGGTCGTAGTCGGCGTAACCGTCGATGGTCGGATCGTTTCCGATGAGACGGATGAGCCACTCATCTTTTGTGATCCGCACCGCGCCGGTGCGTGCTTCAAGTGCGCGTGCGAACGTGGTTTTCCCCGCGCCGATGAAGCCACAGAGGAGATAGACGGTGGGTTTTGCTTTCATCTTCACACCCCGCCGGGTTTGCATCAGTCTCGTAAACGACCGAATTCGAGATTCGCGTGCGGCGCGACCGTGAGCGCCATGGCCGCATGTCGGCGCCCATCTCGAAACCCACCTCGAAGCGACAGCCTTCCCAACAGGACGCGCGTCGTTGGAAATGACCATCTTCCGAGGCAACCAAGTACGACCGGGACAATCGAAGGCTATATACGTCCACCAGGTACCTTCCAAATAGCCCGCCAACGCCTCTGCCGAACTGCGGAGCCTCGAACATTGCGATCCCGAAACCGATGATTCCTATCGGTGCGAGCAAGAGCCCCATCAACAGCAAAATCACGTGGCCATAGAGATGCGGAACGTCACGTTGGCCGGAGATGGACCTGGGATGGCAGGAGAGACGACCATCGTCTCTCCTATGTGGACCTTCTTTCATAGCGGAGAGGTCGTTCATGCGGCCAGACGGAATGGCGGATACTGATCCGTGACAAGTGTCAGCGCGTAGCCGATGACCCGATTGTTCCAGCGGAAGACACCCTCCACGAACCCGAACAGTCCTTGGGGGTAACGTCCGGTGACCAGAATGGCCGCCCATGCCATCACGACGGCGATGACGGCCGCCAGATTCAGGATCACGAGCACGATGACGTGGGGGATCGCCAGGAACCATTTCACCAATGGCAGCCAGCGGTTTAGGTCACGCGGCACATCCGGGTAGTCGTAGTTCAAGTGCACGGACTGGTGATCGTCGGTCGACGGATAGCGGTCATCCATCAGCGCCAGGTAGGCGCCAACCCGGTTCGAGAAGCGCTGCAGCTCAAGGGACCAGTCGAACCACCACCGGGGATATTTCCGCCGGAACACGATCATGAGCAGCGGGCCGAGGAACAACAGACCGCCCGCTCCTGCGACGCCGCTTGAGGCATCGTTGCCCGACGACCAGTCCCAGACGGTCGCCGAAACCGCGCCCAGCACAATCAGGATCGGGAGTGCGACGATCAGGCGGAAAAAGGTCGAAGTCCGATCAAGGGTTCGGTTCGGATAGTCAACGGAGAAGGTAACGGGATACGGATGGGTGTCCATGGTATGTCCTTTGCCTGGATGTAGCCCAGGGCGCGGCGGGTGCTCCGCATCCGCCTCTTTGACGATTCGTTGAGTCCAGATATCTCCTCAACGCAGTGGTCGATCTCCTCAGACATCGCGCCGATGCAGGACGAAGGCCGCAGCCGCGAGCGATCCGACCAGCCAGGTGACGACCACGATGCTTGCTGGCAATGGACTCAGGTACGTCATATCACCAGGAGGGGTGAACCCGGACAGGCTGTTGTTGGCGATGTCTGGCAGATAGCGGAACACGTGCTGTTGAAACCAGGCGGGGACAAGTGGCCCCAGATTGGATGTCAAGAAAATGAACCCGAACGCTGCGGTGATCGAGACCGCGGTGCCACGGAGCAGATACGCGATCGACAGCGATATGAGCGTATAGGTCAATGGCACGACCAGAGCTACGACGAGCAGAAACCTGGCTGCCTGGTTGTCAGTGACGCTGGCCGTTTCTAGCCCATATGCCCCGTAGATCGCCTGGCTTGCCAGGAACATCCCCGGAACGGCGATCGCGTGTATGGCTACCCCGAGAAGCCCGACGATGAGGGCTTTGGCGGCACCCACCCGGATGCGGTGGGGATTAACAATGAACGTGGTGCGAATCATGCCGGAACTGTACTCTGAACTGACGGCAGTCACGCCGAGTACGATCAGGAGAATCAGGCTGAACAGCATTCCCGGCATACTGCTGGTGAGTGGATCGGACATGACCCGATCGGCCTCACTAAACGTTTCGATCGGCTCCGAGGTGAGTCCCATCACGAGCGCAACCACTGAAGAGAACACCACCGGGAGGACGATAGCCAGACCGGTGAGCATCCAGGTCGACCGGACAGAACGAAGCTTGGTCCATTCGGAATTCAAGGTGGTCGCGAAGCCGGGTTGTCTGCGGGCGGCGATGCCGTGCGTCGGGGCGGTTGATGCAGTCATCTTAGTGAATCCTTTCAGCCGCGAGCTCGCGGGTTGGGAGCTGATGGTCCGTAGCGTCTCGGGCAGGTCCGCTCCCGGCACGATATTCGACGCTGTCGCGCGTCATCTCCATAAAGGCATCTTCCAGGCTTGCCCGTTGCGAGGAGAGCTCGGTGAGGAGAATCCCCTGCTCGAAGGCGATGGCACCGACCGTAGCGGTGTCCAGGCCGGTGACCATCAGCTCGTTCGACGTGCCGTTCGTGACACCCGCACCACGGGCCTTCAGGTGCGTGACGAGTTCATGCGCCTGCGTTGAGACGACCCTGATATGGCTGTGGGCACTGCGCTGCGTGAAAGCGGCCATGGTGGTGTCTGCCACCAGGTGTCCCCGCCCGATGACCAGCACATGGTCTGCCGTTTGCTCCATTTCGCTCATCAGGTGACTCGAGACGAAGACGGTCCGCCCCTCGCTGGCGAAGCGTTTCATCAGTGATCGAACCCATTGGACGCCCTCCGGGTCGAGGCCGTTCACCGGTTCATCGAAGAGCAATACCGGGGGATCGCCCAGCATTGCCGAGGCGATGCCCAGCCGCTGGTGCATCCCGAGTGAGAATCCGCCGACCTTCTTTCCTGCTACGGCAGACAACCCGGCCATATCGAGGACTTCATCGACCCGGCCACGGGGCACGCCGCCCGCCTGGGCTTGCCAGAGGAGGTGGTGGTAGGCCGAGCGGCCGCCGTGCACGGCAGAAGGGTCGATCAACGCCCCGACCTCTTGCATCGGGGCGTGCTTCTCGCGGTACGGCTGTCCATTGACGGTAACCGTGCCCGCCGTCGGCCTGTCCAGACCGAGGATGAGACGCA
The DNA here is from genome assembly GCA_963741805.1 of uncultured Chloroflexia bacterium. Lineage (GTDB taxonomy): Bacteria > Chloroflexota > Chloroflexia > Thermomicrobiales > UBA6265 > UBA6265. The sequence continues at coordinate 46,151 of CAVUJR010000041.1, forward strand.
TCGTGGTTGTCTTGCCTGCACCGTTAGGACCAAGGAAGCCAGTAATCTGACCCGGTGGCACCGTGAACGAAAGGTCGTCGACGGCGTTTGTTGATCCGTACCGTTTCGTCACTGCGCGCAGCTCGATCATCGTTGAATCCTTTCGATCGTTTGGAGTGGATGGCCAATACGTTGGAATCGTTCCGGTTCGATGCCTCGAACGTGCGGCATGACCGGGAACAGGACCCTTCAGGAATCAGTATCTTCCGAGCGAATACGAGTGATCGACAGCAAGGGCAGGCCGAGATCGCGCACCTTCTTGAGCAATCCATGCAACGCTGCCTGATCCACCACGGGTCCCGTGACGGTTGTTTCGCCGTTGGCCTCCTGACTGATCGTCATGTGTTCGAACCAGTCAGTCCATTGACATCCCAGATGTCCCTGGATCCTGAAATTGGTAGACCGACGGCTGGGCGGGTTGTTTAGTGGGAGGGTGAGAGTTTGTCATGACCTTCCGGACCTGCCTGAGACGGGTGACACACCCTGTGCCGTTCGTCCATAGCTATGAGCTTAGGAGGCGGGAGGTATTGTCTGGCAGAGTCAAAAGGCGTGTTCGGGGTATTGGTTTAAGGTGCCGAGGTGCTTACGCCGGGCATGGCGACGTGCCGCCGGCGTTTGGCCAACGGTCCTCACCACCCGGCTGCGCTAAAGCAAACCGAGTTCACGGCCGCGGGCGATCGCCTCGGTGCGCCGCTGGACCTGCAGCTTGCGGAAGATGACGCGGTTGTGTCCCTTCACGGTGGCCAGCGACAGGTAACAACCGCTCACTGATCTCCTTATTGGAGAGGCCCTCAGCCACAAGGTGCAGGACCTCGAGCTCGCGCCGGCTCAGGGGCTCGATCAGAGATGGCGAGAGCGAACCGGCTGCGTCTCAGGGACAGGTTTGCTGTTGCGCCCTTCAGCTGCGAATGCATCCAGAAGCCTGCCGGTATAGCTCGTCCTGATCCCGGCGGCATTCGCGTCAGACAGGAGTTTCGCCATCGGAGCGCCTTCATCGACAAAGGTCCGGACGAAGCCCTCCGACTCCCCTTGCGCCAACGCCTCATAAAGGAGTTGCAGGGCTTCCTGATGTTCGCCATGGGCTTCGCGAGCGATGGCCTGGAGGACCAAGACCCTCAGCAACTCGTCCGCCCATCCCTTCGCCTCCACCTGCTGACGAAACGCTCCAGCACTGCCAACGCCTTGGCGGGTTCCCCCTGGGCGAGGTAGACCCGTGCCCGACTGATGAGAAGGTCGTGGGACTCGACCAGGTGCGCGGCTGTCTCCAGATCTCCTTCCCGGAGGGAGGCCAATGCCTGTAACGCGGCAATCTCGGGTATCCGGGACAGAAATTGGCGTTCGCGCGCATCCTGCTCGGTCTGAGCAAGCATGGCGAGAGCATTGGTCGTATCGCCACGGGCAACCTTTAGTTGGGCGAGAAACAGCTCGCTGGACACGAAGCTGACGATCTCCAGCTGCCGTGCCAGTCGGACGCTGAGCAGTCCATACTCTTCCGCGAGGTCGAGGTCGTTCCACTCGTAGGAGATCCTGGCCAGCCCGACATACGCTTCACAGGCAGTCGGTCCTGGAGGGTGACCGACCAGGTGGAGGGCGCGTCGGTAGGTTTCGGATGCGAGACGGAGTTGACCATCCAGCTCCTGCAGACGACCAAAGGAGCTTAACGCCAAGACACCCATGTGGGTGTTCCCTGTTGCTTCGCTGCTGGCGATGGCTTCGATCTGGGCGTGCCGAGCCGCGGCACGATCGCCCTGGAATTGGTAGGCAAGCCCGAGCGTCCAGTAGCCAGCAGCGCGGCCCGGCGCTGCGACATCCTGGAGATGCTCCACCTTGTGACGCGACTGCGAAATGACGGTGTCGATCTGGCGGGGGTCCGCAACGAGCAAGGCGGTCGAGCGACGGAGGTCAGCAATCCACGGGACCAGAACGTCCGTCTCCTCGGATGTCGGTTGGCCCCGAAGCGCTGCTTCGGCTGCCTGGAGTTTGTGCTCGACGCGGGTGAACCGCCCAACAACCGCCAGCACAGTCGCGAACATCACCCACAACCGCGGCATGGCATCCAGGACTGGTGTCGGTAGCGACTCCAGCCAGTTCAGCACAGGGACCGCGCCGCCACGCACGTACAGGGGAACGCCCTTCCCGCGTATCAACCGCTCGGCGAACTCAACATCGTTGGCGGCGATCGCATGGTGAAACGCTTCGAGTTCCAGATTTTCACCTTCAAACCAGACGCTGGCGCGGTGGTGGAGGTCGGATAGCTGCGTGCTGGCTGGCACCGACGAGTGGGCGGCGGAGTGATGCAGGCGCTGTCGCAGCAACTCACCGAAGAGATGGTGATAGCGGTACCAGCGCCTCTCATTATCGAGGGGCCCGATAAACAGATTGGCGTGCTCGAGGTACTCCAGCATCTCTTGCCCGGACATTGCAGAATCGACCACGACGGCGTCACAGAGAGGGCCACACATGCGGTCCAGGATCGACGTGCGCCGCAAGAAATCCTGGACGGGCTCAGGCTGTCGCTGCAAGACCTCCTCAAGCAGATAATCCAGCACGAAGCGGTGGCTCCCACTGAAGGAGCTGATGAAGTCGGCAGGATGGTCACTTCCCTGCAACGAAATGGCTGCAAGCTGCAACCCGGCAATCCAGCCCTCGGTGCGACGGTCCAGCGCGGCGACATCATCCGCTGAGAGGTCCAGGCCAATTGTTTGGTTGAGGAATGCGGCGGCCTCAGCGAGGGTAAAGCGCATGTCCACGGCACGGAGCTCGTTCAGGTGTCCCTTGGCACGCAGACCAGGGAGAGAGAGTTGTGGATCTTCACGAGTGGAGATCACCAGATGGAGCTGAGGGGGAAGGTGCTCGAGCAGGAAGCTGAGAGCATCGTCGATCGGTTTGGCAGTGATGAGATGGTAGTCATCAAGGACGAGCACGAGCTCATGGGACCCACTCACGATCTCATTGATGAGGACAGTCAGGATCGATTCAGGCGACGGAGGCTGGAGAGAGATGAGCGATCCCTGCAACCCTGCGCCAACTTCCGGAGCAACCCTCTGCACCGCAGCGATGACATACATCAGGAACCGCGTTGGATCGCTATCCTCATCATCGAGTGAGAGCCAGGCAGCAGGGCGGTTACAACTGGCCAACCATTCGCTCACCAGCGTGGTCTTACCGAAGCCCGCAGGAGCCGAAATGAGGGTCAGTTTGCGGTGAAGTCCATCGTCCAGGCGTTCAAGCAGCCGAGGACGGATAACCGCCCTGGGCTGAGGAGGAGGGATGAAGAGCTTGGTGGAGAGGATCGTCTCGAGCATGTATCAATCCTGATACGTGCGCCCGAAACCCTGCAGGCATTCCGATGTCGGGTGGGACGCCGCACCGCGGAACACTCCCATCATACCCGGTCACTGTTGCGGAAGAAGAATCCCGTCAAGATTCAGGGAGGCAACAGGGCCTCCCCACTCACGTACAGTCATGCCTACGGGTTCGTCGCGGTCCGCAATCGCGGATCGAGGTAGTCGCGGACGGCGTCACCGAACATGTTGATGCAGAGCACGAGGATGGCGAGGGCGATGCCGGGGTAGAGCACGGTCCATGGCGCCAGCTCCATCGCGCTGCCGGTTCTCGCTGAGCATCGACCCGAGCGAGGGCGTCGGCGGGACGGCGCCGAGGCCGAGGTAGCTCAGCGCCGCCTCCAGCGTGATCGCGCCGGACATGCTGAGCGCGAGCTGGACGAGGATCGGGGCGGCGACGTTCGGCAGGACGTGCCGCGAGAGGATGCGCGAGGTCGTCGCGCCGGACGCCTGCGCGGCGTGGACGAACTCGATCTCCTTCGTGGAGAGCGTCGACGCCCGCACGATCCGCGCGAAGATCGGCGTCTGCACCAGCGCGATGGCGAGGACGATGCTCGTGAACCCGGCGCCGACGATCGAGACGATCAGGATCGCGAGGATGATCGACGGGAACGAGAAGAGCACGTCCATGATCCGCATCGTGGTGTACTCCTGCCAGCCGCCCATGTACCCGGCGATCAGGCCGATGACGGTGCCGAGCGCGGCGGCGGCGAGCACGGAGACGACACCGACGCCGAGCGAGATACGCGTGCCGTAGAGGATGCGGCTGAGGATGTCGCGCCCGAACACGTCGGTGCCGAGCCAGCCACCCTCGGACGGCGACTTCAGGCGGTCGGCCGGGGACATGTCGACCGGGTCTCCGGGCGCGATCAGCGGCGCGGCCATGGCGGCGACGATCACGATCGCGAGGATGACGAGGGCGATCGCGGCGATCCGGTTGCGCTTCGCGAACGTCAGGATGAACGCGCCCCGCTTCTTCGGGGCCGCGAGCGTGTCGGCGGTGGCGTCGCGATCCATCACGCCTCACCTCCCACGCGGATACGCGGATCGACGAGGCCGTAGACCACATCCGTGATGAGGTTCATCAGCACGAACGCCGCGGCGATGAACAGCACGGTGCCCTGCACGACCGGATAGTCGCGCTGGTTCACGGCGTCGAGCGCGAGGCGTCCGATGCCCGGAATCGCGAAGACCTGCTCAACGATCACCGTGCCGCCCAGCATGTAGCCGGTCTGGATGCCGACCACGGTGATAACGGGGATCAGCGAGTTGCGGAAGGCGTGCGCGAGCACGATCGTGCGCTCCTGCAACCCCTTTGCGCGGGCGACGGTGAGGTACTCCTTGCCGAGCTCCTCCAGCAGCGACGAGCGCATCATGCGCATGATCGACGCGGCCAGCAGCGCCCCGAGCGAGATGGTCGGCAGCACGAGCGACTTCAGGTTCGCGCCCAGCCCCTCGGAGACCGGGACGAAACCGGTCGTCGGGAAGATCGACCACTGGGTCGAGACGAACAGCACGAGCATCGTCGCGATCAGGAAGTTCGGCACGGAGAGGCCGACCAGCGCGACGAGCCGCACGATGGTGTCGGCGATGCGGCCCCGGAAGACCGCCGCGATCACGCCGCCGGGGATGGCGAGGATCAGCGAGGCGATGGTGGCCAGCGCGGCGAGCTCCAGCGTGACCGGCAGGCGGTGGAGGATCTCACCCGCCACGGCGTTCCCGGAGCGCAGCGAATTGCCCATGTCGCCCGTCAGGACGTTGCCAAGCCAGCTCAGGTACTGCAAGGGCAAGGGGCGATCCAGCCCGTAGGAGCGGGCGATGGCGTCCCGCTGCTCCGGGACTGACGTCCGGGCCGACGCCGATCAGGACGCTGACGAAGTCGCCCGGGATCAGCCGCATCGCGCCGAAGATGAGGATGGACATGCCGAGCAATGTCGGCAGGAAGACGGTGATGATCCGCCGTGCGAGAAACGCGAGCATAGATGGTTACCTGAAGGAATGAGCAAGGGGGTAACTGTAGCGCACGAGGACTTGGTTGCGTTCCAGCGCCCGACGAATCAACCAGGCCGTTGTACGCAACCAATGTCCATCCTTGCCGCAATGACGCAGTAGGCGGGCATGACTGCGCGCCCATGGACTGCTTCGCGAGGACATTGCGGCCAGAATGAGGTCCGGATCTCGGTTTCGGGACGGCGCGCAAGGTCCTCCGCTACAGCGGTCAGGCGTCGCGCCGAGGCTTACTCAGCCGGGACGGTGACCTCCGGCAGGGTCATCCACGTCTGCGAGGCGGTCGGGGCGAACCCTTCGACGCCGGTCGCGGTGGCGAAGTGGCCGACGCGCGTGCAGATGAAGATCAGCGGCGCCTGGTCGGCGATCAGCTTCTCGACCTCCTGGTACGTCGCCTTGCGCTCCTCGGGGTCCGTCTGCGAGCGGCCCTGGGCGAGCAACTCGTCGACCTGCGGGTCGCTGAACTGGAACGCGTTGACGGAGCCGTCGGTCGTCAGCGCCGGGTAGAGCGCGCGGTCCGGGTCGTTGCCGGAGCCGTTGTAGCTGACGAAGCTCTGGAAGTCGCGCGCGATCCACTTGTCGATGAAGGTGCCCCACTCGACCTGGTCGAGCTCGACGGTGACGCCGATCTCCTTCAGCTGGTCCTGGATGACGAGCGCGATATTCACGAACTCGGTGCGGTCAGCACCGACGGTGATGCTGAAGGTCAGGTCGCTCGCGCCGGCCTCCTCCAGCAGGGCCTTGGCGCCCTCGACGTCGACGCCGTAGTTCGGCAGGTCCTCGACCGGGTTCGCCCAGTCGCCGAGGGTCGGAACGATCGGGCCGGAGACCTGGCCGGCGCCAAAGAAGACGCTGTCGATGATCGCCTGGCGGTCGATCGCCATGCTCAGCGCCTGGCGCACCTTCACGTCGTCGAACGGGGCTTCCTTGCAGTTCAGGCCGAGCAGGAAGTAGTCCGTCGTGTCGTGGTCGATGACGGTCACGGCGCTGTCGCCGCGCGCGGTGTCGATCGAGATCGGGTCGACGAGCGCGGTGAGGTGGATCTCGCCGGTGCGGACGGCGGCGAGCCGGGCCGGCTCGTCCGGGAGGATCTTGTACTGGATCTTCGCGACCTTCGGCTGGCCCTCGACGTGATAGTCCGGGAAGGCGGCGAGGATCGTCTCGGTGTCCTGCGTGTAGGACTCCAGCATAAACGCGCCGGTGCCGATCATCTCGGTCTGGAAGTCGGTGTCCGGGGAGTTCGGCAGGATCGCCGCGTACACGGACGACAGCGTTGCGAGGAACGGGCCGTACGACTCCTTGAGATTGAACGTCACGGTGCGCTCGTCGGTGGCCTCGATGCTCTCGACAGGCGAGAACTGGCTGGTCCACGGCGAGCCGCCCTCGGGGTCCATGATGCGCTCAAAAGAGAACTTCACGTCCTCGGCGGTCAGCGGCTGGCCGTTGTGGAACGTCACGCCGTCCTTCAGGGTGAAGACGTAGGTGGTGTCGTCCGTCTGCTCCCACGACTCGGCGAGGATGCCGACCGGCTCGCCATTGTCGTCGAAGATGAGCAGGGTCTCGTAGACGGCGAATATGAGCTCCTGGCTTGACGCGGCCGTCACCATGCCGGGATCAAACCCGACGGCCTCCTCGGACTTGCCGATGATGAGGGTACCCGTCGCATCTGTCGCGGCGGCTGGGGAGGCGTCCTGCGCGAGGGCGCGGTTGATGCCCGGGATCGTGCAGAACGCGCCGGCCATCGCGGCCGGCTCCGGTCATCTTCGCGAGATCTCGTCGGTTTCCTGACCACGCCATGGTGAGCTCTCCTGTATTCCGTATACGAACGAGCAAAAGCCCGTGTTGCCACACCTGATGATGGGGCACGCAGGGTGAAATAACAAGCGAGAGCTGGCCGACCCGCGATCATCGCTCGGGATCGACATCCCAACACCGCGCGAAGACCTCGCGAAGTTCCTCGGTTAGCGCGGGGTCTGGTCCGGCGACCGGGATGCCGGGGGCGACGGCGTTGATCGGCAGCGGGGCGACCGTTCCTGCTGGCAGGCCCCACTCACGCCGCCACGCCCGCAGCTGCTCGCCGCTGGAGGCGTAGACGATGCGGCCCAGCCCAACCTGCGCGTGCGCGGCGGCGCACATCGGGCAGTGCTCGCCGGAGGTGTAGACGGTGCAGCCCGCGCGCTCCTCCGGGGCGACATTCGTCGCGGCCCAGCGCGCGATCGCGATCTCCGGGTGCTGCGTCGGGTCGCCGGTAACAGCCCGGTTGTGATCCTCGAAAAGAGTGGTCTCCGCTCCCATCGACGAGGACGGAGCCGAAGGGCTGGGAGCCCTCGGCTGCCGCCTCACGCGCGAGCTCGACGGCGCGTTTCAGGAAGACGCGATCCTGATCGGTGATTGTATGCATATCAATTCCTTTCAGCAGAGCTCCAAGAGATCGTCGCAGAGTCATGGAGAGCCATCTCGATAGCGAATTTCTCTACAGGGATTCAGTTACCTGAGTATAGTGAGTCCTCCTCATCATGGATCGGGGGATTCTCGAAAAGCCTCACGTACGGCGTGTACCTGAAACACCCGGTCCCGCTTCCTGCCCGTTATCTCTTCAAGGTATCCAAGGGCCACCAATCGTTCGATCGCCTTGCTGGCGGTCTGAAACGATTCCACGCCCAACTCCTGCTGTACCAACGCAACGTTCACCAGCGGTCGCTGGAATAGCAGATCGATCAACCTGACCTCATTCATGCCATACCCGTGGTGTCCGATCTCCCTCTGATGACGTTCACGAAGTCGCACGATCCTCTGCGCGGTCTCCGTTGCTTCAGACGCGGTTTCGTAGACGCCTCGCAGGAAGAACCGAACCCACCCTTCCCAGTCCCCGGCGACACGAATCGCGTTGAGACGATCGTAGTATTCAGCCCGGTGACGCTTGAGGTGATAACTGAGATAGAGAATGGGACGGGTGATCACTTTCTGTTGCATGAGCAGGAATGTAATCAGCAATCGCCCGACGCGACCGTTTCCATCAAGGAACGGATGGATGGTCTCAAACTGGGCATGAACGATAGCCGCGTGAATAAATGCAGGATACTCGTCCCGCTCGTGCAGGAAGTCCTCGAGATTGTAGAGAGCATCCATCATGTCGGGCATAGGTGGCGGAACGAACGTTGCCTGGTTCAGCGATACACCTGCACCGCCGATCCAGTTCTGGGTCCGCCGAAACTCTCCGGGGGCTTTGTTGCCACCTCTCACATTCGTCAAGAGTTCTCCATGAATTTCCCGGATAAGCCGCAAAGAGAGGGAAGGTGGAGAGCCGTTCAAGCCCATAGTTCATTGCCCTCACATAGTTCACGACTTCCTCTACATCGTCGGGAAGCGCCGTAGCTCCTGGGCGCAGTTCATATGAAAGGACATCCTGGAGGGTACTTTGCGTGCCTTCGATCGCAGAGCTATCAACAGCCTCACGCCGGACATACATGGCGACAAAAAGATCAGGGTTGGGCAGCGTCAGGGATACCCCATCAAGCCGGGCAAGCGCCTGGTCGGCACGGGAGAGATCGAGAAGCATCCGCGATCGATAGCAATCGGGGGATCTGGTGGCAGCAGGTTTGGGATGAAGGCCTTGAAGCCCTGTGATTGACGAACATATCGACCCATCCCTGTGCTTTCCGGAACCATCTCACCTCCTGGCCCATGGGATAGCTTGTCCTCCGAAAGATCACGGGGCACCGAACTATTGTACGGAGGGCGCTTTCCGTACAATAACGCACCACAAATCACGTTGCTATGGCACAGGAATACAATAGCGACCCGTATCCCGGGTCGCTATTGTCCCTATCGATATATGCCTGCAATAACGCCTACAGCCGCGTGAGCTTGCCGAGGACGACGGGGCGGGTGGCGCCGGTCGCGCCGGGGATGTTGGTCGGGTGGCCGGCAAGAGAGTCATGGGCCATGAGAGCGAAGGCCATGGCTTCCTTCGCGTCCGCGTTCACGCCAAGCTCGTCCGTGGTGCGCACGGTCGGGCCGTCGAGCGCGTCGGCCAGCATCCGCATCAGGAGCGGGTTCCGCGCGCCACCACCGTTGACGTAGACCTCATCCGGCTGGCCAGGGAGGAACCGCTGGTACTGGTCCGCGATCGAGTGCGCGGTGAAGGCGGTCGCGGTGGCGATCAGGTTCGCGTCCAGCGGGTGCCGGAGGAGGATTTCCTCGACCATCTCCGTGCCGTAGTACTCGCGGCCAGTCGATTTCGGCGGCTGCTCGTCAAGGTACGGATCGCGCATCAACTCGGCAAGCAGGTCATAGTCGACCGTGCCCGTCGCGCCGATCACGCCGTCGCGGTCGTAGGTTTGCTCGCCGTTCGTCAGGCGTGTGACCAGCGCGTCGATCAGCATGTTGCCGGGGCCGGTGTCGAAGGCGATCACCTCGTCCAGCTTGCCGCCGGCCGGCACCCAGGTAACGTTGCCGATGCCGCCGATGTTCTGCACGCAGCGGTTCAGCGACGGGTCGGAGAAGATCGCCCAGTCGAGATAGGGCGCGAGCGGGGCGCCCTGCCCGCCGACCGCCATGTCGGCGACGCGGAAGTCGGCGATCACCGGCGCGCCAACCTTCGCGGCGATCACCGACGCCTCCCCGATCTGGAGCGTGGACGGCACGATCAGGGCGTTGTCCGGGTCGGCCTCCGGCTGGTGCCAGATCGTCTGGCCGTGCGAGCCAATCACCTCGACCAACTCGCCGTCGATGCCGGCGCCGTCGAGCACCGTCAGTGCGGCGTCCGCGAACGCCTCCCCGACCACGACGTTCAGGGCACAGACGCGGGCGACGGCGTTCTCCTGGTCGTCGTAGAGGCGCAGCAGCTCGGCGCGGACCGCGTCCGGGTAGGCGACGGTGTCGAACGCGAGCAGGTCGATCGATGCGTCCTGCGCGTGGCCGTCGATGCGGCAGACGGCGACATCGATGCCGTCGAGGGAGGTTCCAGAGATGAGTCCGACACAGATCTCGCTCATGAGCAGGCCTCCGCGATGGTTTCGGTAAAGGCGGCACGGATCGGCAGGTACGCCTGGTTCACGCGCGGGTGGACGCGGTTCGTGAGCAGGACGATGACGAGATCGCGCTCCGGGTCCATCCAGAGCGAGGTGCCGGTGAAGCCGGTGTGGCCATACGCCCGCTGGGAGAGGCCACGGCCCGAGTGGTTCGGGGCCTCCTCGCCGGGGCGCGGCCCCATCAGCCAGCCGAGCCCGCGCCGGTCGTTCGGGGCGTCGAGACCGGTCTGCTCGCGGGTCGCCTCCGCCACGATCGACTCCGGCAGGATGCGCACGCCGTCGAGCTCGCCGCCGTTTAGCCACATCTGGCCATAGCGGGCAAGGTCCGGCGCGGTGCCGAAGAGACCGGCGTTGGCACTCAGGCCCCGGAAGCCATACCAGGCGTTACCGTCGTGCACCTCGCCACGCAGGAGGTAGTTTCGCCAGCCGCCGTCGACCGGCTTGCCGGCCTCCTTGTCCGACTCGAAATTGTTGCCAAGCTCGGTCGCGGCGATGCGGTCGCGCAGCGACGCCGGCGGGGTGAACATCGTGTCCGTCATACCGAGCGGCTCGAAGACCTCGCGCGTCGCATATTCGGCGACCGACATGCCGGTCAGGCGGCGAACCACCTCGCCGAGGGTGATGAAGCCGAGGCAGCTGTACTCCACCTGCGTGCCCGGCGTTGCATGCGGCTGGTCTTTCGCGAAATCGGCGATGTAGTGCTCCGGGCCGAAGCCGGTGAGGAACACGGCGCGCCAGGCGACGATGCCGGAGGTATGCAGCAGCAGGCGGCGGATCGTCATGCCCGCCTTGTCGCCCTCCGTGCCGAACTCCGGCAGGATTTCCCCGACCGGCTGGTCGAGCCCGATCTTCCCGGCGTCGATCAGCTTGAGGACGGCCGGCAGCGTCGCGACGACCTTGGTGAGCGAGGCGAGGTCGAAGATGGTGTCGAGGGCCATCGGCGCCCGCTCCTCCTCCGGCTCGCGCACGGCCCAGCCCGTCGCGCGGTACAGCACCGGCTGGCCATGGCGCTGGACGAGCGCAACGGCGCCGCCGAACTCATGGCGTTCGGCCGCCTCCTCGATCGACTGCCAGGCGGCTTCGATCTTCGCCTCATCGATGTTCACGTCGCCGGGGGAGATGATGTGGGTCATGGGCTGTCCTGTCGTAGTCTCGCACCATGTGTGCGAGACATCGGCCGCAGGCCGATATGGGCGCGGTATGGCCCTTCGGGCCATGTCCCGGACACGTGGTCCGGGACTACGAAACGGGGGCTTCTTCGGGTTCCTCGACGGCGCCGGCGGCGACCATACCGTCGATCTCAGTCTCATCGTACCCGAGCTCGCGCAGGATCTCGCGGGAGTGCTCGCCGAGCAGCGGCGGGCCGTAGCGCATATCCATCGGGGTGCCGTGGAAGTTGTACGGGAAGCCGGTGACGGTTACCTCGCCCAGCTTCTTGTGCGGCACCTTCCGTGCCAGTTGCTGATCCTCCACCTGCGGGTCGGCCATGATCTCGTCGACGTGGTAGATCGGGCCGCAGGGCACCGACGCGGAATCGAGCAGCGGCACGAGCTCGGCGGTCGTAAAGCGGGTCAGCACGCGCTCGAGGATCTCGTAGAGCGGCTCCATGTGCTCCAGGCGGTCGGCGTTCGTGCGGAAGCGCGGGTCGTCACGCTCCTGCTCCATGCCCAGCACGTTGCAGAACCGCGCCCAGATCGCGTCGTTGCCGACGGCGATGTTCACGTAGCCGTCCGCCGTCCTGAAGGTGTCGTACGGGGTGATGATCGCGTGGCGGTTGCCGCTGCGCATCGGGCGCTGGCCGGTGGTGAACCAGATGCCGGCCTGGTACGTCAGCATCGCGATCTGCCCGGCGAGCATGCTGGTGTCGATGTATTGGCCACGGTTCCAGGGGTCGCGCTCGCGAGCGAAGAGCGCCGTCGTGACGGCGTTGGCGGTGAACATCCCGGCGGCGATGTCCGCCATCGGGACGCCGACCTTCATCGGCGGGCCCTCCGGGTCACCGGTGACGCTGGCCATACCGCTCATCCCGTTCACGATGAGGTCGTAGGCGGTGCGGTTGCGCGATGGGCCGGACTGGCCGAACCCGGAAATGGAGGCGTAGATGATCGCCGGATTGCGCGCAGCGACGGCCTCGTAGCCGAAGCCGAGGCGGTCAATCGTGCCCGGTGAGAAGTTCTCGACCAGCACGTCGGCCTCCTCGATCAGCTTCCAGAGCACCTCGCACCCGGCGTCGCTCTTGAGGTCGAGCGCGAGCGACCGCTTGTTGCGGTTCACGCTCATGAAATAGGAGGCTTCGCCGTCGACAAACGGCGGCCCCCACAGGCGAGTGTCGTCGCCGATGCCCGGCCGCTCGATCTTCACCACGTCGGCGCCGAGATCGCCGAGCATCATCGTGCCGTATGGCCCCGTCATCACCCGCGTGAGGTCCACCACGCGGATACCCGCGAGTGGCCCTGGCGCTCCATCGTCCTTCACGTTCTTCCCTATTTCCGGCATGTCGCGCCCTATGGTCCTTTGCATCGTTTGCGGTGTCCCGTTCGGGCCGGATTGTAGCACCGATACGACCGTAGCGGGTCGGTGTCGGGCACACGAAAACCGGTCCACGGCAATGCGTAGCCCGGTGTACATCTCACTAATTCAAGGAAAGGATCAGCGCCCGCCCATGCCCCAGCGGCGATCCTCGATGTACCCTTGCCGCGCCGCATGCTGGGCGTCCAACCGCCGTTTGTCGCGAAAAAACCAGACGAGCACGAGGCCGGCGACGAACCCGCCGATATGGGCGAAGAAGGCGACGCCGCCCTGCTGGTCACCGATGGTGGAGAGGGAACCGACGCCGGAGATCACCTGCAGCAGGATCCAGTAGCCGATCATCACCCAGGCCGGGATCATCATCGCCGAGATGAAGATGCCGAAGATGACGAGCGTGCGGATCTTGCCATGCGGAAACATCACGATGTAGGCGGCGAGCAGGCCGGACACGGCGCCACTGGCACCGACCATCGGCACGCGGCTGTCCGGATCGACCATCACCTGCGCGAAGCTGGCGGCGACAGCCGTCAACAGATAGAACGCCAGGTATTTCACATGGCCCATCACATCCTCGACGTTATCCCCGAAGATCCACAGGAAGAGCATGTTGCTGCCGAGGTGGAACCACGAGCCGTGGAGGAACGCGGTGGTGACCAGCGTGAAGTACGCCTGTCCGGCGGTGATCTCCGCCGGCACCACGGCCCAGTCGTCAAGGAAGCGCAGGTGAGCGATCTCACCCAGGCTGGACTGGTAGAAGAAGACCAACACATTCGCCGCGATCAGGAACCACGTCACGATCGGTTGCGTACGACGTCCCCGGTTGTCATCGCTAATAGGTAGCACGGGACTGCTCCTGCGCGGTCGCCCGGCCGGACAGTGACAAACGCGGCCATCGATTCGGATGGCCGCGTTTCCCGGTCGCGCGTTTCGTCATCTCGCCATGCTGGCGGGTGCCGGCTAGCCGGTGATGTCCTTGATGGAGCTGTTAAACCAGCCCATCAGCTCCTTGCGGGTCTCGGCGCCCGAGCGCGGGGCAAACATCAGCCCGGCGATCAGCCCGTAAACGAAGAATTTCACTGCGGTGCGCATGTTCCTGATCATGAATGGCCTCTCCTCTGCTTGTCTGTCGTCGTGCGCCGCCCGCTCATCGCGCGGCGGGACCGACCGATCCTATCGTTCCTTGCCACCCAGCTTCGGGAACGGGTGGTACGACGCCTCACCGGTATCCTTCTGTGAGTCCGGCACGCGATGCACTTGCGGCGTGGTCAGGTCGTCGACGGAGGCGGCGTTCTCGACCGAGAGATCGGACTCCTCGGCCCGCTCGCCAGCGTTCGGGGAAACATCGGCAATACTGTCGTCCGGCGCCTCGTGCTCAACCGGCGGGTGACCGGGGAGCTCGTCGCCGGGGTAGGCCGGCTTCGAGCCGAGCCCGGTCTGCGAGGCCGACTCGGCCTCCTTGCTGGCGGACCCGGAGCCGCTCTCGGGCACCGCCGTGCCGTAGGCCTCGGCCCACTTCCCGGCGTCGACCTTGCCCCGGCCACCAGTGATGCGCTCGGTACCTGTACCGGACGCCGTCTCTTTCTCGGTCCCGTCCGTCCAGGCGTGCGGGTGGCGCAGCAGGGTCGTGCCGTACTCGGGATTGGCGGCTGCGTCCTTCATCGACGTGGTTGTCTCAGCCGAGGTGGTTGTCTCAGCGACAGGGGTGCTGGGCCGGGTGACCTGCGTCTCGGCGGAGGTGGCCGAGGTACCGTAGGCCTTCGCCCACTTGTCGGCGTCCAGCTTGGCGCGGTTACCGGTGATGCGGTCCGTGCCGGCCGCGCCACCGGCTGTGGAGGCCGTGGCAACGCCCGGCTGCCCGGTATTGACGCGGATCTCACCGCTGTCCATCACCGTGGCGCCACTGCCTTTGGCGGTCTTGCCGAGCTCGACACCGACGACCGGGGCGAGCGTCTTCTCGACGCTGGAGAGCACCTTGTCCTTGATCGAGCGCTCCCCGGTCGCGGTTGTGGTCGTGCCGGCAGCCGGAGTGGCGGTGTAGGCCTGCGTGCCGGTGGTCTCGTGCCCACCGGAGGCGCCGAGTTTCGTGCGCAGCTCCTCACCGCTATACGGGGTCTTCCACAACGCGACCGCGGCGCCAGCCACGGCCCCAAGTACGGACCCCACCACGAACGCGGTGTTATGACGATTGTTCCTGGCCATGGCCATGTCCTTTTCTACGTGAGCTAGCGGGCAGCCTCCCGCTCGCCGCGTGGCCCGCCTGTGACCGGCGGACACGTCGCTCCTACCTGCTCATAGTACAAATCCCGTGCCATCGATGGAATATCATCGTGATGGGCATCACGGCCCGAATCGGCGCCGCGCCGCGCCCGAGCACCCACTCATGACCGACCTGCCCACGACCCCGCCATCGCCCGGCAACGCCGCGCTGATCGCCCTGCTTCGCCGCCGGATTCACAACGAGGGACCGATCACCTTCGCCGCGTTCATGGACGCCGCGCTCTACCATCCCGAGCACGGCTACTACCGCCAACCGCACCGCAAGCCCGGCCGCGGCGGCGACTTCATCACCTCACCGGAGCTCCACCCCTTCTTCGGGCTCACGATCGCGCGGCAGATCGCGGACTTCTGGGACGCGCTCGAGCAGCCACATCGCCTCGTCGTGCGCGAGCATGGCGCGTCGTCCGGCGGGCTCGCCTACGACATCATGGTTGGCCTCGCGGAGAAGGCGCCGGACGTCCTGGAGGCGCTCGACTACCGCCTTGTCGACGTGAACACCCACCGGCTGGAGGAAGCACTCGCGGCAATGTCGGACGTCGGCTTCGCGTCGCACATCCGCGCCGAGCACCCGGACGCGGTCACCCCCGAGCCAGGGATCGTGCTGGCGAACGAGGTCGCCGACGCGCTTCCGGTGCATCGCCTCGTGGTGCGCGGCGACGAGCTGCGGGAGCTGCGTGTCGGGCTGGACGCCGATGGAGCGTTCACCAGCCTGGAGGGCGATCTGTCGCCGGAGGTGGCCGACGACGGCATCCCCGCCTACCTGACGGACGCGGGTGTGGAGATCGCGAGCATGCCGGACGGCTCCGAGCTCGACGTGAGCCCGGCGGCGGCGCGCTGGATCGGCTCCGTGGCGGAGAACCTGACGCGAGGGTTCGCGGTCGTCATCGACTACGGCTACGATGCGCGAACGCTCTACCGGGAGCACCGGCTGGAGGGCACGGTGCGCGGCTATCACCAGCACACGGTGACGGACGACCCGTTCATCCGCGTTGGCGAGCAGGACCTGACCGCGCATGTCGATTTCACCTGGCTTTCCCGCGCGGCGCAGGGGGCCGGGATGCGGGAGATCGGGCTGACGACGCAAGGCGAGTTCCTGACGCATCTCGGTATGGGCGAGTGGCTGGTCGAGATGCAGTACCAGCCGGAAACGGACCTGGCCGAGTACTACCGGGCGCAGCAGGCGACGTTCCGGCTGATCGACCCGGCCGGGCTCGGACGTTTCCGCGTTTTGGGGCTGGCGAAGGGTATGGGCGATGCGCCGACGGGGCTCGGTTGGCGGACGATGGACGTCGCCCAGGAGCTGCGAACACTCCGTTTCGGGTAGCCCGAACGCCATTGCGAGCGGGCGACGCAACGCAGATCGACGATACGGCATGCGCGCCGAACTGCTCCGAATCGTCGACAATATGCCGCATACAGGTATTGACAAATGGTCAGGCCATCCCTAGGATCAGGTTAACGAATCGTCAGTCGACGGCCAAGCATCGAACGGAGCTAACCCGTCATTCATATCGCCTTAGGGCTATGATCGATCGACGATTCGGGCGTCATCGGATCTCCAGTTCGCCGACCTGACGGGTCGCGAGCAGGGTCGCACAACGGAGCCGGCATACGGCCGTCGCGACCAGCATCGAGGCCACGAGCGAGGCGGGGCGGAGAAACGATTTGGACGTTCGCCGGGAAGGGATGCCCGGCGAGTACCCGGGAACGGCGGTTGTCCTACCGCGGAGACCGACCGGGATGACACGACTGCCAGGTCATCATGTCAGGGCAGGGAAGCATCCTCGGTGACCGGGCGCCAGCCACAGACCAACGCCGGAAGACGTCACTTTTGACCCGGCACGGGAAAGGTTCCCGATGTGGACTGAACGCCCCCAGCACACGGTCGGCACGCGAGACCACCCCAGGACAGCGGCCCGGAAAGGTACATCGCCTCATCACCGGAACGGTGGACATCGGCGGCGACCATCGCCTATTCGCTCGGTGACTGGACGTCCGCAGGTGAGCGGTTGTGACGCGGTCAACCGGCGCAATGGCAGTCCGTAAACTGTCATGATGCCACCGACCTGGGCAACGCTCCCGGAGAGGCAGATGCGTCTCCTGCGGAACAGCGCCAATGAGCAAGGAGTGTATGCGTAATCGACGCTCTCGAGAGGCCTACGGGCCACCGCGGCACCCAAGGTGTCCCCGGTGGCGAACCGCGACACGATGCACACCATCGCCCTGCCGCGGCAGACAAACCAAGAGAAGCTGATGCGTGAGCTGGCCCGGATGTTGTTCATCCCCGCCAGTTCATTGCGTTAAGACGACGTCCCGACCCTGCTCGCGCCCTTCGCGTCGTGGTGGGTGATGAAGGTTGGTCGCATTGCAGGGGATTTGTCGTACCGCCGCAGCTAGTCTGCGGCGCCTGGAGCCGGACTACAGGCCAGCGGTACGAAACGCCTCGCATCAAGCGGCGGCCCACTTGCCGGTGCGCCTCACCGGCGAGGCGACCGGCGTCGCTGCGGGGCCAACCTCGAACCACGCCTCGTCCTGGCACGGCCCCTCGTCGACATAGGCGCGGATCCTGGTCGCGTCACCCAGCGTCGCGTAGCGGATCGCGTCCAGGGCCCCGAGAGACTCCTCGGGCGTCATGGTCCGGACGCCGCCGAGCACGTACATCGCCTGATCAGCGCGGCGGGCTGCCGCACGGTGTCGCCATCAGTGTCGTAGTAGATGGGGCCGGAAGCTCGCGCGTCGTCTTGCCGCCGACCGTTTCGATGAAGCCGGTCGCCGACGCGGCGGGCGGAGTCGCCTCCTGAGCCACGATGGCCACTTCACGTCCGGCAAGCAGCAGGATCGCGAACAGCGTGATACCCAAGGTCCAAGAACTCGGCACGGGGCGACGCGGGAAACGGTCGTGCATCATTGCGGGGGCCTTTCGGATGGGATTCGTGTCGAGATGCGCATGTGACCGTGACGCCATTCCAGGGATCACGCTGCCGCACCTCGCCACCCGTCCGGGTGTTTTCGCCGTGCCCTTTACAATCAGCGGAGATGTGTTTCACACCTTGCCAGATCAGGACGACGCGGACTGCCCTTCATGACCACATCACCACATCCGGATCATCAGGCCCGAGCCCGCAACCGGCTGCTGCAGTGCATCCTGGACCACTGCCGTCGGGATGAGCGTGTGCTCGCGGTCCTCGATTACGGATCGCCGTCCGAGGGTCGCGAGGATGCCTGGTCAGATATCGACCTTGCCTTGTCCATTCGTCCGGATGCCTGGGAGGACTTCGGCGCGAACTGGGAGACGTGGCTGGGAGAATGTGGAACGGTCCTGCTCGGCTTCATTAGCTTCACCGAACAGCCATGGGCCGTCCTTTCCACGGACGCCGCGCCAGTTCGGGTGGACCTCCACCTTTACGGATACCATCCTCACGACGTCCGTTCGGCACTGGCAACGTGGCCGAACGCGCCAAGGTCTGTGGAAGATATGCTGCTGTTCGACCGCGAGGCAGCGCTGGTCCCTGAGGTGGAACAGCTGGTCGGGCAATCGCTCGCGCCGGACGACATCGCCTCCACGTTCACCGGCGTCGCCGCAAACTTCTGGTACTACGTGCATCGAACCTGGTCCAAGATGCAGCGCGGCATTGGGTGGGATACCCGATGGAATATCTCGACCGTCCTGACCGGCAACCTCTGCGCGCTGCTGCGACTGGAGGCTGGAGGCGTCGTATCGATGGGCGGCGTCGGACGCGGCGTCGGGCATCGAGCATGTGATCGGCGCATCAGCGCCGCGAGCAACTGGACCGGTGCATCCCCGAACGGGACCCGGCATCGCAGGTTTCGGCATTCCGGGAGATTGTCGAGACGGGCGTCGACGTATGTACGGTGCTGGCAGCGCGGTACGGTGTGCCCTGGCCAGGACCAATTGGGGCGGATCATGCAGGAGTACGCTGGACACCTGTGAGCAAAAGTCGATTGCCCAACACGCACGCGGACGGCCCAGCCGAAGAAGGTTCCAAGCGGGGCCGACCTGTAGGGCTTCTGAGAGACTACCGAGGGCTTACGCCGCAGAATGCGCAGCGAGCGGGGCGATCTCCTCGCGGATTCGCTCACCGGCTTCTTGCTCCGCCTCCCGCAAGTCGTACATCGCCTGCAGATTGAGCCAGTACTCCGGCGTTGTCCCCATCCAGCGGCGCGAGCCGCAATGCGGTATCCGCGGTAATCCCACGCTCACCACTGATGATCTGCGAGATGCGGTTCCGCGGCACATGCAGCGCGCGGGCGAGAGCCGCCTGGGACATGCCGAGCTCTTCGAGATCGATGCGCAGATGCTCTCCGGGATGAATCGGCGGTCGTGGCATCCGTTTGCCCCTCTCTGGATTCACAGCCCTAGTGATAATCCGTGATCTCGATGTTCACCGCTTCACCCTGCTCGTCGGACCACTCAAAGCACACACGCCACTGGTCGTTGATCCGGATGCTGTACTGCCCCTGCCGGTCGCCGCGAAGGGCTTCGAAGCGATTTCCGGGAGGGCTCCGCAGGTCGTACACCTGCGTCGCTGCCTCAAGACGATCAAGAGCGATATATCCTCGCTGCCGGGGAACCCCCTGAAGACCGCCGGATGTGCTCACCATTCCGCGAAGCGTTCGGTATCCCGGTTCTTGTACTTCCGGGGCATCAGCCGGTGCCCTTCCTCGCTACACGACGATCGGCCCCCGATGCGTGGTATGTTACGAATCACCGTAACACGGAGATCAACGACCAGATCCGAATGTGTTTTTGGGCGTGATGATGATCTCCATTCATAGCCGTCAATGCAGCCTTGAATGGAGCGTAAAAGACATACCGCCACTCACGCAATGGCGCGTTGCCCAAGGGGCACGCGAACGATCAATAGCCCGTGCAGATAGGGAAATAAAAGAAGCGGATAAGCGCCACATCAGAGAAGACAGTTCGCCCGGCATGAAGAAGCTTCATACCAGGCGAACTGTCTTGAATATTCCTGGACAAAGCGTGGGCTAAACCGTCTTCAGCATGATCGTTGGCTTGCGCGGCTTGGCGAGGGCCTGCGCGGCGAGCTGGGTCGCGACCTTCTCGGCGAGGCCCATGAACGCCCGCGCGGTGGTCGAATCCGGATGCGAGACCGACATCGGCTGGCCGATGTCGCCGCCCTCGCGGATCTCCATCTCGATCGGGATCTGCGCCAGCAGCTCGACGTTGTTCTCCGTCGCCGTACGCTCGCCGCCACCCTCGCCGAAGATGTGATACTTCTCGGTCGATGCCGGCGGCTGGAACCAGCTCATGTTCTCGACGATGCCCAGGATCGGCGTCTTCACCTCCTGGAACATCTTCAGCCCCTTCA
Source organism: uncultured Chloroflexia bacterium (assembly GCA_963741805.1). GTDB lineage: Bacteria > Chloroflexota > Chloroflexia > Thermomicrobiales > UBA6265 > UBA6265. Next base: position 66,731 of record CAVUJR010000041.1, read on the forward strand.
CCGCGTCGGCCAGGGCGACCTCCTGCGGCGTCGTGACGATGATCGCGCCGGAGATCGGGATTTTTTGGACGAGCGTCAGCTGGACATCGCCGGTTCCCGGCGGAAGGTCCAGCACGAGGTAGTCGAGATCCTCCCAATGCACATCGTTCAGGAACTGGTTGATGAGCTGGGCGACCAGCGGACCGCGCCAGATGAGCGCCTTCGTCGGGTCGAGGATGAAGCCGATGCTCATCAGCCGAACGCCGTGCGCCTCCAGCGGGACGATCTTGTTGTCGCGCATCAGCGGGCGCTCGTTGACGCCCATCATCAGCGGCGTGCTCGGGCCGTAGACGTCGGCGTCCAGCAGGCCGACCTTCGCGCCGGCCTTGGCCAGCGAGACGGCGAGGTTTACCGCGACGGTGCTCTTGCCGACGCCACCCTTGCCAGAGGCGACAGCGATCACGTTCTTGACGCCCGGGATCGGCTGCGCATCGGAGCGGCCGCTGCCGCTGGCTCGCACCTTCGAGCGCATGTCGACGATGACGTTGCCGACGCCGGGCACCGTGCCGAGCGCGGCGCGGATGTCGCGCTCCAGCTTCTCGCGGTGGACGTCGAGCGGGCTGAGGGAATCGACGTTGACGTGCACGGTGGAGCCGTCCACCGCAACGCCGGTTACTGTCTTGATCTCGCTGATCCGGCGGCCCGTCGCCGGATCCATCACCTGGCCAAGCGCGCCCTGCACCTGATCCTGCGTGAGTGTTGCCATACCGTTGTCCGACATGAAGAGCCCTGAGCCTTTCGGTGGGGATGATCGGCGACGCGACCGGGGACGGCGCGTTCACGCCGATGGAACGTACCTTTCTCAAAGGATAGTGTACCGAGCGGGGTCGAATCCCGACCAATGGGGTCGTTTTTCAGGGCGTGATTGGCGTGCAGGAAGGGGGCGAGGAGCCTCATCGCCCTGGTGACCGAGGCATTGACGCGCAGACCATCTCCGCCACGTCAAACGTCGATAACGGAAACGGCACCAACTCAAGGCGGAAGCAGTCCGTCTCCGCGCCACAAAAGAGCCGGCCACAAGGGCCGGCTGTACGCATCCAGTCTGTGTGGTCACCGGAGGACGGGAGCGGGTCGGATGTTCATCGGCCGCCGCTCCCCGGGTAATCCGGAGCGCGGCGGCGCTTCTCCAACCCGAGGCGACTGGCGGCAGGCGCCCGGGGAGATGGACGCAACCCCGGATCTCATGTCCGGGGTTGCGAGGGAGAAGGTCTACTGGCCGGGGATGGTGATGGAGTCCTCGAGGTCCGCGCGGTACTTGCGCTGGTTGGCGAACTCGTCGTACGGCACATCCTGCGAGATGATCAGCACCGACTCACCCTCGACGATGTGGCGGCACGAAACGAAGTGCATCATCCGGTCGCCGTTGTCGTCGGTGTAGGTGAAGTTCGCGTAGGCCTCCATGCGGCCCTCGTTGCGGAAGGGCTCGCCGTCGGCGTTGATGTCGATCTCCAGGTCCAGGCCAGACTCATCGGCGGCGAAGTCGACGCAGCCGGCCAGATCGCCTTCCTGATACGCATCCGTCGCCCAGATGGTGACCTCGCTCACTGCCGTTGGAGAGGTCCAGCTTCTCATCGCCGCCCGAGAGGTCCTCGTCGTCGATCCGCCACTGTGACGGGATGTCGATCGTGAAGCCGTAGGTCGGGCTGGTGAAGAGCGACCCGGACAGGCCCGTTTGCGGCGCCTCCGTCGGAAGCGGCTCTTCGGTGGGCTGGGCCTCGTCGGTCGGGGTCTCTTCCGGCTCCGGCGTCTGCGCCGGCTCCTCGACCAGGCGCTCACCCTCGATCTCGATCGTGTCGATCACATCCAGCACATTCTCGAGATGATCCGGGTACATCTCCGGGGTGGTGCTGGCGAAGGCGATCACCACCGCATCGTCGCCCGGGATCGCGCGGCACTCGATGTAGTCGACGAGGTCGATCGCGTCACCGCTCTCGTTCGTGTAGGTCAGCGTGAAGACGCCCCACGCATAGCCGTCACCCTGGCCCTCGAGCGGGTCGCCGTTGGCGTCCTCGGCAAGCTGCCAGTCGGTGATGGTCGCGTCCTCATTGCCGTAGTAGTCACCCTCTCCGGCAAGGCAGGCTTCCGCGTCGGCGCCATAGGCGTCCCACGACCAGACGGTCAGCGAACCGGTGTCGCTGAAGAGCAGGACGCCATCGGTGACGTCAGAGGCGAGCTCGTCGTCGACCTCCCAGAAGCGATCGTCGAAGGAGAAGCTGTAGTCGTAGAGCTGGCTGGTGAAGACGCCGTCCTGGATGTTGGAGGCGACCTCCCCGGTCGGTGTCTCAACTGCTTCCGTCGCCGCTTCGGTGGGCTCCTCGGTCGGCCGCTCCGGCTCCGGGGTCTCGGCCTCGGTGGTGACGGTGACCGGTTCCTGTGTCGTCAGGTCGGTCGGCTGGCCGTCATCGGTCTCGTCAATCGTGACGCCGGAGAGGATCGTGTCGTCGTTGAAGCGGACCTGGTCATGCACGGAGGCGAGGGCGTCGTCGAAGTTGCGCTCGCGGGCGGAGAGGACGACCACGACCACGGCGTCAATGCCGTCGAGGGTGTAGCCCTCGATCAGGACCTTGTTGCGCCCGACGAGCATCTGGACGGTTGGCACGTCGCCATCGAGGTTCTCGGAGACGACGTCCTCCGGGTTGCCCTCGATGGAGATGCGGCGCTCGACGGCGCTGGCGGCGCTCTCCGAATCACCCTGCCCCTGGATCCAAAGGGTACCGAGGTCGCTGCGGAGCGTCAGGGTATCGTAGCCGCCCGGGTTCGAGATCACGTCACGCGCGCGGGCTTCCCAGTCAGCGTCCCAGGTCACGGAGTAGCCGAACTGCGGGCTGACGTAGCCGCTGTCGCCCTGCAGGCCACTTTCCTGCGCGAGGGCGCGGCCAGTGGCGCCGAACGGCACGACCAGGGAAAGGGCCATGAGGGCCATCGTCAGGAACCGGAGAGCCAGAATGCGCTGCATGCCTTGCCTTCCATAACCACCGAGAACAAGAACGCTGGTGCACCGCGCCTCGATCCGGATTACGCCATGAACAGGCCACGCACCTCGACTGGTGGGTCAGCAGGGGGCCTGTTGTCGCCTTTGGTATGGAGAACGATGGTGTGCCGCGAACGGTTCCCGCTCTAGTCCTTGCTCTCAAGCGCAACGGTCGAGGCGGCGCTCAGGGTCAGCTCCATGGCGGAGCGCACGGTCGTCATCAAATCATCGATATCGAAGGGCTTGAGCACGACGCCGACGTTCTTCGACATCAGGTGCCCTTCCAGCTCGCGGATGAGCTGGACCGCGCCAGTGCAGACCACGCAGGGAATGGAGGAGGTGTCGCGGTGCATCTTCATCTTCTGGAGCAGCTGCCAGCCGTGCGCCTCCTCACCGATCATGAAGTCAAGGATCACGACATCCGGATCGATCTCGATGACCGTGTCCAGCTCACGCGGGGCGTAGGACGAGAGCACGGCGTCGAAGCCTTCCTCGTTCAGGATGTCCCGGAACAGGTCGAGGATTTCCTGCGTGTCGTTCACGACGAGCGCAAGCGGACGGCTCCGGTCCTTCCGGGTGAAGATCTTTGCAGTAGCATTGCCTATCATGTCGATGTCTTTCGGGCGGCAGGCGCAAAGGACGGCGCGGCAGACACGAGGGTCGTCCACGGCGGAATTGTACGCGATACCATCGCGCGCCCCGGCGTGGCGGCACGAAGATCGCGACCGGGGTGGCGACGGTAGTACCCTTTTCCAGTGGGAGCCGCCGGCGTCCCGTCGTCATCATCGCGCAGTGCCCGGGCGGACTGTCCCGGGTCACCAGGAGTGAACGCAGATGCGTGGTGTCTTCCGAATCCGTGGCAACGAGCGCGGTGAGGCCGACCAGAAAGTCATCCTCACCGAGCGCCACCAGGAGCTGCTCCAGCGGGAGCAGGAGATCATCGCGCGCCTGACGGCGGCCCTGGAGGCCTTCCCGGCGTCGACCGAGGATCTCGATTCGCTCCGCCACGCCGCGCACCAGCTCGGTGAGCTCTTCCTGCTCGTGATCGTGGGCGAGTTCAACTCCGGCAAATCCGCCTTCATCAACGCCCTCGTCGGCACCGAGGTGATGCCGGAAGGCGTCACCCCGACGACGGCGGTGATCAACCTCCTGCGGCATGGCCCCGAGCAGACCGAGACGATGCTGCCGGACGGCATCATCCAGCGCACCTTCCCGGCAGAGTTCCTGAAAGAGATCACCGTCGTCGATACCCCCGGCACGAACGCGATTATCCGCGAGCATGAAGCGCTGACGCAGAGCTTCGTGCCGCGCTCCGATCTCGTCCTGTTCGTCACCTCGGCCGACCGCCCGTTCACCGAGAGCGAGCGCGAGTTCATGTCCGAGATCCGCGAGTGGGGCAAGAAGATCGTCATCATCCTGAACAAGATCGACCTGCTGCGCGACGAGGACTCGAAGCAGCAGGTCGTCGCCTTCGTGCGGGACAGCATCCAGCGCCTGCTGGGCTTCACGCCGGAGGTCTTCCCCATCTCCGCCCTGCTCGCGCAGCAGGCGAAGCAGATGGGCGAGCGCAACCCGGCCGAGCGCGACCGGATGTGGACCGCCAGCCGCTTCGAGGCGCTGGAGGACTTCGTCATCGAGACCCTCGACGAGGAGGGCCGCATCCGCCTGAAGCTGCTGAACCCGCTCGGCATCTCGGACCACCTCGCCGACCGCTATCTCGGGCTGACCGAGGACCGCCTGAAGGTGCTGGACGAGGATCTCGCGACCATCGACAACATCGAGCGCCAGCTTGCCCTCTACAAGGACGACATGCGCCGACAGTTCGCCTACCACCTCACGCGCGTGGAGAACATCATCCACCGCATGAACGTGCGCGGCGACGAGTTTTTCGATGAGACGATCCGCATCGGCCGCGTCTTCGACCTGATGAACTCCGACAAGATCCGTGGCGAGTTCGAGCGGAAGGTCGTCGGCGACACCGAGCGCGCGATCGACCAGACGATCGACGAGCTGATCGACTGGATGGTCGAGCAGGACCTGCGCGTCTGGGAGGCGGTCAACGAGTACGTCGACCGGCGGCGACTGAACAAGTACGCCGACGAGCTGATCGGTGACGTCGGCGGGCAGTTCCGCTACGACCGCCGGGCGCTGCTGGAGTCGGTCTCGCGGCGCGCGCAGGAGGAGGTCGATCGCTACGACGCCGACAAGCACGCGCGCGAGATCTCGATCAGCGTGCGCAATGCCGTCGCCGCCGTCGCGGTGGCGGAAGCCGGCGCGGTCGGGCTCGGGGCGCTGGTCGTCGCGGCGGCGAGCACAGCCGCGGTCGACATCACCGGTATCCTCGCGGCCAGCGTGCTCGCCGGGATCGGTCTCTTCGTCCTCCCCATCAAGCGGCGGCAGGCGAAGGAGGATTTCCATCGTCGCTCGTCCGAGCTGGAAGATCGCCTGATGGTGGTGATGCGCGAGGCGTTCGAGAACGAGCTGAACCGCTCGGTCGGGCGCATCGCCGACGCGATCTCGCCGTACACCCGCTTCGTGCGCTCGTCGCAGGACCGCTACGAGGGCCTGCGCGACGACCTGAACAGCGTGCAGGACGACCTGCGCAGCATCCGTCACAGCATCGGCGGCAACGAGGAGCGTCCGATTCTACCGGCGTTGGGCCAAGACTTCGCTGGCAACTAAAGCGGTTCTCACAATTTCTGCGCGTTATCGACCTCCGGTCGATTGGCGGCGAGCCGTCGGCCGACCGCCCCTACGCGAGTACCTCCATCGAACGCTGCTCTAGCGAGCGGACATTTTGTCTTGATGTGTAGGACACGCCTAACCGAATTCAGCTTAGGAAATCGATGTCAGGCGCAGAATTCTAAGACTCAACTTGGCCGCGTCTCTGCGATTGCCTGTAGCGGGCGGAGTGTCAATCCTTGGTCATCGCATAACGGGCCCCACGCAACTCGAAAACCCCTCTCTCAATCCCGTGAGACAATACTTCGCGCAACTGCCTGCTTATATCAGCGCCTGTACGTTGGTATCCAAAGAATCGAGTCGTGTGGAGAATGACTTCTTCCTCTGTCAATGAGAATGCCCGTCTTAGAACTTCACTCATTCCTTCCAGAAGTTCATCTTCTGCAATGTGTTTGATGTCGCGGAGGCTACCGAACTCGTCCGCGGCGCGCGGTCTAGGGTTGAGGTTCGTTGTAGAACGAAGAAAGTCACCCTTTATCTCAATTTGATGCGCTTTCACCGCAATAAGGATAGCTTGATTCATCCGAGAGGCAATTCTGCTCCCGGTACGCTGATGCCCCCAAGCGTTCACGATTCGTCGAGCAAGTACCTCCTTATGGATAGGTCCCTCCACATTGACACACTCAACAGCGGCGCGAGTCACAGCCGACAAAGGAGCGTTCAGGATGTCACCATAGTTGACCACTGTGACATCCGCTGTTCTATATGTCTCTGCTGAGTGAGACTGAAAACTCGCATCAACCACACTATGGCCTGCCACTGAATCTACGTTGTCGGGAGATTGTTTTCTTTTCTCGTCCCGGAGCCCTACAGCATCAAAGTCATGATCACTGCGGTTACCAGAGCCAACCTGATGTTCGTGGTTGCCTATCTCAATGAGCTCGGCAATTCTCTCGACGATTTGATTGAGTTCCCGTTCTGGATAACGAATCCACTCGGTGGACCATACTCGGTGGATAGTCCAGCCCAGCCCTTCAAGGACCTCCTGCCTGAGGCGATCCCGATCTCGCGCGGTCTTTGATTGATGGTACGTCGCGCCATCGCATTCAATCCCGAGAAGATACTTTCCGGGCTGTTCCGGATGAACAATAGCGAGATCAATACGGAACTTGGATGCTCCAACCTGTCGATGGACTGTGTAACCTGCCCTTTCAAGCGCCTCTCCAACCGAAGCTTCAAACGGCGACTCATAGTCCCCATCACCACCTGAGGTCTGTGACTCGAGCGTCTGCCTTCCTCTCTCAGCAAAATCCAGATATGCCTTGAGGAGCCTGGGGCCGAGCTTCTGAGTTCTCGAAAGATCGATGTCGCTCGCTCGGATCGAGGAAACGACAACAACTTCGTGACGAGCTCGTGTAACAAGCACGTTGAGTCGACGCTCTCCACCATCCCGATTGATCGGGCCGAAGTTGTGAGACAAGACACCTTGCGAGCTTTCCGAAGCCGATACCAATCATCATGACGTCCCGTTCGTCACCCTGGACCTGTTCCAGAGCTTTCACGAAAAACGGGTCCCGTTTGTGGGAGAAAAAAGACTTCGCGTGACTGATCGAGCATACGAGCCTGTCTGATCTCATCCTCGACGACATCTCGCTGAAGTCGAGCCCAGAGTCACTACCCCCAAGGATTCATTCGATCGATTGCGAGCGTGCTCCATTACCAACTTACAATGCGTTGCGCCTCAACCCGGTTTACCCGT
>CAVUJR010000042.1:0-46073 GCA_963741805.1 uncultured Chloroflexia bacterium
CGGGTTCCCTCTGGCGGTCTCGCCGGACGGAACCCGGCTCGCCGGGGTGGACGCGGACGGCGCACGGTTCTGCGTTTGGACCGCACCACCGGAGAGGCACCCTGCGACGGCGATCTCCCCGCGCCGGTGGAGGCACGCTCGGTGACCTGGGCGCCGGACGGCTCGGCGGTCGCCTTCTCGCTCGGTTCGTCCAGCCGCCTGGTCGACAGCGATATCTATCTCTTCGACGTCACGAGCGGCACGCTGCGAGATCTCACCGACGACAGCGGCGCGGACAGCGTGGGCTTCCTCTCGCCGCAAGAGATGCCGGTCGCGATCGACGTCTACCCGGCATGGTCCCCGGACGGGACGTCGCTGTTGTCGCGCGGACGATGTGGGGCGATGCCGGCGCGCCGGGCGTCACGCTGATGACGATCCCCGCGAAGGTGGCACGCCAGAGACGCTCGCCACGCTGGACGACGTCGCGCCGCTTGCCGTTGCCGGCCCAATGGCCTGGCGCGAGGACGGCAGCGTCCTGCTCACGACACGCCATCCAGACCCGGCCAACACGGGCAATGCGATCAGCTTGCTCGGGACCGACGGCACGCTCACCACGCTCGTTGACGGTTCCAGCGCCGGGCCGATCCCCGATCCGGTGCTCGCGAACGTCTCAGACGACGGTGCGGTGGCGTCTGTATGGTCCCGGCTGGACTTCAACGAGGGCCTATGGTCGGTGGACACGCCGGTCTTCTTCCGGCTCGACATCGCATCGGGCACAGCCATGCCGTGGACGGACGTGCCCGGCATTGACCTGCCGGACGGCGCGCGCCTGCTCGCCCCGCCGGTCATCGGGCCGGATGGCGCGGTCGCCTTCCTGTGGCGCGTGAAGGGCGGCGAGATGGGCGTCTCGGTGCTGGACGCCTCCGGCGGGTTCGACATGGTCTCGTCTGTCACCTACACGCCTTCCGGCGGCACACCGCGCAACGTGAACGGCCTGACGCCAACGCTGCAGTGGGCAGGCGACGGTTCACTGTTCCTGCTCTTGCCAACCGGCGGCACGATCATCCCGCTGACGTCGGACGGGGCCACGCCCGCCGGGTAGGAGCATGGCATGCCCCGTGCGCCGGAGAACGGCGTGCGGCATTCCGCACCACAAGGAGGTACTGACTATGGATATGTTCAAGAACAAGGCCAACGACCTGATGAACTCGGGTGTCGCCGACCAGCTGAAGGATATCGATTTCCCGGCCAGCAAGGACGAGGTCCTGCGCCAGCTGGAGCAGAAGGGCGTGCCCGGCCCGGTCATCGACAAGGTGCGTAGCGTCGACACCAGCCGTTTCGAGAACTTCGAGGATCTCCGGGCGAAGGTCGGACTGTAGCGCACAGCACCGACAACCAGAGCAATGAGTAGGGGCGGCCAGTTTCAGCTGGTCGCCCCTTCGATGTGTCAGGGGCGTTCCGCCGGAATGAGCGGAACCTCACGGGCCGGCGCCAGGCGGCTGAGGATCGGGATAACCGGCGCGTAGACGAGCGCCGACGCGACCAGGGCGCCACGAACAGACACGCGATTCCCGATCGCGCCGAGCGGTGGACCTCCGGCAATCTGGCCGACGGCGTTGAGCTGTCCTTCCATCGAAAGCACGGTCGCGCGCAGGCCCGCCTCAAGGTGGCGGTTCATCCACGCTGCCTGGACGGGCCCGGCGACGGTATCGGCAATGCCTCGCGACCAGAGCATCGGCAGGGCGATCCACGTGACGGGTGACAACGCGAACCCGACGGTGGCGAGCACCTTGAGACCCGCCAGGGTCATCAGCAGCCGTACCGGGGCGCCTGCCGTCAGCGACTCGGGATGGAGCCGCCGCGTCAGCTCGGTCGCCGCGAGACCGATGAGCGTCCCGACCATGTGAATGGCGCCGAACCAGAGGGCGACGTTCGCGAAGGTCGCGGGACGATCCAGGTTCTCGAGGACATGCACCGTCCACAGCCGGTCGAACGCCTCGCTGGAGAGGCCGACAAAGAGCGTGACCGCGAAGAGCCGCCGGACCACCGGCCGCCCTCGCGCCACGGCGACGCCACCGCGGAACGTGGAAAGAAGGTCGGCAAGGGGGCCGTCCCCACTGCGGGGCACAGGGGTGAAGCCGTGCTCCGGCATGATGAGGGTGAGGACGGTGCCGAGCAGGATGAAGCCGACCCCTCCGGCGACCACGGGGACCTGGACCGACGACCAGCCGAGGGCCACGGCGCCAAGGATGCCGGCCATCGTGCCGACAAGACCAACCTGCGTCCCCCGCAGGAAAACCTGGCCGACGCGCTCATCGCCGACTTCGTCCGTGATCCAGGCCTCGACCGCGCCACTCAGGAAGGTCGCGCCAATGCCCCACAGCACCTGGCAGGCGAGCACCGCCGCGAAGGTCGGGATCGATCCCTCGACGATGAACCCGGCGCCGACCAGGAACATCCCGATCAGGACCGACAGGCGCCGGCTGTAGAGGTCGGCGACGATGCCGGTCGGGATCTCGAACAGGAAGCACACCGCCTCCAGCAAGGTTCCGACGAGGACGAGCTGCATCGGGCTGAGGCCGACGATCGTCGCCTGGTAGACGAGGTTGAGCGTGAAGACAAGCGTAAAGAGGAAGTCCGACCCACCCCGCAAGAGCAGATAGGCCGGGACAGGAGCGACAGGCCGTCGCAGCCGCCGCAGGAACATCGTGAACATGCAGATCGCATCTCCGTTGCGTCAGGAACGCAGCACAAGGACCACCTGCCGGCAAGCCCGGTCAGGCGAAGGGTGTGAGGTGTGCAACGGAGGAAATGCGGTTGGGGCTAGATGGCCCCGGGGCGATTCGTCCGGAACACACATGGGGGGATGGCTGTCATGATGTTGTGCTCCCTGGGAGATCCGACTCATCGACGGTGACCCGGATATCGTCATCCTGACGACGCCGGTGCGTTGTGTCAACGTCGCGAAGCCGGGATTCGTTGCGATCCCGTAGTCGCGCCCTCGCGCTGGCGCCGAAAACTGACGCGGGTTTGTGACGGTGCCGTGCTCCCTGTTGCGACATCGTCACGCTCGTCCCGCCAGAATGGCACCAGGTCCATACCGCGCCTCCACGCCACCATGCTTTCGGAAGGAGCGACCCGATGCTCACGCGTTCCCATCCGTCCCCGCACGCGCTTCCGCCCCGCTCACTCGGCGCCATCCTCCAGCGACTCTGGACGCACACCGGCACGCGGCTCGCCGCGGCGGCCGGCGCGGCGGTCACTACGGCCCTGATCGCGGCGGTGATCATGCCGCGTGGCCCAGTGACAACCGCTCAGGCGCTGCTCCTGATGACCCTCGGGATGCTGACCGGCGTCGCGGCCGGATTCATCCTCCGCTCGCGGTGGGGCATGCTCCTCGCGCCAGCCACCTTCGCCGTCGCGTACGAGCTGGGGCGGATCGGCGAGGCCGGAGCGACCGTCGGCATGCCGAACCTGACCACGACCTTCGGCATCATCGCGTTCCTCACCGGGCGCGGCGTCACGTATGCGCTCGCGCTCGGGCCGACGCTACTCGGTGTGCTCTGGGGCAAGGCGCTCGCCGAGCGGTTCGCGGGCACGGTCACCCGGCATCGTGGATCCGGCTTCGCCATCCGGCGCGGGTTCGCCGGCTTGTCGACCATCGCCATGGTCGCCCTCGCGTTCTGGATCGCGATCCCGCCGAGCGTGCCTGCCGTGCTCGGGGCGGACGGTCGGGAGATAGCGGGCAGCATCAGCGAGCTGGTGCGCGTGGAGATCGGCGGCAACGCACAGTGGATCGAGCTGCGCGGCGCGAACCCGGATAACCCGGTGCTGCTCTACGTCAGCGGCGGGCCGGGGCAGAGCGACCTCGCCCTCTCCCGCGCGCTGCTCCAGCCGCTGGAGGCCGATTTCACGATCGCGCTCTGGGACCAGCGTGGCAACGGCCTCTCCTACGCATCGTTCGACCGCGAGTCGATCACGCTTGACCGGGTCGTCACCGACGCCGTCGAAGTCACGAACTACCTGCGTGAGCGCTTCGATGAGGAGAAGATCTACGTGCTCGGCGAGTCGTGGGGGTCCACGCTGGCCGTCCTCACCGCGCAGGCGCACCCGGAGCTGTTCTACGCGGTCATCGGCAGCGGCCAGATGGTCAGCCAGCTCGAGACGGACCGGATCATCTACGACGACATGCTGGCATGGGCCGACGAGCATGACGCCGACCTCGCCTCGCAGCTCCGCGGGTTCGGACCGCCGCCCTACGCGGACGTTTGGGCCTATGGGGTCGTGGTGGCGAACTACGGGCGGATCGAGAGCGACTATGACCCGCCACAGGCCGCGGTCGAGCGACTGGAGTCAGCGGACGTCGGCTTCTGGGGCGTGATGGGCAGCGAATACAGCCCCATCGACAAGACGAACCTCTTCCGCGGACTGGTCGACACGGCCGACGTGCTCTACCCGCAACTGCAGGGCATCGACTTCCGCGAGGATGTGCCGGCGCTGGCCGTGCCGATCTACGTCTTCGACGGCGAGCACGAGCTGCGCGGCCGGCGCGACCTGCTCTTCGAATGGCTCAATACGCTCCAGGCCCCGGCGGTCGAGGTCTACACGTTCGAGGACGGTGGCCACGCCGTCGCGCTGGAGCACGCCGACGACCTGCACCGTATCCTGCTCGACGTCATCGTGCCGGCAACGTATCCGGGCGGAACAACCATAGAAAGGACACGCGATGTGGTGGAAAGACATGCTTTGGGGCTTCTGGAACGGGATGACGGCGTGGCTCGTCCTGATCGCGCACGCGTTCGGGAAGTTGAAGGGTCGGCCGATCTTCGACGCGAAGCGACACAGCAATTGGTATGCGTTCGGCTTCCTGATCGGCGCCGCCGCGCTCGCCGGGCGGAACCAGGCGAGGGGCACGCCGAAGCGATGATCGCGCAAGGCCGCCGGGCACTACGCATCAGCGGGATCACGCCAACCGCGCTCTTCTTCGCCCTCGCCTACGTGATCACATGGGGCGCCTGGATTCCCCTCGCGATGCTGGGCGAGACGGTGCAACGCGGAGACGCCTGGCCAAGCCATGTGCCGGGTCTGCTGGGGCCGATGCTCGCGGCGCTGCTGGCCACGTGGCTCACAGAGGGTCGGCCCGGGTTGCGTGACCTCGCTGCCCGGATGACCCGCTGGCGCGTGGCACCACGATGGTGGCTCACCGCGTTCAGCCCCCTTCTCTTCTACCTCGTCACGATCCCGCTCGCACGCGTAGTGGACGGCAACTGGCCGGATTGGAACGCGTTCGACGAGATGAATGGGTTCCCGGCGATCGGCGTTGCCGGGACGTGGCTGCTCGTGACGCTCCTCAACGGGTTCGGCGAGGAGACAGGGTGGCGCGGCTTCGCAATCCCGCACCTCCAACGGCGCATGCCGCCGCTGGCCGCGACACTCGTCCTCGCCGTGCTGTGGGCGGCGTGGCATGCGCCGGTGTTCTTCTTCGTCAGCGGATTCACGGACTACGGTCCGGCGACGCTGGCCGGATTCTTCATCGGCATGGCCTGTGGAGCGGTGGTGTTGACGTGGCTCTTCAACCGGTCAGGGGGCAGCATCCTGATTGTCGCCGTCTGGCACGGCACCTACAACATCGTCTCCGGTTCGGCGGGAGCGGAGGGCACTGTGCAGGTCGCGGTCAGCGCGCTCGTGATCACCCTGGCGGTCCGGTTAGTCGTGCAGGAGGTGTCCGCGATGCGCGCCGGTCAACCGAGCGTCATCGGACCCTCTCACTCACGGGATCGGGCATTCCAGCCCAGCCCTTTGGACACGAAAGGCATATCGCCGTTACATCACGGGTGACCTCGACCGCCCCTGGCCATGACATGAACTGCGCATGATCACGACTGACGTGAACGAGCCCCCTCGCCTTGCCGCTTGAGCCATGCCCCGAACGGCGTCGCCGTGATGCCGTGAATGACGAGGGAGAGGGTGATCACGAGCGTCACGTGCGTAAAAACGTCACTGCGGCCCGTCTCCCGTTCCACGAACAGCGCATAGTACAGGGCGGACACGCCTACGGCCGCGAACCAACCCAGGAACGCCGTCTCGGCGCGGCTGTGCACTGGTGCGAGCAAGGGGCGCAGCAGCCAGACGACGATGACTCGCCGGAGAATCAGGGCAGCGGCCATGGCCAGGGCCACCGTCGGGCCCATGCTGGCCCAGGCGTCGAGTGGAAGCGCCATGCCAAGCAGGATGAAGACCGGGATCGTGAAGAACCGGCTGATGATCTCGCTCTCCCGGTCTTCATCGGTTTCACTATCCTGCGCGATGACCTGGCCAAAGACCGCCGCCGCGATAAAGACGCCGAGAATCGCGTTGACGCCGAGTATCCGGAACGCACCCAGGGTGAACAACGCCATGGCGATCACAAAACCGGAGTACGCCGTCTCTTCCATCAGGTCACGCGCTAACACCCAGCGGCATAGCGTGCCGACAAGGTAGCCGATGACGACGCCCCCGAGACATGCGCCAACGATCTCACGGAGCAGGCCGCCGACCAGCCACTCGCGCCAGGCGTGCCCGGTTGACGACGACGTCAGGAGCAGGACGGGGAGGATGACGAAGAGGAACGCCATGCCGTCGTTGAGCCCGCTCTCGGAGGAGATATCCTGCCGGACGCGCGCCGGGATCTGCTCCGTCGCAATGTCACCCGTCACGATCGGCGTCGATACGACCGGATCGGTCGGCGTGATGATCGCCCCGACCGCCAGCGCAACCAGGAAGGGCATATCGGTGAAGGCCCACACAAGCCCGGTGGCCACGGCCCACATCCCGGCCATACCCAGGCCGATGATCACTACGATCCACCGGACACTGTGCCGCCAGTACCCATGCGGCAGACGTAGCGCGACCCCGGTAAGGGAGACAGCCAGCGTGAGCCGGGCGACCTCTTCCAGGAGCCGGTGCGGAGACGTGCTGAACATCTCAAGCCTTAGCAGGTCCAGGGCATGGGGGCCAATCAGGACGCCGTACAGGAGCGCAGCCAACGGCATGGGCACGCTCACGCGCTGTAAGCCCAGCGAGAACGCATCCAGCATGAGCACGGCACCGCCGACCAGGAACAACAGCAGGTACAGGTTCTCCACAACGCCCCATCCACACATGCGATGCCGGGCACGTTAGCGCCCGGCATGTCGATGGCTTAGGACCCTGCATGTTCCGTTCCGGCCCACCAGCAGGTCGCCGGCGAACGGCATGCGCTTGCCGGCCGGCGTGATCTCGCACTGGATCTCGGCTCCACACCCGTTGCAGCGGGATCCTGATTGCTCACTGCATCACGTCATCACTTTCAGGATCTGGGATCATCGACTAAAATCCATCAGTCGATGCCCGCTCTTATCTGCTCATCAACGCCAGTACGCGCTCACTCGGCTGAAGTTCTCAGCCGATCCCCCAGTCTGGTGACCGATCTCCTTCGGATCACTCTCAATGAAAGATCTCCACGATGCGTGTGCTGCCCGTTGTCGCGGCCGTGTTTCTCGTGTTCCTCGGCGTGGCGACTCCGCGAACGGCGTCGGCCCAGGAGGTGCAAGGCTACCTCGAGCTAAACGTGCACATGTGCGTGAACTCCGGCGTTTTCCCGTATCCCGCATACCCCACTGTTGTGGGCACGTTCGACGAAACACTCTGTATGATTGAAACGTCGGCGGATCCTTCCCAGAATATGACCATCCAGATCGCTGGCGGGGATGATGGCTTCACGGTCACCGAGCCGTTCGCACCGCTGCTCTGGCCCGACATCTCGCTCACCCCCGGGACCTACACGCTGACCATCACGACGCCTCAGAGGGATGGCCCGTTGGTCTCCTCCACCGATGTCACCATTGCCAATGGTCAAACGACCCGGCTCACCTACACCCTTATTTCCCCGGTTGAGGTGGGTTCCGTGCCGCCTCCCCCACCGGTGGATGAAGTCCCCGAGGTACCGGTTGATCCCGTGGCGACACCGGCCCCGACTGAAGAGGTCGTGACGAGCGACCCGGCTCCTCCCGTCGCAACCGACCCGGGCGATGTCAGCACAGTCCCGGGCGATGTCACCTCAACGGGTGCTGTCGCGAGCCTGCCCAACACCGGATCCGGGTCCATCGGCGCCAGTAGCGCGATCAACTGGATGGCGTTAGGCCTGGCGTCCATTGGGTCCGTGGCTGGTGCGTTTGTGGCCCTAAGGCGTCGCGCATAGCCCCGGATAGGCTCCTGGCACCGCGTCCCGCTACGCGGGATTCCGGTAGATGAGGGTGACGATGCCCTTCGGGTAGGTGCGCGTCTCGGCGAGCGCGAGCGTCGTCTGTGGCAGGCCGTCGGGGAAGAGGCGCTGGCCCGCGCCGACCACGATCGGGTGGATCATCAGGTGATACTCGTCGATCAGCCCGGTCGGGAGCAGCGAGTCGATCAACTTGCCGCTGCCATGGATGTAGAGATGCTTGCCGTCCTCCTGCTTCAGCGCGCGCAGGTCATCGGCCAGGTTCTCGCCGCCAATAAAATGGGAGTTGTTCCAGATGGTGTCGGCATCCTGCAGGGTGTCCGACACGACGTACTTCGGCAGCCAGTTGAAAAGGTCCGTGAAGAGGTCGTCGCTGTTCTCGTCGGTTGGCTCCGGCTGGCCCGCCATGTCGCGGCCGCGCTCCGGCCAGGCGGAGGCGAACATCTGGTAAGTTGTGCGGCCGAGCAGCAGGCCTCCGGTCTCGCGGATCTCTTCCGTCCTTGAACATGCCCGCCTCGTCGTCGAAGAACGGGAAATGCCACTCGTGCGGTGACTCCATCACCCCATCCAGTGACAGGAACTCGGTAACGACGATCTTCCTCATGCTGACTCCCCTGTTTCGATTCGAATGTCCTGACGGCCGAACCGCCGCGCGGAGCGCTCCCGCGCCTTCTCCGCCTCGACCTCGCGGTCCCGCGCGGGTGCGGCGGTCTCCAGCGAGGCCAGCAGCCGGGCCGAGATCGCGGCGATCTCCTCGACCGCGTCCTCGAACGCCGCCGCATTGGCCTGCGAAGGCTTCGTGTAGCCGCTGATCTTGCGGACGTACTGCAGGGCCGCCGCGCGGACCTCGTCGTCGGTCGCGGGCGGCGCAATGTTGTACAGCGTCCTGATATTCCGGCACATCGTTGAGCGAACTCCTTCCTGTTCGGGAACGATGATGAACGATATGAGCCGGGACCGCTTCTCAATTCTTGCGGATCCTCCGCCGGCGGTTCAACCGGGCCCGAAAACCCCGCCCGTTGCGGCTGTTTTCCGCGTACACTTGGAAGAACAACATCCGCACGACCGCATCGGCAGCTCGCCAAGACACGACGCCCCACCCTCCCCCTTCGCCACCGACGGCCTGGCCGGGTCCATGAGAGGAGGCCGGACGCCATGGAAGACATTGGCCTCATCATCGACCTCGTGCTCACGCTCGGGATCGCGCTGATCGGCGGGATGATCGCGCGGCGGCTCGGGATGCCGGTCCTGATTGGCTACATCCTCGCCGGGATCGCGCTCGGCCCGCAGACGCCGGGATTCGTCGCGGACGCGGAACGGGTCGAGCTGATGGCGAACCTCGGCGTCGCGTTCCTGATGTTCGCCCTCGGCGTCGAATTCTCGCTCAACGAGCTCGCCGCTGTGCGGAAAGTGGCCCTGACCGCCGGCGCGCTCCAGATGCCCCTCTCGATCCTGCTCGGGTTCCTCGTCGGGCTCGGACTTGGCTGGGACATGCAGGCATCGGCCCTTCTTGGGCTCGCGTTCATGGCCTGTAGCTCCATCGTGGTGATCAAGGTGACGTTGAGCCGCGGCGAGGCGACGAGCCCGCACGCCCGCGCGGCGCTGGGGCTCGGCATCCTGCAGGACATCAGCATGGTTCCCCTGCTCGCCCTGCTGCCGGTGCTGGAGGCGAACACCGACGGCCTGCTGATGACGCTCGGGCGCTCCCTCTCGGTGGCCGCGCTCGCGCTGGTGGCGGTGATCGTCATCGGCACGCGGCTGGTCCCGCGCATCTTCACGCTCGTCGCCCGCTACGGCACGCGGGAGCTCTTCCTGCTGACGATCATGGTGATCGCGCTCGGCACGGCCTACGCCGCGCACGAGGCGGGTCTCTCGTTCGCGCTGGGCGCCTTCCTCGCCGGTCTCGTCGTCTCCGAGTCGCACTTCGACGCGCATGTGCTGGCCGAGATCATCCCGCTGCGGGACGTCTTCTCGACGCTCTTCTTCGTCTCCCTGGGGATGCTTCTCGAGCCGCAGACCCTGATGGAGCACCCGTTCGAGATCCTGATCGTGGTCCTCGTGCTGGTCGGCGGCAAGGCGATCATCTCCACCGCCGGGTTCCTGCTGACCGACGTCGGGCCAGTCCTGGCCTCGAAAGCAGGGCTCCTGACGAGCCAGATCGGCGAGTTCAGCTTCCTGCTCGCGAGCATCGGCCTCGGCGCGGCGATCATCGATCGGGATCAGTACAGCTTCATCCTCACTATCGCGCTGGCCTCGATCCTCAGCACGCCCCTCCTGCTGATGGCGCAACCGGCCATCACCCCGCTGGTTGAGCGCATTCCACCGCTGCATCGCGACCGGTGGGCGACGGCGGACGCCCAGGAGGTGTCATATCAGGGCATTCGCGACCACGTCGTGATCTCGGGTCATGGCCGGGTCGGGCAGGCCCTGTCCGAGACGCTGATCCGCCGCAACCTGCCCTTCGTGGTGATCGACATGAACCCGGCGATCGTGATGGATCTGCAGGCGCAGGGGATCCCGGCGCTTTATGGGGACGGGACGACCGAGCCGGTCCTGAAGCGGGCCGGGATCCACGACGCCCGGATCCTTGCGATCACCGTCCCGAACACGATCGTCGCGGGGCGGGCGTCTCGGCTCGCGAAGACCATGAACCCGACGGTGGATATCGTGGTGCGCGCGGGCCGGGCCGGCGATCTCGGGCCGCTGAAGCGGGCGGGCGCGGACGAGGTCGTCCAGCCGGAGTTCGAGGCAGGCATGGAGTTCATGCAGCACGTCCTGCGCTACCAGGGACTCTCCCGCGAGGAAACCCAGCGCCTCGTCGACCGCCGCCGGCGCCGCTTCTACAAGGAACAGGAAGAAGAAGCGCTCGGGCTGGAGGAGGAAGCGTAGCCAGGGAGGGCGCGTCACGCCGGATGCTGGCCCTCGACCTGCTCGCCCAGACCCATCTCGTCGGCGATACGGGCGGCCTCCCGCCGCGTGGTGACGCCCATCTTGTTGCGGATCGAGGTCACGTGCGTGCCAGCCGTGCGCGGACTGATGAAGAGCATATCGCCGATCTCCCTGTCGGAGCGACGGCCCACAACGTAGCCAAGGATCTCGATCTCCCGGCGTGTAAGGCCGTACTGGCGGATCAGTTGACGGGCCGGACTATCCGGTTCAGGCGGCGCGGTGCTCGCGGCTTCAATGGCGACCCGCTCGGCGATGCGCCTGACGTCCGCGATAGCATCCTCGGCGTCCTGACCGTGGACCTGATCCTCCAGGCTTCGGGCCAGCCCCGGCCCAATAGTCTGTCTGGAGCTCGTGATGGCCGCCTGCAGGAGCGGGTCGTCCGACTCCTGCGCGGCTCCGGTCGTCTCGCGCAGGAGAGCCGCCACGAGGATGAGCCGCATTGCGTCCTCATGTCGCCCGATCGCGGACGCAACGCACCCGATGCTCTCCAGCGCGGTCACCATCCCGAGGACCTGCCCCGTCCTCGCCATCAGCTCCAGGCTCTCGCCGAACCAGCTCGCGGCGGAGACATGGTCTCCCGAGAGGAGCGCGATCCGCCCGAGCGTATAGAGCGCGACCGACTCCACGCCGGTTTCCTCGATATCCCGGGCGAGATGAAGACCGGCCTCGAGGTGCGCGCGAGCACGGTCCATCTCTCCCGCTTCGGTGAGGGCACCCCCGAGGTTGATCCACGAGCGGGCAATAGCGGACGGATCCCGCATCTCCTGCGCGACCTGCAGGGCTCCCTCGTGCATGGCAGCCGCCCGGGCCGCGTCGCCACGCTGGAGCGCCACCGCGCCGAGATTCCCGCTCACCATCCCGACGGCCCGGGTATCGCCGATCTCCCTCGCGACTCCCAGGGCTCGCTCCCATGCCCGCTCAGCGCCCGCCGAATCGCCCCGGTAGTAGGCCACGGCGCCAAGGGCGTTGAACGTCACCGCCGTCTCGCGCCGGTCGCCCCCGGGCCCGAGATGCTCCAGCGCTTCCTGGTGCAGGCGCTCGGCCTCATCGAGGTGGCCCTGCGTGCGCGCAACGATGCCGCGACCGTTCAGGCAGCGCGCGACGCCGGTATCGTCTCCGGCGGCCGCGAACAACGCCTGGCCACGGGTATAAAGGTCGGTCGCCTCTGGAAGGTCCATCAGGTTTTCGGCCAGCTCACCGGCGGCATACAGTCCCGCGGCGCGATCGGCCGGTGGCGCATCGGTCGCGGTCGACAGGGCGCGACGCAGCACTTCCCGCCCTTCACGCACCCGGCCCCGGGCGATCCAGAACCGCCACAGGGACGATGCGATCCGCAACCCAACGACGGGATCGTTGGACATCCCCCATGTCATGGCGGCGCGCAGATTGTCGATCTCGACGTCCAGTCGATCGAGCCACGGCCCCTGGTCCGTGCCGGTCAGTGCCGCCGCGGCCGCGACGGCGAGGTCGCGACACCATGCCGCGTGGGACGACTCCAGCGCCTGACGCTCACCGGCCGCCTCCAACGCCTCCAGCCCAAACGCGCGAATGGTCTCCAGCATCCGGAAGCGGCCATCTGAGCCAGGGATCGGCCGCACCAGATGCTGGTCAACGAGGCGCCGCATCGCCGACATCGCCGCGATCTCCGGGATGTGCAGCACGTCGCTCGCCGCCTCGAGCGTAAACCCGCCTACGAATACCGCCAGCTGGCGGAAGTGCGCGCGGTCCTCCGGGTCCAGCAGGTCATAGGACCAGCGAATCGTGTCACGCAGGGTCCGCTGGCGATCGGGAAGATCACGCGGTCCGGACGCCAGCACATCCAGCCGGTGCTCCAGCAGGCGCAGCAGGGTCGCGGGGGCGAACATCCGAAGCTGGCTGGCGGCCAACTCGAGCGCCAGGGGCAAGCCATCCAGGCGGCGACAGAGCTCGACGACCAGCCCGGTGTTGTCGGCGGTGAGCTCGAAATCGGGAACATGCCTGCGCGCCACCTGCAGGAAGAACGCGACCGCGTCCGCGTGCGTGACAGCCGCGAAGTCGGCGTCCGGTCCGGGGAGCGTCAGGGGATTCAGCGACAGTTCGTGTTCTCCCCGGATGTTCAGCGTCGTGCGGGAGGTCGCCAGGATCGCCAGCCCGGGGCAGCGTTGCAGGAGCTCCGCCAATTCCGCGGCGACATCGGAAACCTGTTCGAGATTGTCGAGGACCAGCAAGACGCGGCGGGACCCAATCGTGGAGACGAGCACGTCAAGCGGTGTCGCGCGCTCATCGGGCGGGATGTCCAGCGCCCGCGCGATGGCCGGCAGCACGAGCGGGGGCTCCCGCATATCGGCGAGGGAGATGAACACCGCCCCATGCGGGAACTGGGCGTTGATAGAGCGAGCGATAGCGAGGGAGAAGCGCGTCTTGCCGACACCGCCGGGCCCGGTGATCGTCAGCAGGCGTGTCGCGGGGTCGAGCAAGGTAGCCGTCGCGCGCCGCAGATCCTCGACCCGGCCGACAAAGGGCATCAGGGGCGTCGGGAGCGCGTGCGGAAAGGTGCGAACCTCGCCCACGGGAGCAATGGCCGGTCGGTTCGTTTGGAGTGCGGCAGATTCCTGCGTCGACATACGCGGGCGCCTCGTCTGTGTTCTGGCAAACCGGTCAACGCATGGATGAATGGCGCCCAGTATAGCGGCTAACCTGCATATTCCGATAGTCCGGCATGGAAACGCCGCACCCGGAGAAAACCGGACGCGGCGGCGCGGGATGACACGGAGGCTCAGACGCCCTCGCGCGGGCCGGGATCAGCGGTCACCATCCCGTGATGCACGATCACCGGTTTCGGGACCACGGGCTCCTCAGTGAGATAGCGTGCATACGTCCTCTCGCCGCCATACCGCCGGCCCAGCCAGAGGTACTGCGCGATCATCACCGGGCCGAGCACGACCATGGTCGGGAAGGTCTCCGGCACGGTGCCCCACCGGGCGATCAGCAGGACACTCGCGATCACGCCGAGGGCGAGCATCATAGCGGCCAACCCGGCAGCGCGCCCGAACGCCTTTCGCAGGACCAGAGGTCCGACCGCGGCCATCAGCAGGTCGCCCATCCCGATCCCGGTCCACTGACCGTCGCCGGCAGGCCAGACCACCATGGGCACGAACGGGAACCCGGCAAGCCGCTCGATCATGTCCGTCGTGAGCGGGAACACGCCGGTCGCGATCAGGTCGTAAACGGCGATGGCGCCGGCGAAGATGGCAAGATCGCGGGCCCGAAGCCCCCCTTGTGCCCAGACATTACTGACTCCGACGACCATCACAAGGATCACGACGTTGTTCGCGAGCAGGAACACGGCCTCCCCTGTTCCCTGGCGGACCAGCAGCAGCTCAGCGATCACGAGCCCGCCCGCAAACCCCCATCGCGCCAGTGCGGACGCCATGATGGGTTCAGCAACAAACCAGAGGATCGACAGGGAGGTGACCGCCAGCATCGTCACGAGGATCCAGCCCGGCAGCCAGAGGTAGAGGAACGGCAAGGTGACGACAAACACCAGCGTCATGGTGATGTCACCCAGATTCACCGTGCCGAGCGGCGGGCGGGTCATGGACCAGGTGCGGAAATACCACCAGGCCGCCACGATGGTGACCATCGCGAGAATCCACACCGACAGGATCTCGGTCATGGCCGTGCCTCCGCGACGCACGCTCCACCTGATCGCTGGAAACCGAGCTCCCGCAGGTCACATCGGAGTGGGAACGGGTGCCGGAGCTTGCCACTCTCCGTGACCAGACGCAACGCGGTGACCGGGACGCCATGCTGCTCAAGTGACGTCTCGACATGACGTCGCGTGTCGTCCGTCGCCGAGCGCACCATCACGTCGAGAGCAACGCCCCCGTTCTCCGCCCAATACCCGAACCGCGCGGGAAGCGGCACGTCGTCGACCTCTTCCAGCGCGGACAGCACCTCGGCCGGGTACGTCCAGCCGTGATCGTGATGAACGGCAAGCGCCTGCTTCCCGAGCAGCGCGCTGGTCGCGGGCAGGTGCCGGTGCTCGCAGTGCATGTCGCCGTCCACCGCGCGCACGACGTCCTGGGTGTCGTATCGCAGCAGGAGGGTTGTGTCCCGGTAGGGGGCGAAGGGGGTGACGACGAGGGTTCCGGCCTGCCCCGTCTCGCACGGCGCGCCTGTCTCCGGATCGATCACCTCGACCAGGCCGTGCGACGGCTCGAAGTGCAGGTGTCCCTGGCTACAGGGCATCCCGGCGAAGGGGTACGTTTCCGTCATCGCATAGCCGGTCTCGATCACGACCTCGTCCCCGAACAGCTGGCGAGCCCGGCGGAGCAGGCCGCTGGTGACCACCTCTCCCCCGATCGAGATCCGGCGCACCCCGAAATCCCCCGGACGGTATCCCAGGACCAATCCCTGCTCGACCAGCTCGCCCAGGTAGCTGGGATAGGTACAGAGCACGCTGGCCTTCGGCGCCCGGCCGGTGAGCCGGAGCGGTTGGGTCAGCAGGGACAAGGTCATCGTCGGGTCGATGATCCCGACCGGCTGCAGCAAGGCGCCGATGTGATCGCAGGCGGCCGAGAGGCTGAGGTTCCCCAACGACGCGCGGGAGCTCATCGCGTTGAGCACGACATCATCCGGGCGAATGCGGTTCCCGATGAGGCTGCCGAGGGCCGAGAAGCGGGTCATCATCCGCAGCTCGGTGGCGGAGAAGCTGACCTGGGTCGGGCGGCCGGTTGTCCCGGTCGTTGTGCTGCGCAAAACCGGACGGATATCGCGGTGGACGAAGGCATCGGGATCGTCCCGCAGGGCCTGCTTGGGTGTCAACGGCAAACGCGCGATGTCGTCCCAGGTCAGTTTCGTTGGCGCCGGCGGAGTCATCTCCGAACAAGCGGGCGTAGTAGGCTGTGCCCTCCGCCGCCCGCCGCGCCTGGTGGCGGAAGCGACGGAGCTGGATCTCGCGCCGCGTGGCGACGTCCAACGTCGGCCCGTTGACAAGCTGCGTGCCATCCGCGCCGACCTCACCGAACTCGCGCACGGTCTCCCGGGCGGCGGCGATGAGGCGGTCGAGGGCCCAATCGGGCACCGGGCGGCCAGTCATGAGCGAGAACGCCAGGCGGATCTGGGCGACTGAGGCGGTGAGCATGGGTCTTCCCTTTGACGCGTGGCGTTCTCGCTTTTGCAATGACGTGAGCCCCCGCTCCATCCTCTACTGGGCCATGACGCCAAACGCAATGGCGGAGAGCGATGAGACCAGGTACCGACCGAATGTGCGGACCACTGTGAGCGTCTTCATAGGTGTCTCCTTTCCGGGAGCTACTGTCCATCGACACCAAACGCCAGGGCGGCGAGCGCGGAGAGTACGTAGCGACCGTATGAACGCACGAGGGTGAACGTGTTCATGACTTCCTCCTGGAAGTGAGTTACTGCGACATGACCCCGAAGGCGATGGACGACAGCGATGCGAGGAAGTAACGAGCGTAGGAACCGAATCTCGTAAACGTCTTCATCGTTGACTCCTTCGCGAGCTACTGCGGATCCATTCCGAACGCCAAGGCGGCGAGGGCGGAAATGACGTAGCGGCCATAAACCCGGACGAGCGCGATCTTCTTCATGACACACTCCTTCTGGGAGTTACTGAGCATCCACCCCGAACGCCAGCGCGGCGAGGGCGGAAAGAACATAACGACCATAGGTGCGGACGAATGTGAACGTCTTCATGACGAACTCCTGTTCCCTGTCGAGGGCGATCATGAGGGGCAATCGCCCCTCCCGTGGAGACATCGAACGGTGCTGCCTCTACGAACCAGTTTGCCGAGGAGGACTGGTCCCGGCATCCGTCAAAAAGACGTAGTTCTTCACGTGGGAGGGGAGGACCTGGTGAGGAACCGCCACGACGGACAGCACAACGCCCCGGGCTCACCACCCGGGGCGTTGTCAGGAGATCAGTGGCCGAGTCTCGGCATGTGCGGGTGCGGCAGGTGGAGGCGCGGTTGCCTCGGCGCCGGAGCCGGCGCAACCGGCGCGGCGTGCTCCATCTCGCCGCCCTCGACTCGCAGGTCCGGCAGCCACTGCAGCCAGCGCGGCAGATACCAATTCATGTCGCCCAGCAGCGCCATTGCCGACGGGACGAGGATCGACCGGACAACGGTTGCGTCCAGCAGCACGGCGACACCGAGCCCGAAGCCCATCTGCTGCAGCATGACGAGCTGGCCGGAGGCGAACCCGCCGAAGACCGCGACCATGATCAGCGCCGCGCCGGTGATGATCTTCGCCGTCGAGTGCAGCCCGACCGCGACCGAGTCGCGGTTATGGTGCGTCAGGTCGTAATGCTCGCGAATGCGGCTGATCAGGAAAACGTGATAGTCCATGCTCAGGCCAAAGAGCACCGTGAAGAGGAACAGCGGGAGCCAGACCTCGACCGTTCTGGTCTGCTGCAAGCCCAGCACCTCGTTACCGATGCCCTTCTGGAACACCAGCACGAGGAGCCCGTAGGCCGCCCCGACCGAGAGCAGGTTCATCACGATCGCCTTCGCGGCGACGACGACCGACCGGAACGCCAGCAGCAAGAGCAGGAAGCTCATTGACAGCACGAACGTGAAGACGATCGGCGTGTAGGTATCGACCAGTTGTGTGAAATCGTAGTTGAACGCGGCCTCGCCGGTCACGTAGACCGTCGCGCCGGTGCCCGCGAACGCCTCGGGCACGACGTTTTCGCGCAAGTCCCGGATCACGTCGTTGACCTGCGGGTCGTTCGCGGCAATCGACAGCGTCGCCTCGGCGAGGGCAACATCGCCATTCTCGCTCCAGCGGAACCAGGTGTTCTCGTTCGCCGTCACAAAGGCCGGGGTGAGGCCGTCATCCAGCGTTTCGAGCAGCAGGGCCACGCGGAGGTTGCGGATGCCCGTCTCGACCGCCTGAGGCTCGCCCGTGACCACGAACTGGACCGGTGAGAGTCGACCGGCCGAGAAGTCGTCGACCAGGATCTCGTACCCCTTATGGGCGGCGCTCTCCTCCGGCGTGGACTCATTGCCGGACGAGCCGATCGTGATGTCGAGGTACGGCACCGCGAGGGCCAGTAGCAACCCGGCGGACAGCGCGACGCTGATGATCGGCCGCGCCATGACCACCTTCGTCAAGCGGCCCCAGAAGCCCTGGTAGACGGTCGCGAGATCGTGCGGATCGTCAGCGGAGGCAGCTGCCGGCGCGTATGTCCGCTTGCGGGGCCAATCGATGCGGTCGCCCAGCAGGCTGAGCATCGCGGGGACGAGGGTTAGCGTCATCGCGATCGAGACCAGCACGACAACGATCGCGCCCGTAGCCATGGCGCGGAAGATCGACACGGGAAGGATGAACATCCCGATCAGGGCGAGGACGACGGTCCCGCCGGAGAACGCGACGGCCTTGCCGGCCGAGCCACCGGTCGCGGTGATCGCCTCCAGCTTTTCTCGCCCGTGGCGGCGCTCCTCGCGGTACCGCTCGACGACGAAGAGCGTGTAGTCGATGCCGACCGCGAGGCCGATCATCGTGATCATATTCGTGATGAAGAACGAGAAGGGCCAGGCCTGGCTTAGCAGCGCGGTGATTCCGAAGGAGATCGTGATCGAGACCAGCGAGAGGAGGATCGGCAGCCCGGCCGCGACCAGCGCGCCGAACACGATCACGAGGATAACCACGGCCGCGCCGATACCGACGGCCTCGCCGCGCACCATGTCCTCCTCGCCCATCGTCATCAGCTCCTCGCCGCTGCTGATCATGCCGACGGAGAGCACGTCAAAGTCGCCGCCGGAGAGCCCGGCCAGCGTCTCGCGGTAGAGGGGCGCGTTCTCCGCCGCCTCGTCCTGGGTGCCGGCCAAGGTCAGCGGGATAAGCAGCGTATCGCGATCCGCGGAGACCAGGGTGTTCGCCATCGCCTCCATCGACGGCTCGGACTTCAGCTCGTAGAAGCTCACGACCGATGCGGGGATGACCACGGTGTCCATGCCGCGCAGGGTCGCCACGACCTCGTCGGCGAACACCTGGAAGGCCGGGTCGTCGACTGTCAGGTTGCCGGAGCTGATCATCACCGTTTCGCTGTTCGGCTCCTGGCGGACCAGCCCCGCCTCCTCGAGCCTTTTCAGCCCCGCGTACGACTCCGGCTCGTTCACGAACTCGAAGTCGGTCGTTGTGTTCATGCCGATCAGGCCCATGATGCCGGCGGCAAGCGCTAACACAGCCACCCAGGCGAGAACGGTTCGCCAGGGGTGCCGCGCGCTGCCGCGCGTCAAGCCCGTTGTTGAGAACATGTGGGACATGGCGTCCTGCCTCTCTCACGGCCAGTCGAAGGGATGCCGCTGTCGCTCTGTGGCCGCGCCCCATGGTATTCGCACGCCCGTATCAAGGACATAACAGGTCGCGAGAAGCGCGTCACAGTTCCGCGTCAAAGCGCCGCCCACGACACAGAGCGGCCACCGTCATAGCTGGATGACGGTGGCCGCTGGAAGACGGGTCACGGTGGGTTGAAGGCGCCCCTAGTCGCCCGGGGCGGCTTCGGGCAGGAGAGTTCCCTCCGCTGGCTCCCGGGTCGTCCCCTCGATCCGGAGATCCGGGAGCCAGGCCAGCCAGCGCGGCAGGTACCAGTTCCGATCGCCGAGCAGCACCATCGCCGCCGGGACGAGGATCGAGCGCACGATGGTGGCGTCGAGCAGGACGGCCACGCCGAGCCCGAAGCCCATTTGCTGCAGCATCACCAGCCGTCCGGCGGCGAAGCCGGCGAAGACGGCGACCATGATCAGCGCCGCGCCGGTGATAATCCTGGCGGTGGAATGCAATCCGACCGCGACGGATTCCCGATTCCGCCCGGTCAGGTCGTAGTGTTCCCGAATGCGGCTGAGCAGGAAGACGTGGTAGTCCATGCTCAGGCCAAAGAGCACGCAGAACAGGAACAGCGGCAGCCACGCCTCGATGGTCGGCGTGTGCTGGAAGCCGAGGAGATGGGTCCCGACGCCCTTCTGGAACACCAGCACCAGGAGGCCGTAGGCCGCCCCGACGGACAGCAGGTTCATGAGGATCGCCTTCGCCGAGACGACCACGGAGCGGAAGGCGAGCAACAGGAGCAGGAAGCTCATGATGAGCACGAAACCGACGACGATCGGGGTGTAGTCGGCCACCAGGGTGAAGAAGTCCTGGTTGAAGGCGGTCTCGCCCGTGACGTAGACGGTGGCGCCCGTGCCGTCGAAGGCGGCCGGCACCACGTCATTCCGCAGATCGTCGATCAGGTCGAACGCGCGGGTGTCATTCTGGGCGATTGAGAACGGCACCTCGGCCAACCCGACTGTGCCCGCCTCGTTCCACCTCACCCACTCGCCCTCCGGCACCGGCAGGAACGCGGGCTGCTGGCCGTCACCATTCGGGATGGTCACATCGGCCAGCGATGAGCGGAGCTTCTCGATGCCCGCCGTGGCGCTCTCGGGATCACCGACGATCACGAACTGCACGGGGGAGAGGCGCCCCGCCGAGAAGTCCTCGTTCAGGATCTCGAAGCCGCGATGGGCGTCACTCGACACCGGAAGCGCTTCCGAGCCGGCGAACCCGGCCTTGATATCCCAGTAGGGGATCGAGAGCGCCACGAGAAGGACGATCGTGCTCACGACGCTGATAACCGGCCGGGCCATGACAAGGCGGGTGAGCCGTCCCCAGAAACCCTGATAGACGGTCGCGAGGCCGTGCACATCCTCAGGATCACGTTCGCGCGCGATCCGGGCGTAGTTCCGCTTGCGGGGCCAGTCGATCCGGTCGCCCAGCAGGCTGAGCATCGCCGGGACGAGGGTCAACGCCGCGATGACGGAGACGACCACGACGATGATCGCGCCGGTGGCCAGGGCGCGGAAGATGGATGTCGGGATGAGGAACATCCCGATCAGGGCGAGGACGACGGTGCCGCCGGAGAACGCGACCGCCTTGCTCGCCGATCCGCCCATGACCTCGATGGCGTCGAGCTTCGT
Source organism: uncultured Chloroflexia bacterium (assembly GCA_963741805.1). Lineage (GTDB taxonomy): Bacteria > Chloroflexota > Chloroflexia > Thermomicrobiales > UBA6265 > UBA6265. Next base: position 21,130 of record CAVUJR010000042.1, read on the forward strand.
GCGTCCCTGGCGGCGTTCCTCGCGGTACCGCTCGACGACGAACAGGGCATAGTCGATCCCGACCGCGAGCCCGATCATTGTGATCATGTTCGTGATAAAGAACGACGGTTCCCAGATCTGGGAGATGATCGCGGTGACGCCGAACGAGACGGTGATCGACACGATCGCCAGCAGGATCGGCACACCGGCCGCCACCAGGGCGCCCAGGACGACGACGAGGATGAGAAGGCCGGCGGCCACGCCGAAGCCCTCACCCTTGACGAGGTCTTCCTCCGCGATCACGTTGGATTCCTCGCCGGCGGTGATGAACCCGACCGGCAAGACCTCGAAGCCATCACTGGAGAAGCTCTTCAGTGTCTCCCGGTACGCGGCGGCATGCTCGATGGCGTCATCCTGCGTGCCGGCGAGCGTCAGCGGGATCAGCAGCGTCGACCTGTCCTCCGAGACCAGCCCCTGGGCGACGGCTTCGGTCTGTGGGTTCGCGGCCAGGTCATAGTAGTTCAGCACCGATTCGGGGACGACCACATTATCCATGGCGAGGACGGCGGAAATGATCTCAGTGGCCCGGGCCTGGAACGCCGGATCGTCCACGGACAGCGAATCGGACCGGAGGATCACCGTCTCCTCCGTGGGGTTGGCGTCGATGAGGCCCGCCTCCGCGAGGATGTCGAGACCCTTGCGGGATTCGGGCTGATTGACGAAATCGATGGACGACGTTGTCTTGATGCCGAGTCCGCCAATGAACGTGATGGCCAACACGAGCATCACGATCCAGGCGCCCACTGTCCGCCATGGATGGTGGGCGCTGGATCGCGCCAGGGCAAAGGGTGACAGGAAACGAAGCATGGAAAACTCCCGGACACTGCCGCAAGGCACGGCGGCGCAGTCCCGGTATGTACCGGAGGCAACGCGACGACGCGCAGTTTAAAGTCTGGGACCCGTAAGAGCGACGCAGGTGGGGATGAATCCGGCGCCCGGAGAGGGCATTCCGCGTCGACAGCGCCTTCGACTTTAGCACTCCCGGACCGTTATGGATACCCCCCGGGCGTCCCGGAATCCGGAGGCCCGATGGCGTGGCACGACAGGCCAGGAGACCGTGATACGCTCCGATCAACAATGACAATCGACCTCCAGGAAAGGCCAACGCCATGCTACGCGCGCTCCGGGTCCTGCTGATCGCGATAGTCCTCCTGCCGTCCGCCTTGGACGGGGCCGCGCAGGAGGGTGACGCCGCCTATTTCGAGTCACTGGAGGGGCTCGAGCGCGTCGTCGCGCGGTCATGGATGGCGCCGGTGACGGTCACCATTGTCGAGGAGCGCAGCGAGGATCTCGATGAGCAGGGAACACCCATCCCCGGCACGCTCGTGATCTCGACGCCCGCGGCGAGCCCCGCGCCGTTGTCCGGCGTGGGTATGCTGTCGATCTTCGTCTTCCTCTTTGATACCGACGCGAACGCGGCGGCTGGCTGGGAGCGGCTGGATAGAGACCTCCAGAAAACGGTAGAGCGTGACCCGCGCGCACCGATGATGGAGGACCTCGCGCTCGACACCATCGGCGACCACGCCCGGGGCTTTATGGGCAGCCTGGATACCGGAGACGTCACCACGTACCACACGTTCGCCACGATCCAGTCCGGCCCGTTCGTCTACTCCATCGCCGGGACCTTCGCCGGCACGGGCGGGGCCGACCTCACACGCCAGTACGCCGGGGCGCTGGTCTCCGCGCCGATGGACCGCATGGCGGAGCAGTTCAACCCGGACGGAAGCTCGCGCGGGGGTATCTGGCGCAAGCTGAACGCCGTGCAGCCGGCATTGCCGGAGGGCTCGACCGTCACCGATCTCGAGATCTGGCCGATCCCGGAGGGCGCGGTGAAGGAGCCCGCCGAGGTCACGATGGACGAGATCGGCGCGATGCCGGGCGTCGAGGGCATCGCCGGGACAACGTACCTGCCCGGGCGCGAGGCGACGGGTGCGGGACCCACCCGGATCGACGCCTGGATCGTCGAGACAAGCTCGGTCGAGGAGGGTTCGCTCCTCGTCTACGCTGTCGCCGACGCGCTGGGGTCGCCGATCGCCGTGATCGCGAGCGAGAATGGCTTCGAGGACAACGGCGAGGAGACCGAGGTGCTGGTCGCCCTGGAGGGCTTCGTGACCGACGACGCGATGCCGGAGGGGAACGCCTCCGTGGTGGTGCGGCAGGTCGGGACGACGATCTATGCGGCGGTGGTCTACGCGCCGGACGACACCACGCGGCGTGTCGCGGACAACGTCGTCGGGGCGATGATCGGGGCTCCCGGCGAGGACATGCACGCGCGCTTCCCCGTGGAGGGCGACGGCGTGCTGCGCGGGCTCGTCCCGGCAGGGCCGCTCCCGGCGACGCCGGTGGCCACACCGGGCGCGAATGCCGGACCGGAGTTCGCGGGCGAGCCGCATGTCGCGCCGGAACCGCTATCCTGTGCGCAGAACCCATACAGTTCCATATGACTCCGGACGCGCCTGGCGTCATCGTGATGTATCAAGGGAGATCGGCATGACCCGGACGACCGCGCTTCTCGCGCTTCTCACCCTCTTCTCTTCGCTCTCGATGTCAGCCATGGCACAGGACACGTCGACGCTGGCGGAGGAGCTTCCCGGGGTGCAGGCCGGGTACATGCGGATGTACATGCCCGATCCGGAGGCGACGCCGGTCGCCGAGGTGATCGAGGGCGGCACGACCACCCATACCGTGATGTTCATCGCCTACCGGTTCGACAGCCCGGAGCATGCCACATCCGCGCTGGAGAACTACGCGGACGAGGGCATGGACCAATTCTTCGATGGCGACACCGGGCAGGAGGAGATCGCCGACCTCGGCGACAAGGCGATCCAGGTCTCCGGCACGACTCATGTGGGCGATGCGGACGACCCGACCGTGGCGCTGCTGGTGCAGGAAGACACCAACGTCTACATGGTGGTGGCGATGGGTGGCGACGAGACGCTGGCGGCCAGGGTGCAGGACGCCATGACCGCCATCATCGACGCGAAGGTGCCCGACAACGAGATCCGGCTGGACCCCAACGGTGGCTCGACGGGGGGCGTGTTCGACGTCTTCGCCACCGCCGAGGAGAGCGAGCTGGTGGCGACGCTCGTCCCGCTCATGGATATGGACCTGATGGCGAGCCCGGATCAGGCGACGCCGGCCTCCTGAGCCGATGCCGGAATCACGGTCATCGGAAGGATAGTGGAGCGATCTCCATCGTCCTTCGTTTTTTACGGAACCAACTCTGCGAGTCGGGCGTTCTCCTATCCTGAAGGGTAGGAACCCTTCTGACGCCGGGACGGCCCGGCATCGTCCAGATGCACCCTGGAGGGACAGTCTTGTTCAAACGTATCGCAGTGCTCTTGTCGTTGATCTTTACGCTCGGAATGGCTTCGAACGCCGGCGCCCAGAGCACGCCGACGCTCGACCCGAATGACGTTGCGGGCCTGGAGTCCGGCTACGCACGCCTGTACATCGCCGATATCGAGGCGCTGATGGCGACCCCGGGCGCAATGGAGAGCATGTCGACGCCGGGCGCGCTCGGTGACATCGCGCTGTCCGGCATGGCCGCGGTGTTCACGTTCGAGGATGAGGGCGCGGCTGAGGACGCGTTCGGCACCTTCGGCGAGCAGTTCGCGCAGGGCTTCATGGAAGGCTCCGGCACGGACGCCGAGCCGACCGAGATCGACGACCTGGGCAACCAGGCGGTCGAGTACCTCGGCGAGACGGAGGTCGACGCGGAGACGACCTCGGCGACGTCGATCATCGTCGTGCAGGATGGCGAGCACATCTTCATCGCCATGATCCTCGGCGGCAGCGATGTCAGCGGCGCGACCCGCGACCTCGCGGAGTACCTGATCGACGCCGAGATCCCGGACAGCGAGGTCATGCTCAACGAGGACGGCACCTCCACGGGCGGCGTGTACGACATCATGCCGAACAAGGACAACACCGACATCGTCCAGGGCATGGTCCCGTTCATGGACGCGGACTTCATGGAGGACGCGGCGCAGTAGTCGCCGACCCCGGTGAACGGTGGTGAAGAGGCCTCGGGGCACATGCCCCGGGGCCTCTTCCGTGCCCGGGCGATGGTCCCGGTATACTCGCCTGAACGGGTCGGCACGACCCTATGTTCGCCTCCCCCATGAAAGGATCCCGCCTCGTGCGTCGTCTCTTCCCCGCCGCCGCCCTGCTCCTCGCCGCGATGATCGCGCTCCTGGCCAGCCTCCCCGCCTCCGCGCAGACGCCGGTGGCGAGCCCCGGCGCCACGCCGCAGGGCAGGCCCGGCACGCTGCCAGGACTCGAGTACGTGGCCTCGCGGCAATACGCGCCGGACCCAACGCAGCCGATCGACGCCTCCGATGAAGGCCTGTTCCTCCTGACGGCGCGCGTCTTCGCGTTCGACACCGAGGCGCACGCGAACGCCGGCTGGGACGCGACGGTGAACAGCACGACGATCGAGTCACAGCTACCACCGTCGACCGAGAAGGTGCAGTACGAGGAGATCGAGATCGAGGGGCTCGGCGACCGCGCCTGGGGCGTCACCATCGCCGCGGAGACGCCGCAGGGCGACACCGGCTACTTCCGCCTCATCTACGTGCAGGACGGCGCGTACCTGTACACCCTCAACGCAATCGCGGGGTCGGCCGAGCCGACGTTGATCACCGACGCCTTCGCCGACGCGATGGTGGGCGCGGAGCCGGGTGACGGCGACGTGCGGTTCAACGCGGACGGCACGAGCACCGGCGGCGTCTGGGACCTGCTGCCACAGCCGGGAGATGACACGACCGGGGAGCTCCAGGCGTTCGCGGACAGTGAGATCGACCTTCGCGGAGAGTAGCGCCGGGCCGCGCGCCACAGGAAAGGGACACGAACGCCATGATCGATACGGTCCTGCCCGTCGCGGTTGGCGCCCTCCTCATCGCATTCATGCTGCGGGACATCTTCCACACCCTGTTCCACCCCAGCTCGCAGGGACCTGTGAGTAGCCGGGGCATCAGCCTCCTGTGGAGCCTGTTCCGGCGCATCACACGGTCGGCGCCCCGTCACCTTTCCCTGGCCGGCCCGCTATCGCTGCTGATGATCATCGGGCTCTGGACGGGGGCGATCGCGGTCGGTTGGGCGCTGATCATCTGGCCGTTCTTGCCGGAGGGGTTCCTGCTCTCCACCGGGATGCTCCCGGCGGACAACCGCAGCTTCTCCGACGCCATGTACCTCTCGGTGGTCACCCTGACGACGCTGGGGTACGGCGACATTACGCCGACGTCGACGTGGCTCAGGCTCGTCTCCCCGCTGGAGGCGGTGATCGGCTTCTCCCTGATCACCGCGGCGATCTCCTGGATCCTCTCCGTCACGCCGGTCCTCTCGCGGCGGCGGAACCTGGCGCGCGAGGTTGCCCTGCTCCATGACCAGGGCCGGTGGAACGCGGCGCTGAACGACGACAGCAGCGGAACGATGCTGATCGGGGTCCTGCAGAGCCTGACCGAGCAGGTGCTCTCCGCCAGGAGTGACTACGAGTACACGCCCATCACCTACTACTTCCGGCAGACCGACCGGAATGCCGCGCCGGATGTCGCCTACCCTCGCCTCGCGGTGATCGCGGAGCAGGCGGGACGGCACCCCTCGGCGGCGGTGCGCGGCCAGGCGGAACTGCTGCGTGTCGCCCTGCATGACCTGATGCGATACATCGGCACCACCTTCCTCGATATGCCCGACGCGGGCATCGAGGACATCTTCACGACGTTCTCCGAGGACCAGCTTCGCGAGCGCCCGCCGGAAACCCACGAGGCCGCCGAAGTCCTGGCGTAGGAGAGGTCTACCGCTTCGATCCCGATCCCGAGGGCGTGGCGGCCGATGATGCCGATGGCGACGTCGTCCAATGGCGGGTTGCCGAGACCGGCGCGGACATCGCGGAAGTAGCGCTCCAGCGGGTTCTTGCGCTGCAGGCCGACGGAGCCGACGACGCGCATCGCCTGGTCGGTGATCTCGATCGCGTTGTTGGTGACGATGACCTTGGCGGCGGCCATCTGCGCGCCAAGCTCGCCCCGGATCTCCGGGCGGGCCTCCCACTCCTCGACCGTGCCGTAGAGCGCCGAACGTGCCTCCAGCAGCAGCATCTCGATACGGGCGATGCGGGCCTGGATGCTATCCAGTTCGGCGATCGCCTTGCCGTTCAGCGCGGTCGGGCGGCGGTCCTTCGCGAAGGTGATGGCGAAGTTGCGGGCGGCGACGGCGACGCCGAGATAGGTCGCGGCGACGAGGATGCTCCACGGGCTGCCGTCCGGTTTGGAGGCTGTCCGGGAGGTGGTGGCTGGCGGGGATCTCGACGTCCTCCAGCACGAGGTCGTGGCTGCCGCTGGCGCTCATCGCCATGTTGTCCCACGTCTCGTCGATGCTGATGCCGGGGGTGTCCATCGGGACGAGGAACCAGCCGCGCTGCAGCTCGCCGTGGTCGTCCTCGAAGGAGGCGGCGACCCCGGCGAAGGTCAGCTCCGGCGAGCCGGTGCTCCAGGCCTTGCGGCCGGAGATGCGCCAGCCGGTGTCGGTGCGGACCGCGCGGGTGGCGTACTGCCCGCCGCGGGAGGGGCTGCCCATGCCGGCCTCGCTGGCGACGGTGTTGTAGAGCGCGCCGTGGTCCACCACCGCGCCGAGGAACATGGCTTTCAGCTCCGGGTCCCACTGCGGGTTGGCGGCGACGCTGGCGACGTGGTTGAGGTGCCATGAGGCGACGAGCGCGACGGCGCCATCGCCCCGGGCGAGGATCTCCTGCGCGAGCATGGCCTCCAGCGGGCCCGCGCGCCATGCCGCCGGTATTCCTCCGGGACGGTGAGGGCGAGGTACGGGGTCTTGCGGATGGCGGCGAAGGTGTCGTGGGGGAAGGTGCCGTCGCGGTCATGGGCGGGGGCGTTGGCGGCGGCGATGGCCGAGAGCTCTTCCGCGAGGGCCATGATCTCCGCCTGACGGTCGGTGCGCGGGAAGCGCGGACCGGGAACGGGCGGGACGGTTGCGGCGGGCGTATCGGCGTGGATGGTCATGCTGGCTCCAGGTGGAATGGCGGTGTGCGGGGCACCACCGGCTACGTTGTCCTGCTCCTGAACGTACCCGGGCCGGGCGCGCGGTGCAAGGCGATCACGATCATGGTCAATCACGTTCCGGGGGTATGGCGCTGCCAAGGTGCCAAAGGCGATCAAAGGTTGCGGGATACAGGGCACTGTCACCTTTGACGATCCCGACGCGGGAACCCGCGGATTGACGATAAGCAAGATGTTCTTAATTCCGGGTATGGGAATTTGAACATCTTGATTGCCGCGAGCTATCGATCTCCGGTAGATGGACCGACATTTTAGCCGGATGCCTGCTCGTCGCGCCTCCCTACGAGATGGGATTACCGAACGTTTGAGCAGGTAGTCGAGGTCTGGTACTCCATGATGGCGATCGTGCGGGATGAGCGCTACTACGAAGGATGACGCCGCTGTCTGCGGCGAGCGCTCGCGTTGGCATGGCGGCGCCAGCGACGGCGGCGTCTCATGGCGACGGCGACGGGCTGGTCAATCTCGTCTTCGCTTCGGCTCCAGCATGACGATGCGGTCGTCCAGCTCGGCGACGAAGTCCGGATGGTAGTCGGAGAGCTCGATGCCGTGCCGATACGTGATCTGGAACTGGCCCTGCGCGGGACGGAGCCACTTCTGGCTCTCGCGGTCGAGGATGATGGCGAGCATGCGCTCCTGATTGGAGTCGAACTTCATGACGTCCTGCAGGGCGCGATTGAAAGCCGGTGTAGATCGTCTTCTTCAGCGCGCGAGAATACGGGGCGCAATCCGGAAGATGAACCGGGCTACACTTGACGCTTCGACGGACGCTTCCTTGATCGGCGTGAAGCCGGAACTGACGTGGACTTCGAACTGCTGTCGATGTGCCTTCCCAGTAGTGCGGCTGCATCTGGCTGAAGACCTCGTTCGCGATCGGTCGCTGGTAGACCTGCAGGACGCGATGGACCTGCTCCTCGTCGGGGAGATAGCTCCGGAAGTGCGCCACGACCTGCGAGGCGAGGTCCTGCAAGCAGACTCCGCGTGGTCGTCGTAGGAGATCTCGTCGAAGTCGATGAGGCCGCTGATGATGTAGTCCTCGGGGCGGGCCTCGCGCACGCCGGAGCGCGCCACGCCGATCACGGACATCCGGTGCCCTCGCGCAGAGTCTGGGAGATCAGGTCGTCATCGACGGGCGGGTAGTTGAACTTCGAGACATCGAGATCGAAGGGCTGGAAGCCGGACTGACAGCTCGCCAGCGGGGACGACGGTGATGCGACGGGAAGGAGATGGTGCGGTCGACATCACCTGCGCGACCTTGCGGACGACTCGCCGACATCGACCGACTCGACGACGGCCTCAAGGCCGAGCTGGCCGACCGAGTAACCGGATTGCGACCTCCTCGACCAGCCGCTGCTGCACTCGTCGCGGGTGAGGTAGGTGATATCCGGGACGAGCTCGGGTTTGCGCTGGAAGCGCTTGATCGCTTCATAGGCCGGCCTGCGCGACGACGCGCTCGGGACGGCGTGGTGAAGATGCGGCTGCACCGCGCCATCGGGGGCGATCACGGATCGTCCGTACGACGGCGATCATGAGTGAACGCCGTACGGAGGTCATCCGGGACGAGGCCGAGGGCGGTCTCGATCGTGGGGCGGACGACGACGGAGACGGTATCCGCGTCGAGGTCCTCATCCGTGAGGACGATCTTCTCCATCTGGATGATGGAGTCGCTGCGGTTCGCCTCGTCGACGATCTCCTGGAAGCGGTCTGGGCGACGATGCTGAGGCGATCGACCTCCGGCACGCCGGTGCGCTTGCCGTAGGGCAGACGCAGGCCGCGGCCGATGGTCTGCTCGATGAGGACCTTCGCGTTGGCGGCGCGGAGCGGGACGATGGTGTAGAGGTTCGTGACGTCCCAGCCCTCCTTGAGCATGTTGACGTGGATGACGATCTCGGTCGGCTCGTCGGGGTGCTCGACCTTGAGCAGGCGCTCGACCGTCTCGTCCTTCTCGACGCCGGTGCCGCTGGAATCGACCTGGATGACCTTGTCCGTGTAGCGACCGTCGAAGAACGCATCGCTCTTGATGAGCTCCAGCAACTGCGTCGGCGTGCGTGGTGTCCCGCGCGATGACGAGGACGAAGGGCTTCACGACGCGGCTGGCCGGTCTCGCGGGCGTACGTCTCCAGCTCGACCTTGGTGCTCTCGTGGAGGCGGATGCCGTCTTCGAGCTTCATGCGCTCGAGCTCGGCGGGCGCGATGCCGGCGGCGTTGAAGTTCTTGCGGGTGACGACGGCCGGCTCCTTGACGAAGCCGTCCTCCATGGCGCGGCGCAGCGGAGTAGTCGTAGATGACGTTGCTGGAACGGCGTCGGTCTTCTGGCCGCTGGTCGACATAGGGCGTGGCGGTCAGCTCCAGGCCGAGGATCGGCTTCAGCTCGTTGATGGCGCGGACGCCCGCCGAGGCGCGGTAGCGGTGCGACTCGTCCATGAGGAGGACGAGGTTCGGCAGCTTCGACGAGGTAGTCGAAGTAGCTCTCGCCGATGTACTCGCGAGAGCCGCTTGATGCGCGGGGCGTTGCCGCCGCGCACCTCGGTGTTGATCTTGGAGATGTTGAAGATGTTGATGCGGCACTCGATCAGCGGATCGAAGAGGCTGCCCGGCGTACGACTCTCGTAGTTATCGCCGGTGATGATCTCCGGCGGGTTGGTGGCGAACTCGGCGATGCCCTGGAAGACGTACTTCGGGGTGTTCGGGCGTGAAGTCGGCTGATCAGCTTGTTGTAGATCGTCAGGTTCGGGGCGAGGACGAAGAAGTTGTCGATGCCGTGCGCCGGTGTGGAGATAGCTGATGAACGCGCCCATGAGGCGGGTCTTGCCGACGCCGGTGGCGAGGGCGAAGCAGAGCGAGGGGAAGTCGCGCTCGAAATCCGTGACCTGCGGATACTCGCTGCGGATGACTTCGAGCGGCACGGCCTCGAGCGATCCGTTGCTCCTTGCTCCGGCGCGGACGATCTCAGCATGACGCGGTCGAGGATCTCCAGGCCCTCGCGCTGGGGCTTGCGCAGGCTGAGCCGGCCGGCGATGGCGTTGACCTCTGGTCTCATGACAGTCCCTCCAGTGCGAACGCCTGCTGGCCTTCGGCCGGTGGCGCGTCCGGCAGCTTCTCGATGGCGAGGCTGTAGTCGTCACGTCCCCACTCGCAGCCTTGTCGAGCACGGCGTTCGGGATCTTCTTGATGGTGAGGTTGCCGTAGCCGCCATGGCGGCGCCTTGAAGGAGCCGCAGCAGACGAGCAGCGAGCGGTCCGGGCCGACGTCATCGCTCGAGATGCTGGAGCTGGTCGTGGTCGAGGTGTGCGGTGGTGACGTAGATGAAGTCGCGCTCGGTCGAGTGGCCGTGCATGCCAGTAGATCGGTGTCGCTGGGGGCGTAGGTGAAGCCCTCCAGCTTGCAGACCGCCTCGGCCAGCATCGCAGGATTGTAGTCCTTGTTGATGACCTAGTCGCCCCCATTGGTCGACATTCGAGCAGCGACGGCGCGAGCCTGAAGTAGCGGAAGCCGCCGCCGCCCTTCCAGTCGACGGCCTTCGGTGATGCCGCCCGGATCGTCGCCGTCGATGACCTTCTTCATGCGGGGGATGATATGGGTATGGGCGTGCTCGCCGAGCTCGACCATGATCCAGCGCCGACCCATCTTGTGCGCGACGGCACCGGTCGTGCCGGAACCGGCAAAGGAGTCGAGGACGAGATCGCCCGGGTTCGTGGCAATCTGGATGATCCGCTCCATCAAGTCTTCTGGCTTAGGAGTTTCAAAGAACGCCTTTGATCCGAAGATCACGTCTCACTTTCCCTCGGCTGAGTGCTGGTTTAGCTCAACTTTGTCCCAAACTACTAGGGTCCAGGCACATCCCTTCCTTAGCTTCAGACTTGAACATGTTTTCGCATCGGAGTTGTTGCATTCCCTTTCTTTCCCCAGAAGAGTTTCCGCTCGTCATTAAGGCGTTCTCATATCTTCACGATTGAAGCGCCAGCACGTACCCTTACGGGGATAAACCTCTTGGCCTGTATACGGGTTCATTAGGGGATAGTAGAGGTTATCAACATAGCGACCGCCCTTACCATTAGCGGTTACATCAACTTTTCGGAACGGACCTCGCTCATCGACACCAAATGGTTCTTCAAACTGTCGATACTGAGAATCTGCCTTCTCGGTACGCTCCATGAGGTTGAAGTGATTCTCGGCAATCGTCCTCTTGGACCCTTCATAGTTTGTCCGGGCATATACGAGAAGATGGTCGTAAACGGTTCCGATCTTTCTATCGTTCGGTGCTCAGTCTCGCTTCCTCCCATGCAATGTCGCGAGATGAAGTGGTCTCGACCGAAGACTTCATCGCACAGCACTTTGAGATAATGCGCTTCGTTATCATCGATCGTGATCCAGAGTGACCCTTCCTCGGAGAGCAGGTCCGTCGGAGGAGCTCCAGCCGGTCGCGCATCATCGAGAGCCAAATCGAGTGCTCCAGCCCGTCGTCGTAGTGGGTGAAGGCGCTGCCGGTGTTGTAGGGCGGGTCGATGAAGACGCACTTGACCTTGCCGGCGAACTCCTGCTCCAGCGCTTTGAGGGCGAGCAGGTTGTCGCCGAAGATGAGACGGTTGTCGAAGAGGTCGCTCTCCGAGACGCGATGCGGGGCGTGATGGGAGAGGTCAGGGTCTTCGAGGAGGATGCGGGGTTCGAGGCGTCGGGCGCTCGTCCTTCCCGATCCAGGTCAGTTCGAGTCGTTGTCGTTTCTGAGTCATGTCGTCCTGTGTTTCTCGAGGGCGATGACAGGCATCGCCCGTACGGTCACTGTGTTTCTAGAGGGCGATGACAGGCATCGCCCGTACGGGCACTGTCTTTCCCGGGGACGATGACAGGCATCGCCCGTACGGGCACTGTGTTTCCCGGGGACGATGACAGGCTTTACACGTACGGAAGACGTCTGTCGTCGCCTAGGATTCTGGCAATGCGCGAAACGGTCTTCCTTCCAGTTGGACGGATTCCTTTCAATGTAGTCCCGAACGCGGTCGAGGTCCTGATCGTCACGGATGATGTGGTCGTAATAGTTCCGATGCCACAGCTTCCCGTCATAGGGAGGCCAGCCATGGTCATGGACGCCGCGACTGTAACGGGTGGCCGTGATCGCCTTGAGCCATTTCATGATGTCACCGAGCGAAACTGTGAGTGCGTTGTCTGACTGTGGTTCGATGAAGATTATGCCATGGACGTGGTTCGGCATAACGATCCAGGCATCAAGTGACACGGTAGGGAACTGTCGGGGTATGTCCTGCCAGATGTCTCCGATCATCTCCCCGGCGGTATTGGGCAGCATGATGTTCTCCCTGACATCCCCGAAATAGCAGACATGGCCGTTCGTCGTGGTGACGACGTGATACAGAGCCGGAGTGCGGTAGTCGTAGCCACGCAGACGCGTCGGTCGCAGCCGCCGTCCAGAATCCATCGTTGACACGGGGTGCTCCTATTCGTTCGGGCGATGCCTGTCATCGCCCTTCTGCGCGACCTGAAGGGGCGATGACAGACATCGACGGTGACGCATTCTGTCGGATCAGATTCCAGCGAATCGTGAAGAGCCGTTCGACCTGGGTATCCTGCTCCAAGCGGGACTCGATCTCGGTGATGAGGGCATAGCGGCGCTCATCGATCTCGTCCTGCGCCTCGAAGAGGGATTGGCGCTTCTTTTTGCGCGTGGTCTCCAGACTCTTCACGCGTTTCTGTCCTTCCAGCTTGGCGGCGAGGGTGAGGGCGGATTTCGCCTCTTTCTTCGCCTCCCTGATCTGGCGACGATGTCCTTGATCTCGCGTTCGAGACCGTGCTTGAGGTCGACGGCCCATGGTAGAGCTTGACGGATTCCTGCTCCACGTAGTCGAGGTTGCGCGCGCCGATCGTTTCGACGAGGTGCTGGCGGCGGGCTGTGGCGATCTGGTCCAACCGAGAGGCGCCAGGGTCGATGACAGGCATCGACCGTACGGGCGATCCCTGTGATCGCCCTATGAAACGACCTGGGCGGGGAAGCGGAGGAGGCGGCGGAGGGGGTCTTCCTCAAGGATGTCGCCATTGTCGGCGATGCCGGAGAGGACCAGGTATTCCTCTTCCTGGCCGAGCGCGGTGACGGCGACGCGATCGACGGAGAGGACGCCTCCGGAGCCGATATAGGGCTCCAGGGCGCTGACGCGGCCGACCGGGGTGAAGGCGAGCTCAGCGAACGGGAGATCCCGCTGTTTCGCATGGCTCACGAGCACCTGTGCGAGGGGGTGCTCCAGACGGTAGATATGGGCGCTATCACTGCGGCGAGGCAACTCGTAGACGCCGGTCGGGATGTCCTGGCCGAACGGATGGGGGCCGAGGCGGAAGAGGTTTCCCTCGTCGTCCCAGTAGGTGGCGTAGCCGCCGAGCTCGTGACGGGTGAGCTCCATGAGCATCTGCTCGAAGCGGTCGAGCGCCTGCCTCGACTCCAACTGCTGGACGCGGAGCTTCTCGCGGACCTCGTCGTCGAAATTCTCGAGCAGTTTCTGGTGCGTGACGCGCATCTGGCGGTCGATCTGGGGCGCGAGGTCGTCCCGCAGCTGCTGGTATTCGCGCTCGATCTCCTCGGGGGTGCGGCAGTTCTGGTAGAGGGCGAGGATGCGCTTCTCGAAGTCGACGCCGGATTCGATGCGCGCCGAGCACATCGTCGCTGGCGCCGAAGACGCCGTCGAAGAGTTTGAACTTCTCGTCCAGCAGCTCGATAGACGCGCTGGTCGGCCTGCGTTCTTGCGTGTTGAGGAAGTTGACGACGACGACGTCGTGCTTCTGGCCGTAGCGGTGGCAGCGGCCGATGCGCTGCTCGATGCGCTGCGGGTTCCAGGGCAGGTCGTAGTTGACGACGAGGGAGCAGAACTGGAGGTTGATGCCCTCGGCGGCGGCCTCGGTGGCGATCATGATCTGGCCCTCGTCGCGGAAGTAGTCGACGATGGCCGCGCGCATGTCGGCGGCGGGAGAATCGACCAGGCGGTCGGCGTTCCGCTGGTCGGCGATCCACGCCTTGTAGATCTCGCGTGATTTGCGGGTCGTTGTTTGTGCCGTTGAAGAGGACGATACCGTCCTTCCACTCGGTCTCGGCGAGGATGCGTTGCAGGTAGGCCTGTGTCTTTCGGGACTCGGTGAAGATGATGGCCTTGCGGCGGAGCCTTGTTTTCGGCGACCTGCTCCATCGCGATCCTGAGTGCCTTGAGCAGGGCGCGCCCCTTGGCGTTGGTGTCGATGCTGAGGGCGAGCTCGCGGAAGGCGTCCAGCTCGGCGATCTCGGCGCGCGAGGAGAACGGCGTCTCGTGGCGGTGTTCGCCCTGGGCTCCGGCTCGTCCGGATCCCACTCGTCGCTTTCCTCGGTGAAGGACTCGTACGTCGTCGGCGAGGTCGTCGCCAAGGTCGTCGCAGCCCCTCCTGCTCTTCCAGCTCGCGTTTGAGGCGGTCGGACATGGTGGTGAGGGCACCGGCGATGGCGAAGGTGGAGGACGCGAGGAGCTTGCGCAGGGTCATGGTGATCAGGCTGCGCTGGCTCTTCGGGAGTGCCTGGAGATTGTCGCGTCGAAGGTAGTCGGAGACGAGATCGTAGAGCGATGTCTTCCTGTCGCATCCGGGGCGAAGGGCTCCACGGATGGATCGCCGCTGGGTATACGGAGATGTAGCCCTGCGACCTGTCGGCGAAGGGTACGGGTGACCATCGGCCGGATGCGCCTGCGGAGCTCGGCAAGGTCGGATGCGCCGTTCGCGCCAACGTAGCGATCCTTGAACGCTGTCGACGTCGCCGAAGATGTGCTCGTCGATGAACATCGACGAGGCCGTAGAGCTCAAGAAGGGAATTCTGCAAGCGGCGTGGCGGTGAGCAGGAGCTTCGGGGAGCGATGCGGTGGCGCGGTGGATGGCCGTAGGCGATCTTGTTCGTCGGCTTCCAGACGTTGCGCAGGCGATGGGCCTCGTCGATGACGATCAGATCCAATGGCGCCCGACCGACAGAGTCGGCCTTGCCTGTATGCGAATTGGATAGGAGCAGATGGTGACGGCATCGTCGCTCTCGAACGGATTGCGGTAGTCAGCGGTTGAAGGATCGCGTCGTAGCTCTTGCGCTCGAGGATGCGACAGGGGAGGAAGAATTTCTCTTCCAGCTCCTGCGTGCCATTGCTTGCGAAGGTTGGAGGGGCAGATGACGAGCAGGCGGCGCTTGTGCTCGGCCCATTTCTGGGCGAGGACGAGCCCGGCCTCGATGGTCTTGCCAAGACCCGACCTCGTCGGCGAGGAGGGCACCCTTGGAGAGGGGGGACTTGAACGCGAAGAGCGCGGCATCGACCTGATGGGGGTTCAGGTCCACCTGGGCTCCGGCGACGGTCGCGGCGAGGCGATCCATGCTGTCGGATGGAGCCTGGCGCGTCAGCTCGTACGCGAGGTATTTGGCTTGATAGTCGGTCAGCGCCATGGAACCCGTTCTTGTGTTTGCGTACACGGAGAGCCAGGAGCGCCCCATAACTCCCGGATGTATGCGATAGGGCCATTGTACTTGACCGGGGACGGCATGCCGTTCGATCCGCGTGGAGTACGTAATTCCCGCAAGACCAGCGCATAGGTTACGTCGTCAAATACGTCATTTGTCGTATGGAGTACGGACCTCCCCGCCCCTATTGTTGAGACAGGCCACCAATCGAGGGCCGGGGACCGACCAGACCAGCATCCAGACCTGTTCCATCTCGAGGGAGTCGCCTGTCCATGTCGCTACACCGTTCACTCGCCACCCGTCTTATGAAGGGCGCCGGCACGCTCGCCAGTTTCCTGCTCACCGCCGTCGCCCTTGCCCTCGCGCTGGGCTCATCGACCGCTGCGCTCGCCAGCGACCATCCGCTGCGCCCGGGCACCGCGCCGGCGGCCCTCCAGGACGACGCGACCCACCAGGATTCGGATAATGACGGCCTGACCGATACCGACGAGATTCGCACCTACCGCACGAACCCGCTTCATCCTGACTCCGACCGTGACGGGCTATCTGACGGTGACGAGGTGATCGCCCATCGCAGCAACCCGCTCGGCGCCGACACGGACGGCGACGGTCTGCTGGATGGTGAAGAGCTGCGGGTTGGCACCGATATCCTCCACGCCGACACCGACGGCGACGGTCTGGCTGACGGCGCGGAGATCGCGCTGGACGCCGACCCGTTCGCGGCCGACTCCGATAGCGACGGGCTCGTCGACGGCATTGAGGTCCGCGAGCTGGGGAGCAGCCCGGTGGCGACGGACAGCGATGGCGACGGCCTGGATGACGGCGACGAGGTGGCGCGCTTCAACACGAACCCGGCGAAGGCCGACAACGTCGAGGTGTTCACCTACACCCCGGCCGGCACGGGCAACCGCGTGCCGACGACGTCCGTCGCGAACGAGCGGCTGCAGCCGTTGCAGGTGGCGGACGCGACGACGACGCGCGTGACGATGCGCATCCCGCTGATGCCGACGCCATCAATGCCGGTGCTGCAGGTGCAGAACTAGGTCGACCGGCCCTTCCTCAACACGACAAGACCCGCGCCCCAGCCTCTTGGCGCGACCGACCATTCCACTCCTCATCCTTCTGAGAAGACCGGCCCAGGTGCAGGGCCGGTCTTCTCCGTTAAGGCTCAAATACATCGTCATCTTATGGAAGCCTGTTGACGAGTCTGGTGGCCGGTCGTAGAGTGAATTCCAGTCTCTTTGCATCTCAGGAATGGGAGAAAACCTATGTCTGCTGACCGCGATTCCCGCCCGGGTTCGTTCCTGTTCGACGGCACCTTACCGCGACGCGACGCGCTGAAGCTCCTTGCCGCAGCGGGCCTCGCAGGGTCCACCCTGTCTTCGACGGCGGCGCTGACAGCCGGCCAGGAGACTCCGGCCGCAGATGCGGATGTGGTCCGCGGTGGCACCCTGGGGGTGGCGCTGGACTCCGACATCATTGGCATCGATCCCCATGGCGCGTCTGCTGGCGTCGACCGAAACGTCTACACCACGGTCTACAACGGACTCGTCGTTCCGGATGAGAACCTGGAGATCCAGCCCGACCTCGCGGAGTCCTGGGATATCTCGGAGGACGGCCTGGTCTACACCTTCAAATTACGTGAAGGCATCAAGTTCCATGACGGCACGGACTGTGACGCCGAAGCCGTCAAGTGGAATTTCGACTGGATTCTTGATGAGGCAAACGCATCGGCGCGGCGTTCCGAGATTGCCAACATCCAGGAGGTGACCGTTCCCGACCCGCTTACCGTCCAGGTCACCCTCAAGACACCGTTCTCTCCCTTCCTCTCGATCATCTCGGACCGCGCGGGCTACATTGTCTCGCCGACGGCGCGACAAGCGTCTGGCGAGGACTACACCCGGAACCCGGTCGGAACGGGACCATTCAAGTTCGTCGAGTGGGTCGCGGATGACCATATCTCGTTCGAGCGCTTCGAGGACTACTTTGAGGACGGCGTACCGTATCTGGACGGAATCAGGTATCGCCCGATTCCCGACGCATCGGTTGCACTCACCGAGCTCCGAACCGGGAATATCGACTTCCTGTTCAATGTCGACCCCAAGGATATCGAGGGGATCAAGGGAACGGAAGGACTCCAGTACCTGAACGGCCCGGGGGTGGGGTATCAGGGCTTATGGCTGAACACCGTCGATGGTCCGATGGCAAACCGCGACTTGCGCGAGGCAGTTTCCCTGGCGATCGATCGGGACGCCCTGATGCTCGCGGCGTACTTCAATGTGGGCCAGATCGCAGGCGGGCCAATTCCGCCGAGCAGTTGGGCATACGACCCGGATTACCCCGTCGTCAAGCGAGACCTTGACGCAGCCCGGGCGCGGCTTGAGGCCGGGGGCGAGCCGGATGGCTTCTCCATGACGCTCAAGGCGGCGAATACACCCGAGCAGCAGAAGATCACGCAGCTGATGCAAGCGGCGCTCGCTGAAGTGGGTATCCAGGTCGAGATCCAGACCCTTGAGTTCGGGGCGCTGCTCGACGCCGGCGCGCAGGGCGACTTCGACGCGCTCAGCCTCGGATGGAGCGGACGCATCGATCCCGACGGCAACATCCAGCCCATTTTCCAGACCGGTGGCACGTTCAACTACGGGAAGTACGAGAACCCGGAGGTGAACGACCTGATCGACCAGGCACGAACAGAGCAGGACCAGGCGGCACGTGCCGATCTCTACCAGCAAATCCAGGACCTGATCAACGCGGACGCGGCCTATATCTTCACGTATTTCCCGCCGGCCTCCTTCGCCGCACGGGATGCCGTGAAGGGCTTCACCGTCACTCCGGATGCGCTGATGCGATTCAAGAAAACCTGGCTGGAACAGTAAGACCTCATGCTGCGATACATCGTCAGCAGGCTGATAGGAACAATCCCGGTGTTGTTCCTGGTCAGCCTGCTGACCTTCCTCATGATCCACCTCACCCCCGGCGACCCTGTGCGGCTCATGCTGGGGGACGACGCCACAGCCGACGCCATCGCGGCGCTGAACAGGAAGCTCGGCCTGGACCAGCCACTCCCGATCCAGTACGTGCGATGGCTTGGCCAGGTCCTGTCCGGCGACCTTGGGGATTCGATCCGGACGCGGCAGCCAGTGGTGGAGGCCGTCGGGTCGCGCCTGCCGGTCACTATCGAGCTGAGCGTCCTCTCCATGATCATCGCGGTCGCCCTCGGGCTACCGACGGGAATCATTGCGGCGATCCGACGAAACTCGGCCGCGGACGTGGCCAGCACGACGCTCGCCCTGACGGGCATCTCGATCCCGAATTTCTTCCTGGGGATCATGCTCATCCTGGTGTTTTCCGAATGGCTGGGATGGCTGCCGCCAAGCGGGTATGTGCCCTTCCGGGATGATCCCATCCAAAACCTCAAGCTGATGATCATGCCCTCGTTGGCGCTCGGCACAGCGTTAGCCGGCACCATCTCCCGGATGATGCGGTCCAGTCTGCTGGAGGTGCTTGGGGCTGATTTCGTGCGCACAGCCCGGGCAAAGGGCCTGAGCGAACCAAGAGCGATCCTTGGTCACGCGGTCAAGAACGCCATGCTCCCCGTGGTGACCATCATCGGCCTCCAGATGGGCAGCGTCCTCGGTGGCGCCATCCTGACAGAAACGATCTTCGCCCTCCCGGGCATCGGGCGCCTGGTCGTGGACAGCATCTTCGCGCGTGACTTCCCGATCGTGCAGGGTGTGATCCTGTTTCTCGCCTTGATCCGGATTGCCAGCAGCCTGGCGACCGACCTGATCTACGCCCGGCTTGACCCCCGTATCTCCTATCTCTAGCGAGACGAATCGAGGACTCCCTTGGACACCGACGCCGCACAACCAACGCTCCCCGTCCTGGGGGTGGACGGTCTCGCGCAGACGAAGCCACGGTCGTTGCTGTGGGGGGTCATGAGGCGGCTCCTTCGCTCCAAGTTCGCCGTGCTCGGTGGCACCGTCGCGATCCTTATCGGACTGGCGGCGATACTCGCGCCACTTGTCGCCCCATACGAACCCACGAAGCAAGACATCCTTTCCATGCTGCAGGGGCCAACACGCGCACACTGGCTCGGCACGGATGAGCTGGGGCGGGACACGTTCAGCCGGATCGTCTATGGATCGCGCGTGTCGCTGATGGTCGGGGTGATCGCCGTCAGCATCTCGTTGGTGACAGGCTCCGCCCTGGGGCTGCTCGCGGGGTACGGACGCGGACTGGTCGACACGTTGATCATGCAGCTGATGGACGGCCTCCTGGCCTTCCCGACGCTCGTCCTCGCGCTGGCCATCACGGCGATGCTGGGGCCGAGCCTCAACAACGCGATGATCGCCATCGGTGTGACCGGCGTGCCGACATTTGCGCGCCTTGTGCGCGGGCAGGTCCTCGCGCTGCGGGATCTCGACTACGTGCAGGCCGCCCGGGCACTGGGTGCGAGCCACACACAAATCGTGCTCAAACACATCCTTCCCAACACGCTGGCGCCGATCATCGTGCAAACGTCGATCACGATCCCTGCGGCGATCCTTGCAGAAGCGGGCCTGAGCTTTCTTGGGCTCGGTATCCAGCCGCCAACACCGAGCTGGGGCGCGATGCTGAATACGGCCCGCGGCTATATCCAGATGTCTCCGTGGCTCGCGCTCGCGCCGGGTGGCGCGATCTTCGTCAGTGTTCTCGCGTTCAACTTCCTCGGTGATGCGCTCCGGGACACGCTCGACCCACGATTGAGATGATCCGCTCATGACCATGCCGCAACCACTCCGCACAGCATCCGGCATCGCGTATTGGACCAGCGGGACCGGACCGGCCGTCGTCACCGTGCACGGTGCTCCCGGTACGGACCACAGTTTCTTCCGCCCCTGGCTCGATCCGCTGGCCGATGGCAGGACGGTGGTGTATTTCGACCTGCCCGGGCACGGACTGTCCGCCGCGTCGAGTGATTACAGCCTCGACGGGATGGCGGAGTCGATTGAGGATGTGCGCGTGGCCATCGGGGCAGAGCAGATCACCCTCCTCGGGAGCTCGTATGGCGGGTTCCTGAGCCTGACGTATGCCCTCCGGCATCAGGACAGTATCCAGGCGTTGGTGCTGGTCGACACATCGGCGAGCTATGGCTTTCGCGACGAATCCCTGGAGACGGCAACGCGACGAGGAACACCTGGGATGCTCGAGGCGCTGGAGCGTCTCTGGAACGGCAGCCTTCAGCGTGACAGCGATTTCCACAGGGATTGGCGGGAGATCCTGCCACTGTATTTCCACCAACTTCCTGTCGAGCGCGTCAGGGAGATCGCGGACGAGGCGACGTACCGTCTGGATACACGGAAGGCGATCCTGCCAACCCTGCTCGACTATGACGTCCGGCAAGAGTTGGCGGCGATCCAGGTTCCGACGCTCGTGGTGGCCGGGCGGCATGACTGGATCACGAGCATTGCGCACGCTCACGCGCTCGCGAGCGGCATCCCACACAGCGACCTCATGATCTTTGAAGAGAGCGGCCACTATCCGTTCATTGACGAGACCGAGCACTTCCTGCAGGTTGTCGGGGGATGGCTGGCATCCTACGACCTCTAGCCGCACTTCTATCCACACGCCGTGACAGTGAGAAAGGGGCACCACATGACACAGACCCGTGAACAGGTGATGACACACGAGCTGACGAGCGCGGTCGAGCAGCAGTCTGGACCGCCCCGCGATATGTCGATGGGGCGACGGGGTATGGCGGCATCGGCGCACCAGTTTGTCAGCGAGACGGCGATCGATATCATGCGCCGTGGCGGCAACGCGATCGATGCCGCCGTGGCCGGGGCAGCGGTCCTGATGGTGGTGGAGCCGCGCAACGGGCATCTGGGCGGCGATACGTTCATGCTCTTCCACGACCCTCGTGAGAATCGGGCCATCGCCCTTAACGGCAGCGGCGCCGCGCCCGGAAAGGCCACGCTGGACCATTACCGGGAGATCGGCGGCATCCCCGAAGACGGATTGCTGACATCGACCGTGCCGGGCACGCTGGCCTGCTGGGCGCACGCGATCGAACGTTACGGGACGATGTCGTTCGCGGAATTGCTCGCACCCGCGATCTCGTATGCGGAGGACGGCATCCCGGTGTCGTCACGCCTCCACCACATGCTGACGCTGGACGCCCCGACATACCGGAAATTCCCCGACAGCGCGGCCGTGTTCCTGCCGGGCGGCGAGGTCCCGGCGGTCGGGGACATCTGGCGGCAACCTGGCCTGGCGTCGACGCTCCGGCGGGTCGCCGAGCATGGCATCGATGACTTCTACACGGGGGAGATCGCGCGGGAGCTTGTCGACTACTCCGACGCGCACGGCGGGTTGTTCACGCTGGATGATTTCGCGCGTCACCGGACCGACGAGCGGGCGCCCGTCTCCATCGACTATCGCGGCTTCACCGTCTCCGAGCAGCCGCCGGTTTCCCAGGGCATCCTCGTGCTGCTGACGCTGAACATCCTGAAGCAGTTCGACCTGCAGCACTACGGACCCGGCTCGGCGGAGACGTTGCATCTGGAGATCGAGGCGATCAAGCTCGCGTTCGAGGACCAGATGCGCTACCTGGGTGACCCGGACGTCGTCGATATCCCGCTGGAGTACCTGCTGTCCGACGAGCATGCACGGGAACAGGCGGAGCAGATCGATCTCCATCGGGCGCAGCACCGGATGTCGCCGGCGCAGTCGCACCCCGACACGACATACATGTGCGTCGCCGACGAGTCCGGCATGATGGTCTCGTACATCCACAGTCTCTTCGCCGGATCCGGCGTGGTGATGGGCGACACCGGCGCCTTGATGAACAGCCGGCTCCAGGGGTTCAACCTGGATGAAGGCTCACCCAACTGCCTGGCTCCAGGGAAGCGGCCGCTGCACACGCTCAACTGCTACCTGGTGCACAAGGACGGGGAACCGATCCTTGTGGGGGGAACGCCGGGCGCCCACTGGCAGGTGCAGACGAACGTGCAGATGCTGGTGAACGTCCTCGAATTCGGGATGGACGTGCAGCAGGCAATCGAGGCGCCCCGTTTCACGCTCGGAGACCAGCTCTCGCTCGGCAATCCGGCAGGAAAGATCGAGTCGCGCATCGGTGAAGATGTCGCGGCGGCCCTGCTCGAACGTGGTCACCCGTTGGAGGTCGTTGGCCCCTGGGACGTCGGAGGCGCGGTCCAGCTCATCATGCGGGACCCGGCGACCGGCGTGTACCGTGGCGCGACGGAGGTTCGCCGCGCCGGGTGCTCGGTGCTCGGGTTCTAGATACACGATCGATGTAGGCACCCTGATGTGGAGGACCGTGCGGCGTTTGCGTGACGGCGGGAAAGTGCCACCCGCCGCACGTCCTCCCCTACCGGTGATAAGGTGCCCCCCGGAGGCAGGGTCTCTATGACTTCCCACCCTCGACGCGGGTGAGGAACGCGTCCAGCACCTGCATGTACCGCTCGGGTTCCTCCTCGAAGGCCATGTGCGCGCTGTGCTCGAAGAGGACCCATTCGGCGTTCGGGATGCCATCGCGGACGGTTTGCGCGACCAGCGGGGTGGCCTCGTCGTAGCGGCCGGAGGTGACGAGCGTGGGGACGGCGATCCCGGGCAGGCGGTCGATAATGTCCCAGTCCCTGAGCGTGCCGGTGGCGTGGAACTCGCTCGGGCCGAACATGGTGGTGTAGACCTGCATTCCCATCTCGTCGAAGCTGCGCTGCACGTTCTCCGGCCACGGGTCGAGGCGACAGACATGCCGGTGGTAGAAGACCATTGTGGCATCGTGATACGCGGGATCGTCCGTCGTGCCGGCTTCCTCGTGCTCGTGCAGGACGTCCTGGATGTGCGGCGGGAGGTCCTCACGAAGCCGGTTCGCCTCGGCGATCCACTGCGGGATGCTGGCCGGCGAGCTGGCGAGGACGAGGCTGGCGAGCCCCTGGGGGTGCGTCAGGGCGTATTCCATCGCGAGCATCCCGCCCCACGAGGAGCCGATCAGGTGGTAGCGGTCGAGACCGAGATGGGCGATGACCGTGCGGAGCTCGTCGAGGAAGAGATCGACGGTCCAGAGCGAGGGGTCATCCGGCCGGTCGGAGCGGCCGCATCCAAGCTGGTCGTAGAAGATGACGCGGCGGCCGGTTGCCGTCACCTGCGCCAGGGATGTCATGTAATCGTGCGGGGAGCCGGGGCCGCCGTGGAGGCAGAGCAGTGGGAGCTTGCCGGGGTCCTCACCCTCCCCGGCGACCCGATACCACGTGTTGAAGCCACGGAACGGGATGAATCCTTCGGGCATGGTTTCCTCCTGCTGGGATTGGCGGTGTTTCGGGTCATGATACCGCTCATTTGCGGATACCCTTGGCTCAACGGTCCAAATGCATGGTCGGCGGCCCACAAGTGAGGACATTGCGGCACACCGTGCAAGGACATATCAGCGCCGTCCGCCGCGCGTCTGCCGGCTTCGCCCCGAGCTGACGTCTATTCATTGATTACTGGAGACCATATGACACGACCACGGGCGCGAGAGTTGGGCATCACACCGGGCAACCTTCCGACAGGCCCGCACAACGCGATCACGGATGTTCCCGGGGTGCGCGTCGGGCAGGTCACGTTGCACGAAGGCGAGCGGTTCCATACCGGGGTGACGGCGATCGTGCCGGACGCGATCGCGACGCGAAAGGCGATCCCGGCGGGGCTGTTCGTCGGAAACGGGTACGGGAAGCTGGTCGGGGCGACGCAGATCGCGGAGCTGGGCGAGATCGAGACGCCGATCGTGCTGACCGGCACGCTGTCGGCGTTCCGCGCGGCGGACGCGCTGGTGACGTGGATGCTGCGGCAGCCGGGCAACGAGGCGATGCGCTCGGTGAACCCGGTCGTCGGGGAGACGAACGACGGGTACCTCTCGGAATCCGCGCGCGGCCGATCACCGAGGCGATGGTGCTCCGGGCGCTGGACGACGCGACGGATGGGCCGGTCGCGGAGGGGTGCGTCGGCGCGGGGGCCGGGACGAGCGCGCTCGGGTTCAAGGGCGGGATCGGGACGTCGTCGCGGATAGTCGGAGCACAGGCGCCACAGCGGTCGATACACGGTGTTCACCGTCGGGGCGCTGGTGCAGGCGAAATTCTCCGGCACGCTGACCGTGCTCGGGACGCCGATCCCCGCGCCGGAGGCGGAGGAGCCGGGCGGCAACTCCTGCATGATCATCGTCGCGACGGACGCACCGCTGGACAGCCGCCAGCTACCGTGTGGCGGGACGGGCGGTGTTCGCCATGGGACGCGTCGGCGCGGGGTTCACGCACGGCAGCGGGGACTACGCGATCGCGTTCTCAACGGGCGAAGGGACGGATACCCGAGGCAAGGGCTGGACCCGTTCTTAGCGGCGACGA
>CAVUJR010000043.1:0-20788 GCA_963741805.1 uncultured Chloroflexia bacterium
CGTCGATGCTGGCATGATCGCGCATCACCGGCGGGCTTGCCTGCACGCGCTGCAGTGAGCGCGCCAGCCGCTCGGCGAGGTCCGCAACGAATGCGGCATGCGCGGCATGCGACTCGACCGGCCGCTCGGCGATCACGCCGTCCTCATCTGTGGCAGTTGCCTGCGCCGCTCCTTCGAGGTCCGTGACGCGCTCGATCTGGAGTTGCGCCCAGCGCCGGCCCCGGACGACGACCATCACCTCGCGCGCGCCGGTCTCGGCCGACGGGAGCACGAGCAGCAAGTTGTGCAGCTCCTCGGCGTTTCGCAGCCGCGACTGCTCCTGCACGATCGATTGAACAGAGCGGATATCCCGTCGCAGCCGCCCGGCCTTCTCGAAATCGAGCCGGAGCGCCGCGCCCTGCAGCTCCTCCAAAAGCCGCTCGTTCAGCGCCTCATCCCGCCCATCCAGGAAGTTCACGACCGCCTCGACCGAACGCCGGTAGTCGTCCGCGTTCGCGCGGCCCATGCACGGACCGAGACACTGGCCCAGGTCGAGCGCGATACAGGGTTTGCCATAGCTCCGCGCGTCCTTGAACGAGCGCGTGCAGGTCCGCAGCGGGAGCACCTGGTTGATGACGTCGACCGTCTTGCGGGCGCTCGTGGCGCTCCGGTACGGACCGTAATAGCGCGCGCCGTCGTCCTTGATACCCTTGGCGACCATCACGCGGGGCCACGGGTTCGCAACATCCACCTTGATGTACGGGTAATGTTCGGTGCGCTTCAATGCGGTGTTGTATCGAGGTTGGTAGCGTCGGATCAGCTGCGACTCCAGTAGCAGCGCCTCGAGCTCGCTCCCGACGATCTCATGATCGATCTGCTTCACCGCCTCGACGAGGCCGTCCATCTTCCGGGTGTACCCGATCGGCTGCGAGTAGTAAGACGAAACCCGGTCGCGAAGGTTCTTCGCCTTGCCGACATAGACGATTTCGCCAAGGGCATTCTTCATCAGGTAGACGCCGGTCCTTTTCGGCATCGCGTGGGCCAGCGAACGGTCCCAAACCGAGCGGGTGCGCCCGACATCGTCGCGCGGTCGCGGCGCGATTACCTGCGCCGACGCCTTCATCTGATCCAGCGATGTGACGCCCTGGCGCATCGCCTCCTTCACCAGCCGGAAGGCGACCTCGCCCGTCAGCCGCGCATCGCCGCCCGCGCGGTGGATCTTGCGCGGCGAGAGCCCGACAGCGTCCGCGACGCGGTCGAGACTCGGCTTTCGCAACGAACGCAGGAAGCGGACGGCCATCCCCATCGTATCCAGCCGCTCATTGACCAGCGGCTCACGGTCGACGCGGTCCAGCTCGGCGTTCATGAAGTTGAGATCGAAGCTGACGTTGTGTCCGATGATTAGCGAATCGCCCAGGAACTCGAGCACCTGCCCAGCGACATCGCCGAACGCCGGCGCTTCAACCACATCCTCGTTGCGGATCGTGGTCAGGCGGGTGATGAACTCAGGAATCGCGCGGCCCGGGTTGAGGAGCGTCTCAAACGAGCTCTCGACCTGCCCGTCCCGGAAGCGGACGAGCGCGATCTCGATCACCCGTTGCCGGCTCGGCTTCAGCCCCGTCGTCTCGACGTCGAGCGCCACGAACTCCTGCAGCAACGTTTCGTGGAAGGCGATGTCGCCTTCCTCGCGGAGCATCGCCCACTCGCCGTTGGCATGGAAGACCAGCCGCTCGTCCTGCTCCAGGACGCTCCGCAGCAGCGGCCGCCACAACGAAGGCGAACCGGCGCTGCCGAAAACATGCGCGATCAACATATCCTCGGGGACGATGCCCCCCTTCGCGGACACGAACTCGATCGCCCGGTCGCATAATGCGTTGTAGCGCTCTTCGCGCGTTTCCTGGGTATCGGTCATGCTCTGGGCGATCGGGGATGGGCCCGGCCTGTGCCTGGCCGGAACATACGAACCTTTGTGCTACAGTACCAGATCGAGCGGTGAACGAACACCTGACGAGGAGGACCCTGGCCAGATGGCTGACGACGCGCTGCAACGGAAAGTCGACCAGCTTCGCCTGAAGCTCGACCAATGGTCCTACCAATACCACGTGCTCGACGCCCCCACCGTTACCGACGCCGAATACGACGCCGCCCTCAATGAGCTACGCCACATCGAGGAAGAGCACCCGGAGCTCGTCACACCGGAGTCACCAACGCAGCGCGTCGGCGGGTACGAGCAGTCTGAGTTCGGCGAGCGGCAACACCCCCGTCCCATGCTCTCACTCAGCAACGTCTATAACCGGGAAGAAACCGATTCGTGGGCAGCCCGCGCCGAGCGATTCGCCGGCACCGATGGCTTCCAGTTCGTCACCGAGCCGAAGACGGACGGCCTCGCCGTCGCCCTCACCTATGTGAACGGCCGGCTCGACATCGCGGCGACGCGCGGCAACGGGCTTGTCGGCGACGACATCACCCCGAACGTCCGCGCCCTGCGCACGATCCCGAAGCGGCTCCATACGCCAAAGATGCTTCCCATGCCGGGCACGATCGAGATCCGCGGCGAGATCTACATGCGCCGCTCGGATTTCGAGGCGCTGAACCGGCGGATGGAGGAAAACGGCGGCAAGGCGTTCATGAATCCGCGCAACGCCGCCGCGGGATCGATCCGCCAAAAGGACACCAGCATCACTGCCCAGCGCCCGCTGCGCATGTTCGCCTACCAGATCGGCTACATCCTCGACGGCGAGATGCCAGAGACGCAGCTAGACGCCCTGGCGTTCATGCGCGAACTGGGTTTCCCGACGTCGCTGGACGCGGAGCGCCACGACTCCATCGATGACGTCTGGGCCCGGGCCGAGTACTGGCTGGATCGCCGTGACACGCTCGATTTCGAGATCGACGGGATGGTGATCAAGGTCGACGACCTTGCGCTGCAGGAGGAGATCGGCTACGTCGCCCGCGAGCCGCGCTGGGCGACGGCCTACAAGTTTCCGGCGATCCAGCAGACGACCAGGGTACTCGACATCGTCATCAATGTCGGCCGCACCGGTACGCTCAATCCCCTCGCCCATCTCGAACCGGTCAACATCGGCGGTGTCACTGTCTCCCGCGCCACGCTGCACAACGAGGACGAGATCGCCCGCAAGGACATCCGCATCGGAGACACCGTCGTCGTCCAGCGCGCCGGGGATGTTATCCCGCAGATCGTGCGCGTCATGGACGAGCACCGCACGGGCGACGAGGTGCCGTTCCAGATGCCGGAGAATTGCCCGTCGTGTGGGGCGCCCACGCACCGTGAGCCGGACGTCGCGATGCGCTACTGCACCAACGCCTCCTGCCCTGCGCAGCTGAAGGAGCGCATCCATCACTTCGTGAGCCGCGCCGCGATGGACATCGAAGGGCTCGGCGACAAGCTGGCCGACCGCTTCGTCGACCTCGACTGGGTGCACGACGTCAGCGATATCTATCACCTCGACGCCGGGAAGATCGCCGAGCTGGAGGGGTTCGGCGAGAAGAGCGCGCAGAACCTGATGGAGGCGATCGGGAAGAGCAAGCAGCAACCACTCTGGCGCCTGATCCACGGCCTCGGCATCCGCCACGTCGGCGAGCGCACCGCGCAGCTGATCGCGGATCGCTTCGGCTCCATGGACGCGCTCCTGGCGTCGACACAGGAGCAGATCGCCGACATTCCAGGCATCGGCGATGTCGTTGCAGCCAGCGTTTTCGACTTCGCCCAGGAAGAGCGCAACAAGGCGCTGGTCCAGCGGTTGGCCGACGCGGGGCTGACCGTCGCGGAGGAACGCGATGAGCAGGACGGCGCGCGCCCGTTGGAGGGGCTGACGCTCGTCTTGACCGGCAAGCTGGAGGTCATGACGCGTCCTGAAGCCGAAGCGGCCCTCCGCACGGCCGGTGCGAACGTCACGTCGTCTGTCTCGAAGAAGACGAGTGCGGTGATCGCCGGGGCCGATGCCGGAAGCAAGGCCGAAAAGGCCACTCAGCTCGGCGTGCCGCTCCTTGGCGAGAGCGATATCCAGGATTTGCTCGATGGCAAGCTTCCGGAGGCGCTGCAAAAGGCCTGAGGTCCGCTGCCCGCGCCGACCCGAGGTGGGGAAAGACTCTTATGTCCGCGCAACAGTCATGAACGGGCCGGAATTGCTGATTCCCTATCCCGATACGCACAATCGGCGCGTTTCGTGATACGCTTCTTGAAGTGACCGTACATTCCATACAGTCACGTCGGGGGAGGCCGCACGCCGTGAAAGATCAACGGCGTCAGGAGGAACGGATGGCAGGGTTCACCATGGGGTCGGTCAACGACGATCCCGTGCAAATCGTGCGGACCATCGCACGCATCGCGCAGATGGTCATTGAGTTGCGCGACGAGTACATCGAGACGCAGCGCGATGATGCGCTGGATCAGATCGAACGTCGGCTCGATGAGCTGGACAACCTGCACCAGCAACTCCGCGCCCGGCGCGAGCGCATGGCCGGAAGCGGCGAATAGCGCCTCTCCCGGCTAGATCTGTCCGGGCTTCGCGGTTGTTCCCGGCTTAACCAGCGGCAGGCCTTGCGCACAGAGCGGACATGTATCCGCGTCCCACGCATC
This sequence comes from uncultured Chloroflexia bacterium, assembly GCA_963741805.1. Classification (GTDB taxonomy): domain Bacteria; phylum Chloroflexota; class Chloroflexia; order Thermomicrobiales; family UBA6265; genus UBA6265. Next base: position 4,580 of record CAVUJR010000043.1, read on the forward strand.
GAACTTCTGCGACACGATCGCGACCAGCGGCACATCCCCGAACGTCGTCGCGCCCGCGCTGCGATCCACCAGCACGCCGACCGCCACGACCTCGACCGGATGCTCCTCCAACGCCGCGAGAGTCTCCCGCACCGATCCGCCCGTGGTCAGGATGTCGTCCACCACCAGGACCCGGGACCCCGGCTCGAAGGTCGTTTCGCGGCGTATTTCCCTTCCGGACTCACCATCGCCCTTGCGCTCCGCATACGCCGCCGCGACCCCAAGCTGACGCGCCGTCTCGAAGGCAAGCAGGATGCCGCCCGTCGTCGGGCCGACGACCACATCGATCCGCTCGTCCCGGAAGCGATCCGAAAAATGCCGGCAGACGTCCGAGGTCGCCTGCGGGTTTCGCAGCAGGTTGAACTTCTCGACGTACGTGTCGCCGTGCTTGCCGGAGGCGTACAGGAAGTGCCCTTTCTTCAGGGCGCCGATCTCTTCAAGCTGCTGCAGCAGGTCTATCTGTGTCACGCGTGGATGTCTCCGTAATTAAATCTCGAACCATGCCGCCGTTACGGCACAAAGTAAAACGCAATCCCGATAATGACGTAGAGCGAGATCAACTGGATGCCCTCCAGCCAATTCGACCGCCCGTCGATCGAGATCATGACGGTGATGAGGATCGCCGCGACCAACGCCACGAGTTCGAACTGGTTGAACACGAGCGTCATCGGGTCCGGTCCAACGAACTGGCTGACGAGCACGAGGACCGGCGCAACGAAAAGCGCGATCTGGATCGCGGACCCGATCGCGATGCCGATCGAGAGATCCATCTTGTTCTTCATCGCCACCTGCACCGACACAAGATGCTCGGCGATATTACCGACGAGCGGCACGAGCATGACACCCACGAACAGCTCGGACAGTCCCCACTGCTCCGCCGTCGGCTCGATCGCTCCGACGAGCAGCTCGCTCATGAACACGATCGCCAGCGTGGACCCGACCAGCAAGCCGATCGATAGTGGCAGGGGCATGCCGCCTTCGCCGTGCCCCTCCTCTTCCGCTTCCGCGGTCGCCGCATCACCTCGACCCGGTGTGAGGAAGATCGTGAAGGCAAGGTAGAAACCGTAAAGGATGATCAGGACGATCGCCGTGCCATCACTGAGCCGGACGATGTCCTCGTTCGTTGGGCGATGCTCCGGGCTCCCGAGCGCAAAAATGGCCGGGATCATCATCGCCATCACGGCCAGCGACATCACCGAGGCGTTCACGCCGGCGTTCCGTGGGTCGAACTTCTGGACCCCGTTCTTCAGGCCGCCAAGGAAGACCGCCGCGCCAAGCACCAGCAACACATTCCCGATGATCGAGCCAGTGATGCTGGCCTTGACGACCGTGATGAGTCCCTCGCGCAGCGCAACGATCGTGATGATCAACTCGGCCGCGTTCCCGAGCGTCGCGTTCAGGAGCCCGCCGATCTTCGGCCCCGTGTAGACCGCGACCTCCTCGGTAGCGCGCCCGAGAATGGCCGCAAGTGGCACCAGTGCCAGCGCCGAGACGACGAAGATCGACGTGTGACCGCCGATGTCGAAGAACTCCATCGCCAGCGCCACAGGCACCAGCACCAGCAGCGCGTAGAGGAACTTCATGCCCTACATCTCCCCAACGTGATCGGCCGCCTCCGCGCCACCGCGGAAGCGTGGATTCGCCACCCCGACGATCTCTCGCAACGACGATACCCCCTGAGAATCGAGCCAGAGCCCGAGCTCTTCGACGATACGCGGCAGGATCGTCGGGGAAGAGAAGATCGCGGTGCCGACCTGGATCGCCGACGCCCCGGCCATGAAATACTCAAGCGCGTCAGAGAGTCCGGTGATCCCGCCCATGCCGATGATCGGGATGCTGACCGCCATTGCCGCCTGATAGACCATACGCACGCCCACCGGGCGGATCGCCGGACCGGAGAGGCCCGCCGTGACATTCGCGATGCGCGGCTTGCGCGTACGTGGATCGATCGACATTCCGACGAGCGTGTTGATCAACGAGATCGCGTCCGCGCCGGCTTCCTCGACCGCCGCGGCGATCTCCGGAATGTCGATCGCGCCCGGACTGAGCTTCACGATCACAGGAAGCGTCGTCGCCTGCCGCACGGCGCGGGTGACATCTGCCGACATCCCGGCGTCCCAGCCGAAACAAAAGCCGCCAGCATGAATGTTCGGGCAGGAGATGTTCACCTCCAGCGCGGCGACGCCCGGCACATCGTCCAGCTTTCGAGCCATCATCGCGAAGTCCTCGACCGTCTCGGCCGAGATGTTCACGATGGCTGGCACGTCCCAGCCCTCCCAGACCGACGGGTACTTGCGAATGAAGCCGTCGATGCCCGGGTTCTGGAGGCCGATCGCGTTCAGCATGCCCGCAGGCGTCTCGCCGATGCGCGGCATCGGGTTGCCCTGCCGTGGCTCCGGCGTGATGCCCTTGCTGCAGAACGCTCCAAGCGCTTGCACGTCGATGATGCTGGCGTACTCCTGCCCGTAACCGAAGCAACCCGAGGCCGGGATCACCGGGTTGCGCAGCACCAGCTCGCGGGGGTTGTGTGGCGCGAGATCTACGCTGATGTCGGCCCTGTAGGCCGTCTGGGTGCTTACCATCGCAGGAAATCCATGTCGAAGACCGGGCCATCAACGCACGACGTCTTCATCCCGCGCTTCGTGTCCACCATGCAGCCAAGACAGGCGCCAACTCCGCACGCCATCGTGCGCTCAACGGACACTTGTACCGGCGGATGATTGCCGATGCGGTGCGCGATGACCTGCTGGCGCAGCGAGTAGAACATCGGGGTCGGGCCACAGACGAAGACCTGATCGGCCCACTGCAGGTATTGCGGCACGAGGTCCGTGACGTAGCCCTGATGCCCGGCGCTCCCGTCCTCCGTGGCGATCACGTACTCGACCTCGCTCGGGACCTCCGACGCCTCAAGCAGCATCCGGTCCGTCTGCGCGCCGAGAAGGTACGTCACCGACATGCCCTTGGCGATCGCCTGCCTGGACAGCATCAGCAGCGGCGCGGCGCCGACACCGCCCGCGACCATCAGCAGGCGGGTGGAGCGTGGGTTGATCTGGAACGTGTTGCCAAGCAGTCCGAGCACGTCGATCTCCGCGCCGACCGGCCGCTCGACGATCCAGCCGGTGCCCCTGCCATACGGCCGCACCAGGAGCGTGAGCAGGCTCTCATCCGGATCGGCGCTGTAGACCGAGAATGGCCGTCGCAGCGGCGGATCGTAGACGCTCCGTTCGTGCGGGAGCACGTTCACGAAGTGCCCCGCGCGAGCGGCGGCCGTGATCTCCTCCGGGGCGCTGAACGTGACCAGCCAGGCGTCGCCCATCACGGGCGCGCGCTCAGTAATTACCCCCCGGAACTCCCGGGTGGGGGTCTTTGGTCCCTTGATGACCTGAGGCGATGCCATGGCGGTCCTCCCTAGTAGCCGACCGCTCGCTGGCGATAGCTGCCGATCGGCTCGACGGTGTATTGGGCGGCCGCGCGCTCCATGGCCGAAACGACCGTCTTCGCCGTGTCCAGCGAGGTGATGCAGGGGATGCCGCGCTCGACCGCCGCGCGCCGGATCTCCAGCCCGTCAAGAATCTCCTTGTTGGCTGGGCCTGGCGTGTTGATGACGCCATCCACCGTCCCTTCGAGGATGACGTCCAGCATATCCGGTGAACCGCGCCCGATACGCTTGGTCGTCAACTGCACCGGCACACCGGCGCGCTCGATCATCGCCGCCGTACCCTCGGTCGCGTAAAGCTTGTATCCCATGCGCGCGAGACTGTGGATCATCTCGATCGCGTCGGCCTTGTCCTCATCTGCCAGGGTGATCAGGATGTTCCCGGCCGGTGGCAACGACAGCCCGGCGGCGATCAGGGCCTTGAAGAACGCTGACGAGAATGAGCGATCGATGCCCATCACCTCGCCGGTGGACTTCATCTCCGGGCCAAGATGGACCTCGACGCCACGTAGCTTGGCCATCGAGAAGACCGGTGCCTTTACGGCCGTTAGCGGCTGGCGTGGCCACAAGCCGCCCTTGTACCCCTGCTCCTTCAGGCTCTTGCCCAGCATGATGTTCGTCGCGAGGCGCACCATCGGCACGCCGGTCGCCTTGCTCAGGAACGGCACGGTACGCGACGAGCGCGGGTTCACCTCGAGCACATAGAGGTGCCCGGCGTGGATCACGTACTGGATGTTGATCAGGCCGACCGCGTTGAGCCCGAGCGCGATCCGCGTCGTGTAGTCAACGATCGTCTCGACCTCGGCCGGGTACAGGTTCACGCCCGGGTAGACCGCGAACGAGTCACCCGAGTGCACGCCGGCGCGCTCGATGTGCTCCATGATGCCCGGGATGAGCACCTGCTCACCGTCGCAGATCGCGTCGACTTCGACCTCCTTGCCGACGAGATACTTGTCGACGAGGATCGGGTGCTCCGGCGTGAGGTTTACCTGGTTGCGGATGTACCGGGCGAGATGGTCCGGGCTGTGGACAACCTCCATCGCACGCCCGCCGAGCACGTAGCTCGGGCGGACCAGGACCGGGTAGCCGATCCGGTTCGCGACCGCCTCCGCATCGGACAGCGTGGTCACCGTGCCACCCGCCGGCTGCGGGATGCCAAGCCCATTCAGGAAGGCGTTGAAGCGGTCACGGTCCTCCGCGAGGTCGATCGAGTCCAGCGAGCTACCGAGGATCGGCGCACCCGCCACGCTCAGCGGCTCCGCCAGGTTGATCGCCGTCTGGCCACCGAACTGGACGATCATCGGCGGAATCCGGGCCGGGTCACCACCCGCCTCATGGAGCATGATCTCCTCGACGCTCTCGGCGTCCAGCGGCTCGAAGTAGAGCCGGTCGGAGGCGTCGAAGTCGGTCGATACGGTCTCCGGGTTGGAGTTCACCATGATCGATTTCAGGCCGGCTTCCTGCAGCGCCGACGCGGCCTGGACCGAGCAGTAATCGAACTCGATACCCTGCCCGATACGGATCGGGCCCGAGCCGATGACGACCGCTCGCTCGCCCTCCAGCGGCGTCGCTTCGTCCTCGCTCTCGTAGGTCGAGTAAAAGTAGGGCGTCTGGGCCTCGAACTCGCCGGCGCAGGTGTCCACCATCTTGTAGACCGGCGCCATGCCGAGCTCGCGGCGCTGGGCGCGGACCTCCTCGCGCGTGCGCCCGGAGCAGATCGCGATCTGCCGGTCGGAGAAGCCCATCTGCTTCGCCGTCCAGAGCGTCTCCGCCGAGCGGTCACCCGCGGCGAGCTGGCGCTCCATCTGGACGATTCGCTCAAGCTTCCAGAGGAACCACTCGTCGATCGCGCAGAGCTCGTGGATCTCCTCGACGGTGACCCCGCGTCGCAGGGCGGCCATCAGCGCCCAGATGCGCAGGTCGGTCGCACGGCTGACGAAGGACTTGATGATATCGAGGTCGTCGCCCCAGGACGGATCCTCCCAGAGCAGGTCCTTCCCGGTCGTCTCCAGCGAGCGGACGGCCTTCTGGATCGCGCCCTCGAACGAGCGGTCGATCGCCATCACCTCGCCGGTGGCCTTCATCTGCGTGGTGACGGTGCGATCGGCCTTCGGGAACTTGTCGAACGGCCAGCGCGGGATCTTGGCAACGACATAGTCGAGCGCGGGCTCGAACGCGGCCGTCGTCTTGCCGGTGACGACGTTCTTCAGCTCGCTCAGGCGCATGCCGATCGCGATCTTGGCCGAGATGCGGGCGATCGGGTAGCCCGTCGCCTTCGAGGCGAGCGCCGACGAGCGGCTGACGCGGGGGTTCACCTCGATCACCCCGTACTCCATCGAATCGGGGTTCAGCGCGTACTGGACGTTGCAGCCGCCCTCGATGCCAAGCGAGCGGATGATATTCAGCGCCGAGGTGCGCAACATCTGGTATTCGCGGTCGGAGAGCGTCTGCGAGGGCGCGACGACGATGCTGTCGCCGGTATGGACGCCCATGGGGTCGATGTTCTCCATGTTGCAGATCGTGATACAGGTATCAGCGCCGTCGCGCATCACCTCGTACTCGATCTCTTTCCACCCGAGCAGCGAGCGCTCCACCAGCACCTGGTGAATCGGGCTCGCGTTCAGGCCCGAGGTCACGATCCGGTCCAGCTCCTCGGGGGTGGTCGCGACGCCACCGCCCGTACCGCCCAAGGTATACGCCGGACGGATGACCAGCGGCAGCGGCACGCGTTTCGAGACCTCGCGCGCCTCCGCCACCGAGTGGACGATCTGCCCCTCGATCGCAGGCTCGCCAATACGCTGCAGGAGGTCCTTGAACAACTCGCGGTCCTCTGCCATCTGGATCGCCTCCAGCGGCGTACCGAGCAACTTCACCCCATAGCGGTCGAGGATGCCGAGCTCGGCGACCTTCACGGCGAGATTCAGCCCGGTCTGGCCACCGAGCGTGGCCAGCAGGCCATCCGGCCGCTCGCGCTGGATGATGCGGCGGATGACGTCCGGCGTCAGCGGCTCAATGTAGACGGCGTCGGCGATATCCTCGTCCGTCATGATCGTCGCCGGGTTGGAGTTGACGAGGATGACGCGGATGCCTTCCTCCCGCAGCGACTGGCAGGCCTGCGTGCCGGCGTAGTCGAACTCCGCGGCCTGGCCGATCACGATCGGGCCGGATCCGATGACAAGGACGCTTTTGGGCTTCTCTGCCGGCGTCATGGATGTGGTCGTGGACACGCTTGCTTACCCTTCCTGCCCCTCATGGGATCCCGAGATGAGCTGGACGAACTCGTCGAACAGGACGCCGTTGTCGGCCGGGCCCGGTGATGCCTCGGGATGGAACTGTACCGAGAGAACCGGGAGCTCGGTATGGGTCAGTCCCTCGACGGAGTTGTCGTTGAGGTTACGGAGCGCCACCTTCCACCCGGCCTCAAACGGCACCGAGTCCAGCTCGACCTGGAAGCTGTGGTTCTGCGCGGTCATGGTGACGCGGCCGTTCCGCTCGTCGATTACCGGCTGGTTCCCACCGCGGTGGCCGAACTTGAGTTTGTCGGTCTTCGCGCCGATCGCGCGGGCCAGCAACTGATGGCCGAGGCAGATGCCGAAGTACGGCCGCCGCTCCTCCAGCAGCGAGCGGACCAGCCCCAGACCGTCGTCGAGGTTGGCGGGATCGCCCGGTCCCGGTGAGACGATCACGCCGTCCGGATCGAGCTCCTGCACCCGCGAGTAGGGCGTGCCATAGGGCAGCACCCGGACGCGCGCGCCGCGGGAGGTCAGCGAGTCGATGATGTTCTGCTTCACACCACAGTCGATCACCACGACAAGCGGACCGTCGACGTTCTCAGCCCCGTAGGTGGCTTCTTCGTGAGCCATCACCTGGTCGACGACGTCCTGCTCTCCCGGCAGCGGCGCGCCTTTCGCGCGGGCGACGAGCTCCTCGTCGGGAATGTCCTTCGCGTTGTGGACGAGCACGGCGCGCAGGTCACCAACCGCGCGGATATGTCGTGTCAACGCGCGGGTATCGACGGCATGTATCCCGGGAATGCCATTCTCCTTCAGGTAGTCGTCGATCGTCTGCTTCGAGCGCCAGTTGGACGGCTGGGTCACGTTCTCGTGGACCACCAGCCCGGCGATCCACGGCTGGCGCGACTGGTTGTCCTCGTCATTGATGCCGTAGGACCCGATCAGCGGGTAGGTCATGCAGACGATCTGTCCGCGGAAGGACGGATCCGTGCAGACCTCCTGGTACCCGGTCATCGAGGTGGTGAAGACCACCTCGCCGAGACCGTCGGTATCCGCGCCGAACCCCTTGCCACGGAAGATCGTGCCGTCGGCCAGCGCCAGCGCGGCATCCCACTCGGGGACATATCGTTTCTCAGGCACGGTGCTCCACCTTCCCGTCTACCATCGTCAGGACCGCCTGCCCGCGCAGTGTCATCCCGAGCAGCGGCGTATTCTTGCTCTTCGTCTTCAGCGCCTCCGGCGTCACAACCCATGCACGATCCGGATCGAACACGGTGATGCTCGCCGGCTTGCCCTCGCCGATCGCCGGCGCGTCGATGCCGATCACCTTCGCCGGCTCGACCGTCCACCACCGCACGAGGTCGTTCACGTCGATGTGCCCGGCGCGCACCAGCGCGTAGGTCGCGGGAAAGGCGAACTCCAGCCCGCTGAGGCCGAACGCGGCCGTCGCGTAGTCGCCGGTCTTGTCGGCTGGCGCATGAGGCGCATGGTCGGTGCCGAAGCAGTCGAACCAGCCCTCCTGCAACGCCTTCAGCAGCTTTTCCGTGTCCTCGACAGGGCGCAGGGGCGGGTTGACCTTGGTGTTCGGGTCGCCGGGGGTCCCCGGCTCGCCGGCCGTCTCGTTCGTGTTGTGCAACTCGCGGCTGCCCGCCACCCACTCGTCGCTCATCACGAGGTGGTGCGGCATGACCTCAGCAGTCACATGCACGCCCCGTTCCTTCGCCTCGTGGATCAACTCGATGCCGCGTCCGGTGCTGACGTGGCAAACGTGCAACCAGCCGCCGGTCAGCTCGGCCAGCATCAGGTCGCGCGCGATGATGATCTCCTCAGCCGCGGCGGGGATGCCGGGAATCCCGAGCTTGCGGGAGACCTCGCCTTCGTGCATCGCGCCGGAAGCCAGCGGCTTGTCCTCGCAGTGGACGATCACCGGCCTTCCGAGCCGCTTCGACACCTCGAGCGCCTGGCGCATGATCGCGCTGTCCGGGGTCGTGTCGCCATCATCCGACCACCCGATCGCCCCGGCCTGGATCACGGCCTCGAAATCGACCGGCTCCTTGAGCCCGCGACCCCGTGTGATTGATGAGATGGGGTACACCGCCGCATGGCCGGTCTTCTCGACGTCGTCCAGCAGGGCGCCGATGACCTCTGGCGAGTCGAGCGCTGGCTTCGTGTTCGGCATGCAGGCCACGGCGCCGAACCCGCCGGCCACGGCCGCCGCGGTGCCGGATTCGACCGTCTCCTTCTCATCGAACCCTGGCTGACGGAGATGGACATGCACGTCGATCCACGACGGCGTGACCAGCATGCCAGACGCATCGATCACCTCGGCCCCATCGCTCGCGAGATCCGCCCCGATCGCCTCGACGGTGCCATCGACCACGAGGACGTCCGTCACCTCATCCCGGCCCGACGCCGGATCGACCACGCGGCCACCACGGATCAGCATACGCCTCTCGTTCATCTGGTCCTCCCGTGTGCAAGGCGACGATCCCGCGCTCGCAGATAAAAAAAGAGCCCCGGCGACCCGGATTGGGCCGTGAGGCGATGGTCTCTTTCGTTGATTGCCGGGTACCGCATGCTCATCCGATGTAGTGTATCCTCCCGTCGACCGCGCAAACTGTCGGAGTATACCATCGGGTGACACGCCCGGCCACGGAGGCACCATGCCGGCACCGATCACCTTTACCGACGACAGTATCACGAAGTTTGACGAGATCGAGCGGATTCTGGATGCGGAATATGGGCCCCGCGTGCTGCGCGAGAGTGGCGACCCCATCTCCGAGTTGATCGGAACCATCCTCTCGCAGAACACCTCCGACGTAAACACGGCCCGCTCGATGGCCCACCTGCGAGAGGAGTTCCCGACGTGGTCGGAGGTCCGCTCGGCACCGGTCGAGGACATCGTGAATGCGATCCGCTCTGGCGGTCTCGCCAATATCAAGGGGCCGCGCATCCAGGCCGTGCTCGACACCGTGATCGAGCGACGCGGCGATACCGATCTCCGCTTCCTGGCGGACATGGATCTGCACGAGGCAAAGGCCTGGCTGACCGGCATGAACGGTATCGGCCCGAAGACAGCCGCCTGCGTCCTGCTTTTCAGCCTCGGGCGCCCCGCCATGCCGGTCGACACTCACGTCCACCGCGTGATGCGCCGGCTTGGCGTCGTTCCGCCGCGCACGAGCCCCGAAGCGACAGCGCAAGCCCTGGAAACGCTGATCGGCCCGGACTCCCACCGGGTGTACGCGGTCCACGTCGAGACCATCTCCCACGGCCGGCAGGTTTGCAAGGCGCAGCGCCCACGCTGCGAAACCTGCCCCCTCCTCCACCTCTGCGACTACGGCCAGTCGGTGGTCGGCAACACCCCCTGACAACGAGAAGAATGCACAACCTTTTTGCACTCCCTGTTGACGGTATTCACGACTCTCCTGATAATGACGCCACGTGCTTTACAACCTATTCCGGTCGTCGCATTAGCGGTCAGGAGGACCAGCATGAAGACCCCTCACTCCATCGACTGGAGCGTGCTCAGTGGACCTCGCGTTTCCCGGCGGACTTTGTTCGAAGTGGCCGCTGCCAGTGGCGCGGTCGCCTATGCGACCAGGCTGGCCGGCGTTGCCGCCGCCCCGGTCGCACAGCGCCCGGCATCCGTCGCGGCGCAGGATGAGCCCAAGCAGGGCGGTGAGCTGCGCTGGGGTTTCGGCCTCGGCCAGATCCCGACACTCGATCCAGGGCAGGTTACGCTCGGCATTGTTGCCGGCGAGATGCTCTCTAACCTCTTCTCCGGCCTCGTTCAGTTCGACGAGCAGCTTGGCGTCATCGCCGACCTCGCGGAGACATGGGACGTCAGTGAGGACGGCACGCAGTACACCTTCCACCTGCGCGACGGATTGACCTTCCACAACGGCGACACCCTCACCGCCAATGACTTCGTGTACACCTACGAGCGCAACAGCAATCCGGACTATGCCTCGCCACAGGCCAACAAGTTGGCGAACATCACCGAGATCGTGGCCACCGATGACCTCACGCTCGACATCACGCTTTCCGCCCCGTCGGCGCCGTTCCTCGCGACTGTGGTCAGCCGTGGCCCGGGACGCGCCCTCACGCCGGTTCCGAAACGGGCCATCGAGGAGATGGGCGATGACCAGTTCGGTCTTGCGCCGGTCGGCTGCGGGCCGTTCATGATCGTGCCGGAGACGGTTGAGGTCGGTGGCGGCTTCGAGATGGTCGCCTTCGACGGGTGGTACGGTGGCCGGCCACCGCTGGACAAGGTCATCATCCAGCTCGTCGCCGAGGACTCGACGCTCGTCAGCGCACTCGAGGCGAACGATGTCGATGCCGTCGACATCCTGCCGCTGATCGGATACGACCAGATCTCCGGAGTGGGCGAGATCCAGATGGTCGAAGCGCCGGGCACCAACTGGTACGGAATCTCCATCACCTACAATCCGCCCTGGGATAACATCGACGCCCGCATGGCGATCGCGAAGGCTGTCGACCGCGACGATCTCATCAACAAGGCATTCTTCGGGCGCGCGACGCGCTCCGTCGGACCCCTCGCGCCGGCCTTCGACTGGGTTTACCAGGCGCCGGAAAATGTCGAGGACCCACAGGCGTTCAATCTCGATGAGGCGAAATCCCTCGCCGAGAGCGCGGGTCTCACCGACCTCCAGCCGATCTTCATCACCGGCACGCCGAACGACCGCGTGGTCGAGACGCTCCGCAACCAGCTCACCGAGATCGGGCTTGACACCCAGATCGACCAGATGCAGACAAATGCGTATGTCGAGCGGCGTAACGTCGGCGACTACGACTTCAGCATTCTCGGTAGCGTGGTCGACACGGATCCGGACGATGGTATCTGGAACTTCTTCCACACCGGCGGTCCCTCCAACCCGGTTGGCTATAGCAACCAGGAGATGGACGACCTCCTGGATGGCCAGCGCAACGAGGCCGATCAGGAGAAGCGGATCGAGCTCCTGCGCCAGGTCCAGGACCTTGCGAACACGGACGTGCCGTTCGTCTTCCTGTATCACGCCCCGGACGTCACGGCGTTCTACGACTACGTCAAGGGCTATGTGAACGTTCCTGAGCAGCGGTATCTCGAGCACATCTGGCTCGACAAGTAGTCGCATGACAGGGACACACCTCCGGCCGGGTCGCATGATCCGGCCGGAGCTTCCGGGAGGCGCACTCCGTGACCCGATACATCATCCGGCGGCTGCTCCACAGCCTGATCATCATCTGGGGAGTCGCCACCCTCGTCTTCTTCCTCATCCGGGCGATCCCCGGCGACCCGGTGCTGAACATGCTTGGCCCGGAGTACACCCCGGAGGCGGCTGAGGCCCTTCGCCAAAAACTCGGCCTGAACGAGAACGTCTTCGTTCAGTACGTACGTTGGGTCAGCGATATCCTTCGCGGCGACCTCGGGACGTCGATCACCGGCGTCGAAAGCGTCAAGAGCGCCATCGCGGCCGGCCTGCCGAAGACGATGAGCATCTCGATCGTTGCCTTCATCATCTCCCTCGCGATCGCGGTCCCCGCCGGCATCCTGTCGGCGCTGAAGCGCAACACCCCGGTGGATTTCGCCGTGAGCATCTTCGCCTTCCTCGGCGTGAGCATGCCGAGCTTCTGGTTCGGCATCATCCTGATCCTGGTGTTCGCGGTCAATCTCGGCTGGCTTCCCTCGCTCGGCTACAGTTCGCTCACCGAGGATGGATTCTGGCCCTGGCTCAGCCATGTGCTGATGCCCGCCCTCGCGATCGGACCCGCCTATGCCGCCATCCTGACGAGGTTCATCCGGGCCGGGCTGCTCGAGGCGATGAGCAGCGACTACATCCGGACGGCGCGGGCGAAAGGCATCAGCGAACGCCGGGTCGTGATCGGCCATGGTCTACGGAACTCGATGATCCCCGTCGTGACGGTCGCCGGCATCCAGGTCGCCCTGCTCCTGAGCGGCACGGTGGTCATCGAAACCGTCTTCTCCATCCGGGGTATCGGGCGCCTGCTCGTGGGCGCGATCTTCGACAAGGACTATCCGATGGTGCAGGGCGCGATCCTCGTCGTGTCGCTGATCTTCGTCATGGCAAATCTCGTCGTGGACATCCTCTATACGTTCCTGGATCCGAGGATCAAGTATGCATAGCGCCACCATGGCCGCAGGACGGCAGGTTGAATCTCCTTCGGCGATGCAGCGCTTCTGGCGCAACTTCCGCGGCGACAAGAAGATGATCATCGGCTCGACCATCCTCCTTGTGCTGATCCTGATCGCGCTTGTGGGACCGTTCGTCACCCCGTACGACCCGGACGCCGACGACTACGAGCTCTTCGCCGCGCCCAGCTGGTCGCACCCGTTCGGGACCGACTCCTTCGGCCGCGATATCCTCAGCCGCATGATGGATGGCGCGCGCATCTCGCTCAGCGTCGGCATCTCCGTCGCCGTGATCTCGATGGTGATCGGCGTCACCCTCGGCCTCATCGCCGGCTATTTCGGCGGCTGGATCGACAGCCTGATCATGCGATTCATGGATTTTCTCTGGGCGTTCCCGGAGATCATCCTCACCGTCGGCATGGTGGCGATCTTTGGTGCCGGCATCCAGAACATCATCATCGCCATCTCCATCGCCTACCTGGATGACTTCGCCCGCGTGGTGCGCGGCGAGGTGCTGAGCCTGCGCGAGGAGGAATACACGGTCGCCGCTCGCGCGGTCGGCGCCTCGGACCGGCGGATCATCATGAAGCACATCCTCCCGAACACCATGGCCCCGATCATCGTGCAGGCAACGTTCGCGGTCGGTCTGGGGATTCTCGCCGAATCGGGCCTGACGTTCCTCGGCCTTGGGGTGGATCCGTCAACGCCGACTTGGGGCCTGACGCTCAGCGAGGGCCGCAACTTCATTCGGCAAGCATGGTGGATCAGCGTGTTCCCGGGCCTCGCGATCATGATCACCGTGCTCGCGCTCAACCTCCTCGGAGACGGACTACGCGACACGCTGGACGTCCGCGGCTAGGGTGCCCGGCGATCCGGCGCGATAGTATGGAAGGGCTCCGCCTCCACCAGAGGCGGGGCCCAACATGTTTCGACCAACGACGGAGCAAGCCCCACGTATGCCAGATCGCGATCGTCTTCACGTATCGGACGTCCTCACCCACCCCGCGCAGGGGCAAACCGAGCTGTATCTCGTGCGCCACGGCCAGACGGCCGGCAACGTCAATGGCCTGTTCGTCGGCGCCACCGACATCCCCCTGGACGAGACCGGCGAACGCCAGGCGAAGGAGCTCGGCTCCCGTTTCGAGGCCGTCACGCTGGACGCCCTCCTGACCAGTCCCCTGCAGCGGGCCCGTCGCACTGCCGAGGCAATCGGTGCGGTCACTGGTCAATCACCAATCGTCGTTCCCGGACTCAGCGAGATGAACTTCGGTGATGCCGAGGGGCTGACCTTCCAGCAGGTGATCAAGCAGTTCCCGGAGCTGCGGGACGACCTGGCCAGCATCGCCAATCTTGACCTCGCGTTCCCGGGCGGCGAATCGCGCCGTGGCTTTGCCGAGCGGGTCATCGCCGCGTTCCTCGGCATCATCGAGCGGTACGAGGGGAAAACAGTCGCCGCGGTCGCCCACGGTGGTGTGATCGGCTCCTTCTATGCGCAGCTCCATCGCAACCCGGACCCGGATATGGCACTGTATGCTGTCGCGAACTGCTCCGTGGGGCACGTGATCGTGACGCCAGACCATACCCGAATCGAGCTTTGGAACGACGTGAGCCACCTGACCGAGGTGCTCGAGGTCGGCCGCTGAGACCGTCCTCCGGAGACATTCCTGTTGTAGGGGCCGACCCCGCAAGGGTCGCCGGGTGATCCTGCGAACCAGGGGCAAAGCGGGAGCGACCCCTCGGCCCGATCGACCAAAGGCCGATAAGCAAGCGCAACGTTCGCGTACAGATTGCCGTGGCGCTCGTCGAACAAGGGAGGAAGCCCGCATGAAGAAACTCACGGTCCTCGGTGGGAGCGCCGCCGGCGTCGGCACCGGGCAAGGATGCTCCGGTTACCTCGTGCAGACGGAGTCGACGTCGCTGGTCCTGGACCTGGGTCCCGGCACGGCGACTGAACTTCGCAAGCATGCCGACTTCCGGACGCTCGACGCGATCGTCATCTCGCACCTGCATCTGGATCACGTACTGGACCTGTTCGCCCTGCGTTTCGCACTGGCGTACAACCCGGTGCGACCTGAAAAGCGCATTCCGCTCTTCCTGCCGCCGGGTGGCCTGGATTTCATGGAACGGGCCGTAACGCTCTGGGAGACGTCCAACGACGACGACACGTACTTCTCCGCGGTCTACGACATGGCGGAGTACGACCCGAATGGCACGCTGCAGATCGGCGACTTCACGTTGCGCTTCGCCCCGACGGCGCACCTGATCCCATGCTGGGCGATCCGCGTGCTGTCCAACGACGGCTCGGACGATCTCTTCTACGGAGCGGACAGCGGCACCGACGGGGACCTTGACGCGATCGCCGAGGGCGCCGCGGTGGTGATCGCCGAAGCGGCCGCCCCGCCAGATGCTGATCCGGAAGTAATCCGGCATATGCATTACACGCCACAGCAGGCGGCACAGCTCGCCGAGCGGGCCGGCGCGCGTAACCTCGTGCTGACACACATCTGGGAAGAGCATGATCCGACGAAGCAGGCCGCGGCGGCACGCGAGCACTTTACCGGCCGCATGTCGATCGCGGTGCCGGGGTTGGTCCTGACATGGTAGCCACCACAATCAGGGACGTGCCGGGCGTAAGCATCGGGCACACGACCGATCTGCCAGCGCGCACAGGCTGCACTGTCATCGCCTTCGACGCCCCGGCACTGACGGCAGCGGAGGTGCGGGGCGCCGCGCCGGGCACTCGGGAGTTGGACCTGCTCGCGACCGGAGCGACGGTGCAGCGAGCCGACGCGATCCTCCTCACGGGCGGCAGTGCGTTCGGGTTGCGTGCCGCAGAAGGGGTCATGACGGCGCTCGCGAACCTGGGACGCGGTGTCCAGACGCCCGCGATCCCTGTGCCGATCGTACCGGCGGCCGTCATCTTCGATCTCGCCACCGTGCAACCGGAGATTCCGACCGTCGATGACGGCGCCCTTGCGTTTCGCACCGCCGTTCCCCTCTCGCAGGTCGAGACGGGTCAGGTGGGCGTCGGGGCCGGCGCCACGTGGGGCAAGATCCTGGGTCCCGCCGGAACGCAGCCGGGAGGCTTCGCGATATCGCAAGTCCAGGTACTCGGTGGGACGGTGACCGCGGCGGTCGTCGTCAATGCGCTTGGCGTGGTCGCCCCGGTCGAGGACCCGCGCCCCGCGCTGCTCCAGGCGATGTCTGGCCCGCCACCATTCCGTCAAAACACCACGCTCATGGCCGTCGTTACCGATGTCGCCTGCGGGCATGATGCGCTGACCCGGATGTGTGTGGCGGCGCACGATGCACTTGCGCGAACCGTCTGGCCGTCGCACACAGTCGCGGAT
>CAVUJR010000044.1:0-96679 GCA_963741805.1 uncultured Chloroflexia bacterium
CGTGCCACCCACGGTTTTCCTGACGCTGATCGCCTTCACGCTACTGCTGCTCCAGTCGAGCCTCGATGAGGTCTTCAACCCGCGCCTGCGCCGGATGTGATGTAAGGAAACTGCCGATGCATGTCGAGGATGTTCACGTCTACTACGAAACCCGGCAGGGCCCGGTCCGCGCCGTCGACGGTGTCTCGTTCGACCTCGACGACGGCGAGGTCCTCGGGATCGTCGGCGAGTCCGGCTGCGGCAAATCGACCCTTGCCGCGGCGCTGGCGGGAAGCGGCCCGCCGAACCTCAGGATCCCGGCCGGAACGATCGAGCTGGACGACCACCAAAAGGTCGATCTCGGCGCGCTGGGCGGGACGCCCCGCGACTGGCGCGGCGACATTATCTCGCTGCTCCCCCAGCGCGCGCTGAACGCGCTGAACCCCACGGAACGCATCGGCGACTACGCCCACGACGTCATCCATGCCCACAAGCCAGAGGTGCACCGCAAGGAAGCGGTCGCGATCGCGGCGGACCGGCTGCAGCAGCTCGGTCTCCCGCCGCGCGTGCTCGACGCCTACCCGCACGAGCTGAGCGGCGGCATGCGCCAGCGTGTGGTGACGGTGATCTCGACCCTGCTGAACCCGACGGTGCTGATCGCCGACGAACCAACCTCCGCGCTCGACGTGTCGTCGCAGAAGGCGCTGATCCTGATGCTGCGGCGGATGATCGAGCAGGACATCATCTCCCGCGTCATCTTCATCTCGCATGACCTTGCCCTGATGTCGAACGTCGCCGACCGCGTGGCGGTGATGTACGCCGGGGAAATCGTCGAGGAAGGGTCCGTCGGGCAAGTGGTCCGCCATCCGGAGCATCCTTACAGCAAGGCGCTGATCGGGTCGACGCTGGAGCCAGAGAGCCACCAGCGCGGCCAGTTCATCAGCGGCCTGTCGGGGAGCTCGCCGGATATGCGCAACCCGCCGTCCGGCTGTCGCTTCCATCCTCGCTGCGCGTACCGGATGGACATTTGCAGCCAGGAGGCGCCGCCGGCGGTCGGTGTGGATCATCGCTACGCCACCTGCTGGTGGGTGAAGGACAAGGTCGAGGGACGCATCGAGAAGGAGGACCAGGCCAGTGACCAGCACATCGCCAGCACTCCTTGAGGTCCGTCACCTGACGAAGGTGTTCGGGACCGGCAAGACCGAGGTACGCGCCGTCGATGACGTCTCGTTCACCATCCAGCGCGGCGAGATCATCGCGATCGTGGGCGAGAGCGGGAGCGGCAAATCGACGCTCGCGCGGATGCTCCTGCGCCTCTCGATGCCCACCTCGGGCGAGATCCTGATGAACGGCGAGGACATCACGAAGCTGAAGGGGCCGCGCAACCTCAAGCCATACTGGCGTGAGGTGCAGGGCGTCTTCCAGAACCCGGTCGCCTCGCTGAACCAGTTCTACTCCGTCGGGCGGATGCTGAAGAAGACGCTCGGCCTCACCGGCACCCGATACAGCGCCGACGAGGAGCAGCAGAAGCTCTCCACCGCGCTGGAGATCGTCGGGCTCGACCCCATCGACGTGCTACCGAAGGGCGCGCACCAGCTCTCCGGCGGGCAGCTCCAGCGCGCCATGATCGCCCGGGCGTTGCTGGTCGACCCGAAGATCCTCATCGCCGACGAATCGACCTCCGCGCTGGATGCCTCGTTGCGCGTGACCGTGCTCAACGTGCTGAAGGAGCTGCGAGACCGGCTCGGCATGACCGTGCTGTTCATCACGCACGACATCGGGCAGGCGAACTACCTCGCCGATCGCATCTTCGTCATGTACCAGGGGAAGATGGTCGAGCAAGGCCCGGTCCAGGATGTGCTCGATTCCCCACAACACGACTATACGAAGCGGCTCCTGAGCGACGTGCCGCGCGTCGGTGGATGGGGCGTCGATGATGTGGATGAGCATGATCCGTTGCGGGCGGTGACGAGCGCCTGAGCCTGTTCCCCGCGAAACGTTCAGATCAGCGTGCGTCACCCCCTAAAGGATGATCCCCATGCCGCGCGTGAAGCTCCCCGTGTCCATCTCCACACCCGCTCGCCTGTTCGCCGGAGCGGCGTTCGCGGCTGGCGCAACGGCCGCGGCCTTCCGGGCCAGCCCGTGGCCGGGGGCGATGCTGATCCGGGCGGTGTTCACGTACAACGACCGGCAGATCACGGAGGCGCTGCAGAAGCACACCCCCTCCACCGTGACGTCGTTCCGGGACATCGCGTACGAGCCGGACGATCCGGCCGCCTTGCTGGACGTCTTCGTGCCGACCTCGGCGTTCACGCGCGAGGAGACCATGCCGGCCGTGGTCTGGATGCCCGGCGGGGCCTGGGTCGCCGGGGGCAAGGACGACTGGGCGCCCTACTTCATGGTGCTGGCCGAACGCGGGTTTGCCGTGATCGGCGTTGACTACCGACGTGCCCCGGCCTCCACCTACCCGACCCCGCTCCACCGACTCGACGCCGCGCTGGCGTACGTCCGGCAGCACGCTGCCCGGTTCCGGCTGGATCCGGACCGGATCGTCCTTGCCGGGGATTCAGCCGGCGCGCAGATCGCCAGCCAGTATGTGATCGGGCTGGACTCGCCCGCGTACGCGGCGACGGGAGGGTTCGCGCCCACCCTGCCACGGCCGGTCCTCAAGGGTATGCTGCTGTATTGCGGCCTCTACGATTTCGACCGGTATTTCGGCGCGCCCGGCATCATCGGGTACGGGACGAAGGTCACGACATGGGCCTATACCGGCGCGAAAGGTATCACCGGGGAGACGAACCCGGCGCTGCGCGACTTGTCCACGATCCGGCATGTCACGGAGCACTTCCCGCCGGCGTTTATCTCCGGCGGCAATGCCGATCCGCTCACGGCGCTCCAGTCGAAGCCGTTCGCGGAGGCGCTGAAGGGTCAGGGTGTGCCGGTCACCACCCTCTTCTTCCCGGACGATCACGAGCCCGGCCTTGGTCACGAATATCAGTTCAACCTGGACCGCCCGGAGGGCCAGCGCGCGCTCCGGGAGAGCGTCGCCTTCCTGCGGTCGGTCGTCGCATAGCCCGCCCGGTCTGATTGCTTCGTACGTACGCAAGCATCGAGATAATCCGTCGAAACGAGCATATGTAAAGACAGTACGAACGAGCAATTCCGGCGCTTGCGCCCGATATCCCGTCCGTACATCTCGTCAGGCCCATGACAGGTTGGCCACAATCGATCTCGTGCCTTTGTGACGGCTGGGCAGAGGGTGGATGGCCCCTCGCCCCACAACGCCTACATCGGTACCGATTGGTTTGACTGGCACCCGATGCGCCCCCGCGGCATCGGGCGTCATGTCCAGGACCGCCTCGCTCCCCGCAGCTCCCGGGCCCTTCCGGATGCGTGCACGCGACCGGCCTGGATCATCCTGGGAGGGAAGATATGTTGACGCTCCGCATGCGGACGCGCCTGGCTGGTATGGCGCTGCCCGTGCTGTTCCTCGTGGCCGCGATCGCCGCACCGTTCTCCACACCCGCCACCGTCTCGGCCAACGAAGCCGACGCCATGGCCACCGAGCAGGTCTACGTCCGACAGGGACCGAGCACCGCCGACCCGATCCTCGCCTCGCTCTCTGAGGGCGACTGGGTCACCCTGACCGGCTACACCGAGAACGGCTTCTATGAGGTCTACTGGGGCGACTATGTTGCCTATGTCTATGCTGATTACCTGAGCACCAGCGGCGCCGCCGAGCCGGCCGCAGCCGCGACCGGCGCCACCGGCACCGCGTACACCTGGGATTCGGTGAACCTCCGCTCCGGCGCGAGCACCGATACCGGCGTGGTCGCCGTGCTCCCGGCCGGCACCGAAATCTCGCTTACCGGCAACGTCTCCGGTGGCTTCGCCGAGGCGGACACCGGCTATGGCTTCGGCTGGATCTACAGCGATTACATCAGCGACAGCGCGCCAGCTGCTCCTGCGGCAGCCGAAGAAGCCCCGGTGGCGGCTCCGGTCAGCACCGGCGGCCAGGCGCTCGTGGACTTCGCGATGCAGTTCCAGGGCTATCCGTACGTCTGGGCCGGCAACACACCGTCGGGCTTCGACTGCTCCGGCTTCACCCAGTACGTGGTGCAGAACGTCTACGGCTACGACATCACCCACAGCACCGACATCCAGGCCGGCTACGGCTCGTACGTCGCCTGGGGTGAGTGGGCGCCAGGCGACCTGGTGTTCTTCACGAACACGGGCGGCAGCGGCTACTACTCGCACGTCGGGATCTACATTGGCGACGGCATGATGGTCCACGCCGAGAACGAGTCGACCGGCGTCGTGATCTCGAGCCTGTACTCGAACTACTACACCTCGCACTACGCCACGGCGGTCCGCCTCTAGCGCCGACTGTCCCGCAAGACGTGGAGGGAACCCCGGGCATTGTGCCCGGGGTTCTGTTGTTAAGGGGAGCATGCCTGGATACCGGGCGTTTGGTATCGACGCTCGGGCACCAATAGGTGTCCTTCACGCCGATCGGGTCGATACGAAATTGATCCCTACCACAAACCACGGTGTAGGGGGCGGACTCTCGCAGCCGCGATCGATGTCCGCCCCTGGAACGGCGGGAAGGGCTGCGGCTCAGCCACAGGTCTCGCGTACACGACCGTCCGCCGCACCCCGGAACCAGGATCCGGGGCTACGGATGGAAGGCCCCGAATGTGCCGTCAGGTCACCTCCCGCCCATGGCTCTACCGCACTCTATCGATGTAAGCATCGTACGAACGAGCAATTCAGGGCATTTGCCACAACTTCTCGTCCGTACATCTGGCCCGGCACTGTGACACGCGGTGACAATCATGACCGTGCGTTGCTGGCATCGGCGATCGCGGGATGGACACGGTCGCCATCCGGTGCCCCTCACATGCGTGAACCCCACGCCGGTTGACCAGTTCTATCCGTCGCGATGGCAGGACCCCGCCTTGCCCAGCGGCGAACACTCCGTTGCCACGATTCCCCGCAGGCGCCTCGGCTGGGCGCGTTCCGGGTGCGGCTCACGGAAACCTATCGGAGGGAAGGCCCCATGACGCTCCGCCCGCGGACGCGCCACGTTCGTTCTGTGTTCCTCGCCACGATGCTCGGCATCGCGACGATCATCGCCCCGCTATCGGCCTCCGCCGATACCGACCTGACCCCTGGCGGCACCGCCGCCATCGCCTATGCCAACGGCGACAACGTCAATATCCGTAGCGGCCCGGACGCCTCAGAGCCGGTTGTCGGCGAGGTCGCCGAGGGTAGCGTCGTCTCAGTCATCGACGGCGTTTTCTGGGCGGCCGACGGCAGCGCCTGGTATCAGGTCGAGGCCAACGGCGTGACCGGCTATGTCATCGCCGACTACCTCGCCGCCAATGGTGGCGTCGGCGCGTCCACCGGCTCGGCGGTCGCGATCGACTATGTGAACGTCCGCTCCGGCCCGAGCACGGCCGACCCGATCCTCGCCACGCTGGCTGTCGGCGACTGGGTGGAGCTCTACGGCGAGGCCGAGAACGGCTTCGTCGCGATCTACGCCGGCGACTACATCGGCTGGGTCCACGCCTCCTTCATGAGCACGGACGGACAGACGGCGATGGACGGCTCCAATGCCGCGCCGGTCACCCCGGCTCCCGCTGATCCCGAGACGCCCGCGGCGCCGGAGCGCGTCGTCGAGTGGGTCGACGCCGGCACGCGTTACACGACGAGCTCGGTCAACCTGCGCTCCGATGCCAGCCTCGACGCCGCCGTCACCACGGTCCTGCCAGCCGGCGTCGCCCTCTCGATCACCGGGCAGGTGGTCGACGGCTTCGCGGAGGCCAGCAGCGACGAGGGCTCCGGCTGGGTTTCGGCGCAATACCTGACGGCGGAGGCTCCAGCGGCTCCGGAGACCCCGGCCGAGGAGCCAGCCGCGCCAGCGCCAAGCGGCGGTGGATCCATCGTCTGGCCGGTCAGTGGCGGTGAGTGGAGCGTGCTGCAGGGATACAACGGCTCCAGCCACTACAACTCCGGCCTGTGGCAGTACCAGGACTCGCTCGATCTCATCCGCACGGACGGCAGCACGGCTGGTCAGCCGATCTACTCGCCGGTCAGCGGCACGATCCGCTGGTTCGACCCGAGCACGGGCGGCATGACGATCGACATGGGCAACGGCTACGCCTTCGCGATGTTCCACGCCTACTACGACGGCAGCCTGAAAGAGGGCGACGCCGTGAGCCAGGGCCAGTACGTCGGCACCATCGCGCCGGACGGCGAGGCCTCCTCCGGAAGCACCGCGCACCTGCACATCGCCGTCTGGGCGACGAGCGACGGCGGCAACTGGTCGCGCGAGTCCGTCCCGTTCACGGGCGGGCTGGCGATCAGCGGCAGCGAGTTCTACAACTCCGGGGTCGCGTTCGAGCACACCGGCGAGGTGTTCTACCCATAAGACCAGACCTCCACCGAACGGTGGGCGTGAGATGAGAGAGCAGGGAGGCCCCGGTCGCTGGCGGGGCCTCCCTGTGTCAGGCGATGCGCCAGGGCGATGGTCGGAGACATGAGCGGGCACTTCGTACTGCGTAAGTAAGATATATGTTGGGGTTCTGATCGGTTCATTTATGGTAACATCAAATCAAATGAGGTTGCAGGTGAATAGTCTGCCGGGACGGAGGAAACGATGACCCCCACTCCATCATTTTCCCGCAGAGACGGCATCGGAGCGCTTATGGCTATGTTCATAGCCCCGCTCCTGACCACCTCGCGGACAAGCTATGCAGAGCAGCAGGCAACTCCACCACTCTCTTCACCACCACCGCTCATCGCATCCTTCTGTGGTACTTACGTCCGAGACCTTTAAGGCAGTGCGCGGCTCCGAGGTCGTCTTGAACACCGAGGTTCGTTGATGAAGCTGACGTTCAGGCCCGATTCGATGCCGCAGTGTTTGAGATGTTCGGGGTCATGCATGAGAACCGGTGGATGGTGGATCAAGGCGTCCTCGCTGCCCAACTGGGTCAAGGCTACACACCTCCGGAATCGAACCAGGAAGAATTGCTGCAAGTTTTGACCGCCGAGGGAGGTAACATCCAGATTCCCTGCATGACGTATCCCGACGGGGCGCTGTCGTATAACGAGGGCGTTTGGACCCTAATCAATCTTGGTAGAGGGCCTCAGGCTGCAGTTCGTCAATGAATACGGTTTGGTCGACCTGAGTTGGAGCGCCGCTACTGGGACACAGACATTCGGCTATACGCCGCGCCTGACCGTCGATCAGGGCCTTCAGATCGACGTCTATATGCAGCCCGAATCGCCGCCACCTGATTATCCCAATCGGGAGAACGCGCCGGATATCGGCGCCACGCTGGGTCGCAAGCGGCATGATGCAGATGATGATGGCAAATTACGGGGTGCGAGACCCGATCGGAGATACCGTCTTTCACTTGGTGGACAAGCTCTTCATGCCGCCGTACACGCATCAATCAGAGAGATAGTCTCGGCAATGAGTGGGAAACCTCACCGGTTCTGATGCCATCTTCAATCATGTTGGCGATACTCGAACCGGTCTTGCCTGCTGGACGAGAAGGCCACTCCACGTTGCGCAGTGCCGACAAGGACGCGCTGACAACGCATCTCCCGTGGCGGTCAGGACGCTGCACCAGGCCGTTAGGGCGAGAACCTGCTAATCTACCTCGGCTCCCACGACATCCAGCCCCAGCGCAACGACCCAAGGCGAAGGAAGAGCCCGAAGGCGACGCTCGCTATCACCGTGATCTCGCGGGGCGAGCCGACCTCCCGCAGCAGCACGACCATGAGCGTCGCGCCAAACGCCGCGAGGCCGTAGAACTCCGCCTTCCGGAAGATCGCCGGCGTCTGCCCGGTCATCATGTCGCGCAGGAGACCGCCACCAACCGCCGTGACGACCCCGAGAAGGATGGCCGCCCACAGGTTCAGGCCGTTGTCGAACGTCCGGAGCGTGCCGGCGACCGCGAAGTTGGCCAGCGCGAAGGCGTCCAGGAAGGTGATCGAGCGCCGGAGCTGGTCGATCCGCTGGCCGAAGAGCGCGGCAGTGCCCGTCGCGGCCACCACGACCGCGAGGTAGGACGGCTGCGTCAGGGCAAGGGGCGGTCCGGCCTGCAGCATCACGTCACGCAAGAGACCGCCACCGAGCCCACTGGCCAGCGCCAGGAACCAGTGACCCATGATGTCGTAGCGGTAGCGTCGCCCGACGAGCGCGCCGGTCAGCCCGCCGACGAACACGC
Source organism: uncultured Chloroflexia bacterium (assembly GCA_963741805.1). Lineage (GTDB taxonomy): Bacteria > Chloroflexota > Chloroflexia > Thermomicrobiales > UBA6265 > UBA6265. The sequence continues at coordinate 8,220 of CAVUJR010000044.1, forward strand.
CGAGCAGGTCAACGATACTGAAGATGGTGGTGCTCTCCACGCCCTGTGGTCTCTCCCCGGAGTCGATCGGTGCCGTTGCCGGCGTCATCCCGCCTATTGTGCGCCCTGCGCCGGGCGCGTGCAGACCGCTTGCCCGTTCTTAAGACACCGGGCACAATGCCGGGCATTGATCGCCACGCCTGCCCCACGCGAGGAAGGATGCCGTCCTGAAACCGTTGCTCATCGGCACTGCCGATCTCTCGCCCGCCGACCGCATACGATCTCGGGCGGGACGGGAACCCGACGGTGCCATGGCTCGTCTATGGGGGTGTTGCGCTCGCCTCGGCGACCGGCCTGTGGCTTATGCGCGGGCGGCTCGGCGGCGCGCAGAGCGACGCCAGGAAACCCACCAGTGCGACCGTCGAGACGACGGACGAAGGATAGAACCATGACTGACCGGGAACAGCTTCGCCTGGAAGCCCCCCATCCGCGCTTCCGCGATAGCTATCTCGATGCCATGCGCGAGATGGAAGAGATCGGCGAGGACACCGACCTACCCGCCTCCATCGAGACCGTGCGAGAAGAGTTCGACGTCTTCGTCGAACGGATGCTGTACAACAACGCGCATCCCCTCCCCCGGTTCGTGCCACAGACCATGTACTGGATCACCCTGGGCGACCAGTACGTCGGCCGGCTCGGGCTCCGCCACGCGCTGAACGACCACCTGCTCCAATTCGGCGGGCACATCGGGTACGACATCCGCCCCTCGTTGCGCCGGCGCGGCTACGGTACCCGGGCGCTGACGCTTGCCCTCGACGAGGCGCGAAAGCTGGGCATCGATCGCGTACTGGTGACGTGCAGCGAGCACAACGTGGGCTCGCAGAAGATTATCGAGGCGAACGGCGGCGTGCTGGAGAACAAGGTCGAGACGCCGTTCCGCGAGGAGTTGACCTGCCGCTACTGGATCGACGTTTCCCAGTAGAGGCGGCTGCGACGGTCGACGCCGGGGAGGACATTTCGACCAGTTCGTGTAAACGGAGATCCACGATTGCTGGTCGAACGTCCTCCGCTACAGTTCCTGCTACAGACAGTCCCTGTATCATTGATCCAGCAAGGGTGTCCGGTTTCGGGGCGCCTCTTTCCCCACCTCGATAGGCATATCCCGTTCATGATCATCGCCCCTTCCCCTGCCGATGCGCCGGTCGGCCTCTACATTCACATCCCGTTTTGCGCCCACATCTGCCCCTACTGCGACTTCAACACCTACGCCGGGAAGGACGACCTCATCCCGCGCTATGTCGACGCCGTGGTCCGTGAGCTCGGCATGCGCACCGGGGAGATCGATGGCCGGCCCGCCGCGACGGTGTATTTCGGTGGCGGCACGCCCTCGCTGCTGGAGCCGGCGCAGATCGGGGCCATCCTCGACGCCGCCCGCGCGTCGTACGATGTCGTGCCGGACGCCGAGATCACGATGGAGGCGAACCCGAACGGGCTCGACCGCGCCCGGCTGGCCGGGTATCGTGCTGCCGGCGTCAATCGCCTCAGCATCGGCGCCCAGACGCTCGACCGGGGCGGGCTGCGGCGACTGGGCCGGCAGCACGAGGCGACCGACGTTTTGGATTCAGTACACGCCGCGCGCGACGCCAGCTTCGAGCGGATCAACCTCGACTTCATCTTCGGCTGGCCGGGACAGGACCGCGCGACCTGGCAAGCGGACCTGCGCGGGGTGCTGGCGCTCGGCGAGCAGGGGCCGGACCACCTCTCGCTGTACAGCCTGATCATCGAACCAGGCACGCCCTATGCCGACGCGGCCGCGCGAGGCATCCTGCACATCCCGGACGACGATGAGGCGGCCGACCTGTACGAGGATGCGATCGCGATCCTCGACGAGGCAGGCTGGGATCACTACGAGATCGCCAACTGGGCGCGCACGCCGGACCGCTACTCTCGCCACAACGCGATCTACTGGCAGCATGGCGACTACCTCGGCATCGGGGCCGGCGCGTTTGGGACGATCGGCGGGCGGCGCGTGATGAACCACCTCCTGCCGGAGCGGTACATCACCGAGCTGGAGCAGGGAGCCCTCCCCCATTCGAACACCGAAGTGCTGGACGAGGCGACGGCGCTCGGGGAGACGATGATGCTTGGACTGCGCCTGCTTGACGATGGCATCGATGCCGAAGCATTCGCGGCGCGGCACGGGGTTGGGTTATTCGAGGTCTTCACCGAGCCGATCGCGCGGATGGAAGGTGTCGGGTTGCTCCAGCGAACACCGCGTGGGGTACGCCTGACGCGGCGCGGGATGATGCTGGCGAACGACGTCGCGGCGGAGTTTCTTTAGGCAGGTTGGGGCACCCGAATATCGACATTCGGGTCGACACAGGGTACGCCCCCTACAAGTCGTTGGGCCCAGGTATGCTGTGAGCAATCGTGCGAATATGCATATCTCGTGGAAGGGAACGGCGGATGGCTGGTGATGTCGCGATCGTGACCGGCGGAGCGAAAGGGATCGGGCAGGCGATCCTGCGGCGGCTGATCGATGACGGCATGACGGGGATCGTGGCCGATATCGACGCGGCTAGCGCGGAGGCGACTGCCGCGGCGCTGGGCGCCAGGGCGCATGCCCTGCACCTCGACGTGACGTCGCCGCAGAGTTGGGACGCCGGTATCGCCTCGGTGACGGAGCAGCACGGCCGTGTCACGGTGCTCGTGAACTGCGCCGGGATCGCGGGGCGGTCGGCGCCGTCATGGGAGCTGACGCCGGAGGAATGGCGGGAGGTGATCGATATCGATCTCACCGGCGTGTTTCTCGGGTGCCGGGCGGTCCTGCCGGGGATGATCGCCGCCGGGTACGGGCGGATCGTGAATATCGCGTCGATCGCGGGCAAGGAAGGCAACCCGAACGCGAGTCCCTACTCCGCCGCGAAGTCCGGGGTGCTCGGCTTGACGAAGTCGATCGCGAAGGAAGTCGCCACGAAGGGCGTGCTGGTGAACGCGGTAACGCCTGCGGTGATCGAGACCGAGCTGCTGAAGCAGATGACACCGGAGCATGTGTCGTACATGACGAGCCGGATCCCGATGGGGCGCGTCGGGCAGCCGGAGGAGGTGGCTGCGCTGGTGAGCTTTCTCGCGTCGCGGGAGGTGTCGTTCAGTACCGGCGCGGTGTTCGATATCTCCGGGGGACGGGCAACGTATTAGGCAACGTGTCGAACGCGTTATCGACCTTCGGGCGTAAGGCGGTCGGCACGATTGGTGCCCGATGATTGCCGCGCGGTTATCGCCCTGCGGGCGATGCATCGCGCATTCCAGTGCGACGCTACTGGGCCGTTGAGCCGTCCCGGGCTTCCTGCTGGGCGCGCTTCTCCGCCTTGTGGTCGCGCAGGACCTGCTCGGCCTCGAGACCGGTGAGCTTGCTGACGGTGCTCATGATGTAGAAGATCGTGCCGGTCAGCACGATGAAGACCGGGATCGTGATCACGGGGAAGCTCAGCGCCGTCATGCGTCCTATCTGCTGGGTGTACTGCTCCGTGCCGCCGTCGGCCGTGACGACGACCGTGGCAAGGATAAAGTTCAGCGCCGCGGAGAGGAAGAACGCCCCGGCCAGCAACCAGGTCGCCACCGAGGTGCGTCGCTCGTACTCGTGCTCCATGCCATTCTGGGCAAGCGCGGCATGGACGCGCTCCTTGTCGAGGATCTGGTCGAGGAAGACGCGCGCGAGCGGCTTGCCGATCCACGCCGAGACGAGGATCGCGAGCGCGAGGATCGCCGGGATCATCGCCTCCTTCACCGCGATCCACTCCGCCGGGAGCTTCAAGAGGCCAATGCCGCCGGAGATGAGGATGCTGACGAGGCCGATGATCGGCATCCAGCCGACCTTCTTCTGCCGCACCATGTCGTAGATCGCGTAGACGAAGGGAAAGGCCAACGCGATCAACAGCGCCGGGACGGCACCGAGCTCATCCTCACCGGAAAAGCGGGTCATGATGATCGTCGGCAGGATCACGTTCACAAGAATGCTGATCATTGCGGTTCCTGTAGCGCGTTGGGCGAACAATGATGGCCAGGGCCCGGGTCGGTCGAGACACGAACGGTTGCAGCAATACCCCTGCAGGGTGGACCATTCGCCCAGCACCGTTGCACCGGGGGCTTCCCGGGTCAACGCGAGTGCGTTGTGGACACAAGGATATCCATGACCGCCATGTTTGAACGATACCACGCGGCGTCATCCCGGATGGATGCGCTGATCGAGATGACGCCGACCCCGGAGGACTCCTCTCGCGAGGCCGTTCGCGAACGCGCCACCGTACGAATGGGTCGCTTGCGTCGTTTCCTCGCCCGGATGGGCAACCCGCAGGAGGGATACCCCATCGTCCATATCGGTGGCACGTCCGGCAAGGGCTCGACCAGCACGACGATGGCGGCGATCCTTACCGAGGCCGGCTACCATACCGGGCTGCACACCTCCCCGTATCTCCAGACGCCTCTGGAGAAGCTGCAGATCGACGGTAGGCTCGCCTCCGCGAACGCCTTCATCGATATCGTCGAAACCTTCTTCGACGAGCACGACCGCTGGTTGGGGGACGGCGAGGAGGCGCTCACATACGGTGAAGGCTGGAGCGTCCTGACCTGGCTCTTCTTCCGCCGCGAGCACGTCGACGTCGCGGTCGTGGAGGTTGGGGCCGGGGGACGGTTCGACCTCACGAACATCCTTCACCCCACCCTCTCGATCATTACCTCGGTCGGGATCGACCACACGCAGACGCTGGGAGACACGATCGAGCAAATTGCCTGGCACAAGGCCGGCATCATCAAGCCCGGCATCCCGGCGTTGAGCGCCGTACCGAACCCGGTGGCCCACACGATCATGGAGGCGGAGGCCGCCGATGTTGGCGCGCCGCTGCATCGGCTGGAGGTCGCGACGGACATCGTCGACATCACCACCGGGCCGGACGGCACCGCGTGGACCGATGCGCGCTCGGGAGAGCGACGTCGCATGAGGATGTGCGGTTCGTTCCAGGCACACAACGGCCAGGCAGCGGTCGACGCCGCGCACATCCTGCGGCGTTCCGGGCTCCAGATCAGCGATGAGGCCATCGCGCGCGGGCTGGCCCGGGCACGAATCCCCGGGCGCGCTGAGTATGTGCCGGATCAGGTGCCGGTGTTACTCGACGGAGCGCATAACCCGGAGAAGCTCGGCGCACTCGCGGCCGATATCCCTTCCCTACTCCCCGCGATCGAGGGAGGGCGACGAATCGGCGTGGTCGGGTTGCTGGACGCCAAGAAGGGCGACGAGATGCTGCGCTCACTCGTGCCGGTGGTCGACGCGCTGGTGATTACATCGCCGCAGGTCTTCGGCAAGGCGTCGAAGGCCGCGAACCGCGTGCAGGCGCTTGCGGACGAAGCCGGGTTCGGCGGCGAAATCGTCGTCCAGCCGGAGCCCTGCGAGGCGATCGAGACAGCACTGGGGATGGCCGTTCCGGGGCGGGATCAGGTGCTGGTCACCGGCTCGCTCTACCTCGTCGGCAACGTGCGCGAGCGGTGGTACCCGGAGCGCGCTATCGTGGAGCAGGAAACGCCGTGGCCGGCGAGCGTCGGTGTGCCGGCGCCGTAATCGGGCCGCCATCGGGCGCACGAAAAACGGGGCGGCCCGCAGGGGCTGCCCCGTTCGCGTCTGCGCTAGAGCGAGGATCGATGAAAGCACCCGCGAAGGGGTCGACCGCCGTAGCTACGACCGTGTCGACGTCCTGAGTTCACCGAAGGATCGACCGAAGGTCGATATCCGGGCGCTCAGTTCAACGAGTACCGCTTTAGTCTTCCTGCAGCTGGCGGTACATGGCCCAGCCAACGATCATCCCGATCAGGCCGACGATGCCGAGCACGGCCCCGACGTTCGTCTCGAACGCACCGGCGTCCCGAACCGATATGCCGATCCCGTAGACGGTCACACCAACGCCGAACAACGCCCAACCGGCGGCGGTAAGAATGCGGCTGACTTCCAGCATAGTGATCCCTCGTCCTCATCCTGACCGACAGGCGCGGTCGTTCCCCACGATCGTGAACGGCGCGCACCGTCGCTGGCGGCGAAAGCGTGAGCCGGGCGACGCATGCGGGCATCGAAGATGCCAATGGCCGCAGATACCTTAACGTAGCGGATTTTTCGGCCCTCGTCGAGAGGGCTCCGGCACCGATGCGCGGTGTTAACGGCAACGGGGGCAGCGGACGATGCCGCCGCCCCCGCGCGAATGAAGGCGCTGCCGCCTCCACCCGGGTGGATTACGCCGTGAAGACGAGCACCCCGACGGTCTCGAGCTGGAGGCCACCGTTCGTGTCCGGCAGCGAGCTGAACACCAGGAAGGTGCCCGTCTCGCCGTTCAGCGTCGCGTAGGCCGTCTTGCCGGGGCTGAGGGTACCGACGCCGCCAACCGGGGTCGCGTTGACCTCTTCGCCGCGGACCCACGAGAGGGCCATCGAGCCGGCCGACGCCTCGTCGACGGTATCGGTGGTGTGCAGCATGACCACGTCGTGGACCTGCTCACCCTCGTTGGTGATCTCGATCGCCTGCTCACCGGCGGTCGGGGCTCCGGACGGGTTGAAGCCGGAGTCGGAGACGCCGAGCGTGACGGAGGCGCTGAGGCCCTCCGGCGCCGCGACGGCGACCGGGCTGGCCTCCGGCGTGGCCGAGCCACCTTCCGGGGTAATGCCGTAGTTGGCCTCAAGCTCATCCGGGGTCAGGATGCGCAGGTTGGCCGGCGACTGCTGCGAGGCCGGGTTGGTGGAGAACGCGCTCCACTGGCCCGGGGTCAGGTACACAATGGCCGACGAGGTCTCGCCCGCGGCAGCCGTGGTGCCACCGGCGAACATGGTGTTCGCCCAGAACTCCGGCAGCTCTCCGCCCTCGCCCATGAACGCCTGCGACTTCAGCGCGCTCAGCTCACCGGCCGAGGTGCCTTCCGGCAGCATGGCGAGGTTCAGCGAGGCGGTGGCGGCCGACTCATTCATCAGGTTAATCACATACCAGCCCTCGGCAAGCGCGCCCGGGTTGGAGATCGCGAAAACGTAGTCCTGCGCCGTGACGTCCAGCGTCGGGAGACCGAGGCTCTCGAGCATGCTGGCCTCTCCCATGGCCGGGCTGGCCTCCGGGGACGCATCCTGGGCGACTGCTGCGCGGAAAGTGGCGGCTGTTGCCACCGCGCCCACGGAAAGGGCGCCAAACGTACGTCGGTTCATGCGATCAAAAGCAACCATGAGTTCGCTCCTTCTTGGGCTCGTGCTAGCCCTGACGACAAAAACGTTGCCGATCCTCTTTCCCTGCAAGACACGCGCCACACAGAGTGGCCTCGGGGTATCCCGCCAGGCCGTTCGCAATCGAGCCGGGAGGATTGGCTCCGCAATTTGCCATAGTACCGTATTCTCGTCGCAGTGTGTGGTCTTGCCGCACGGTCATATTTGGCGGGTCCACCCGGGTGGACCCCACGCAACGACAAATCCTCTTATAAAGGGGAAAGGACACCCCGATGCACGACGAGCAGATCGTCCAACTGGCGACCGCCTCCTCCGAAGTGGAAGGCATGATGTGGGCGGGCGCACTTCGCGATCAGGGCATCATGGTGATGCTCAAACCCTTAGGGCCCGGCGCGGGCGCGTGGGCATCCTCCGCGACGTTCGAGCATGCGCTCTATGTGCGCGAGGAGGACTACGACCGGGCGCTGGAGATTGTGGAGCAGTTTACCGACGATGTCGCCCCGGCGCCGTCGAGGTCTCGCGCGCGGCGGGAGGCTCCGGTGGTGCGCCGGCGGTCGTTGCGCAGACCTGGACAAGCGTCCCGTTGACGCTTTTCATCTGCCAGCATTCGTTGCCGCTGGGGTACGTGATCTCGTAGCCCGGCCCGCGCCGGGGAAGGATGATCTCCGGCCCCGGCGCGATCTCCACCCGGACGGATGCACTTCGCGCGAGCGGGTCCCCGTCAGCGGGCAACCCCATCACGGAGATGTAGAGATCGCCCAGCTCCAGGCCGATCAGGCGGCCGTTCGCGCCAACGTCCAGAAGCGCCTCGCCCTCGCCGACATCGCCTGCGGACAGGTCGGGAACGCGCAAGCGAAGCGAGTTCGCCGCGAAGTCGATGACGACGGCTGTGGCGATCGCGCCTAGCTCCGCGTGATCGTGACTGTCCATGTCCCCTCCTCGTTCGGCTGGATTCGCGCAGCCGACGCCAATTCGTCCGGCGCCTCTTCGTCGCCGAGCCTGATCGTGCCCCAGAGGCGATAGCCCCCGTCGGTGCGCAACGAGCCGTCGAGCACCACCTGTGCCGGTGCGGCGCCATGGGTTTCGACGAGATCCCGGATCGCGTCAACGGCGTCCGCCAACGCGGCGCCGGGCGATTCGCCCTCCCCGGAAAAGACCAGCACGTCCCCACCCTCGCCGTGCCCCGGTTTCACGGTCACCACCCGGGCAAGGGCATACCCGTATGCCTCGTCGAGGCTCGACACGACGGCGATCTCGGTCTCTGGTGATGTGCTCATGACTGCCCTCCTCGCTCGATGTGTTCCGACTGTAGCACGCGCCCGATCGGAGGCTGGTACCGGGCTTGCGTTGCTGGCGGGAAGAGCAATTCGGATGGGTACGAGAGGAGACATGGTGTCCCAGGACATGGCAACAGAACGCGACACAGGATCCGAGGCAAAGTCTGTCGCCGGGCAAGTGATCCACGCCTTCAAGGAGAAGGACTTCTCGGGGTTGGCGAAGCAGATCGCCTACGACATCCTGTTCTCGCTGGCGCCGCTGCTGATCTTCGTGACGGCGCTCGCCGGCGCGGTGACGCAGATCGTCAACAGCGACCTCCAAAACCCGGCCGAGCCAGTCCTCAGCTGGATGCAGGAAACGCTGCCGTCGGACGCCGCGAACTTCCTCCAGGAGCCGATCGCCAACGCGCTGTCAACGAGCCCCGGCTTCCTGCTCTCGTTTGGCGCCATCTTCGCCCTCTGGGGCGCGAAGAACGCGATGAGCTCCGTCATCAAGGGGTTGAACACGGCCTACGACGTGAGCGACGACGAGCGCTCGTTCGTCCGCAAGACGCTGCTCGCTATCGGCCTGACCATCGGACTCGCCATGCTGATCGGCGTGGCGGGCGTAATCTTCGTGTTCGGCACGAGTGTCGGCGAAGATATCGCAGGCGCTATCGGGCTGGGCGGCGCGTGGAACACCGTTTCGACCTGGCTGCGCTGGCCGCTCATCGCGGTGGTGATCATCGTCGCGGTGGCGCTCATCCATAGTGTCGGCCCGAACGTCGATGCGGACTTCAAGTGGTTCCTGCCGGGCGCGACATTCAGCGTCATCACGATGGCCTCGCCACGGTCGCGATCGGTATCTACTTCAGCGTCAGCGGCGGGTACAACCAGGCGTACGGCGCGTTCGGCTCCGTGCTGGCCTTCATCTTCTGGCTCTGGGTGATGTCGCTGCTGCTGGTGCTCGGTGGCGTCGTGAACATGGCGATCCAGCGGGAGCTACCCGAACCGCGGAGAAACGTCGCGGAGGAGAACAAGTCCTCGAACGCCAACGACGACGTGCTGGCAAAGGGGCCGAGCCACTCCCGGGCCTGACGCGCCTGCGGATAACGTTTCACGTGAAACAATTGTGCGCGTACATACGCACCTGTCACGCGCGGAAGACCCCAAAGCTTTCGATGATGCCGCCTCAGGCAATGGGGCGGCATCATCGTGTGGATGTGCCACAGCGGCACGTCACCGGCCCACCTCCCCCTCCCCCATCCAGGCTGTCGGATCGCCGTGGAACTGGCATACTGCTCGCAGCGATAGGCGGGATTCAACCGACGACCATCCCCTTCATTCCGACCGCGAAACATCTGGCCGGCTCCATTCGTTGCAGGGATATGGAGAGGGTAAGGATGGTCGGTCGCATGGATCTCGCGCTTGCATGGCCACTGCAATGGCCCATACGATCAGTCTGGAGAACATGCGTGCCGCTCGACGAAAGCCGACTCGTCGAACGCGCTCGAGCTGGCGACGATCAGGCATTCGCCGCGCTGTTCGAGCAGTTCCATGCGCCCATCCTTAACTATCTCCACCGCATGGTCTCGGACCGCGCGGTCGCCGAGGATTTGACGCAGGATACGTTCATCAAGGCCTACAAAGCCCTGCCCAGGACCAGCGAGGACCTGGCGTTCAAGGCCTGGCTCTACCGCATCGCGACCAATACCGCGATCTCGCATATGCGACGCGGAAAGATCGTGAAGTGGCTGCCGTTTGTCTCCGATCCGGAGCAGCGAGGCGAGCGGCTCGAACGGTCTGTCACCCGGCAAACGGATATCGCGGACGCGCTGGATCAACTCCCGAAGCACTACGCTTCGGTCCTCCTGCTGCGCCACTATCAGGGACTCTCGCTCGCGGAGACAGCAGAAGCATTGGATATCACGGAAAACGCCGCCAAACTCAGGCTCTTTCGAGCCCGCAAGGCCTTCGCGAAGATCTACGGCGAGAACCCCGACGGCAGCATCGATGAGGAGGTCCTGGCATGATCTCCCATAGCGAAGCCCAGGCCCTCATCTCCGCCCGGCAGGACCAGGTCCTTGACCCCCTCGCCGAACAGGAGCTCAACGCCCATCTCGCCACGTGTGACAGCTGCCGCGCCTTCGCCCGCTCGACAGACTCCCTCACGCAGGGGTTGCGTACCCTCCCCTACATGCCCGCCAGCCCGTCCGTGCGCCGCGCCGTGCTGGAACGCGTCGAGCAGGGACGCTCGCCATTCGCTCGACTCGGCGGTGTATTCGGGTCCGCGCCAGGCCCCGCGTTGTCGACGCTCGCGATTATCGCGATCGTCGCCCTGCTGAGCGTCTTCGCGTTGAACCGCTTCGTCCTGCAGGATCAGGGTAGTGACGGCGACAATGGGCAACAGCAACTCGCCTCGGCACCAACCGAGCAGGCGCCGGCGACAGAGACGCCGACGGTCACCGTCACCCCGGAGCCAACCGCCACGGACGAGCCGATGAACCTGCTGGCCGAGGAGACGCCAACGGCGACTTCTGAGCCGACGGCGACCTCTGAGCCGACCGAGACGCCAAAACCAACAGGGGAGCCCACGCAGGAGCCGACAGAGGCCCCGACGGCAACCACCGCGCCGACCGAGGCACCTGCAACGGAGACCCCCGAACCGACCGTGGCGCCAACCGTGGCCCCCACCAAGGAGCCAACAGCAGAACCGACGGTGGAACCAACGCAGGAACCAGCCGACCTGACGATCGCGTCCGAGGCGACGGAGACCCCGACCGAAGAACCTACGTCTGAGCCGACCGCGACCAGCGAGCCGACGCCAGAACCGACGGCGACCAGCGAGCCAACCCCGGCGCCGACACAGACACCAACCGAGGCTCCCACGCAGACGCCGGAGCCCACAGCGACCGAGGAACCGACATCCGAGCCGACGCAGGCCCCGACCGAGACGCCGACTGAAGAGGCCGCCCCGCAGATCGTGCCTATCGACGGATCCCAGCCGATTGATGCGCCGGAGGACAGCGGGAGCACCGCTCCGGGACAAGGTTCCGGTGGCGAAAAGGCGAACCGTCCGGTCCCGACCATCGAACCCGTTGACGGGCAGACCGTAACCGGCCCGGATAATCAGATCGAACCGATCGTGACGCCGGGTGAGACTGATACACCGGAGGCCGGGACCGGGCAGGGCGGCCAGACGCCTGATGCCATGGAGCCGGAGTCAGTAGCGGATCTCCAGGAAGCATCGGTGCCGTACCAGGACATCGCCGGCGATCCGTCCGGACGGTTGCTGCTGACCACCGAGGGCCGGATGGTCTTTGGCGACCAGCCACATGCGCCCCAGCTGGTCACGCCGGCCGGCCGCACGCTGGAGACGATCGACGCCGATGGCGGCAGCGCGGTGGCGCTCTGCGATGAAGGTGGCACGTGCACCGATGTGTCCAGCGAGTCCCGCGACGGCTCCGCGACCGACACACCGCTTGGCATCATCGGCGCGGACGTGATCTACGCCCGGGAAGCGAACGGTACGGTGGAATACCGCCGCTCGGCCGTTGAGGGCGATTCTGTCATCGCGGATGAGCTGCTCTATAGCGGTGAAGCGCAGGACGCGCCGCAGGGGCCGGTCTACTTCGAGAGTGATCGCCTCTGGATCCCGACTGTCGGTGGTGATTGGGTCATGCTGAGCGATACGGACGGCTCAGTGCTCCCAGGCGGCGGGAGTGATCCCCAGATGGTCCGCTTCGCCGGGACCGGGGAGAGCCTGCTCATGGGTTATGTGGCCAACGGCCAGCTCGTGATCGCCAACGCGACGCAGCCGGCGTCACCGATCCTGTCCCTTCCGTTTGCCGGCAGGGACTTCGATATCGCGCCAGGTGGCGCGCAGGTCGTCATCAGCACCGGCAGCAGCATCGACGTGTACGACATCGACGGCACGCTCGTGACCTCCTACCAGAGCGAGGGCGTGCAGACCGGCACGGTACTGTGGCTGAACAGTGGGATCGTCTACGCCACCGATGGCTCCGCCGCGCTCCACCAGATTCCCGAGACGGGCAAGTAATAAGGGCAGGGGAGGGGAGACAACCTCCTCTGCTCCCGTCCACATCAATGATCCAGTCCACCCGGGTGGACTGGATCATTGGCCCGGCGCGGCAATTGCGAGTGCTACACTCGGTGACAGCGAGATTCGTACTCGCCTTACACGTCAAAGGACCGACAACCACCCCGTGAAACCTGTCGACCAGGACAACCCGACGCAAGAGGCTGGTGTCCGCTTCGGCCGTACCGTCGTGGTGCCCTCGTTCGCGCCGTTGCTATCGCATCGGGCCGATGCGATCGTTGCCCCGGCAAACCGCCGTGGCGTCATGGGCGTCGGGCCGGCCGGGCTCTTGCGCCTGGAGGGCGGGCAGGACATCGAGCGCGAGGCGATGGCCCATGCGCCACTCACGCTCGGCACCGCAACCGTGACCGGAACGGGCAAATTGGCGAGCAGCGGTACACGCAAGATCATTCACGCCGTCGTCGCCGACGCCCTCGGAGCCGCCCCGCGCGAGGACACCGTTCGCCATGCCACCACCGCCGTCCTGGAGGCGGCCGACCGTGAGAAGGTAAGGGTGCTCGTGCTTCCCCCCTTGTTCTCGGGGCAGGCACGGTCATCGGAGCAGGGCGAAACGGTTTTCCTCACCATGATCGAGGAAATCGTGGCCTATCTCCGCCGTTTCCCGTCCCGGTTGGACCGGATCGTGCTCGTTTGCCAGGATGAGCGCGAGGCGACTCGCCTGGACCACGCGCTTGCCGAGGCTCGCCGCCTGTGGTGGGGCCTGCGCGTCTAGCCACCGGATAGTGACCCAGTATGAACTCCACGTCTTCTTCGCACTCCGATCACCCGACCACCGACCCGGCCATCGCCAGTGAACCGGTCGAGACGGCACCGGTTACCGCACCAACCACCCTCGAGCAGACACCAAAAGGCTGGCGTTACGCGCCGGACGCCTGGCGGCTCGCGCGCCGCGTCGACATGCGTTACGTCGACTTCCTGTTCCGCTCTCGCTCGGCGGCCGTGATGCCGCCCGAGATGCGTGCCCGGTTCGTCGAGATGGGGCTTCCGCCGGACATCGTCCAGGAGACGCTACGCACGATCCGCCGCGGCCGCGACTGGTCAACACACTGGATCGAGACCGCCCAGCGCTTTCTCGGCGAGTTCCGGCGCCAGACATCGGCTGGCAATTCGCATGACGCCGCCAAGGCGCGCCATATCGCCGCGCTGTGCTACCACGCCGCCCAGATCTTCGAGCTGGAGGACGAGCGCACGGTACGCCAATGCCGGGCGGCCGCCGCCTCGCTGTTCACGCTCTCGCTTCCGACGATCTACCCGAACGCGCGACACATCTGGGTACCGTGGCGCACGACGTCGCTCCCGGCCTACATCGTCGCGCCGGAGCATATCGACGAGCCGATGGGCCTGGTCGTGCTCCTCAACGGCGTCAGCATGTCGAAGGAGGAGACGATCGCCTGGCATCCGCGCTTCCTCGCCGGAGGCTATGCCGTGCTCGCCCTGGATAGCCCAGGTACCGGCGAAGCGACCGGGACAGGGGATGGGGCAGGCGACCACGACGACATCCTCGACGGTGTCTTCGAGCTGTTCCGGAACGAGTCGATGATCGACCTCAGCCGCGTCGTCGTGCTCGGGGCCAGCCTGGGCGCCAACCAGGCCGTGCGCGTGGCCGCACGCAACCGGCGGATTATGGCGACCGTGGCGATTACCCCTCCGTATGATCCCGGAAGCTGGATTCGCCGCGCCAGCCCGCTCCTCCTGCAGGAGATGGGGCTGATCCGCGACGGCGAGGTCGTGCCGGAGATGTGGGAGCAGGTGGCGGAGTTCACCCTCGCCGACGCGGCGCGCCAGCTACGTCAACCGCTGTTGGTTTTCGGCGCCGCGCGCGACGTCCTCGTCCCGCCGACCGATGCCCAGCACCTCGCCAGGGCCGCCGGCGAACGGGCAACGCTGGTCTGGTACCAGCGGGGTGGGCATTGCCTCTACGAGGCGGTCGACCAATGGTCGTTCGAGGCGATGACCTGGATTAGGGCGGTGGAAGAGGGGAGGGCGGACCCGCTGCTTCGCGGAGACGTCGCCGCGATCAGCGCCCGTGCCCGAAAGGCCCTCGAAGCAGCCGAGTACCAGCCGTTGGCCCACCATGGCAGCGCCGAATCCGCGCCGGAAATCGACGAATACGCCCGGATCATCGACCCGGGGGACGGGTAGGGGACATCCCACATGGCCCGGGTAGCGCCGACCCGTGGTGGTCGGCGAAGAGGGAGCGATACGGGAATCACGGGGTTCCCGCGGTGAGGGTAGACATACGAGTCCGCCCTGGTGGCGGCGGCAACGCCACACCTCCCTCGCGAGCCGCGCTCAAATCCAGCGTCGCCGTCGGAAGTAGGTCAGCAGGATCAGCGAAAGCGCGAGCATCAGCCCCAGCGCGGCGGGGTACCCATACAGCCATTCCAATTCCGGCATGTGACGGAAGTTCATCCCGTAGATGCCGGCAATCAGCGTCGCGACCATCAGGATGATGGACCACACCGTCAGCGTGCGGATGACCTGATCAAGCCGGTGCGAGGCGAGCGAGAGCTGCATCTCGAACAGCGTTGTCGCCATGTCGCGATAGGCGTCGATCCAGTCGAGCACGCGTAGCATGTGGTCGTAGACATCCCCGAAGTAATTCATCGTCTCGGAGTTGACGAGCGGTGTATCCCGGCGGATCAGCTCGTTCAGCACATCTCGGCCGGGCGCCAGCACTCGCCGCAGCTCGAACATCTGCTTGCGCACCTCATGGACCTGGATCTGGATTTGCCGGTCACGGTCCGCCGTCAGCGCATCGTCCAGCGTTTCGAGCCGATCGCCGAGGATGTCGAGGGCGGGGAAGTAATTGTCGACGATGGCGTCGATCAGCGTATAGAGCAGGAATCCGGAGTTCTTCGCCTGCACATCCTGCGCGAACGCCCGCCATCGCTCCGCCACGTCATCAAGCGTTGAGCGTTCGATATCGCGCGAGGTAATGACATAGTTCCGGCCGACAAAGAAGCTGATGGGGAAGCTGTGGATCGTCGTGCCGTTGTCGTCGATCACCAGCTCGTACATGACCAGGAAAAAGGTGTCGCCGTAGCGGTTGAGGATCGGACGCTGGTGCAGCGATGCGGCGTCCTCGAGGGCCAACGGATGAAGGTGAACGAGGTCAGCGAACGGCCGAAGCTGGTCCAGCGCATCGCGGTCCACATCGAGCCATGTCAGCGTATCGTCCCGCTGCAGGTTATCGCGGATGGCTTCGTCGCTCTCGAGCGCGGCGATGTGCCCATGGGCATCGAGACCGAGCCGGACGCTGATCATGGCCGTTTTTCTCCCAGCCCTTATCGTGAGGACCGCATCGCGCGCACGACCTTCGTGCCTGGGTCGTCCAGCAACTCCTGGTATCGCTCGCTCTCCATCGGAACGAGCGCCAACCGCCCGTGGCCATCGGCATGCAGGCCCCACCCGAACGTCTTCGGCAGCGGCGAGGTGCGCAGGCAGGCGCGAGGGGTGGCGAAATAGGTGTCTCGCGCGTCCAGTCGCTCGACCGGAGGGACACCCTGCTTGTCGGCGTAGACCGTGAAGATCACGTCTTCCGAGGTCAGCTCATACGGGTGATCGACCAACAATCGATAGTGCTCGGCGGCGATCGTCGGCTTGGCGTCATTGCGTGGCGGGACAACGCTCTGCCCGACGGGGCTATCCAGCGCGATCGCGATCAGGGTATCAACGTAGTTCACGCCCACAGGGCTCTCCTCCTCGTCCACCGGGCATCCTGCCATCAGTGTAGTGCCGGCCAGGCGAGCTGGCGATGGCGCTCGGCGAGGCCGCGTGTACACTCACGTCAGCATGGAAGCGTCGCGCGCAGCCGGGGGAATGGGGCCTATGGAGAACGAGGTGGCGACGGGAGGGGGACGCGCGGACTGCCTGCTCCGTGCAGCGTCGGTGCCACGCCGGTTCCTCTGGCTCCTGCTCGTCATCTTCCTCGCCAAGGGTGTGCTGATCGCGCTGGCGTTCCCCCCGTACTCCGGCCACGACGAGGTGATGCACTACGCCTACCTGCGCACCGTGGCGGAGGAGGGGAGGGTGCCGATCATCCCCGATCTCGGCGAGTGGCGCGCGACCCGAACCCGGGACGCGCAGCCCACCTTCGACCACGCGCCGGAAGAGCTCTTCAAGTACGCCCAGAAGGGCAAGCCGAAGTCCAGCTTCACGACCTCGGACTGGTATGGGGGCTGGTCGACAACCGTCTGGTCCGTCACGTACGAGGGCGAATACTACCCCTCGGGCTGGATCTACACCGGCAACCACCCGCCGCTGTTCTACCTGCTCCTCACCCCCGTCTACTGGCTGGTGCAGGGCCTCGACATCGACCAGCAGATCTACGTCTTCCGCGTCGCCACCATCCCGATGGGCATGCTGACGGTGGTGTTCGCCTATCTCACGGTGCGGACGATCTTCCCGCGGGACCGCTTCCTGGCGATGACGGTGCCGGCCTTCGTCGCCTTCCAGCCGCAGATCAGCTACGAAGCGTCGATGCTCAACAACGACATCCTCGCCATCATGTTCACCAGCGCCGTGATCTGGATGCTCGCCGTGGGGCTGAGAAAGCGTTTCCCGTGGTGGACATGCCTGCTGACGGGCCTGTTCCTGGGGCTGGCGGTGCTCTCGAAGAGCACATCGGTCATCGCCGCACCGCTCGTCGCGATCGCCATGATCTTCGGTCTGCATTGGCGCGAGTGGCGATCGTGGCTGCCGAAGGGCGCGCTCGTCGCTGGCCTCGCCTCGCTTGTGGCCCTGCCATGGGTTCTCTTCATGATGCGCACCTACGGCGACCCGACCGCCCTCAACCGGGTGTCGGAGCTTCAATGGTGGAACTACGCCAGCGGCGATCACCCGTCGATCTGGTCGATGCTCTCGAGCAAGGACTTCTTCTGGAACCGCTGGCGCGAGACGTGGGGCGATTTCGGGTGGCGCCTGATCCCGCTCGACACCACCTTGCTCCGCGTCATCCTCGGGATCGTGCTTTTCGGCACCGCCGGCCTGGCGTTGTACGCCGTCCGTTTCCTGCGGGCGCAGCGGCGGCTGGATGCTGAAGAAGGGGAGGGGAGGTCCCTCGACGAGACCATGGCGCTCGATCGCTGGCAGGTCACCGCCGTGCTGACGATGGGCGTCGCCTGCGTGCTCGGGTACTACTCGATCCTCCAATTCGGCACGACGTTCTCCCTCACCCAGGCGCGCTATTACTTCCCGATGATCGTGCCCGGCGCGATCCTTCTCATGCTCGGGCTCCGCTCGTGGTTCCCGCACGCCTGGCTGCGCTACGTCGGGGCGGCGATCTTCCTGGCACTCGTGGTACTCAACCTGATCATCTATACCGGCTACGTGCTCCCGTACTGGAACCCGACCGTCTGATACCCCCAGTAGCCCTGCCCCCTGTGTTCCCGACCACAGGGACACCACCATGCGGGAGTCGACGCGTGTACACTTTCCAGTCGAATCGTCCACTGACGAGCAAGGTGTCGTTCTCGAGATGCAGGAGACCCGGTTCGTGTCGTCTTCCACTGTGATGCCCGGCCAGCAGGCGCCACCAGCCGAGACCGGGCGCGCCGGGCGCGACACCACCAGCGGCGCACCTCGCCCGCGGCCAGGGTTCCGCGGCCGCCTCATGGCCGCGATCCGCTCGGCCTCCGCGCCCCAGAAGTTCCTTTGGCTCCTGCTCGTCATCTTCCTCTTCAAGGGCATCGTCATCGCCCTCGTCTTCACGCCGTACTCCGGCCACGACGAGGTCGCGCACTACGCCTATCTGCGGGTGTTGGCCGAAGAGGGAAGAGTGCCCCTCATCCCGGACCCCGACGAGTTCGACCGCGAGTACCGCGCCGACAGCAACTACGATGATTGGGACATGATCCCGGACGAGTTCTACAAGTACACCGAGAACGGCAACACACCTCCGACGAAATTCGTCACCCAGGACTGGTGGGGCGACTACGCCGAGCCGGTGCGCGCGGTGACCTATGAGGGCAAGTACCTGCCCTCCGGCTGGATCTACACCGGCAACCACCCGCCCTTGTTCTACCTGCTGCTGACTCCCGTCTACTGGCTGGTTCAAGGGCCTCGACATCGACCAGCAGATCTACGTCTTCCGCGTCGCCACCATCCCGATGGGCATGCTGACGGTGGTGTTCGCCTATCTCACGGTGCGGACGATCTTCCCGCGGGACCGCTTCCTGGCGATGACGGTGCCGGCCTTCGTCGCCTTCCAGCCGCAGATCAGCTACGAAGCGTCGATGCTCAACAACGACATCCTCGCCATCATGTTCACCAGCGCCGTGATCTGGATGCTCGCCGTGGGGTTACGAAAGCGCTTCCCGTGGTGGAACGTCTTCCTGATCGGGCTGTTCTTCGGCCTCGCCTTCCTCGCCAAGAGCACCTCCGTGACGGTGGCGGTCCTGATCGCGATCGCGATGGTGTTCGGGCTCCACTGGAAGGAGCCGAAGCAGTGGCTGCCGAAGGGCATCGTTGTGGCCGGCATCGCGGGCGTGCTGGCGATGCCGTGGGTGCTTTACATGATGTCCACCTACGGCGACCCGACCGCCCTCAACCGGGTGCAGGAACTCCAGTGGTGGAACTACGGGGGAGGCGACGGGCGTTCCATCTGGTCGATGCTCTCTGACAAATGGTTCTTCTGGCATCGCTGGCAGGAGACGTGGGGCGCTTTCGGCTGGCGCTGGATCCAGCTCGACTACCCGAACAAGCCCGCGCTGCTGCGCAACATCCTCATCCCGACCCTCTTCGGCACCCTCGGCCTCGCTGTCTACGCGATCCGTTTCCTGCGCACCCAGCGTTGGATGATCCGCGAGGAGGAAGCCGGTCGCGATCCCGGCGAGCTGCGGCTGCACACCGACGAGACGCTCGCCATCGCGCACTGGCAGGTCACGGCCGTGCTGACGATGGGCGTCGCCTGCGTCCTCGGCTACTACAGCATCCTGCAATTCGGGACGACGTTCTCCCTCACCCAGGCGCGCTACTACTTCCCGATGATCGTGCCCGGCGCGATCCTTCTCATGCTCGGGCTCCGCTCATGGTTCCCGCACGCCTGGCTACGCTACGTCGGCGCGGCGATTTTCCTCGCCCTGATCCTTCTTAACCTCGTGATCTACACGGGTCACGTCGTGCCGTACTGGAACCCGACACTGTAACGGGATCTGTAGCGCGGGCCGCGCTACAGATCGACGTCGTCCTGGGCCACGGCGCGCTCGATTGCGCTGAGGAGCTGGCGCGGACTGCTGTAGTTCAGCGCGTGTGGTGCGCCGGCGACGATGATCGATTCGCCACGCGGCATGCGCTCCGCCATGTCCCGAACCCATGCAGGCGACACGATCGGATCCCGCTCGCCACCGATCACGAGCGCCGGTTGGCGAACATCGGGCAGCCGCGCAATCTGGTCATCGTCGAACATCGTCCGGAGCTGATGCACCGACTGGATCACCCCTGTCCGGAAAAAGCTCGGGATCCAGACCGACCAGATCGATGGTCGCTCGTGCGGGATATCGCGAATGCCTCGCCCGATCACCTGCGCGGCGCTGTGGATCGACGGGTCGAGCGTCGGCGCAATCAGCACCAACGACCGGACGAGATCTGGCCGGGTCACGGCGAGCCGGGTTGCCACCTGGCAACCGAGCGAGTTCCCGACCACGATCGCGTTGCGGAGTCCATGCGCGTCCATCCACCCCGCGAGATGATAGGACCATCGCTCCACGGTCCATCGCGCGTTCGACTCCGTGCGGCCCGCGCCTGGCAAGTCGGGGATCGCGATCGTATAGCGCGGGTCGGCGATCTCCGCGACCGGGCGGAAGTACGCCCCGGAGACGATCAGGCCGTGCACCATCACGATCGGCGGCAGCATCGGATCGGTACCGGGCGCCATGCGGGCATACCAGCGCTCCCCGTTGATGGTGGCCCATTCGCCATACCAGCGGCGATCGTCTCTCCAGCCGGGGAGGGCGGTTGTCCAGGTGTGCGCGGTGATCGCAGGGGCGTCGCTCACGAACGGAAGGCTTGCAGCGCCTGCCGGGCCCACATCGAGACCTCGTCGGTGAGCTCGATCGTCTCCAGGTCCTCCTCGGAGAGCCATCGCATGTCCTCGATCACCTCAGGCAGCGTGCCATCCGTCGTTCCAGCAGGGCGCGCGTAGTAGACGAGGTCGATGTGCTGGTGGCCCGGCGAGATGTCCTCAAGCTGGATACCTTGCGGGCGCACGAGCTGCCGCGGCGCGTCCGGGTCGTCGAGCTCGACGCCATACCCGCCAACCAGCTCGACGGCGATCCCGGCTTCTTCCTCAACCTCGCGCACGGCCGCCTCGTCCGGTAGCTCGTTCGACTCGATATGGCCGCCCGGTGGCAGCCAAAGCCCGAGCTTGCGATGCGGATGCAACAGGACATGATCGTTGTGGATGACGAAGACAGCGACGGTGAAGTCTCGGGTGATGGTCATGGTGCTCCAGGGCAGGATAGGGAGGAGGACTAGTCGAACTTCAGCGGCGTGAAGTCGTCCTCATCATTGTCATTCTTCGGGTCGGCGTTCGGCTCCGGGCGCGGGGCGAGCCACGCCGCATCGGTCGCGGCCTGCCACGATACCCGCTCGTCATCGCGGAACGGTGGCGCGGGTGACTCCGGCGCGGGCTGCGGCTGGGCCTCGTGCACCGGCGGCTTACGTACCGTCCCGCGATCAGCAGCCGCGGCGGCGGCATCCGCCGGGTCCATGGCCGCGGGTGGCGGCACGGTTGACACCGGGGCCGTCCGCGTCGCGCCAGAAGGTTGCCGCTGACGGCGCAACGGCAACGACCAGCTCGATGACGAGGTCGACGGTGTTGGCCAGCGCATCTCCGACGCGGGACGGACCTCTTTCTCCTCTTCGTCGGACAGCAGCTCCCCCAGCAGCCGGGCGATGAGGAGCATGATCCCGTGCGCGAGCACCAAAATGCCCCACGCGCCGATCGCGGTATCGGCCCAGATACCGCCAGAGCCGCGGAGCAGGTTGATCACGAGCAGGATGACGCTACCGAGCGCGAAAGTACTGAGATGGGCGCGAAGCCACATCCCGCGCCCGAGATGGTCAAGCCAGGGATTGGTAGGGGAGGGGTGAGAGGACGGCCACGATGGGCCGCTCACGGGTGGAACCTGCACGATGGATGGACGCTCCTCGAACGGTGGCGCGAGGAGGGACGACAACCCTCCTGAGGGCGGGCGTGACGCCCACCCTCAGGAGAATACATCCTTCGCGATCAGACTATCGCCCGCCGAGGGCACGCTCCAGCTTCGCGAGCTGGTTGCGGTCACTCTCCGCGAGGTCGCGGGCATGGTCGAGGATCGTCATGCCGTCGTCGGTCGCGCGTGTCCAATCGCTTTCGTCAAGCTGCTTCAGCAGCGTGAGCGTGGTCGCACGGGCGTTACCGAATTGAGAGATGACCATGGTCGCTGAGTCGCTCGCGCTCATGGCGCCCACGACCGGCTCAGGCTCGTCACCGGAGGTCCCGACCTTTCCCACACCGGTCACCCGCTCCTTCAGCGCTTGTGCGAAGTACATCTCATCGCGGCGCATGCGTTCGATAATCTCGGCCGCGCCGGAGGTCGCCAGCGCCTCGTTGCCGACCGGACGATACCGCGTGTTGAGCTCGCGGTAGGTGTTGACCAGTTGATCGATCACCCGCGCGCGGTCGCTCATTCCCGATTCTCGCTGAACGCTCGTATTCATCTCTTCCGCCTTTCCGAACGAATTCGTGGTGCCCGATCCGCCACATCTCCTGCCGATGCGCAACGCAACCTCTGTTCCATGGCCCGGTTGGTACCAGGCATGGTGCGCGAGGCGCGCGGTGGTGCCGCACCTGGTTCACATGGTGTCACGTGAGGTGGATGGTAGAATGAGATCGCGAATCGGGCAAGCGTTCAGGCCCGCAATTCCCGTGATCCGATGAAAGATGTGAGCACATGAGCACGAAGAACATGTTTCGCGCGCAGACGCCGCTTCGGTGCCCGATCTGCGACGGCCCGCTCGAGAACACCATGATCCGGGATCTCGGCGCCCCGAACGCGTACCGCCAGTGGCAGCTCCACGCCGGCAAGTGCCCCGAGCATGGCTGGTTCCAAACCGAGGTCGTCGGTCGCCCGCCGCGTGAGATTTTCGCCGTGAACAGGCCGTTTGGCACCGCGCGCCGCCTGCTGGTCAATGGCCGCGAAGTCTATCAGTTCCCGACTGTCTGGAACGACGTACCGGGTGACGAGCGCCTGAAGGCGACGGATCCATTGGAAGAGAAGTACTGGAAACCCCGCCCGATCTCCTGATCCGGGCCCGGCCGGGATGCGGACGCGTATGACTGCCCCTGGCCCTCTGCGTACGACCCGCGGTGGCGGGCTTTCTCGCGACCCGCGCGGAAGGACCGCCCGGCGGGTCGTTCTTTGTGTCCCGTCGTTCTCGCAAACCATCGACCGCCCCGGGCGGAGGAGTGCCGTGTATGGCGACAGGAACCCCGATCCCGACTCGCGCCCGCGAGGCTGATATCGAGCCAGACCAGTCGGACAACGGGCGCGGCAGCGGCCTGACCCCGGTGACTCTCTTTATCGTGCTCGTGCTCTTCTGGCTCGTGATCCAGATGGGCTCGATTCTGGTGACGGCGCTGATGGCCGTGCTCCTCGGGACGTTGCTCGAAGGCCCGGTGCGTCGCATCCAGGAACGGCA
This sequence comes from uncultured Chloroflexia bacterium, assembly GCA_963741805.1. GTDB lineage: Bacteria > Chloroflexota > Chloroflexia > Thermomicrobiales > UBA6265 > UBA6265. The sequence goes on from CAVUJR010000044.1 coordinate 31,500, forward strand.
CGTTCCCCGCGCCGCCGCGATCGCGATGGTCTACGTCGTGGTCATCGGCTCCATCGTGCTGCTCGTCCTGCTCATCGCCCCGGTCGTGAAGGACCAGTTCGATACCTTTCAGGCTGGGTTCCCCGAACAGGTGAACCAGCTGCGCGATGACTGGCGATCGGGCAACAACGGCCTGCTGCGTGGTCCGGGCGTCGGCGTGCTCGACGCCGTATCGGAGTTCTTCAATGCGCCCGGGCAGTCGGTTGAGGTCTCAGGCCAGACGGCGGAGACGGCGATCCCGATCCTGACCTCCCTCGCCGGCGCGATCGTGTCCGTGATCACGGCGCTCGTCGTGACCTTCTACTACCTCCTCGAGAAGAAGCTCATCCGCCGCCTCGTCATCGAACAGCTGTCCCCGCGCCATCAGGGCCGGGTCGACCAGATCTGGACGAGCGTGGAGCAGAAGACAGGTGGATGGCTGCGTGGCCAGCTCTTCCTCTGCCTTATCATCGGCACGATCGCGACCGTCTCCTACGGCCTGCTCGGGCTGAGCTTCTGGCCGCTGCTGGGCCTTTGGGCAGGTATCACCGAGATCATTCCGATCGTCGGTCCGTGGATCGGCGGCGTTCCCGCCGTCATCGTCGCGTTAACCGAAGGGCCGCAGACGGCGCTGATCGTGGCGCTGGTTATCATCGGCATGCAGTCGCTCGAGAACTGGTTCCTCGTTCCCCGCGTGATGCGCGGTGCCGTCGGCCTTACCCCGATGACGGTGTTCGTCGCGATCCTCGCCGGCACCGAGCTGATGGGCGTGATCGGCGCAGTGCTCGCGATCCCGATCGCCGCCGGCGTGCAGGTGGTCCTGACCGATTTGATGGATGAGCGTCGCTCGCGCCAGTCAACGACCGGAGGCGGGCAGGTCTCCGGCTGGCGCTGGATGCTGAACCGCGGCATGGGCCGTGTGACGGAGGAAGGCGACGAAGAGCCCACGACGGGCAAGCAGGTTGTCGGTCCCAACATCTACCCCGCTGACGACGCGACAGAAGAGCGGAACGACGCCTGGAGCGACCGCGAGCCGAACACCGAACCGACCGATCCAGACGCGTTCGATTCCCGCGTCGAGGCAACCTGGCCGGCGAACCCGTGGAAGGGCAAGGTCCCATCCACCCGCCGCGCCGGCTCATGGCGTGGCATGGACCGCGCGGAGACGAAACCGTCGCGCCCATCGGGCGGCCGCGATACGACAAAGCGAGAGGAGCCATCATCGTGACACACCAGATCAAGGTCGGCGTCCAGATCCAGCCGCAGCACGGAACATTCGAGGCAAACCGCAAGGCATGGATCGAGGCCGACGAGCTCGGCGCCGACACGATTTTCAACTGGGATCACTTCTATCCGCTGAGCGGCGATCCGGCTGGCGCGCATTTCGAGGCATACACCTCGCTCGGGTCGATGGCCGAGGTCACCGGGCGCGCCCAGATCGGCTCGCTCGTCACGTGTAACTCCTACCGCAATCCGAACCTGCTGGCCGATATGGCGCGCACGCTGGACCACATCTCCGGCGGCCGCTTCATCCTCGGCATCGGCTCCGGGTGGTTCGAGCGCGACTACCTGAACTACGGGTACGAGTTCGGCACGGCCGCCAGCCGCCTGCAGGACCTCAAGCGCGACCTGCCGACGATCCGCGAGCGGCTCGGCAAACTCACGCCGGGGCCGGTGAACGGCAAGCTGCCGATCCTCATTGGCGGAAGCGGCCCGAAGGTGACCCTGCGCCTCGTCGCCGAGCATGCCGATATCTGGCACGCCTTCGGCACCCCGGACGATATGGCGGCCAAGGCGGCGATCCTCGATGAGCACTGCGCAACGGTCGGCCGCGATCCGCAGGAGATCGAGCGCTCAGGCGGGATCAGCAAGGACACCCTGGAGAAGGCCGACGAATTCGTCGAGAAGGGCATCACGCACCTCATCATGGGCGTCTCCGGGCCGGACTACGACCTCGGACCGTTCCGCGAGCTGGTCCAGTGGCGCGACGAGCGACGGAAGCGCGGGGCGTAGGCCCGAATCGTGCAACGGAGCGAACCAATGAGCCGTTCGCGATGCGGGGGCCCCGCACGCGTCAGGAGGAGGGAACCATGTCGGATGAGCTGGTCGGGATGAAATCGTTCGAGACGTTCAACCTGCGCGAGGTGGTCTCGCAATTCCCGCCGGATCCGAACAGCGCGGCACGGCACCGCGCGGAGATCCTCGTGAAGTCGGATACGCTGCGCGTCGTGCTCGTCACGGCGCTGAGCGGCGGGACGCTGCACGACCACAGCGCGCCAGGGCCGATCACGATTCATGTCATCGACGGCGCCTTCGCCGTGACATCCGGCGGCGACCGCCAGGTCGTCTCGGCGGACGAGGTCGTGGTCATGGTGCCGGGTGTGGAACATGGCGTTGAATGCGTCGAGGACGGCGCATTCCTGCTCACCATCGCGCATCTCAGCCGCACGCCGGACCCGGGCGGGGAGAACATTCGCTAAACGCCTGATCGTAACTGTACGTACAACTGCACTCTCCCGAGCGAGACCACAATCGAAGAAACCTGGTACATAACCCGAATGGTACATGCCATTCGGGTTATGTCAATATGATCGAGAAAAGACGGAACGGAAGTTCCGTGAAACTTCCGTGGACGTTGCATACAGCCCGGCGCTACGTTAATGACAGCGAGATGGATACACCGGTCAACGACGATCGGACGAGACATGTACCCACACGGGGCCCTGCACTCACGACGCCGCCAGCGCCGACGGCCGCGAAGAATCGATGTCACCGCAGAAAGAGAACTTCGATGCCAACGTCCCCCGCCACAACGACAAGCACACACCGCCTGATCCGCTTTCCCGAGCGCTTCGTTCCGCGCCGCCTGACTGTCTCCTCGGAGCACTCGGCTGACTATGCGTCGATCCAGGACGCGATCAACGATGCCCGCCCTGGCGATACGATCGCGCTCGACGCCGGCATGTATTTCGAATCCATCGTCGTCGACAAGCCCGTGCATCTCGTCGGCCCGAACGATCCACGTTTCGCCGGCGAGGAGATGGCGTCGGACGATGATGCGCCCTGCGCGATGATCATCGGGCTCGATGATGACGCCGTGATCTGGGCCGCGAGCGGGGGATCCATTCGCGACATCGCGATCTCGCGCGTCGACCGTGGCGAGGAGCCGGAAGAGGGGACGGCGGTGGTTCGCCTGGTCGCCGGCACGCTGGAGCTCAAGCGCTGCCTGATCGCGGACGGCGCGCAGATGGGCATATGCGTGGCCGACGGCAAGGTGGCCGTGACCCGCTGCCACATCCGCAACGTCGCAACCGGGATCTCGCTGGCCGGAGGCACCGCCGACATCACGCGCACCCATGTCGAGGGCTTCGATACCGTCGCCGCCAATGTCGAGCATGGCGCCGTGGTCGTCATGGAGGACAACAGCTTCGAGGGCCGCACGGTCCTGCGCGGGACGGTCAAGGAGTTCAGCGGGAACGACATCGACACGCTCTTCGTCCACGAAACCATATCGACCGCCGGAAACCGGATCGGCAGCCTCGTCCACATCTTCGAATTCCGCTCAGTCGGTGGCGTCGCTGTCGGCATCTAGCGCGCCAAACCATCACTCCATACGACCCACGGACGCGCTCCGGCATTGCCCGAGGCGCGTCGTTCGTTAACTGACCATTCTCCCTTCGTCGCTTCTGCAGCCACTGCTTATTACTGAAAAGAATGATCTGAATTGCTTGTCTGCGTTGGCCATCGAGGCGGCACCCCTTCGACTCCATCGACCGAAGGGCAATATCCTGGCGAGCAATTCCACCAACAACCGCTCAAATGACAAGGAGGGCCGACCCAAAACCTGGGTCGGCCCTCCTTGTCACTGCGTCTGAATTGGGAGCGATTACTGCTCGAACGTCGTGCGCAAGTCCTGTGTCTGGCCGGTCTCGGCGGCGCGGAGCGACGACTCGATGATGTCGATGACGTGACGCGCCCGCTCGGCGGTGACCGGCGACGCCGTGTCGTCACGGACCCAGTCAACGAGCTGCATCACATCCTCGAACACGTGCTGCTCGTCGATGTTGCGGTGTGGCCCAACGACGTGCGGCAGGGTCATCTGCGCGCCCATCACGCCGCCGCCGGCCTCGTCGTACAGCGGGCGCTCGGGGTAGTCCAGCTCCTCGCCGTTGACCTTGAACCCCTCGATCTCGCCCTCGGTGCCGAAGTAGCGACCGGTGAACCACCAGTTCGGGGAGCCCGCCGCCGTGCCGAAGCCGAGCGCGAAGAGGCCCTGACCAAAATCGATCAGGATACCGGTGTTGTCGTCGGCGTCCGTCTCGACCTTCTTGCCGTTGAACTCGCGCTCCGGCACGCGGATGCCGCTCACCGCGGAGACCCGCTTCGCCGGGCCAAGCACGGTCGTCAGGCCGTGGAAGGCGTAGACCGAGACATCGTAGAGGGGGCCGCCACCCGGCTTGCGGAAGTACCACGACGGGTCGATCGGCGGCGTCGCGCCCTGCGCCCGGCGCTCCGGCTCATCGAGATGATACGTACCGAAGCCGGCGCCGGAGATCGCCCAGACCGGGATGCCGATCTTGCCCTCCTGGATCGCGCGGCGGATCGCCTGCACCTGCGGGCGCAGCACCTCGCCCGGGGAGGCGACGATCTTCAGTCCCTTGCTGGCCGCGAGGTCGATCAGCTCGTCCGCCTCGTCGACCGTCGTCGTCATCGTCTTGTTGAAGTGGATGTGCTTGCCGGCCTCGAGCGCCATCTTGCCCTGCTCGTAGTGCAGGCCGATCGGCGTGCAGATGGAGATGGCGTCGACGTCGCCCTTCTCCAGCAGCTCCTCGAACGTTTCGAAGTGATGGGGCATGTCGAACTTGCTCGCCATCGCCTCCGCGCGGCCCGGCACCGGGTCGCAGACGGCCTGCAGGCGCACGCGGTCCCGCACGTCATCCTGATGCAGGTGCGGCATGATGCCACGCTGGGCGATCGTGCCCGCCCCGATAATTCCCATCCGTACGATCTCTGCCATGATCGAAGGCTCCTGACATTGCTCTCGCGAGTGATCACTGGCGTGATTGTATCGGAGGTTCCGATGCCCGTCGTGGGGCGGCTCCGCATTGGGGAACAGCAGCCCAAACCCGGACGTTTTCCTTTTAACGCATGCACACGACACCCCGTGACTCGCGCTCAATGCGAAGGGAAAGGGAGAACCACGATGACACACAGCGTGTCCCGACGAACCATGATGCAGGCGGCAACGCTCGCCGCGCTGGCCGCCCAATCGCCTGGGCGACCATCGGCCGCGACCCGGCAGGATGTCGCGTCCGGAGGCCTCGGCCTGACACGGGCAGAGATCGAGGCCATCTACGGCCAGGGACAACCCGGGCAGTCGTTCATGGTCTATACGGAGCCGACGTACGGCGTCGATCTGCACATCGGGTATGAAGGCGATCTCGTCGACGACGTCTGGCTGTCGCTTGGCAACGAGCAGGCATGGACGGGCACGCTGCTCGACGACGCATGGACGCTCGCCGAATCGCTGCTGCCGACGGATGCCCGCCTCCGCGAGACCTACGCGATGCAGGAAACGCCGGGCTCGATCGGCCAGACCGAGACGATGCGCTTCACCAGCCGCTGGCTGGACGAGGCGATGGATGGTCGATCGTCGATGCTCGTCACCATCACGTCATACCCGCTCGCGGAAGGCATGGTCGCGACGCGCGGGTCCATCCAGCTCGAGCAGCGATAGGCCTGGCTCCGTTCCCGGTACAATGGTGTCAGGGACATTCCCGCACCGTTATAAACCCCCGATCACCCGGGACCGGAAATGAGGCCGACCGCCATGCCCATCGCGCACGTCAAATTCGTCCGAGGGGCGCTCGCGCTCGTCACGCTCACCATGCTTCTCGCCCTCGCGGCGCTACCCGGCACGCGGGCCCATGCCCAAACGGCGGAAAAGAGTCCGAACGCCGACGCCACATCGATCCTCGAGCTGACCTGGCCAAACGGGGTCGATCTCCTCGCCGGGCACGAGCTCACGCTCGACACACCGCAGTACGAGTGGCGCGTGACGACGCTCACCGCGAACCCGGAGCCCGGAAAGCCGATCGCCACCGAAGCCGGCGTGCTGATCGCCGTCGAGGGGCCGATCCACATCCTCGATGAAGCGGGCGCGCTCGTCCGGCTCGACGCCGGGGCGGCAATGGCGACGACAAACGAACGCACGATCACGGTCGCGGCGGACGGCGAAGAGCCGGTGCGTTTCATCCTGGTCGAGCTCATCACCTCCGAGCAGGCCGAGCGCGTCGTGACCAGCGATACGCTGGAGCTCGTGGGGCCGGTCCGCGTGCCCGAAACAAGGCGACTACGCGATGGTGCTCCTGAACCTGCCGGTGGCGGTCACGATCGACATGTCCCCGGACGAGGTGATTGCCGGGGCGACCCGCCCGGCGGTATCCATCGCGCATATCGGGAATGTGGTCCCGGACGACCTCGGAACCACGCGCAACTACGACCGCTGGATCGTGGCGCTCTACCCGCTGGCCGAAAGCCGGCCCGCCGCATCCCCGTCCGCCACGACGCCACCCCAGCCGACCGCGGCACCGGTGATCCCGACGCGTGTCCCGGTGCAACCGACCGCGACCTCGACGCCCACGGCGACCGCCACGGCACGCGACGGCCACCGCGACCAGCGAGCCCACCGCCACGACCGCGCCGACAGCGACATCCGTGCCCACCAACACGCCGACCACCGTGCCGACGCCGGCGCCAACGAACACGGCGACGACGGTACCCACGCAGGTCCCGACCGCGATCCCGACAGACCCGCCGACCGCCGTGCCCACGGATGTACCGACCACGGTGCCGACAACCGCCCCGACCGTCGCTCCCACCGTGGAGCCGACCACGGACGATGCGCCGCCCGCCTAACCGGTCAGGACTCTCATGCACAGGCTCCGCGCGAAGGCGTCATCGCTCATCTTCACGACGATCAAACAGGTCGGGAAGCAGCCGTGGGTTGCGCCGGTCTTCACGCGAACGCGGCGGTTCCTGCCGCTGCAGTATGTCGCGCGCACCGATCACGCGATCGCGATCCGGCACCCTCGCGCGGGGTGGCCGGGGCACGTCGTGATCACGCCGACAACGGTCTCGCGGGGGGTGCTCTCGGGACGGGATCCCATCGCCAACCGCGGCTTCCATATGTGGCAGATCTACCTGCTCGCGCGGGACGTGGCGGCGAGCCAGCCGGACGAGGAGCGCGGTCGGTTCCTGATCATCAACGGCGGGCGGCGCCAGGAGATCGGGCAAATGCACGGCCACCTCACGCCAACGCTGGAGACCGCCGGGTTCCCCGCGAACCTGCTCGACGCGCTGGACCGTGACGTCGACGAGCGCCGCTTCTACAACATCGAGGCGTCGCCGAAGGGCTTCACCGCGTGGCTCGGGGAGCTGGAGACGATCGCGCCGGAGTGGCTGGCGAACAACCGTGGCTTCGCCGTGCTGATCCCCATCGAGCCCGGCGTGCTGCCGCAGCTGAAGATCACCATCGACTGCGACATCTGACCGGGCCTGTTTTCGCCACTATTTTGATCGATGAGCGCCCCCACGTAGGGGTCGTACCGCGTGTCGACCCCATCGACCGCAGGTCGATACCCAGGCCGAGATGAGGGGAAGGCGCTATGGCCTTCCCTGCATCCCTCCCATCAACGATCGTCATTCCGAGGTAAGCGAAGCGGCGAGGAATCCCCCGGCGAAGCCGATGCGCCGCAGGTGCATAACGGGCCGGCCTTCCCAGCCGTCTGCCCAGCCCTCACACGACGTCGGGCTCAAACCCTTCTTCATCCATAACCCTGGCCGACCGGTCAGGGAACGCAAGAAGGTTGGCTATGATGGCGAGAAGGCAGACGATCATGAAGATGCTGCCCGTCTGCCACATCTGTAATGGCCCTCCAAGTCCAAACCATGTTGCAAAGACCTGCTCTTCCGACAGGTCGTCGAAGAAGAACAGCGTACCGAGGCCAACAAAGGTGATACCAGCGATCCCGAAGACAGACGCGATGAGTGCCAGCATCACCCTGTTCATGTCTTGCATATCAAACCCCACCCCGAAGGGGCCGACGTCTACCCGACCTCATACACCTTCATCACCTCATCCCCGAAGTGATTGATCACTTTCACCGCGATCTTCCCGCTCTCCGGCACCGGGAACGGCCGGCTCTCCGTCCGGTACAAACTCGCCCACGCATCCTCGTCGATCTCCGCCCGCAACGACCGCTGCAGCCGCGTATACGGCTCCTCCGCCCCGGTGAAATACGCATGCCGCACGAAGAAGCTCTCGCCGTCGTAGTCCGTGTCGATAAACCAGCACGCGATCTCATCCGTCGAGCTGTCCCGCACGATCCCCGTCGTCGGGTCGTACACGTCCAGCCCGTTGATCGTCACCACCACGCCCTCGTCCGTCGTCGCGATGTCGATATCCGGCTCCCCGAACACCATGAACAGGTTGCCCGACCCCGTCTTCTTCAGGAACTCGTCGCCCATCGCCAGGTCCGGGTTCATCTTCGTCGGCAACACCGTCAACGTCCCGTACCGCTTCGCCTCCTCGGACACATGCGCGTCGAACGCGAACCCGCAGACGATCAGGATGTCGAACCCGATCCCCTGCACCGCCTCCATCGCCGCCTCCTTCACCTGCTCCGGTCCGACCGTGCCATGCTCCGGCCCGATCGTCACCGCCACCCGGCGGCGTCTCCCCTCGGCGTCGGTGTACTCGCCCTCGGCGTTGATCCACTTGCCCGGGAACGGCTCCAGCCGGTCGAAGACGATCTTCTCCTTCTTGATCCCGTTCTGGACCCCCGCCTTGCGCAGGTTCTCCAGGATCATCGAGGCGAAATCGCCGTGCTGCGCGGCCTCTTCGTCCGACACCGCGCCGTCGTGGTCGTCGTCCGCCACCGACAGCACGCGGTGCGGCGACAGGCTCTCGACCGTGAACGGCCCGCTCACGCGCACCCGGCTGTTGTCCTCATACGGCTGGTCGTAGAGCGTCTCCGTGTCGGCGTGCCGCGCGATCGCCCGGTCGATCTCCTCGCGCGTCATCCCTTCCGTGATATCCGGGTTGTTCGCGATCGACTTCAGCGTGATGTGCGGCACCCGCTTGTAGACGAATCCCTTGCGGATGTCGCCCTCCGTCCGGTACGGCGGTGGCGTCGTCCCGGTCAGCTCGGCTCCTTCGCGATCCCCTCCGGCGAGTCGGCGAGGAGGTAGTAGGGGAAGCGCGCCGCCATGATCCGCGTCCGGGCGAGCGCCAGCGCGACCCGGGACGTGTCGATCGTGATCCAGCGCCGTCCCCACTGCTCGGCGACATAGGCCGTCGTGCCCGAGCCACAGGTCGGGTCGAGGACGAGATCGCCCGGATCGGTCGTCATGAGAATGACAGCGCTCGATAACCTTCGTGCTCGTTTGGACGACGTAGCGTTTGTCTGACGCAAATCCCGAGAGCCAGTATCGTTCCAAGTGTTATTGATAGGGGAGACGGGGAAATCATCGAGGATATCGAACATAGCCCAACGATTTGCCGACCGGCTGCAATCGACTGGCCGCTGTCAAGCCTTTCCAGCCCTGAGGGTATTTGGGTTTCCAGTGGCTATTGGCAGTCGGGTAGTAAGCCTTGCCCTCATATACTCGAAAGGCGTCGGTCGATCTGCGGCGCCCTGTCCGCAAATGTCACCTAGCCGGTAAGGTCGAGCTCCTTCTGGAAGGCCATCTAGTTTCTCGCGCGGTGTGATTCCACGGCGCGTCCCATCAGGTAATTCAACTCGGCTGTATGCGCTCGCTGTTCGTCCACCACCGACGCCTTCTCGTTGTAGAGATGGCGGAACTTCACGCTTAAGCGATCTTTCGCATACCAGAGAAGGTAATCGCCGACACGACTCAACGTCGAAGATGCTGAATCCTCCCGTAGTCACGAAAGCGATTAGGCTACGAAGTTCACGCCCCCAAATACTTCGTCCATCACGGCGCGCACTCGGTGTACATTTTCGTCACCGATCTGGACGAAGATACTGCCCGATTCCGTCAGCAGGTCTCGAGCGACGGTGAAGCGGTCCCGCAAGTACGTCAGGTACGAGTGGATGCCCAGCTCCCACGTATCGCGGAACGCCTTCACCTGCTCCGGCTGGCGCGTCGCGTCGGCCACGCTGCCGTCCTTCACGTCCCGCTTGCGCGTGCTCACCTGCCAGTTCGACCCGAACTTGATGCCGTACGGCGGGTCGAGGTAGATCGTCTGGACCTTCCCCTTCAGCGCCTCCTTCTCCGCCAGGCTCGTCATCACCATCAGCGAGTCGCCGAGGATGAGCCGGTTCGTCCAGTGCTGCTGGTGCTCGTAGAACTCCAGCTTCTTCCCGAAGTCGTCGTCATCGAAGCCGTTGAAGTCCGCGAACAGGTCGAGCTGGCCCATCCCCGGCGTCCTGCCCGCGCTCGCTCGCCTTCCGCAGGTCGTCGATGATCGCCTGCGGGTGGATCTTCTCCTGGATGTAGATCGGCACCACCGGCACGGCCAGGTCCTCGCGGTCCTGTTCGTCCTTCCCCTTCCAGACCAGCTGCGGGTCCAGCGACGGATCGCGCGGGTACAGCATCGTCGCCGGGGCGTCCTCGTCCGCCGCCACGAAATCCCGCAGCTCCTGCGTCGGGATATTCGTCCGCGTATCGCTATGCCGAAACGCCTCCACCTCGACTTTGCCGTTGCCTGACGTCTTTCCGTGTCCGTGCCATTGTTGTTTTTACTCCTCCGTCCCGCAGATATGGCCTGACGGCCATCGGCTTCGCCGGGGGATTCCTCCCGCTGTCGGAATGACGAAGTGGTAGTGTGCCAGCGGTCATGCCACCTCCCCCAAATCGTCATTCCGAGGTAAGCGAAGCGGCGAGGAATCCCGGTAGCTACCACGGTGCGAAGCACATTCAAACCGGGCGCGAAGCGCCCTCCCTCTCCCTCGCGGCACGCTCCGCCTCATGCCGCGCCCGGTCCCGCGCAATCTCTTCCGCATCGAACCAGTCCCACGCCAAATCGTTCCACCGCGGATTCCTCGCCTCGATCAACGCAATCTTCTTCGCCCGGCTCTTGCCCTTCAACTGCTTCTCCCGCGCGATCGCGTCATCGAAACGCGGGATACTCCTCGACGTACACCAGCTTCGTCACGTCATACATCGACGTGAACGAACCCGCCACGAAATGCGTCTTGTGCTCCCACACCCTCCGCTCCAGGTCATTCGTCACGCCGATGTAGGTCGTGCGGCTGGCATTCGTCATGATGTAGACCCACGCCGTACGTGCCGTCACAACCACCCCCTCTCAACACCGGCTTCGCCGGGGATTCCTCGCTCCGCTTCGGAATGACGAGCGGGTGATTGTGCCAGTGGACCTGAATCGCCACCAAATCGTCATTCAGAGCGAAGCGATGAATCCCTGTGCGAAGCACTTCAAAACCGGGCGCGAAGCGCCCTCCACCCCTAATCCGCGCGAAGCGCTTCCTCTCCCTGCCGCGCGATCGCCTCGACCGTCGCCCGAATCGTCGACTCCGCGTTCCACGGGTCCGACACCTCCAGGAACGCCCAGCGCCCGAACCCGCCATGGTTGTTCACCGCCGGGATCCACTGCGTCCGCGCCGTCTCGACCTTCGCTGCCTTGTCCTTCCGGTCCTCCCCGGAGACCTCGATGATCAGGTTCAGCAGGTCGTCCGGCCCGCGCCCGTCATCGATGCACGCGATGAAGTCCGGCACGTACTGCCGCTCCTTGCCCTCGAACGCATACGGGATCGTGAACCCCAGCTTCTCGTTCTTTACGTACCGCACCACCTCGTCCATGTGCTCCAGCACCTCGGCGGTCTTCTGCTCCCATGTCCCGGTATCCGCCACGACGTGCGTGATGTGGCACTTCTCCGGATCCGTCTGCCAGACCGGCTTCGTCGTGTCGAAGTCCACATACCGCGTCGACCCTACCGGGTCATACGGCCGCAGGATCGGCCACAACCGCTCCTCGCGCTCCCGCGACTGCACGATCGAGTGGTAGATCTTCTCCGCCGCGAGCGACCGGTTGTCCCCGATGTACAGCAGCTGGATGTACGCATGGTCCTTCAGCGTCACGCACTCCTTCATCCACTGCTTCGTGATCTTCAGGTTGTACTGCAGCATCACCGATTCGGAAGAACATGCGGCTAATGATGAAATGAACTGCATCTCCCACGACGCCATCAACATGGGAATCAACGACTATCAGACGTTCCTGCGTCAACGTAGCGAATTGATGGCGAAAAAGCTTCGCAGCTACTTCGAAAGGCTCTAGGTATGACCATCCTCCAGCCCTATCACGCCTTCAAGGACTTCGGCGTTGCCAAGTTTGGCGATGTGCCAGACCACTGGCGCATTCAGTGAGCCTAGAACGGCAATCCGGATCCACGATCGAGCGACTTCGGTGATGTGCCCAGGTCGCCCCTTCTAAGTGTTCAGAAGACTCCTGCATCACAATCCTACTGGGAGTAAATTGAGACATTACACCCCTCATCACAGTGTTCGTGTCATGGTAGCGAATATGGGAACATCACTCGGATGAGATACGTAACAACCTGACCGGGAAGTGAAGTTAGACGATGATCGAGGATCCGCTGTTAGCCTACTGGTGGCATCCGGACATGCCGGACGCCATGGTACCGGGGATGCTGAGGGAAACCTCGGGCCTCTTCATGCTCGAACTTCTTGAGTCCCTTCCGTGGCGGTCTCCGCAGGTAATCTATGGTGAATCCGCAACCACCAAGTACACGCTGGTCTACCCATGGCGCTCGCGACAGAATATCCGGTCGCGTCTTGGCCGGGATCTCTGGATGGGCATGTACCTTGTCCCTGAGCTTCACCTGGAACCACCCACATTCGGCGTCAACAAGATCGCATTCCGGATCGAAGGATTGCAGGAGTGGACTAGGTTCGGGGGAGTCGAGCAGACCTTTGAATCGAATAGCGATGAGACGGAAATCGATGTAGTAGTGAAGTACACCCGACCGCCTGCACTTCGACTCGGGTGGGGAGAGATCGAGGTCGCATTCTGGACTGTCTGGTCAATGCCAGGCATGGAATCGGGTATCTCAATCGAAACCGACTCCAGCATAGTCCTGAGTTCCCCTGTGCCGTTGTCACTGCCTGATTGGATGGATCGCTATGTATATCCTCTACAGCGGTTAATCCAGATGCTCACACGTCGGAAAGGACGAGTGTGGTCCATGCAGATCCTTCCCGAGGACAGCATCAAAGACCTTCCCTATGATGTCCACGGGCACCGGGTTCTCCCTTCCACGGAAGCGATCAAGCCCCAAGCCATGAATCTCAATGTGCGAACATGTCTTGCGGACTTCATGAATAACGGGTCCTCGGTTCTCGAGTCTTGGTTGCGGATCTACTCCGAGAACCATAAATCCTTCGATGCCTACATCGAAGAACACATGACCACGGAGGGTTATGCTCCTACCGCTCGATCATTCTTCACCGCAGCTCGATTAATCGAGCAACTTCGCAACCTTGCGGGTTCTCCCTCGACAACCCAGTTCTCCGATTCCACAATTGAGGCTCTGCGTGAGGTCGCCAAGGCTGCGCCCGAAGACGAATACGACGCGCTCCTTGACCAGATCAGCGGTCTGAGCAAGCGTGGTTATAAGAGCTCCATGCTCCTTTTTCTCGGTGAGCTCCGTGGCATTTTGGAAGGCATCGGGTTCCGAAAAGTGGACCTCAAAGAGATCAGTAGTCTCTTCATCAATACTCGGCATGTAGATGCGCACCACGATCCGAAGCGGGCACAGCGAGCAGCACAGGGGGCGCTCCTCAGCAGCCTGATCGAGTTCTCGTCACTGCTTATCGATATCTCACTGCTCAGGCATCTTGGATTGAGTGACGATGTCATCATTGAACGTTTCAGAAACGATCTTCGCATCGCAGCCTGTCGAACACTAATGGCTGCCACGATGAGTTCCGCAAACACAGCGGAACTGAACTGACTTACGAAGATGCCACGACCGGCGATGATCAGCCGTGCATTTTGCCCTGAGAGTTCCGAGACGCATTAAGAAGTCATGTGCCGGCGTGCCGGCGCGGGTTTTGCTGGCTGAGCGCGGACGATCCTAGCATGCCAACATGCCACCAATGGGTCACGCGCTGCCGGATCTGGTTGACCAGAACGTTCTCCTCGATCCGGTCCCGCGTCCACTCCGTGTCGAAGGTCAGCTGACCGCCGCCCTTCTTGCCCTTCTTCTTCGCCTGCGGGATCGGCACGAAATAGGAGGACTGACCCGCCGTTCTTCGACCACTTCGTTCGTGATCCCATCGTCGTCGAAGCGGAAATGGCGCGTCGGTTCCGCGAACGGCGAATTCAGGATCGGGTTCTGGATGACAACATTAGACATGGCGCAGCGCTCCCGGGGAGGTATCTCATGGTTGGGTCTTGCGCCAAGTATAGGTGCTAGGGAGTTACGAACCCCTGCGTAAAATTACCGATTCCCTGCCTACGTAACCTGCCCCCGCCGCTGTTCGCCCTGCGGTTCACGCGGAGGGCCGCACCCCATATCGACTCGATACCGCGTAGCGGCATATGCGGAACCTCATCGGCCCACACAGAACCATGCTTCCATGAGGCGATGACGAGCATCGCCCGTACGACACGATGGTGGAGAAGACGAGGTTCGCAGCCGAGACTGCCCTCTCCCTCAACATGGCAAGATGCTCTTAATGCCTGTGCATATGAATTGAGAGCATCTTCCTTCGCCTCACGACAGGCACCGCCGTCCCGCCCCAGAGAGGACATAAGGAAGATGTTCAGAACCTCCTGTATATGGGAGGTTTTGAACATCTTCCTTATGGTGAGTCCGCTGCCAAAGACGATCGGCGTCCCATACCCCCGAAGAATGATCGCCTTTGACGCCTTTGGCCGCGTCCCGCCAAGGCCGATACCTGTCATCGCCCCCTGCACCCCGCCAGAGGCACCGCCGCGACCACAGGTCCATGCCGTACGGGCGATATTCATTATCGCCCCCTCTCGTCGCAAGCACCCCGGAGCCCGATATGGGGGAGGGTGGCGCACTTTCGCGTTCCCAATGCGTATTAACAGTAGAGGGACCTGACCATAGGGGTGTATGGGGGAGTCTGTGCCTATCGCCGTATGAGCGGTTAAGGCACCTCGCCGCACCAGCCCGGCACCTCCCCAAAACCTCGCCGTTCCCCGTAGATGTCGTAGATGCTCAGGTCGCACAATGAAGCACGACGGGACCATCTACGGGGTGCCTCCCACACCGCCCCAAACCCGATCAAAGACCCAAAGGCGATCAATCTTTCTCGGTTAAGGCCGCTGATCCCCTTTGGTCGTCACCCCGCTAGGGTCCATGGGTGCAGCCGCGACCGGTCATCGCCCCCGGGACACAACATAAGGAAGATGTTCAAAACTCCCCTATACAGGAGGTTTTGAACATCTTCCTTATGGCAACCACCCAGCCCCTGAAACATGTGATTGACCATGATCGTGATCGCCTTGATCCACCGGACAGCGGCAGGAGGCGGATTCCGGGTGCGACAGATCGGGCCCGACGCGCTACCATAAGCCCCGTTGCGCGTGTGCGTGGCCCTGAAAAGATTCGCGGGCTCCCCAGTGATCCTGGCCCGTTGATGATCAGACCCGAAAGGCAGTCCCCCGAATGTCCCAGTCCACCGGACCCCTCCGCGCCCTCACCGAGCAGCTCCTCGCCGGCCACATCACCCGCCGCACCTTCCTCCAGCGCGCGACCGCGCTCGGCGTCGCGGCCAGCGTCGCGATGAGCATCGCCAGCGTCGTCGGCCCGGGCGCCGCCCTGCGCCTGGCAACCGCCGCCGCGCAGACCCCCTCCGCCTCGCCAGCCACCGAGCGGTGGGGCCGGCATGGCCAGCGGCACCCCGCGCCCCGAGGACGGCACCGAGGGCCAGGAACGCGCCTCCGGCGGCGAGCTGAAGATCATCCAGTGGCAGGCGCCGTCCCAGCTCAGCGCCCACCAGGCCGCCGGCGACAAGGACACCCTCGCCGCCAGCCTCGTGCTCGAGCCGCTGATGCACTACGGCGAGGACGCCGGGCTGCTCCCGAACCTCGTCCAGGAGGTCCCGGGCTTCGACAACGGCCTGCTCGCCGAGGACCTCTCCAAAGTCACCTTCAAACTCCTGCCAGACGTCCTCTGGTCCGACGGCGAGCCCTTCACCTCCGCCGATGTCCGCTTCACCTGGGAATGGGTGATGAACCCGGACAACGCCTCCACCTCCATCGACGCCTTCGAGCCCATCGCCAGCATCGAGACGCCGGACGACCTCACCGTCGAGGTCACCTTCACGAACCCGAACCCGCTCTGGTACGCCGCCTTCACCGGCAACGCCCAGGGCGCGGTCTACCCGGAGCATGTCCTGGCCGGCGGCGCGGCGGAGGCGATGGATGCGTTCCGCCAGAAGCCGGTCGGCACCGGGCCGTTCGTGGTCGAGGCCTTCTCCGTCAACGACCAGGTGACCTATGTCGCGAACGAGAACTACCGGGAACCCACGAAACCGTACTTCGAGCGCGTGCTGCTGAAGGGCGGCGGCGAGGCCTCGGCGGCGGCCCGCGCCGTGCTGGAAACCGGCGAGTACCACTTCGCGTGGTACCTGCAGGTGGATCCGGACCTGCTGCGCACCATGGAGGCGGCCGGCGCCGGCAAGCTGATCGTCTACCCGGGCGCCTATGCCGAGCGCATGCACATCAACTTCTCCGACCCGAACACCGAGGTGAACGGCCAGCGCTCCGAGAAGAACACGCCGCACCCGTTCCTGACCGACCCGGCGGTGCGGCAGGCGATGTCGATGGCGATCGACCGCGAGCTGATGGCGAACGAGCTCTTCCTCGGCGGCGATGACGAGCGGGCCGCGAAGGACGTCATCTCCGGCATCTCCTCCCTGGCGTCCCCGAACACCTCGTTCACCTACGACCCGGAGGCCGCCGCGCAGGTGCTGGAGGATGCCGGCTGGACCATGGACGGCGATGTCCGCGAAGAAGGACGGCGTGGAGCTCCGCCTCCAGTACATGACCACCACGAACCAGATCCGCCAGCAGATGCAGGCCGTCATCAAGCAGAACCTGGAGAAGATCGGGATCAAGGTCGATATCCAGAACATCGACGGCTCCGTCTACTTCGACAGCTCCGCCGGCAACGACCAGAACACCGGCCACTTCTACTACGACGTGAACATGCACCAGACCGGCGCCGGCGCCCCGACCCCGATCACGTTCATGCAGAACTGGTATGCCGGCCCGGACGGCGCGAACATCTCCCAGGCCGAGAACAGCTGGTCGGCGCCGAACCAGCAGCGCTACCAGAACGAGGCGTACGACGCGCTCTTCGAGCAGGTCCGCACCGAGACCGACCCGCAGAAGCTGATCGACCTCTTCATCCAGATGAACGACCTCCTGGTCGAGGACGTCGCCCTCATCCCGCTCGTCCAGGTCGCCGAGAAGTCGGCCGCCGCCACCTGGCTGAACGAGGCGAACTTCGGCTTCGGCCCGTTCGGCTACAACTACTGGAACATCGCGAACTGGAACCGCGTCGCGGAGTAGTCCCCGACCGGTCCAGCGGCGGAAGCGGTCCCGGCGTCATGCCGGGGCCGTTCTGCGTTAAGGCGCGCGGTGACCGGTCGCGGTTGCTACAGTGGGGGACATCGGCGAGGGGGCAGGCGCCCGCGCGTCAGGAAAGTGGGCCGCGATGAGTACGATGGACCCGCACGGGAAACCGCTTGAGGCATGGGACAGTGCCGCGGCATACGAGCGCTACGTCGGCCGGTGGAGCCGGCTCGTCGCCCGGGAGTTCATCCCGTGGCTGGATGTCCCGCCCGGAAGCCGCTGGCTCGACGTCGGCTGCGGCGCGGGCGCGCTGACCCAGGCGATCCTCGACCTCGCCGAACCGGACTCCCTGCTGGGCATCGATAGCTCCGAACGCTACGTCGCGCACACGAGCGCGCAGATCGACGACCCGCGTGCCCACTTCGCGGTGGGGGACGCCCGGGCGCTGCCGGTCGAGGACGAGTCGGTCGACGCGATTGTCTCCGGGTTGATGCTGAACTTCGTGCCAGAGGCGGATAGGCCCGGCGCGGTCGCGGAGATGCGGCGGGTCCTCCGCCCGGGTGGCGTCGTGGGCGCCTACGTCTGGGATTACGCCGGCGACATGCAGTTCATGCGTCATTTCTGGGACGTCGCCGTCGAGCTGGATCCGGGCGCGCTCGAGATGGACGAAGGGCGGCGCTTCGCCTTCTGCCAGCCGGATCCGCTTGCGGCACTGTTCCGGGGCGCCGGGCTAGAGGGTGTCGAGGTCCAGGGCATCACGGTACCGACGGTGTTCCGCGACTTCGACGACTACTGGGAGCCGTTCCTCGGCGGGCAGGGCACGGCACCGGGATACACGAAGTCACTGGACGAGGAGCGGAGAGCGACATTGCGGGAGCGGCTTCGCGCGCGGCTCCCTGTGGAGGAGGACGGTTCGATCCGGCTGAGCGCCCGGGTGTGGGCGGTGCGGGGAGCACGGTGACGCGAGGAGGGAGGGAATGCCGGGCGCCCGGCATTCCCTCCCTCCTCACCCCCGGTGGTGATCAGTTCGCAGGGGTCGCCACGGCGCCGTCGCCGCTCACCTGGAAGAGCGCGAGCATGCCCTCCATGATGTGCGGCAAGCCGGTCGCCGGATCGATCACGAAGCAGTTCGCGACGTAGGTTCCCGGTTGCATGTCGACCGCCGTCCAGACGGAGGTGCCCTCCGACTGCAGGAGAATCTGCCCGCCATCGACGAGGCGGATGTCCGATTCCTGGAGCATGCCCGGGGCCGGGGTCGCGTTGTCGCCCTGGGACATCGCGGCCACCACATCCTGCAGGGTCGTGCCGTCGGGCACCTGGAACAGGACGAGCATGTGCGGCTGGTCGCCCACGTTGTGAACCTCCCAGACCTGCTGGCCGGCATGGACCTTGTCGAAGCCGGAGAAGGCGAAGTTCGATTCCGTGACTACGACGTCGGCCGCCGGCGCGTCCATCACCGAGTCGGCGGTCTCGGCGACGGTGACCTGCATCGGCGGCTGGTCGCCTTCGCCGCCCACGAGCCAGTCGCCGGCGGTAACGTAGACAACTTGCTCCCGGGTCTCCCCGGACGGGACGCTGCTGGGGCCGCCGGCAATGGGGATCCGGTAGAAGGAGGGTGGCAGGAAATTGCCTGGTTCCGGGGTCTCCTGCATCAAGGCATCGAGGGTCTCGCCGGCGGGAATGCCGAAGAGCCCGGCGCCGATGTCCTGGTCGGTCGAATTGGTCACTTTCAGGAGAATGTAGCCGGCCGGGATCGGGTCGACAGTGATTTCGAAGCCGGTATCGGTAATCGTGACGCCGACCTCCGGATAGCGCGAGAGATCGTTCGCTGGAGTCGCCTCTTGCGCGTATGACGACATCAAACCCAGTGGCAGGAGCAGGAGAGCCCCCATGAGGCTCAGGAACGTTCGGCGCATGATCGGGATACCTCCGTTGAGATAGGGTGTTGGTTGACCGCGTGTCCTGGCGGTCATCGGGCGGCGCCACCCGGCGGCTGTGAGGAGCACCCATCCAGCATCGCAAAGGAAGGCGGGCCCGCGCGTCATATGGATGACGTAAATTCCGCCGGAAATCGACATCGTGTCGGGGAAATGACTACGTCAGGAAACGTAGGCGGGAGCGATCGCGGGCTCTCAGCGCGCCTGGCGAGCGTCTCTCGCCCGCTCGCGCCGCAGCAGTTCCGGATAGGTCTCCCCCGTGGGCGGGGTAGGCGCGAGGTGCTCGACGATCGCCTGGGCCTCCGCCAGGCGGTCCCCGGGGACCGGAACGCGCACCATGTGGGATCGGTTGCCCGCACCGACGCGGATCACCAGCACGGCCGGATCTCCCGGCAGCAGCCCGACCGCGTCAAGGCGGAGCCAGGAGCCCCGCAGCTCGTGATACTGCCCCATCGCCTCCACGCTCCGGGCGCCGATCCGCACCTCCCGCGTCCGTTCGCCCGCGCGTAGCGGCGGCATCTCCACGAGCAGGATCATCCCCACGATCATCAGGGAGACCAGCAGCACGGAGCCGCCGGCGCGGGGGTCGTCGACCTGCAGGAATACGAGCACGCTGAAGGCGAGCGGGATGACCAGCATCCCGCTGATCCATACGGCCAACCGGCGCCGCTCGGCGCGGGCGAAGCGCCGGTACTCGTCCTCCGTCAGCCGCCATGCCGCCAGGACGTCGGCTGCGAGCTGGTGGCGCTCCCGCTCGAACGCGCGTCCCCGCATCACCAGGGCGCCGAGCGCGATCACCGCCACGACGCCGAGCAGGATGACGATGCCAACGGTTGCCCCGACAGGCCCGCCGGCGACGGCGACAGAGGCCGGGAAACCGACCAGGAGCGCCGGGAAGAATATCGTCAGCATGAGGAAGACGGCGCGCATCGGGTTGCCCGGGGGCGGCACGATGGTACGGATGTCGAGCACGGTTCTCTCCGGAGCGGAATGAGCGGACACGGGTCGGCGGCGCACGGCACCATCATCCGCCAGACGTAGCGCGACGCCCGGCGGTTCCCCCACCATGCCGTTAAAGTGCATACCCCGCCTGGCTGGGGGCGGGGCATGCGGGGAAGGGAAGGAGGAATGGATGGAATGGATGGAGTCGCATCACTCCGACCACGCTTCCACTCTACGGGCCGCGCGCGGAGAGGGCATCGGCACAATTGCCTAATCGCCCCTTACCTAACGGGCGGATGCGCGGCCCCATCCTTTGGTGGAGCGCTACGGCGTCATCGCGAGCGCCTCGACCGCCGCGCCCATCGCGCCCACCGCCGCATCCAGGTCGATCGCCTCTTCCGTGTCGTTGAAGCCCAGCGAGAGCACGAACCAACGGCCGTCGTGCCGCCGCATCAGCCACGTCCCGTGCAGCACGCCCATCTCGGACCCGCCTTTGAACCCGACGTATGGCCACACCTCACCGTCGAACGGCAGCTGCGTCTCCAGCGAGAGGATCTCCAGCAGCGGCTGGAGCGCGAAGTCGGACTCCGCCATGGTCTTCAGGAACAGCATGACGTTCGTGAGATCCGTTGGGCTCGCGAACCACTCGACCGTGTCGATCAGGCGCGGCGCTTCCTGCTGCGCGGAGATGTCGAGCAGGTCCTGGTAGTCGAGCTGGCTGACCTCCTCCTCGAGGATGCGGCGCTGCTCGGCATCGTCCGCCGCGAGATAGCCCTCGACGTCCGGGTAGACGAACTTCATGAACGCGAACTCGCGCGTGGTGTAGAGCGGAACGTTCCGCTCCGGCGCGGCGTGGCCGGCGGTGACGAACATCTGCTCGACGTTCTCGCGCCCGGCGGTCAGGATCGCGTGGTCCGTCGCGGTGTTGTCGCTTTTCTGGATCATGCGCTCGGCGATGTAGCGCAGCGTGAAGCGCGTACCGCTCTCAACGTAGCGCATGTCGCCGCCGGGCACGCTCTTGTGCGCCTCGACGATCTCGACCGGCTCGCCCCACTCGTGCAGCCCGTCGCGCACCTGGGCCCCGAGCGTGGCGAGGATGTAGAGCTTAAAGGACGAGCCGACGCCCTGCTCTTGCTCCGGGTTCAGTGAGCCGAGCGGCACGATCTCGCCGTCCACCAGCTCGCTGGCGAGGAAGGTGGCCATGGGGGCGACGGCCGCGACCCGGTCGGCGATGACGTCCCATGCGCCGGACATCTCCGGCGTGGCCTGGAGGCGGGCGGAGACGGCACCGGGGAGGGAGACGCCCCCGACAAGCGCAGCGCTGGCGACGGTGCCCTGGGCAAGCTGGCGGCGGGTGAGATGGCGATGCAGGGACATGGGACGTGGTGCCTTTCGCGAGAGACGGTTCTGATGGGGACCCGGACGGGATAAACGTAACGGGGAACGCTCGCGTTGCATAGGGGGATGGCAACGGCCCTGCCGGATCACTGTCCAGCAGGGCCGTCTGTGCGCTTCGTACCGCCGGATATCGACCTGCGTGGGTCGACATGCGGTCGACCCCTATGGGGGAACTGTGTCCCTACGCGTGTTGCAGGGCCTCGGTGACCATGCCCGCGAAGTAGCGGTGGAAGGCGAGGTCGCCGGTCAGCTCCGGGTGGAACGCTGTCGCCAGCAACGATCCCTGGCGCACCGCGACCGGGCGACCGTCCGGCAACGCGGCGAGCACGGTCACGTCCGGTCCCATCTCCTCGACGACCGGCGCGCGGATGAACACCGCCGGGATCGGCACATCGGCCACCTCCGGTGCGACCAGATTCGTCTCGAACGACTCGAGCTGGGCGCCGAAGGCGTTGCGGCGGACGCGGATGTCCATCAAACCGAGCAGGGGCTGGGCCACGACCTTGCTGCCGGAGTCGCCGACGTCGCGCCCGAGCAGGATCATGCCAGCGCAGGTGCCCCAGACGGGCATGCCGGCCTCGGCGCGGCTGCGGATGGCCTCGTCCAACCCGGTGATGCGCAGGAGCTTGCCGATCGTCGTGCTCTCGCCGCCGGGGATGATAAGAGCGTCGACGCCGTCCAGGTGCGCCGGCAGGCGGACCTCCCGCGCGGCGATGCCGAGCCCGGCCAGCATCTGGCTATGCTCGGCGAAGGCGCCCTGCAGCGCGAGGACCCCGATGGTTCGCGTCATGTCGCTACCAGCCACGCCGCGCCAGTTGCGCCGATTCGTCCAGCGTGGACATCTCGATACCGCGCATCGGTTCGCCCAAACCACGGCTCACCTCGGCGATTTTGGCCGGGTCCTGGAAGTGGGTAGTGGCCTCGACGATGGCGCGGGCGCGCTTGGCGGGGTCGTCCGACTTGAAGATACCGGACCCGACGAAGACGCCCTCGGCGCCGAGCTGCATGACGAGCGCGGCATCGGCCGGGGTCGCGACGCCACCGGCGCAGAAGAGGACGACCGGGAGCTTGCCGGTGCGGTGGATCTCGACGACGAGGTCGTAGGGAGCACCGAGGTCCTTGGCGGCGGTCATCAGCTCGGCCTCGGGCAGGGCATGGATGCGCTTGATGGCGCCGGTGATATCGCGCAGGTGGCGGACGGCCTCGACGATGTTGCCGGTGCCGGCCTCGCCCTTGGAGCGGATCATCGCCGCGCCCTCGCCGATGCGGCGAAGTGCCTCGCCGAGGTCACGCGCGCCGCAGACGAAGGGCACGCGGTAGTCGTGCTTGTCGAGATGGTAGCGGTCGTCGGCGGGGGTGAGGACTTCGCTCTCGTCGACGTAGTCGACCCCGAGGGCCTCAAGCACCTGGGCCTCGACGATGTGGCCGATGCGGGCCTTGGCCATGACCGGGATGGTGACGGCCTCCTTGATCCCGATAATGAGGTCGGGGTCGCTCATGCGGGCGACTCCGCCCTGGGCGCGGATGTCTGAGGGGACGCGCTCGAGGGCCATGACAGCGACGGCGCCGGCTTCCTCGGCGAGCTTGGCCTGCTCCGGAGTGACGACGTCCATGATGACGCCGCCCTTGAGCATGCGAGCAAGTCCGGCTTTCGTGGTCCAGGTGGACTTCTGGGTCTGGGAGGCGTCGGCGTGGCCGTTGGTCTGGGATGGGTGGTCCATGGGTGTCTCCGTGGGGTGGCCTCCTGCGTCGGGGCAGGGGTGTCGCGCGGGCCGGTTGCGGCCGTGGCATGGCGTGGCGTGCGTCGGGTCGGTGGGTGCCGGAGGTGCCGCGCAGGGCGCGGGCGGGTTCCTGCATTAAAAGGATACGCCGAACCCGCCGATCTCGCGACAGGAAGGCAGGGCGATGGATGGGGCAATGTTCATCGATCGCTCGTAGGGGCGGGATCAGGCGGTGTGCGGCATCGTGGGGACGTAGGTGCCGAGCGAGTGCTGGAGGGCGGTGGCCTTGGCGACGAGCTCGCCGATCTCGAGGTGGCTGATCTCGAACAGGTGAGGGGGCTCGTCGAGGTCTGGCAAGCCGGGGATATCGACGACCGGCTCGTGGATCCACGTGTCGTAAGCAATCGGGGAGATGAAGAGGGCCTGGAGGAACATCTGGAACGCGCCCACAGACGGCCGGGCGATTGGAAGGACAACCCAGACGGGGATGTGCTCCAGGTAGTGCTGGCCGTTCCGGCGCACCCCGGCCTGCCGCCGCTGTCGCAGATCCTCGTCGTAGTCAGGAGAGCGAAGAGGACACGGTTGCGGACCAGATCGTCTCCTACATCGCCGGTTCGAGGCGCGTGACGGTTTCGCGACTCAGCCGGAGCGGGTGCAGGGCATCGGGCGTGGCGCCGGTGCGGGCGGCGTCGGCGAGGAGCTGGCCGAGACGAGGGCCGAAGGGCATGCCGTGGCCGCAGAAGCCGCCAGCGAACCACACTCCAGGCAGGTCCGGCGCGGCGTCGGCGATGGGCAGGTAGTCGGACGTGAAGGCCATCGGGCCGGCCCAGCGGCGCGCGACGGGCAGGCCGGCGAGGGCGGGGAAGAGGCGCGGGATGACGGCCTCGATCTTCGCCGTGACGTCGTCCGTGGGACGGAGATCGAGCACGCCAATATCACCATCAGGGGCGTCGGCACGACAGCCGCCGATGACGATCGAGCCGTCGGGCGTTTGCTGCCAATACTCGCCGGTGGGCGTGACGTCGGTGCCGATTCCGGTCGGGAAGATGGCGTCGGTCGGCTCGTAGGCGAGGATCTGGCCGCGGGTCGGGACGATCAGGCCGTCGAGTGCGGGCAGCAGCGTGTCGGTCCAGGCGTTGAGGGCGACGACGACACGGTCGGCGTGGACCGTGCCGGTGTCGGTGGTGACCGTGGTGCCGGTGGTGTCCGGCTCCAGCGCGGTGACGCCGGCGGTGCAGAACCGGGCACCATGGCGCTTCGCGGCGGCGGCGAGCCCGGCAAGATAGCGACCAGAGTGCAAGAGCCCTCCGTCAGGATCCAGGCGGCCGCCCGCGATCTCCGGGCCAATCGGCGTGTTCACCAGATTTTGCACGGCAACGCGGTCGAGAAGCTCGACGAGGAAACCATCCTCGCGGAGAAGGTCGGTGCTGCGGCGGGTAGCGGCCATGGCATCGTCATGGAGGCCCATCCAGAGGATGCCGGGGATGCGGAGGTCGCAGTCGATACCTTCGGCACGGATGGTGTCCTCGGCAAGCTGGCGGCCCTCGGCGGAGAGCGTCCAGACGGCGCGGGCGGACTCGCGTCCGAACGCGTCCACGGCGTCGGCATAGCCCATCGCGCCGCCGCCGGTCAGGAAGCCACCGTTGCGACCAGTCGCACCCCAGCTGATGGCCTCGCGCTCGAGCACGGTCACCTCGACGCCGGCTTTGGCGAGCCAGTAGGCCGTCCAGCAGCCGAGCATGCCGGCGCCGATAACGACGACATCGCTGCCGGCCGGAAGTGGGTCGTCCGGGACGGGCGGCGGGAAGGTGGCGTGCCAATAGGAGATCGGCAGGGTCTGGTCGGGCATTGACGTCTCCGGTGTCGCGGACAGCAATCGATGCTTCAGGATACCAGCGGACCGGCCGGGGCAGGGACTATACTCGCTCTGTACGTACGGGTTGTGCAGGCCCGGTCATGACTTGTGGCGAGGAGAGCGCGCGTGACGATCCAGCAGCACCCGAAAGTGGCCCTGATCCAGCACGTTGGTGGCGACGTGATGGTCGCGGCGGCGGCGAAGGTCTCGACGAGCGGCGATGAGGCGCGGGACCTCTCGCGGATCGAGGAGGAGGGTGGCATCTCCGGGCTGATCCGGTACCTGATGAAGCACCGGCACGGATCGCCGTTCGAGCATGGGTTGCTGACATTCTTCGTGCACGCGCCGATCTTCGTGATCCGCGAGCTGCAGCGGCACCGCATCGCGAGCTACAACGAGGAGTCGGGGCGCTACAAGCAGCTGGAGCCGGTCTTCTGGTCGCCGGACGAGGAGCGCCTGATCGCGCGGGGCGAGGGGTACAAGTCCGCGCGGCCGACGTTCGCGGCGGGCACGCCGGAGCAGTTCGCGTTGATCCACAAGCACGACGCGCTCTACGACCAGCTCTACGCGGCCTATGAGGAAGAGATCGCGGCGGGAATTGGCAACGAGGTGGCGCGGCGGCTGTTGCCGCTGGCGACGTTCTCGTCGCTGTGGGTCACGATGAACCCGCGCGGGCTGATGAACTTCCTCTCGCTGCGCGTGCACGACGAGAACGCGGCGTCCGTGTCGTATCCGCAGCGGGAGATCGAGGAGGTCGCCGAAGGGATGGAAGCCGCCTTCGCCGAGCACTGGCCGCTGGTGCACAAGCAGTTCGTCAAGAACGGGCGGGTCGCGCCGTAATACCGACGCTACCCGAGCCCGGCCTCCGCGGCGATACGGGCGGCCTCGTGGCGGGATGAGGCGCCGAGCTTGGTGTTGATCGAGGTCACGTGCGTTGTCACCGTGCGCGGGCTGATAAAAAGCCGGTCGGAGATCTCGCGAATGGACAGATGCTCCGTCACCAGGCGAAGGATTTCGATCTCCCGCCGCGTCAGCCCATAGCGATCACGAAGGGCCCGGTCCGGCGCCGGCTCTTCCGGGCGCGTCGCGGGCTCGTTTGCCGGGCGATCAGAGTCCACCAGCGGCCGCGTCAGGTCGAGGAGATCGTCCAGCGTCGTCTCGGTCCCCTCGCGCCACTCGAACTCCACGGCATCCGCGTCGAGCTGGCCGCGCACGGCGTTCACGGTCGTCTCCCGGAGCGTCGAATCCGGCCGGTAGGTGTAAACGCGCGAGCCGGCCGCCGTGAAGAGGCTCTCCGCCTTGCCAAGCAGCCGAGCGGCGAGGTGCGGATCGTCGTACGCCACCGCGACGGACGCCAGCCCCTCCAGGCAGTAGGCGACGTTCGCGCGGTCGCCGACCTCCAGCGAGAACCGCAGCCCCTCGTGATAGCGCGCCGCCGCCCCTCGTAGGTCGCCCCGTGCCTGGGAGAGACGCGACAGGTTGTAGAGCGCGATGTAGCGGCTGAACCGGTCCCCCGCGACGCGCGCCATCTCGTAGCCTTCCGTCAGCAGCGCCTCCGACGCGTCGAAGTCGCCGGTGCGGAAGGGGATCATGCCCTGCGCGCTGATCGCGAGGCTGGCCCAGAACGGGACGTCATGCTCCCGGAAGGTCGCGGCCGATTCGGAGAGCCAGCGCCCGGCGGCATCGAGATTCGCCCGCGCGAGGGCCGCGAGCCCGAGGGTGAGCGCGGCCCGGGCCGCCTGAGGCCGGTCGCCGGCCTCGGTAAACAGCGAATGCGACTCCGTGCACCACGCCTCGGCATGCGGGAGATCACCCTGCCCGAAGGCCATGGTGCCGGCCGCCGCGAGCACCCACGGGCGGAGCGCCAGCGCAAGATCATCGCGGGCGAGGAGCGACTCCATCAGCCCCCGGCTCTCAGCGTGGTATCCACGCATCCACCAGAATTGCCAGACATTCCAAACCAGCGCGGTGAGCTCCTCCGCACGGCCGTTGGTGAGGGACCAGCTCGCCGTCGCACGGATGTTGTCGTGTTCTGGATCGATTCGCGCCAGCCACGCCACCTGCTGTGGCCCCTCCAGTCCGGATCGCGCGGCGCTCGTCCAGGCGAGATAGTGGGCGGCGTGCGCATCCCGCACCCGGGCCTCCTCACCGCTCCGGGCGAGATAGGCGGCGGCGAACTCTCGAATCGGAACCAGCATTCGATAGCGGCCATGGCCATCGGCACCATGCGTGAACATGACGAGCGAATGCTCAACGAGTGCCCCGAGCGACGTCAGGACGTCACCTGGCGCGCTGTCTCCCGGGAGCGCCCCGACCGCTTCGGCGGCGTCGAGCGTCCACCCACCACGGAAGACGGAGAGACGACGAAACAGCGCCCGATGGGGTTCCGGAAGGAGCGAGTAACTCCAGTCGATCGTATGGGTCATCGTCCGCTGCCGTTCGGGAAGATCCCGCGGGCCATCGGCGAGCAGCGGCAGCGAGGCATCCAGCCGGGCGAGGAGATCCAGCGGGCTCATGACGCGCACCCGTGCAGCGGCCAGCTCGATCGCCAACGGCAAGCCATCCAGGCGACGGCAGATGGCGGCAACCGTCACGGCATTCTCCCGACCGAGGCTGAAGCCGGGCGCGGCAGCCTGCGCGCGGTCGACGAACAGCTCCACGGAGGCGGCCCCGGCGACGTCCTCCAGGCGCGGCACATGGTCCAGCGCGGGGACCGCCAGCGGTTGCACCGGGTAGTCACGCTCGCCACGCACGCGCAGCGGTGACCGGCTGGTAACGATGAGCGTCAATCCATCGCACGATCGCAAAAGGGAGGCGATATCCGGCGCGGCGTCCAGCACCTGCTCGAGGTTGTCCAGCACGAGCAGCGCGCGCAGGTCCTTCAGGTGGCGCTGCAGCGAGTCCAGGGCGGGCTCGGCACCCGAGACGGGAACCCGCACCGCATGCACGATCGATGTCGCGACCAGTTCGGCGTCATCCACCGCGGCCAGCGGGACAAAGGTGACGCCGTCCGGGAAGCGGTCCCCGAGGGCGTGGACGAGGTGGATCGCGAGGCTCGTCTTGCCGACGCCGCCGGGCCCGGTAAGCGTAACGAGCCGCGTCCCGGCGTCGAGGAGCGCTTCCACCGTGCGGATGTCCCCATCCCGCCCGATCAGGGGAGCGGCGAGCACGGGAAGGGGAGTGGTCGGTGCGCGCTCAAGATCAGCCGACGGATCATCGCGCCGGTCGCGCTGCGGGATCGCTGCCAGCAGCTGCGCGGCGTCCTCGACGGAGAGTCCGAGCGCCTCGCCGAGCGCCCGCACGGTGTGCGGATAGGGCCTGCGGCTCCGGCCACGTTCCAGCGCGGCGACCCCCTGCACGCTCAGACCCGCCTGCTCGGCGAGCTGCTCTTGCGTCAGCCCCGCCGCCTCGCGCAAGCGACGCAGCCGCTCTCCAAACGGAACGGGTTCCTCGGTCATCGTATGGCTCCTGGGGCACGCGGATTCTTGTCGAATCGTAGCATCCACATGGACATATCAACAGCGAAGGAGACGACCATCTCGTCACCCTCATTCGCCGGATATGAGGGTGACTTTGACGATGCCGTGAGTGGTGCGCCAGTGCCTCCCGCCGCAGGATGGTCGACAGGGAATCTGCCTACATGCCATGGAGTACCGCGTGATCGAACCACAGAACGATGCCCAGAACGGGACTCACACCGACATCCATACCATCGCGTCACCGGACCGTGGGAACAGCCCGGCGCGCATCCTCATGAGCGGGACGCAGACCGGGGGCCGCTTCGCGCTGGTCCAGATGGTCATTCGCCGCGAGCACGAGCCACCGAGCCACCTGCATACGCGGGAGGACGAGGTGATCTACGTCGTCGACGGCACGATCGTCGTCTCGCTCGACGGCGCGCGCCGGGAGTACCGCCCCGGCGATGCTGTCCACCTGCCGCGCGGCGTGGAACACGCTTACTGCCTCCGCTCCGAGGAGGCGCGGCTTCTCGTGCTGGCGCTGCCGGCCGGGATCGAGGGCTTCTATCGGGAGATGGAGACCTCGCTGGACGATGGCCGGCACGTCGAGCGGCTCATCGCGCTCGCCGCCCGCTTCGGCATCGAGATTACCGGCCCGGGTATTAGTGAGATCGACCCGTCCTCCTGACCCGTTCGCCACCCTGCGCCCGCCCGTGGTTCCCGACGCGACGGCCTGTCATGACGACGCGGGACCGGGACCCGCCAGCGGCGCGACATCACGCCGCAGGTGGAGCACGTAGAGCGGGAGCCCGACGAGGATCAGGCTCCAGTAGGAGATGATCCGCTCGAGGATCGCGATGGCGGTCGCGGTGTCGCCCTGCACCCCGACGATGGTGAGCACGGAGATTAGCACCGCCTCGACGACGCCGAGCCCGGCCGGGGTCACCGGCGAGACCGCGGCGAGCGCCCCGACGAGGGCGATGAAGAGGGCCGTCGAGAGGGGCAGCACGACGCCGAGCGACCATGCCACGAAGAATACCCGCACGCCATCGAGTAGCCAGATAGCGACCGAGAAGGCGACGCTGGACCAGGGGTTCCGCAGGTTGGTGAACAACCCGACCTGCAGCCGGTTGACCGGCTCAACGAAGCGGTCGGGGAGCATCCCCATCAGGGTTTCCCGGAACACGCCAACGATCGCCACAACCACCAGACCGGCCACGACCGTGATCCCGCCGTAGATCACGATGGTCTGCGTGTCGCCCGGGAAGTGCCGGCCGAAGACTACAACGCCGCTCACCAGCAGAAGCACGAGGAGGACGACGAGGTCGATCAGCCGCTCCGCCGCGATGGTGCCCATCGACGTCGTGAGGGGTGCCCGGCTCCGGCGCTTCAACAGAAAGCCACGGTAGACGTCGCCGAGCTTGGCGGGGACGACGCAGTTGGCGAACCACGCCAGCAGCATGATCTCCAGGAGTGCCGGGTTGGAGGGCAAGTGAACGTCCGGCAGGGAGGTCACCCCGGCCCGGACCAGCATCCGTCTCCACCGCAGCGCGCGCAGCACAAACCCGGCATAGAACACCGCGACCCCGAGCCCGAACAGGAGCGGGTTCGCCGATCGCAGTTGCGTCCAGACCTCCGCCGGGTCAATATCCAGCCGTCGGAACAGGAAGACGACGATCACGACCGCGAAGAAGAAGGAGACCAGCGTCTGCGGCTGGCGGAATCGCTGCCCGAGCGACGCCGGACGTGTTTCCTCGGCCGCCGGCTCCTCGATTGACGGCACCGGCTTGTCGGTGGTCACGACGTCGCCATCGTCATGCGCCCTGCTCGTCGCGCTTCCGGGCGAGGATCACGTTGTGGGCCGCGAACCGGTTGAGGACCGGCGCCCGCTCGACCAGCTGCTCGAGCCCCGCCACCAGGCCGGTCAGGATTTTCGGCGTGAAATCGGGCATCAGCCCGGACGTCCCGATCTCGACCGGCGTCGCACCGCCAGCCCGGAGCCCCTGGACGATTTCCTCCTCGGGGATGAGCCGCTCCGCGCCGGTATCTTGCGGAACCCGCTTCATGAGGATCGGCCAGTACGGGTTCCGCGGATTGTGGTCCCACACCATCACCAGCCCACCCGGCCTGGTCACGCGGACCATCTCCGTCAGGGTGTCACGCACATCCTTCGGGTCGGCGACGTGGTGCATGACCGCGACGCAGTAGGTGAAGTCGAAGGTGTTGTCCGGGAAGGGGAGATCCTGCCCGGGGGCGTGCACCGCCTCCAGGCGGGGGTCGCGCTTGCGCATGACCTCGAGCATGGCGGCGAAGGGGTCCGCCCCCGTCACGTCGTAGCCCTCCCGGAGCAGGCGCTCGGCGAGCACGCCGGTGCCGCAGCCGACATCGAGAATCCTGCCGCCCGCCGGGACATGGTCGCGGACGTAGGCCACGCGCTTGCCGATATAGTGCTCCATGACGTGCGCCGGCAGGCTCTCATCATAGACCTCCGCCACGGCGTCGAAGTTGGTCTGCCCGTGTGCTCCCGTCGTGGTCGCCCGTGCTGTTCCCGCCAATGTCTTTTCTCCTTCAACACGTCGCTTTGCCGCCCGGGTCTTCCGGAACCGATACAGCCGGATCCGGAATCGCACGACGTAGGCGATCATCTGCAGGCCGAGCTTCACCGCTTTCATCTGGTCGCCGGTGACCGACGAGGTGCCGACACGCGGCAGGTAATTGACCGGAACCTCGACGACGCGCGCCCCCGAGGAGATCACCAGCAGCATCAGCTCCGGCCCGAAGTGGCTGCCCCCGACCGAGAAATATGGCTGGATCTTCTCCAGCGTCTCGCGCGTCAACAGCCGGTAGGTGCAACCGACATCGCTCAGGTGGCTGGTGTTGAACAGGACCTCGACCAGCTTGGCTACCGCCCAATTGCCCCATTTCAGGAAGGTGCCCATATTGGCATCCTCCCAGATGAGCTCCCGGGTCGTGCGCGTGCCGAAGACGGCATCGCAATCGTCCGAGAACGCGAGGAGCTTCAGCGCGTCCCGCGCGAGGAAGGTGCCGTCCGGCTCGCAGAGGATGAGCAGGTCGCCGGTGGCCTCAGCCAGGCCCCGCTGGTAGGCGTGGCCATAGCCCTGATTCCGCTCGAAGACCTGCCGCGCGGCCGTCTTCTCGACCTCCTCCGCTGTGCCCGACTCGGCATTGTTGTTCACGACTACGACCTCGTCGACCACGCCGGTCGCGAAGAAGTCGTCGATCACCCCGCGAATGGAGTCTTTCTCGGCGTAGGTGCCGAACACGACGGAAACGGTACGCCCATTCCACATGATGAGGGACTCCCTGGATGCGGTCCGCCGCACCGATCGAAAGGTGGCGAGATATCGGGGTCATTCATGCCCCTCGTCCGGACGTCGCGTAGCAATCCTCACGCCCTCCCGTCTGACTCCGTGCCGCGAACCTTGTTCCGCCGCGTGGTCCGGGACCACCCCGCCCAGCCGAGCACCGCCAGGGAGCCCACGCCCGAGACCCCGCTAATCCACAGGCCGAGCCGCAGCGAATCCGGGGCATAGCGCAGCTCGACCGTATGCTGGCCCGGCCCGATCGGTATCCCGAGCAGGGCGTGATCGGCTTGCAGGACCTGGACCTCCTCGCCGTCTACAGTTGCCTTCCAGCCGTCCGAGTAGACCTCGCTCACGACGAGCAGCCCTTCACCGCCATGATCGACCCGCAACGTCAGGCCATCCGGCGCCCAGTCGGCCACCGTCACCTGGGCATCTGCCCCGTTCGCGGGAGGCGAGACAGGCGGGAGCACGCCGTCGACGAACGCGACGTCGGCGCCGTCCGACTTCTCCGTCCGCTAAGGCGAGAGGCCTGCCCCGTCGTCCTCCGGTCGGACGTCGTACACCATCCAGGCGCGTGGCTGCGCTGTCGGGTTCTCGTAGATGATCACGTTGTCGTCCCGGTACACCTCCGTCCGGTTCTCCGCGAGCGCGCGGTGATCATCCCGGTCCTCTGGGATGTTCCGGTCGACCACGATGTAACGCACGTTGAGGAGGTCGAGCAGCGGCGAGTCGACGCCGGTATAGACGAGGTTCGCGTAGTGATAGTTCTGCTCCCGGCCGTTCATGGCCTGCAAGAACTCCTGGTAGACCAGCGGTTGCAGCGGGTCGTACCCCTGCGTGGTCTCGAGGCCGAGCCGCATCGGCCGGGCGTTCTGGAGGATCGCGACCATCGCCGGCTCCAGGCGGCGATCCGGGTACGTCTTCAGGACGGTATCGGGATGGTACATGCCACCGTAGGCGATGAAGCGGAAGGGCGGCTCCGTGTCCTGCTTCTGCTGAAGGAACTCGCCGGCTCCCCCGGGGTCGTCCCGGCGCAGTGTCTGGTGGATGAGGTCCTGCATCCAGGGGTCGTTCCCCCACATCACCAGCTCGCCGGGCGGCGGGTCATCCTGCCGCAGCGTCCGCACGATGTCAACACCGTTCGGCAGGAGGAAGGTGAGGGCCACGAGCGCGACCGACGCGGCCTGCACGATCCGTGGGCGGGACCCGATATCCGTCTGGGGCGACAGGACTACGACCGCAAGCACCACGGCGGTCGTCAGGCTCGCCGACAGCCAGAACCACATCCCCGTGCCGCTGCCCCGCTGGGCGTCCACATACATCCCCGCGAGCGCCACGAGCGCCAGCGGCAGGATGGCGATGAGCCACCTGCCCCGTATGGTGGCTAACCGTGGCAGCTCGTGGACGGAGGCGCCCGCCAGCATCGCGGGGATGAGCGGGTAGACCCAGAGGATCCGTCCGGGGCTGTGGATGTGCATGTTCTCGTACAACGGGATCAGGTAGAACGCGTCCGCGATCACCGGCACCCCGATCGCGAGGGCGGGAATGATGAACGCGGCGACGGAGAAGAAAGGGATCACCGAGCGACGGCGCATGAGGAACAGCGACAGCACGGCGAGGACCAGCACGACGCCCCAGATCGATGTCCCGCGATAGGCATGGTCGTCCGAGGTGAGCGACTGGACCGCGCTGGCCAGCGTGTGGAACGGGTAATCGGCCGCGCCGGGCGTCGTCTCGTACCGGCCACCGGCGTTGTTGGACTCCGCGTTCGCCGCCAGTCGCGGCAGGATCCCCGCCGCCCCGAAGGCGAGTCCGAAGACCAGCACCGCCGGGCCGATGGTCAGCATCCGCGCGAGACGCTGGCGCGGGTGCCACTCCGGGTCGGGCGGGGTGATGAGCGTCCGGAAGACGGTCCACGCCGCGACCAGCAGAAGCGCGTTGATGACGCCCTGCCCGAGCCACGCCGCGAACATCTGGCTGATCGCCAAACCGCCGACCACCCACGCCGCCAGGCGTCCCGGCCAGGTCCGGGCGCGGATGCCCAGTTCCACACCAATGAAGGCCAGCGGCAGGAACGCCGCCGTCATGGTGCCCACGGTGCAGCAATCGGTTTGCCCGAAGAGGAAGGGCCCGAACTCGAACGCCACCGCCGAGACGAGCGCCGCCAGCACGTTGTAGCCGAGGAGCCGGGCGAGGACATAGGTCGACGTCCCCGCCAGGACGAGCAGGAGCAGGATCATCAGCTTGTAGGCGACGGTGACCTCGAAGAAGGGGAAGACGAGCATCGCCGGGAGGTACATCCACCCGGATTCCGGGTCGCCGGCGAACGGCGCGCCGCTGAAGATGTACGGGTTCAGCGCCGGAATGTCGAGATCACGGAGACGGTCCCCCAGAGCGCCGAACCAGGGCAGGAAGAAGGTCAGCAGGTCGTGGCGCGCGAGCCAGTTGTCGAAGACCCAGCGATGCCACATCATCAGCGCAGTCAGGAGCAGCAGCACACCAATCGCGATCGCGTCGGGCCTCCAAGGCCGTGGCGTGCGCGTTGACGTGTCGGTTCTCTCCACGAGGCCGGTCCTCCAATCCTTGAGGCGAATCATCCCGTGCCGGGGCCCGCCCGCGTCCATGCGCTCCCGAAGCATACTCGGCAGGGCCGGCGCTCGCCGGCGCGACATCTCGCATACCCCTTACCACAGGGTATGACGCGGAGGGGAGAGCCAGGGATGCCCATATGGCCGTCACACAACGTTGACGTAAGCCCGCAAGGGCACCGGTTGTGCAATGCCTTGCTGGCATATGCGACCTACCGGGTCCGACCGTGCGGACGGCAACCCGGACAGAGCGGGAGTGGCAGATCAGCATGATCCAGAAAACGGTCTCCACCGGCGTCCGCCCACTGAAAGGGCTGGTCCTTGCGGGTGGGAAAGGGTCGCGGCTGCGCCCCCTGACGGCAACGGGGGCCAAGCAGCTCGTCCCGGTCGCGAACAAGCCGGTCCTGTTCTACGCCCTCGAGCAGATGGTCCAGGCCGGGATCACCGACATCGGCATCATCACCGGGGATACTGCACTCCAGGTCGAGGCCGCGCTCGGCGACGGCTCGGCCTTTGGCGCCCGCTTCACCTTCATCCGCCAGAAGGCGCCGCGCGGACTCGCCGATGCGGTGGCGACCGGCGCGACGTTCCTCGGCGATTCCCCTTTTTGCATGTATCTCGGCGATAACTTCCTGAAGCAGGGCATCCGCGAGCACGCCGACCGCTTCAGGAGCAACGGCGCCCATGCGCAGATCCTCCTGAAGCACGTCGACGACCCGTCTGCCGTCGGCGTGGCCGTCCTGGACGACGAGGGCCGGGTGCTCCGGCTGGTCGAGAAGCCCGCGCCGCCGATCTCGAACCTCGCGGTGATCGGGGTCTACTTCTTCGGCCCGGAGATCCACGAGATCACCCCGCATCTCGCGCCGTCCGCCCGTGGCGAGCTCGAGATCACCGACGCCATCCAGGGACTGATCGATGCCGGCTACCACGTCGAAGCCTCGCTGATCGAGGACGAATGGATCGACACCGGCAAGAAGGACGACATGCTGCACGCCAACCGCGTCGTCCTCGGCGCGATTGCGGGCCGGATCGACGGGCAGGTCGACGACCGATCCACCGTCGAGGGGGAGGTAGTGATCGAGACCGGCGCGAGCGTCATCAACAGCACCGTGCGCGGCCCGGTCGTGATCGGCGCGGGCGCGCGGATCGAGAACGCGTATGTCGGGCCCTTCACGGCGATCGGCGACCGCTGCGAGATCGTCGACTGCGAGATCGAGCACTCTATCGTGATGTGCGACAGTATCGTCCGCGATATCGGCCCGCGCATCAGCGACTCCCTGATCGGCAAGGAGGTCCGGGTGGAGCGGGATTCGCGGTTGCCGCGGACGATCCGGCTGCTGCTGGGCGACCACGCGCAGGTGAGCCTGAACTGATGCCCCGCGGGGGCAGGCGAGAGGAGAGGGCCATGGCAACAGGCGAACGCATCCTGGTCACCGGTGCCGGCGGGCAGCTGGGCGGCTACCTGATGCAGCACCTGACGTACACGGGATATGAACCCGTCGGGCTGGGGCACCATGAGGGCCCGGGCGTGGATCTGGTCGCCGACATCGGCGATCGCAGGCGGGTCGCGGAGGCTCTCGACGAGGCGCGCCCGGACGCGATCATCCACGGCGCGGCGTATACCGACGTCGACGGCTGCGAGCGCGACCCGGCGCTGGCCGATGCCGTCAACCACATCGGGTCAGCGATCGTCGCCACGCTTGCCGCCGAACGGAAGATCTGGACGATCGGGGTGGGTACGGACTTTGTCTTCCCCGGAGACGGCGGCGCGCCCTATGGGGAGGATGCCGAGCCGAACCCGATCTCCGCGTACGGGGCGAGCAAGCTGGCGGGAGAGCGGGCGATCCTCGCGGCAGACCCGGCGTTCGCTGTCGCGCGCACGGCCTGGGTTTACGGCGGGGCGGGCAAGCACTTTCCGCGCACGGTGCTCACCATGCTGGCGAAGCACGGTCGCATGGAGGTCGTCGACGACGAGATCGGCAACCCGACCTTCGCCAGCGACCTGGCGGAGGCGCTGGTGGCGCTGCTCGCGCTGCGGCCGTCCGGCATCTTCCACCTCACGAATGAGGAATCCACAAGCCGGTTCGGGCTGGCGCGAAAGGTCGCGAGCGAGGCCGGAGAGGACCAGGAGGCGATCGCCCCGGTGACCACCGAGGCGTTCCTGGCAAAATACCCGCTTCCGGCACGACGCCCGCCGAACAGCACGCTCGCCAACACGCGGGCCGCGGCACTCGGCGTGCGTTTGCCGGCGTGGGGCGACGCGATCGGCCGCTACGTTCCGACGCTGGCAGCGGAGCTGTCCGCGGCGAAAGGATAGGGGATGCATCTCCTTGTCACCGGAGGGGCCGGCTTTATCGGCTCGAACTACGTCGACCTGGTCTTGCGGCGGTATCCGGACGACCGGGTGACGGTGCTGGATGCCCTGACCTACGCGGCGAGCCTTCGCAACGTCGAGCAGTGGCATGACGACCCGCGCTTCCGGTTCGTCCACGGCGATATCGCGGACGCGTTGCTGGTCGACGAGCTGATCGGGGAAACAGACGCCGTGGTGAACTTCGCGGCGGAGACGCATGTCGACCGGTCGCTGATCGACCCGGAGACGTTCCTGCGCTCGAACGTGCATGGCGTCTACGTGCTGCTGGACGCCGCTCGCCGGCACGGGCGCCGCATGGTGCAGGTGAGTACGGACGAGGTCTACGGCGACATCCCGGACGGGCAGTTCTCGACGGAGCAGGACCGCCTCATGCCGCGCTCGCCGTACTCGGCCGCGAAGGCGGGCGGCGAGATGTTCTGCCTGTCGTTTGCCGCGTCGTTCGGCACCGATGTGCTGATCACGCGCGGCTGCAACACGATCGGGCCGCGTCAGTACCCGGAGAAGATGCTGCCGCTGTTCATCACCAATGCGCTCCGCGACGAGCCGCTCCCCGTCTACGGCGACGGGATGCAGGTACGCGACTGGCTGCACGCCGAGGATCACGCGGCCGCGATCGACCTCGTGCTCCGGCGCGGGCGATCGGGCGAGATCTACAACATCGGCGCGGGCAACGAGCGGCCGAACCTCGACGTCGTGCGGGCGATCCTGGCCCATCTCGGCAAGGACGATCGCTGATCCGGCTCGTGCCGGATCGCCCAGGCCATGACCGGCGCTATGCCCTGAATTGGAGCAAGATCTGCGATGAGCTCGGATGGGCCCCGTCGCGGGATTTCGCCCGGACACTCGACGACACCATCGACTGGTATGTGGAGCACCCGGCCTGGTGGAAGGCGATTCGTGACGGCTCCGCCGATTTCGACGCGTACTACCGGCAGCAGTACGGCTGGCGGCTGGACAGCGCGTCACCGACACCCGTGCAGGAAGGACGGCCATGAGCCAGCAAGAGCACATCCCCGAGACGACGCGGGACGCGATCCGCGCCTGCCTGGTGACGTCGGCGGCAGAGCCATCGCAGGTCGACGGCGCGGTCCTGCGGGAGCTGGTGACCCACCGGGACCCGCGCGGCACACTGACCGAGCTGCTCAAGGCCGATTGGCCGGACGTCTTCGGCGAGGACATGCCCTTCGCGCAGGTGTATACCTCTACGACGGCCCCCGGTGTCGCCCGCGACGTCGACAGGTGGCACCTTCACCAGCACCAGACCGACCGGTTCTACTGTGTCCGCGGGCGGATCGTCGTCGCCATCGCCGACCCGCGGGAGGATTCGCCGACGCGGGGCAACGTGATGCTGGTGGAGCTGGCCGCCGCGGAGGATGGACCGGCGCCGCTCCTGGTGACGATCCCGCCGCGCACCCTCCATGGCTTCGTGGTCACCAGCGAGGAGCCGGCGACCCTGTTGAACTTCCCGAACCAGCTCTACGACCCGTCCGACGAGGGCCGGGTGCCGTTCGTGGAGGCGGGGGTGACCTTCCCCGACGGCACACCGTTCAGCTATGACGCTGTTCGCCGGCTTTACGTCGAGGAGTAAGGCACTCCCCGGCCGGCACACGACATGGCATCACATGATTCATCCTCGTCGACGCCACGGAAAACCTGCGCTCTCGCAACCAGAGCAGAAGAGGCTCCGCCTCCTCATCAACCGCGACTGCCGGGAATACTCCCGGCGCGACCCGGTTGAACGCCCCGAGGAAGCGCTCGGCGTCCAGCGCCCAGGCGAACGCCTCGTGCGGGGCGTAGCGAGCGCCGCGCTCCTCCGACGACAGGCGGTCGAGACGACTCCGCTATTGACCACTGCGGGGTTTTCTTCGCATCACCAACGCCCCGGACACAGCAGCCCCCTGGCAACTGCGGCCCCCTGGCAACTGCGGCCCACACAAGCCCACCCCGCATCACTGACGTCATTCACATCCGGGGTGTTGACATGGGGGCATCGCTATAGGAAAAGGAATCGTCGACACAAGCGCAGTCGTATCTTGCTCCAGCGAGGAGGTGGCCCCAGCTAACCCGTCAGGGACATTACCTCGACCGTGGCTACAACGTTCCTTTCCTGCGAATCGCGGACCCATGGCTTTCGAGACAAGCGGTTGTATCCCCATCGTGTCGACACCCCTTGTGACGAGAGCAGCTCCAGCGTCGCATCCCCTGCAAAGGAGTCGAAATGTCTCATCACGACCGTCGCCAATCGCATCCTTCCCGTGGCCTGTTCGACCTGAGCGCGAGCCGCCGTCAACTCCTGAAGGGGTCGACCGTGGCCCTCGCTGGCGCAATGCTATCGCCCGCGGTCGCCATGCACGCGCAGGACGCCCAGTCCGGCGGCACCCTCATCGTCGCGTTCGAGTCCGATCCTGAAATCCTCGACCCCCACAACACGACCGCGCTGATCGCCGGGCGTGTCATCGCGCTGACGAACGAGAACCTGGTGACGCGCGACTACGAAGGCGTGATCCAACCCGGGCTCGCGGACAGCTGGGAGATCAGCGACGACGGGCTCACCTACACCTTCACGCTCCACGAAGGCGTGACGTTCCATTCCGGCAAGGAGTTCACCTCCGAGGATGTGAAGTACACCTTCGAGCGGTGGAAGTCGAACGAAAGCTCGCCGACGGCCTACACGATCGACCCGATCGACACGATCGATGCGCCGGACCCGCTGACAGTGGTGTTCAACCTCAGCGAGCCCTACAACATCTTCCTCGACCAGCTGTCTGGCGCATGGGCGGTGATCCTGAACCAGGACGCCGTGGACGAAGCGGGTGACAACTACGGCATCTCGGTCGTGGATGGCACAGGCCCGTTCAAGTTCGTGTCATGGGACCGGAACCAGAAGATCGTGCTGGAGCGGTTCGAGGACTACGCCTGGGGTGCGCCGATCTTCGAGAACGCCGGGCCGGCCTACCTCGATGGCGTCGAGATCCGGATCATCCCGGAGGCGGCGACGCGCATGGCGGAGTTCCAGTCCGGCAACGTCCACATCGTCCAGGATGTGCCGGCGGCGGACGTCGCCCGACTGCACGGGTTCGTCGGACGTCACGATCGTGCAGTATGCCCAACTGCAAACAACGTACATGGGCATGAACATGACCAAGACGCCGACCGACGACCTCAACGTGAGGCAGGCATTGAACTACGCGATCAACAAGGACGAGATCGTCGAGGGCGCCTACTTCGGGCTCGGAACGGCCGCCCGGACGCACCTGCATCCGGATACCCCCGGCTTTTGGGAGGGTGCGCTGGACGTGGCGCCGACCTTCGACCCCGACAAGGCGAAGCAACTTCTCGAAGAGGCCGGCTGGGTCGAGGGGAATGACGGCATCCGCGAGAAGGACGGCACGCCGCTCGAAATGCCGCTCTGGGTGATCAACGCCAGCGAGACCGTGCTGCAGGCCCAGATCATCGAGCAGCAGCTGTCGCAGGTGGGTGTCCGCGTCGACACCATCCAGTACGAGGAGTCGGCCTGGTTCGAGGCGGCGCGCTCTGGCGAGCAGGTCGCCTTTACCATCGGCGTCTTTTACGAGAACGCCGATAACCTGTACTTCTACTTCCACTCGCGCCAGA
This sequence comes from uncultured Chloroflexia bacterium, assembly GCA_963741805.1. Classification (GTDB taxonomy): domain Bacteria; phylum Chloroflexota; class Chloroflexia; order Thermomicrobiales; family UBA6265; genus UBA6265. The sequence goes on from CAVUJR010000044.1 coordinate 72,352, forward strand.
TGCCCGCGCCGAACCGGTTCGGCTTCGACGATCCGGAAGTCGACCAGTGGCTTGACGACTCCCGCTCCAACCCGGATCCGGAGGTGGTGAAGGCGGCATACGAGAACGTGCAGAAGCGACTGATCGAGGTCGCCCCGACGGTCCCGTTGATCCACGCGCTGGGTACCCTGGGCCAGGGCAACAATGTCCAGGGTGTGAAGGTGCATCCGTCCCGCTGGCTCTACCGGATGCAGGATATTTCACTGACATGACGCATTACATCAGCCGCCGCCTGCTGATCCTTCCCGTGGTCCTGCTCGGCGTGTCGATGCTGGTGTTCATGGTGATTCACCTGGTGCCGGGAAACCCGGCCCAGGTGATCGCCGGAGCCGACGCACCGCCCGAAACCGTGGCGGCCATCGAGAAGGACCTCGGTCTCGACCGACCGCTCCCGGAGCAGTATTGGCGCTACCTGACCCGCGTGGTTCAGGGGGACCTGGGCACCTCGCTCCGAAGCAACCGCCCCGTGCTCGACGAGGTGATGGACGCGCTGCCGAAAACGATCCAGCTTGCCGTGGCAGCCGCCATCCTGACGCCGATCATGGCGATCCCGCTCGGGGTCACGGCCGCCGCAAAACGGGGAACACCGGTCGATACCGGCCTGATGATGGTCTCCATGCTCGGCATCACCGTCCCGGTGTTCGCGGTCGGCCTCGGCCTGATGTGGATCTTTGGCTATGAGCTCCAACTCCTGCCGATCAGCGGGAGTGGCGGCGCGATCTGGACCTGGGACGGCCTCCGCAGCATGATCCTGCCAGCGATCACGCTCGCGGTCGGATCCGTGGCGACATTGGCCCGCCTGACGAGGTCAACGATGCTGGAGGTCCTCGGGCAGGATTTCGTGCGCGTGGCACGGGCGAAGGGTCTCCGTGAGATTCCGGTCCTCATTCGACATGCCCTCCCAAATGCGCTGCTGCCGATCGTGACAGTTCTCGGTATCCAGTTCGCCTACCTGCTAAGTGGCGCGGTGGTCACCGAGACCATCTTCGCCATCCCGGGCGTCGGCAGGCTAGCCGTCTACGCCATCCAGGCGCGCGATTTCCCGGTTGTGCAGGGTGCCGTCCTGATCATCTCGTTCCTGTTTGTTCTCGTGAACCTGCTGGTTGACCTGCTGTATGCCGTCGTCGATCCGCGGATCCGGTTGGATTAGGGGAGACATCGCCTCATGAGTACCCAGGCAAGCCTGGCGGCCGAGACGCCCCAGGAATCCTCGACGCCTCCCCCGGCAACCACCATGACCCGGCCACGGCACCGGTTCCGGGAGAAGCTGGTCCGGAACAAGCCGGCCCTGACCGGCCTGATCATCCTTGTGGTCCTGGCATCCCTCGCGATCCTCGCGCCGGTGATCATGCCGTACGACTGGAAGCAGCAGGACATCATCAACCGCTTCAAGACCCCGTCGGCGGACCATTGGTTCGGGACAGACGAGCTGGGGCGTGACATCCTCAGCCGCGTCATCTATGGCGCGCGCTACTCGCTCGTGATGGGACTCTCCGCCGTGGCGCTGAGCTTCATCGTCGGCACGTTGCTCGGCTCGCTCGCCGGATTCTATCCGCGCATCGACTCGCTGATCATGCGCCTCATCGACATCATGATGGCCTTTCCCGGCATCCTGTTGGCGATCGCGATCGTCGCCGCGCTCGGCCCGGGGTTGTTGAACATCATCATCGCGATCGGCATCAACGAGATTCCCGGCTTCGCCCGCATCACCCGATCGATGGTGCTCTCTCTTCGCGAGCGGGAGTATGTGACCGCCGCGCGGGTGATCGGCGCCGGGAATACCGACATCGTCCGCCGGCATATCTTTATCAACCTCGTCTCGCCGATCACGGTCTACGCATCGCTGCAGGTCTCCACCGCGGTGCTGGTCGGCGCGACGCTGAGCTTCCTCGGTCTTGGCATCCAACCCCCAACGCCGGAATGGGGCGCGATGGTCAGCACCGCGCGGGAGTACCTCGCAATCGCCCCACATACATTCGTGTTCCCGACACTGGCGATTCTCGTGACGGTCATCTCCTTCAACTTGCTGGGAGATGGACTGCGGGACGCGCTCGACCCGACGACATAGCACATTTGATGGACAGGATCACCACACGATGACATCGACGACCCCGAACACATCGTTCGCCACACAGGCCGAGCTCTACTTCTCTCGCACGTCGATCAGCAACCCGGTCTTCATCGGGAACGATCGCGTCGCCTACCTGGACAACTCCTCCGGAACCAAGCAGCTTGGCATCCTCGACATCCCTTCCGGCGAGATGACCGCCGTCACCGCCTACGGAGAAGGGTTGCTCTCGCTGCTTGGCTCGGCCGCTTCCGGCCGTGTCGTCTTCGGCATGGACCTCGGGGGCAACGAGCGTCAGCAGCTCTCCACCATCGCCCATCCCGGGGAGCAACCGACACGCCTCACGACGAACGACACGGCCTTCTACGAGCCGGGCGTTCTCTCGACGGCCGGTGATGCGGTGATCTACCGCTCGAACGAGCGTGACGAAGGCACATTCGACATCATGGTGACGTGGCTGGAGTCCGGGGCGAACGAGACATGGCTGGAGGATGGGGGACAGGTCACCGCCGTCGCGCTCGACGGGGACCGCGCCCTCGTTATCCGCAACAACGGCAACATGGATAGCGACCTGCTCCTCGTGGAGCGGGAGGGAGCGGTCCGCAACCTGACCGACCATGACGGCGAGCAGTGGATCTTCCACGCGGCGTTCAGTCACGATGGGGAAGGCGTGTGGCTCCTCTCGAACCTCGAGCGCGAGTTCGTCGCGCTGATGTACCTGGATCTCGCAACCGGCGAGCAGCGCGTCGTCCACGAGGCGGACTGGGACGTAGAGCTCTTCGCCGTCTCGCCCGATGGGTCCTCAATCGCCCTCTCAGTGAACGAGAATGGCGCATCGCGCGCATCGATCATCTCCACCGCGAACCCGCGGGACGCGGTCCGAGATCGCGACGCCGACGGGCGTGATCGACGGCTTGAGCTGGTCGCCTGACTCGCGCTCGGTGGCCTTCGGCCTCTCGACGATCCAGGAGCCGTCGGTGGTCGATGCTCGCTGACCTCGATGGCAACGCCCGCATCATCGCGCAGGGTCCCGCGACCGAGTCGCTCGCAGCGGTCTCCCCGGAAGCGGTCAGCTACCAGACCTGGGACGGCCGCGAGGTGCCGGCCTTCTTCTTTCGGCCGTCGACCGATGGCCCGTTCCCGGTCCTCGTCGAGATCCATGGCGGTCCGGAGAGCCAGCGCCGGCTGGATTGGACGACCAATGGACCGTCCCTCCAGTACATCGTCTCCCTCGGCATCGGCGTGCTCGCCCTCAACGTTCGCGGCAGCACCGGCTATGGCAAGGAATACGCCCATCTCGACGATAGGGAGAAGCGCCTCGATGCGGTGAAGGACGTCGAGTACGCCGTTCGCTGGCTTCGCGAGCGCGACGACGTGCACCCCGACCGTATCGCGGTCTACGGCATCAGCTACGGCGGGTTCATGACGCTCTCGTGCCTGACGCGCCTTCCGGAGCTCTGGGCGGCCGGCGTGGAGATGGTCGGCATGGCGCATCTCGGCACGTTCCTGGAGCGGACCGGCCCGTGGCGGCGCACGCACCGGGAAGGGGAGTACGGCTCGCTGGAGAACGACCGGGAGATGCTCGAGGAAGTCTCGCCGCTGCCGCTCGTCGACCAGATCGCAGCGCCGCTGCTCGTCTTCCACGGACGCCAGGATGCCCGCGTCCCGCTCTTCGAATCGGAGCAGATCGTCGAGGCGGTCCAACGGCGCGGCCTCGATGTCGAGCTGCAGGTGTACGACGACGAGGGGCACATCTTCTCCAAGCGCCCGAACCTGATCGATGCCTATGGCCGGATGGGGACGTTCCTGACCAGGCATCTCGACACCCGCTGACGACACCCATGCCGATGCCCGAGCCATTCATTGCGATCGATCCTGCTTGGGCACGGACGGATGAAGGCTCGGGGATGGCGAAGGCAAGCACCAAGCTGATCTTCGTGCATTCCCTCACAAGCAGGAAGGAGGCATATTTGGCATAGGTTTGTTACCTACGTCCCGGATTTCGTGACGACCATGTAACGGGATGCGCGCTAGAGTGGGCTATCTTCCATCGACGGTTCGTCGTTGGACCACGCCGGTCCACACTGCAAAGGAGCAGACCATGTTACTCGACGTTCGCCACAAGAATCGTGTGCAGGTGACAACCGATGTCCGCAAGACCGCCCGCGCGGAGGTGCTCGAGTACGTCGAGATCGACGCGACGCACGAGCGCTTCGGGCATGGGCATGTGCGGCTGAACCGCGAGCAGGTGCGGCACCTCGCGGCACGCTTCACCCAACTCGATGTCGCCTTCGGGCACAACGCGAACCCCACGGCGCAATCCCTGACCACGACCATGATGCCGAACTCCGGCGCGGAGGTCTTCCCGGTCACGGAGGTCGAGGGTGACGTTGTCCGCCTGATCGGCGTCAAGATCGAGGTGAAGGGGGACGGCTCGGCCTACATCATGCCCGACGCGCTCGGGCAGGTGCGACACGACCTGGACCGCATCAGCCGGCACTACCTGGGCCACGGCGGCTGGGGCGGCGAGGACGCTCACGACCAGTAGCGCGTCCGGTACGCAACGTCGCGTAGGGCCGGGAACGAATCGGTTCATGGCCCTACGCGACGCCTTCGGCCACGACAAGGAAATCGGTGCGGGCGTTGCGCTGGCGGATCGGCAAGATCGCCTGGTAGGCCGGCGACGCGTGCCACGCCTTCGCCTGCTCGATGCTTGGAAACTGGAGGATCACCATTCTGGGCGACGGCCAGGTGCCCTCCAGGGATTCGGTCGCGCCGCCTCGCACGAGAAACTGGCCACCGTATGGTTCCAGCGAGGCCGGGACCTGCCGCGAGTACTCGGTATAGGCCTCCGCGTCCGCGACCTCGACACTGACGACAACATACGCGCTCATCCCGGCTCCCCCCTCTGACTCTCTACTGACAACCTGGTGTGCTCTCGACGCCCATTGTACGGTGCCTCCGCCGCAACCCCGACCACCTCCGGGACGCCTTGACAGTTCCGGCGCCGGATCGCATGATCGCAGGCACACTCCGCATCATCTCGGCACGCTCCGAGGGAGTGGATACCCGTCCCGCAATGCGATGAAGGAGCCCATGATGGCAGCTTCCCTTCCCGGGCCCAGGCTCGTGACGATCTTCCGTGTCCTGCTCGTGTCCGCCGTGCTTGCCTCAGGTGGCTGGGCCGCCCGGGCCACCGCGCAGGACGTCGCCTCGCCGGAGGTGCTCGCCGATATCGGTGACGACGGCGTGCTGACCAACTGCATCGACCCCGCCTTCCCGCCGATGGAGTACATGGAAGACGCCAACGCCTCCGACCCGGTCGGGTTCGACATCGACCTCACGAAGGCCATCGCCGAGAAGCTCGGCGTCGAGGCGGAGTTCGTGCCACTGGAGTTCACCGGCCTCCTGCCGGGCCTGCAGTCCGGTCGCTGCGACATCGTCGCCAGCGGCATCTACGCCACGCCCGAGCGGCTCGATGCGTTCGGCGCGCAGCCCTACTTCAACTCCGCCGTCGTGCTCGTGACCACCGCCGACAACGATGAGATCAGCTCGCCGGAGGATCTCTCCGGCAAGACCGTCGCGGTGCAGTCCGGCACCAACAACCTCGCGACGATCGAGGCGCTCGACGCCCAGCTTCGCGCTGACGGCAAGGACGGCATCAACATCCAGACCTATCCGGACCAGATCGACGCCGACCAGCAGCTCGTCGTGGGCCGCGCCGACGCGACCATCACCCAGGACACCCAGCTGGCGTTCCGCGAGCAGGAGCAGCCCGGGCAGTTCAAGATCGCCTATACCTACCCGGAAGCGCAGACCTTCGCGATCTTCTACAACCAGGACGCCACCGCGCTCGGCGGCGCGCTGGAAACCATCGTCGAGGGCATGCGCGAGGACGGCTCGCTCGCGGACCTCGCCACAACCTGGAACCTGCCGGAGGCGGGCGCGGAGTTCACGCGCGAGTTCGATGCGCAGGCCACGCCGGTCGCGTCGCCCGACGCCACCCCGGCCTCATAGCATCCCGGTCCGCCGTTCATGACGTTTGACTGGGACATCTTCCGCGACGCGTTGACCTCCGAGGCCTACGCGCGCGGGGCCATGACCGCGATCGCGGTGGCGGCGCTCTCGCAGGCGTCCGCCGCCGTGATCGGCTTGCTCATCGCGTTGCTCGGCCGGTCGCCGTTCGGGCCGCTGCGCGTCTTCGCGTGGCTGTGGGTCTGGATCTTCCGCGCGATCCCGACGCTGCTGCAACTGCTGTTCGTGTGGAATGCGCTGCCGCAGCTGGTTCCATCGCTGCGGGAGAGCTGGTTCACGCCGTTCCTCGCCGCGTGGCTAACACTGTCGCTGAACGAGTCGGCATACATGGCGGAGATCATCCGCTCCGGCCTCAACGCTGTTGACCCCGGCCAGACCCTCGCCGGCAAGACGCTCGGCCTCCGCCCGGGGCAGATCTTCCGCATCGTGGTGCTGCCGCAGATGATCCGCGTCGTCCTCCCCGCGACGGGGAACGAGTTCATCACGCTCCTCAAGCTGACGGCGCTCGCCTCGGTGATCTCGCTGCGCGAGCTGCTCACCGTGACCAGCCAGCAGGTGGCCGTCAACTTCCGCTTCGCCGAGCTTTACGGCGCGGCGACGGTTTGGTACCTGGCGATCGTCAGCGTGTTCATCGTGATCCAGACGCACGTCGAACGACACTACCAGTGGTCGTCGGAAAAGCGGTCGCTGCTGTCGTCGCTGCGACGCGCCTCGGCGGGAGGGATGAACCGATGACGGCAGGCATGCCCCCGACGAGCTCCGCGCCGATCCTGCAAGCGACGGATGTCGTCAAGCGCTATGGCGGGCTGGAGGTGCTGCATGGCGTCTCGATGTCGGTCGAGCGCGGGCAGGTGACGGTGATCGTCGGGCCGTCCGGCTCCGGCAAGAGCACCTTCCTGCGCAGCCTCGGCCTGCTGGAGCCGATCGACGGCGGCCAGATCCTGCTGGACGGCGCGGACGTGACGTGGTCCGGCGCGCGCGGTGGCCGGCGGCAGGGCGAGCGCGAGCTGGCGCTGCACCGCGCGGAGATCTGCATGGTCTTCCAGCACTTCAACCTCTTCCCGCACATGACAGCGCTGGAGAACGTCATGGTCGGGCCGGTGCATGTGCGGGGGACGGCGAAGGCCCGGGCGCGGGAGGAGGCGGGAGCCCTGCTGGAGCGCGTGCGCCTCTCCGACCGTGCCGGGCATTACCCGCACGAGCTTTCTGGCGGGCAGCAGCAGCGCGTCGCGATCGCCCGGGCGCTGGCGATGCACCCGAAGGTGATGCTGTTCGACGAGCCAACCTCGGCACTGGACGCCGAGCTGGTCGCCGGGGTCCTGGCGGTGATGGAGGAGCTGGCGGGGCAGGGGATGACGATGGTCGTCGTCAGCCACGAGCTCCGCTTCGCGCGGGACGCGGCCGACACCGTGGTGATGATGGCCGACGGCCAGATCATTGAGGAAGCCCCACCGACGCGGTTCTTCAACGAGCCACAGCATGAGCGCACGCAGCAGTTCCTGCGGACGGTGTCCGTTCATTGACCGGAATTAGAAGACGATCCGGACCGCCATAAGCCTAGAGCCGCGGAGCTTTTGGTCGTTGTCTACGGTCCGTTCAGTATTGGAGAACTTGAGCGTTACCTCTCCTATGAATACGACTCGACATGTGACAGCCGCGTAACTCGCGGGTCCAACAGCACTTCTCCACGCGCGTGAAGCCTATGGCCATTGACGTGCTTGGTCCAAACGGCGTGCTCGCGCACGACCTCGATCGGCACCTGCCAGCACTCGAGAACGTCGAAGGACTGCCCGAACAGCACGATGATGAGGTGATCGAACGGGTCCTGATCCGAGGTTCCGGAGGGCGCTGAGCTGCCGTGACGTCTTCGCAGTCACCAGCCGGCGGGCCTTGATCTGATAGCGCGTGCCGTCTGGCCCAATGGCGTCGTATCCCGCTTTCGCATTGCCCTCCAGCGACAGGCCAAGCGCCTGCGACACAAGCCACTCGGCGTAGTCACCGGTCGGCGTGTTGTCGGAACGGAGGATGCCGCGCCGCTGCAGCTCGGTCATGGTACTGGCCCAGAGACCCAAGACTTCTTGATCCGAGAGGTCAGCGAGAGAAGGGCGCAAGGAATGATCCGTTGTCATCAGTCGTTCCTGTCATCCCGATACAGCCGACTGCAATCGGCGCGCAATGTATCAATCCGCACATTGGGTACGACACGAACGCCAGCCACGAGAACGAGCACGGCTAGAAATACCCCAACCAGCGCCGGCTCCCGCAACCAGGCGGCAACGAGGACGATCAAGATAACCAACCATATGAGGAGCCACGGCCAATGGTGGTGAACCACCCTCTTCCGGAAGGAGATGACTTCTTCCCATACAACCCAGAATCCGTCCTGACGTTGTTCGTGCATCGAACCGGGCAACGCCGCGGCCGATGACGCCGCCAACTTCACCTCCGCCTGGCTTATGATGAGTCCCGCGAACACGGGCGCCATTGGAACCGAATCCAACTCAGGTGTCCCCGCGTCGACCAGTGGGGCATCATCGGCCTCCCGCATTCGCGGCAGAGCCATCTGGGTTGGCTGCGCGGTGGCATCCCGCTTAGTCGCAACCTTCGACAGGGGCGTCATCGTGGCCCGCGAACCGGCTTCGACATCATTGATCCTGTTGGCTAGCCCAACCATGCCTCGTAAGGTTGCAGTTGGTTCTTCTTGCACCGGGATCTGTCGCGTTTTCGTTGGCCCGCTCGTGGACACCGCAACTGCCGGATTGCCCCTAGCTTTCCGAGGGTGGGTTCCGCTGCCTTGCGCGCAGCCTCACTCCGCTTGTCCGCAAGCCGCCGTTCCTGTTCGCGCTGCTCCGCCTCCTCTGCCTTCCTGTGATCGGCGTTCCGACAGCGGGTCTTCGCCCCCTTGCGCGTCGCATCACGTCGCTTCTGGGCGAGTTCTTCCTCATCCCGTCGCTCTTGCTCGCTCCGCTCCGCTTCCTGCCGCTCGCGCGAGCTCCTCGCCGCCTCGACTTTGGCTTGGCCTTCCTCACGAATGCGCTGCAGCCTGGCTTCCGTCTCCGCGCGCAGTACCACCATGCGTTTCTCGCGCTCTCGCGCTTTCCGCTCGCGGACCCGTTCGATCTGTGCTTCTAGACCAGCTGAGACCGAGCGTGGGGTACCGGGAAGCGCATCGTCCAGCCATTCATCGACCGACCGGGGAAACCGGAACGGTGTCAGCTCCTTTAGCGGGCGCGGCTGGATAGTGGTCCACCGTGGGGACCAATCCACCTCGCCCCAGAACGGAACCTCGTCCTTGGTAAAGAGCCAGCCGTACGTACGAAGCTCAGACATGCACCAGGAGGGAATCTCGTGTCCGATTCTCACATCGCAATATTTGAGGTACGCCACGCCGTCCGGGTGGATCTGGCGGGTCACGATTCCGCCTTCGTATGTACGCGTGTAGTACGTCTCGTCTGTCTGATGCTGATACAGCTTGGCCACGACTCCCGCCTCACTGAGCACACGCTGCGACCTGTACAGGCCAGATGTGCAGGCCATGGATCGCTCTCCGATCGAATCCTGCGATGCCGCATTCGCTTGTACTTCAATCCTTGGGAAGAAGTATCCGCGAATCATCGCTATAAGGCGAGATTTATGACTTCGGCCGATCAAATATGGCGAGAACAGCGGTAGCAGCACGTAATGTGTGAAGTGGTGCCGGGTATAGGATTCCGGAGTCGCTCTGCGGTCCTGTTAAGTTGGGGACGAGAGAGAGCGTAACGGTGCGGGAATCGGTCTGATGCTGATCCCGCCAATGCGGCTATAAGTGGGCGCGTTCAGTCACGTCTGTGACAGAAACGTGACGAAATCGAATTGCCGAAGAGTGCTTCCTTATTTGGCGCGCAACTTCCGCCTTGTTTAGCGCGAATTGGCACAATCTATTCCCAAATCTGAGACTCCCTGATACATTGGCCCAACTGACAGGAAGCTATGACAAGTGGCACATCCGTCTACCGTGGCGGTTGAAGGGCTATAGGCAACGACGGAGGAGCATAGCCTAGTGAGTACCGCTTCCCATACCTGGCTCGACCGCTTCCCTATCTTCGGCGAATTGACCGCCGGAACGACGCAGCGCCACGACGTGGCACTCCCTGGCCGTGCGCTTGCCAACGATCATTGGCCCGTGACAACGGTCACGGGAGCATCGCCTGGGCCGGTGATCTTGGTTACAGCGGGCGTGCATGGCGGGGAGTATCCCGCCATCGAGGCCGCGATTCGCTTGACGACGTCGCTCGATCCCGCCGCGCTTCGCGGAACGGTCGTGATCATGCCGGTCGTGAACCTGCCCGCTTTCTGGTCGCGCAGCATGTTTGTTTGTCCCATTGACGGGTTGAACCCGAACCGCATGTTTCCGGGCCATCCGGATGGCAGCTACAGCGAGCAATTGGTGTACGCGCTGACGACGGAGCTGATCGCTCATGCGGACGCCTACATTGATCTGCATGGAGGCGACATCGTCGAGGACCTCGTTACCCTTCTCCATCTGTCGACGAGGCGATGACGAGATCGACCAATATGCCATGGAGCTGGCCACTGTCTTCGGCCTTCCGTACCTGCTGGCTATCGACAAGCCGGTGCAGCCAGCAAAAGGTTCGACTAGCTATGTCGGAGCTGCGGAGTACGGTGTACCGGGTTTTATCGCGGAGGCTGGCGGCGTTGGGTTGCTGCAGCCTGAGGCTGTCGACCTACTGATGAATGGTGTGCACCGGGTGCTGGCTCATTTGGGGATGATAGATACACCTGTGGAAGAGGTGCAACCGCCAGTCGTTCTCAATTCTTTCGAATGGCTCTATTGCGAGAACGCCGGCATGTTCTATTCGCGAGTGTCGGTTGGTGATGAAGTGGAAGGAGGACAGGTCATCGGACGCGTCGGGTCACTCTACGGAGACACCTTGGAAGAAATCGTTGCACCAGTGAGTGGCAAGGTGTTGTTCCTCACAGAGAACCCAGCGGTCAAGAGTGATGGACTCTTGATGGGGATCGGTGTTGAGTAGCGCCGATCGATTACAGAAGACCGGAGGCTTTCACCATGGTAATCAAAGAGAATGGGGGCTCGGAAATGAGTGTTGATCGACGGAAGCTCGTGCAGTTGATGGGCGCCGCAGGTGTCGCGCCGTTGGCCGCCAACGCGATGAGCGCTCCTGTGGTGGCTGCACAAGAGGCCGTCTCAGGTGGCGAAATCGTCATCGGTCTTGATCAGGAACCACCTACCCTCGATCCGCACGCCTCGCCGAGCGCCGTAACATTTCAGATCACTTCGTCGGTCACCGAAAGCCTACTATATCTGGACGCCGACCGGCAGATCCAACCATGGCTGGCGGAGGAATGGGAAGTCAGTGAGGATGGCACGTCCTATACATTCACTCTTCGCCAGGACGTCTCGTTCCACGATGGTGAGCCGTTCAACGCTGAAACGGTGAAGTGGAACTTCGACCGGATCGTTGCACCCGACTTCCAGGCGGGTGGTGCACTCACGGCACTTTCCGGCTATACCGGCTCTGACGTCATTGACGAATACACCATTCGGGTGAACTTCGAAGCGCCATTCGGGCCGTTCCTCACGCACGCAGCGAGCGGGAATCTCGGCATAGTCTCTCCGAAAGCCGCCGAGGAGTTGGGTGATCAGTTTGGCACCCAGATCGTCGCAACGGGTCCCTTCAAGGTCGAGAGCTATACCGCCAGCGATAACGTCTCTATCGTACGTTTCGAGGAATACAATCGGCAGGCTCCCTGGAGTGATAGGGAAGGACCGGCGCTTCTTGATCGGATTGTCTTCCAGTTCATCCCCGAAGCAAGCACGCGGGTGACGACGGTGGAGAGCGGTGAAACAGATAGCTCATTAGTCGCTACCTCCACAGGATCTGCCACGGCTGGAATCGAGCGACGAGTTCTTCGTCTCCAAGGTGCCTTGGATGGGAATTCCGCATCCTGATGCTGAATACCACGCTTGCCCCGACGGATGACGTCAATGTGCGCAAGGCTGTGAGCCTGGCCATCGATCGTCAGGCGCTTGTGGACACCGTTTTCTCCGGTGCCGGAGAACCATCCATTGGCATGCTCGTGAAGGCCATGATCGATGCCCCCTCGCTCTCAATGCCGTACGATCTGGAGCAGGCACAGCAACTTCTGGACGAGGCCGGTTGGGCTGATAACGGTGGTGAATTTCAGGGAAAAAGACGGAGAGCCCCTTACGTTCGTGCTCAATGTCGTTGACAACGGCGCCGGAGCGCCCCCCAAGCGCAACTGACAAAGGGTTCCTGATCGAGGCCGGGTTCGACTGCCAAATCAAGGCGCAAGCCCGGGCGCCTTGGTATGAGGACAACTACAACTGCCTCACGAACGGGCCATTGATGTTCCTTCGGTCCGGTGACTACGACGGGCTCTTCTCGATGTTTCACTCGTCTCTGATCGGCAAGAACTTCAACTTCGCCTGTCTTGACGATCCTGAAGTCGATGAACTGCTTGAACGCGGACGCCAGGAAAGCGATCCTGAGGTACGTCGAGGAATCTACGTCGAAGCCGAGCAGATGCTGGCCGACAAGGCGGCGGCGGCGCCGTTAGTTGACGAGTACTCTGTCTGGGCCGGACAGGCAACGGTGCAGGGCCTTGCCTTCAACGGGTTCACGTACCCGGTGTTGAGTGACCTGCAGATCCAGTCTTCCTGGAAGGGAGTACGGTCGACCGGGATCCGCCGAACGTCCTTCTCGGCCGAATGAAGAATTGCGCTACCATCACCGGCCGATACGCCGAGTGTGGAGCGGGGCAGCGGTTCCCGGCCGTCGAATGATGGCTGGAGCCGCGCCCCACCTTTCGTGAGCCGCATGAGTCGTGTCTGTTTCATCCGGGTTTCATCAAGGAGAGGGCGTTGGGACGCTACATTGCCCACCGACTCGTGGCCATCTTGCCGGTGGTCTTTGGAGTCACAATCGCTGTATTTTCCATGCTTCACCTGGTGCCTGGGGATCCCGTTCAGATGATGCTCGGTGAGTTCCAAACAAGCCCGGAACAACTGGAGCGGCTCGAACAGCAGCTTCATCTGGATGAACCGCTGATCCAGCAATATGGCCGATTCGTCTGGGGTGCTGCACAAGGGGATCTTGGGTTATCTATCCGGAGCAAGCTCCCCGTTATGGACATGATTCTCGACAATCTCCCGGCTACGCTTGAGCTCACCTTTGCAGGTCTTGGTGTTGCGCTGATCCTGGGCGTCACTTTCGGGGTTATCGCCGCGGTGAAACAGAATACCTGGATCGACGTGGCCTCGATGATTTTGGCGGGTTTGGGCGTTTCCATGCCGAGCTTCTGGCTGGGCATTATGTTGATTTTTGCCTTCTCTTTGCGTCTTGAATGGCTTCCTGCTACTGGCGGGGGAGATCTCCGCCATCTGGTGCTCCCGGCTCTCGCACTTGGGCTGGGTGCATCAGCCGTCATAGCGAGGCTGACACGATCAGCCATGCTTGAGGTTCTGGGACAGGATTTCATCACGACCGCGCGGGCAAAGGGACTCAAGGATCCGCGGTGGTAATCCGCCATGCGTTGCGAAACGCCTGGATTCCCGTCTTGACGATCCTTGGGCTACAGATCGGCGGTCTGCTCGGCGGAGCTGTGGTAATCGAAACGGTCTTTGGTCGGCCGGGAATCGGACGGCTGATCGTCCGTGAATTCTGAAAAGACTTCCCGGTTGTGCAAGGGGTTGACCTCTTCCTCGCATTGTTCTATGTCCTGATCAACCGCATCGTCGATTGTTCCTGTATCGCAAGCGTTGATCCGCGCATTTCCAACGAAGGGGTTATAACGATGGCAGCAACCGGGACGATGCGCGCCACCGAAACAACACCTTCAGGTGGATCAGGACACCACGAGCGCGCAACAATTTGCTCAAGCGCATCTGGAGGAGCAGGATCGCGGCCGCGGGGCTCAGCATGCTGTGGTGCTGGCATTTCTTGCTATGGCAGCTCCGCTCTGACCGCCTACGACCCTGTGAAGATTTCACCGAGGGATGCTCTACTGGTTCCGTCGGGTGAGCACCTGTTCGGGACTGATCAATACGGGCGTGATGTCTTCAGTCGTGTAGTATTCGTTACGCGCATCTCGCTGATGGTCGAGTGCACTTCCGTCTCTATCGCGGTCGTGATCGGCACAATGATTGACCTCTTGACGGGGTTTTACGGTGGCTGGGTGGATACGATCCTCATGCGATTCGTGGATGTCATGTTGGCGTTCCCTGGAATCTCTGCTCGCACTAGCACTCGTGAGCATCCTCGGTCCTAGCCTACAGAACCTGATGATCGCGGTAGGCATTTCGTCGGTGCCTCAGTATGCCCGCCTGGTACGTGGATCAGTCCTGTCTGCGAAGGAGAACGTATACGCTCGAGGCGGCACGCGTGATTGGTTGCGATAATGCCACGATCATGCGGCGGCACGTCCTCCCAAACGTTCTGGCACCGGTCATTGTCCTACGACTCTGGGCATTGGTGTTTCTATTCTCTGGGCGGCTGGTCTCAGCTTTCTCGGGTTGGGCAGTCAGCCGCGAACGCCGGAATGGGGACGGATGTTGTCGGAGGGAAGGGACTTCCTTCGTGAGCAGTGGTGGATTGCCACATTTCCGGGTCTTGCGATCGTGGTCACCGTCTTGGCGATGAATCTCTTGGGTGACGGTTTGCGCGACACCTTGGATCCTCGTCAGTCACGCAGGTAATGCCTGAAAGGGAAGGATGATGCGAACCGTTCTGACGCCTACATGGATCATAGATGGTACAGGTGGGGCCTCGACTGAACATGTCGTTGTCGTTGCCGATGGCGTGATCGAAGGCGTAAATCCTGAAGCCGGCTTCGAGGTGCTTGAGACAGACACTGTTCTCGATCTGGCGGGCATGACGCTCTTGCCAGGCCTGATCAACAATCATGTTCATCTGGTGTTACCGGGAGTACGACACGCCGTTTACCCCATGGATCGACTTGCAGTCTGATGCGACCCTGGCGCTACAGGCCACGCATAACGCCCGTACCTCACTCAAAGCAGGTGTGACCACTGTCCGTGACTGCGGGGGCCGGGGAGCCGTTATCGATAACGCAATGCGCTCGAGAACGGTTGGATCGACGGCGCAAGGGTCGTGTCATGTGGATGAGAGCGCTGACGATTACGGGCGGACATACCCGCCAGTTCGGTGGCGAAGTCGACAGACCCGTGGACGCGGCTCGCGCTGTCCGACGGGTCACTCGCGGCGCAGATTTCGTCAAAGTGATGGCTGCCGGTGGCGGGACCACGGGAAGCTTGACTCAGTACCCTAGTTTCACCGTTGAAGAGATGCAGGCCACTGTTGATCGGGCAGGGGTCAGGGAACGCCAGGCCTCCTCAGCCTGCATCGCGACCCAATCTATTAACAACGCAATTGACGCAGGTGTAGACCTTATTGAGCACGCCATGTTCCGAACGCCGGTCGTGAAGGCAGCGTTCGACGATCGCGTTGCGGAGAAGCTTGCGCGCGCGGGCATCCCCGTGACACCGACACTTCAGGTCTTCCGGGACCTGACAGACGATCTCCCTGATGACCCGGAGCGGTCGCGGTGGCAGTACCGGCAGGAGACGCAGAGACGCTGCGTGGCGCGGCTGCGCGACCTGGGCGTACCGATCCTGGCGGGCTTCGATGCGGGATGGCGAGCGACCGCGTTTGACACCTTCTGGAAGGAGCTCGATGACTTCACGCATGCTAGCTTTCGCCGACAGAAGTCATCCATGCCGCTAAGGGAGCAGCCGCGCATGCGCTTGGCAGGACGATGAATTTGGGTCCTTGCGGCCGGGGTGACGCGCGGACATCATCGCAGTCGAAGGCGATGTGGCGAGCGACATTCATGTGTTTCGAGGAGTCAAGCACGTAATCCAGGGTGGAAGACGATGGTTTGGTTACGGCGACACACCGGCAATCGCGGGATCGCTTGCCTAGCATCACGTGCAGTGGATGCAGCTCCGAACGATCGGAAGGAGAGAAGAGCGAGTGCTGGTTATGGCATCCCGCCCAGCAATCCTCAGGCGAGCCATCTCACAGGTGTTGGTTTCTGCAACGCGAACAGTCGGGCCGTACATAGTAGGTTAGAGACACCTGCCGGAGTCGTTTACTTCGGGCCACGGGAATGAGAACCTGAACGGATGTTGTTTTCTGGAGAGCGTGTCCTCAGGACGCCCGCACGAGCCAAGGGAGCAGATCCACATGAACGATTTCACCGGCGAAGTAGTCTATGTTACGGGCGCAGCATCGGGGATCGGTTTGGGTATCGCGGAAGCGTTCTACGCGGCTGGCGCCAGTGTCTCCCTGGGCGACTTCCGGGCCGACGGGCTGGAGGAGGTGCGCGGCCGGTTCGCTGGAGCAGCAGCGAGTTCACCTCCAGGAGGTGGACGTTCGCGACGAAGAAAGCGTGCACCGCTTCTTTGCAGGCTCGGAGCAGGCCATCGGGAAGTCCCTCGATCGTGATCGCCAACGCGGGTATCTACCCGAACACACCGGTGGTCGACATGCCGGTTGACGAATGGGACCGCGTGATGTCAACCAACGTGCGAGGCGTCTTCCTGACCTGTCAGGCCGCCGCCCGGAGCATGGTCGAGGCAGGAACACGGGGGCGCATCGTCACCGTCTCCTCGGGAGCGGCGTCGAGCGCGCGCCGCGGGGCGGCGCATTATTGTGCCTCGAAGGCCGGGGTGGAGATGTTCACCAAGGTGCTCGCCCTGGAGATGGGAGAGCACAAGATCAACGTCAATTGCATTGCGCCCGGGGCGGTTGTTGCCAACAGCGTCATATCACCCACGTCGGACGAGTACAAGGCAGCGCTGCTCAAGAGCATTCCCTGGGGTCGCATGGGGGAACCGGACGATATCGCCCGAGCCGCGCTCTTCCTGGCCTCTCCACATGCCGATTTCATCACCGGTACGGTGCTCCACGTGGATGGTGGGAGCTCGGCTGGCCGGTACTATCTCCCCCTCAGCTCCTGATTTTCCATATCCCCGGGCGTCACAACCCGGCACGCAGCTGCGACACAGGCTGTCAGGCGATGGCGGTCCATCGCCGGGCAGGGTATCGCATCCATGAGGAGATCACGCGCGATGGATTCGTTGACATCCGATGTCTCGCTTGAACGGCTCACTCATCATACGAAAACGATCGCGCAATGGGTCCGGCTCTCGGGATCAGATGAGGAGCGTGACGCCTTCACCTATATCCGCTCCGAGCTCGAATCCTACGGGTATGCGATCAGCCAGTACCAAAGTGATGCGCTGATCGGCTATCCCGGTGAGTCTCGCCTCGAAATCCTCACGGACGGGCTGGGCGAGGTCGCGTGCAACGGGTACGCGTTGGCACCCGCCACCGCACCGGACGGCATCGTCGGGGAGCTGGTGTATGTAGGCGCCGGTGACGCAAGCGACTTCGCTCGGGTGGATGCCGCCGGCAAGATCGTGCTCAGCGATGGACTTGCCACTCCGGCGAAAGTGCTCGTCGCGACCAGTGCCGGTGCGATTGGCCAGATCCACATCAACGACGAGCACATCCACGAAATGTGCATCTCCCCTGTCTGGGGAGTACCGGTGCCGGATACCGCCGATCTCCTCCCGACCCTGCCCTCAGTGGCCGTAACGCAGGATGATGGTGATCGCCTCAAGGAGCGTGCGGCTCGCGGACCGGTCCAGCTTCGGCTCTGGACCAGGCCAACGACACAGTGGCGAACGATCCCAACCCTTATTGCCGACCTGGTCGCGCCAGACGACGATCACTTCATTCTGTTCAGCGGGCATGTCGACTCGTGGCATTACGGAGCCATGGATAACGGGACAGCGAACGCCACCCAGCTCGAAGTCGCCCGCCTTCTCGCCCAACACCGGGAGCAGTTGGTTCGAGGCGTTCGTATCGCCTTCTGGTCCGGCCACTCCCATGGGCGCTATGCCGGGTCTACCTGGTATGCCGACCACTTCTGGCATGACCTGCATGACCACTGCGTCTGTCACGTGAATATCGACTCCGTCGGTGGACAGAACGCGATCGTTCTCGACGAAGCCCCCACGATGGCCGAGACACACGGCTTCGCGCGTGATGTGCTCCAGGAGACGGTCGGCGCCGATTTGATCTACAAGCGGATGAGCCGGGCCGGCGATCAGTCGTTCTGGGGACATGGCATTCCCTCCATTTTCATGTCGCTGTCGGAGCAGGAACGAGAAGCGTCCCCCGCTGCCGATGCGATGGGTCAGCTTCTCGGGAGCGGGCGACGAGGCGGCGGACTGGGATGGTGGTGGCACACCACCGAGGACACGGTCGACAAGATCGACCCCGCATACCTGCTACGGGATGCACGCGTGTACGCGGAGCTCATGTGGCGTCTGGGCACGACAGCCTATCTGCCTCTCGACTATGGAGCGGTTGCCGCCGAGATCGAGGACGCCCTGGTTCAGCATCAAACCCGGTCCCAGGGGACCTTTGATCTGTCACGGACGATCCAGATCGTGAGAGACCTCCAAGCCAGGCTGCGATCCGTACGAGCGACGGATTTCACACCCGAGGACTTCAATGAGCTGGTGATGGACCTTGGCCGGCTCCTGATCCCGGTCAACTACACCAAGGCCGGCCCATTCTTCCATGATCTCGCATTAGGCGCGGACCCGGTTCCCGGACTCGCGGACACGCGCGTTCTCGCTGCCCATCAACCAGACACTGACGCCTTCCGATTTGCATCGGTTCAGCTCGTACGGGAGCGCAATCGCGTCGAGCACGCCCTTCTCCAGGCAATGCGCCGAATCGATCAGTTTCTTGCGACCGCTTAACCTGCAGTCAGTCCCATAGCCGTCAGCCGGCATATCAACGGAAGGGGTCGGTTCGGGCAACGCACCCGGGTCTCCAGGGAAGCCCGGGATCTCGTAATCAATACCCACGTAGTGGTGAAGGAGAAGAGACCGTGCGCGTGAGAATCGTCGGGGCAGGAGCGATTGGTGGCACAGTAGGAGTCATGCTTACACGGGCGGGCCACGACGTCATCCTCATCGACCGGGATCAATCCCATGTCGACGCCATCAATCGCGACGGTTTCCGGATCAGCGGACTCGTCGATATGGTCGAGCGAGTACCCGCCCTCGTTCCTGATGATCTGGCCGAACTCGTGGCGCGGGAAGGCCCGCTGGAGATGGTCGTGCTCGCGGTCAAGGCGATGGACACCGAGTCCGCCGTCAAACAGATCGCACCGTATCTCGCGACAGATGGCTACGTCGTGTCGTATCAGAACGGTCTGAACGAAGAGACCATCGCATCGATCGTCGGGCCAGAGCGGACGATCGGGGTGTTCGTCCACTTCGGTGCCGACCTCGTCGAGCCAGGCCATGTCGTCCTCGCAACCCGGCCGACCACCTATATCAGCGAGTTGGGTGGAGAGGAAACGCCCCGGATCCGCCAGGTCGCCGAGGTCCTTTCGGCGGTGACCCCCGTTGTGGTCACCGACAACCTCGACGGCTATCTCTGGGGCAAGCTCGGCTACGCGGCGCTCGGCTTCGTTGTCTCCAGCGTGGACATGCCCATCGACGAGGTGATCATGGTGCCCGAGGCCCAGGAGGTGATCCGGGCGGCTGTGGCCGAAGTGGTCGACGTGGCGCACAAACAGGGCATCCGGCTCGAGAATATCCACGGGTTTGAGCCCAACCTCTTTGACCGTGCGAACCCGAACCGGATTGAGGAGACCAACGAGATGTTCCGCCGGTGGGCGGATGAGAGCCGCACCTCGATCAAGCGGCACATGGGCATCCACCGCGACATCAAGGTGAGAAAGCGACGCACGGAGGTGGATTTCCAGGTTGGCGCGGTCGTGGAGCGTGGCCGGGAGCTCGGCGTACCGACGCCAGTGCTGGAGTCACTGGTGAACCTCATCCACGAAGTAGAAAACGGCGAGCGTCCCCAGGACTGGTCCACGATCCGGACGCTCAGCGAAGAATTGCCGGCAACGGCAGGGTAGCCAGCCTATCTCGAAGAGCGGGCAGGAGCGGCACGGCGATCCTCACCGGCATTTGGCTCGTGCTCAAGGCGTCCGGTGTGGAAGTCGACGAAGATCTGCCAACGGCCATCAACGCGCTCATCGCCGGCCTGCTCATGGTGCCGGCCATCACGGGCTGGCTGACGCGGTTCTTCGTCGTGATCCCGACCACCGCCCGGAAAGCGGTCGACAGGGCCGCGGCGACCGGCGAAACGTTCGATCCGATGAACCCGGAGACCTGGCAGGATCCGCCGATGCCGGAGCCGATCCGGGGGTGACCAGGCCGACCGTGTAGGGCACGGAACTTACGTGACCCCCTTCTCGTCGGCCCCCAAACTGCGCGGGCACCACACGAGATCGCGTCGACGGACGGCTCGGAATCATATTGGGGCCGTGTCGCATGTCTGGATGCCTCACGCCGCAAGGTGGCGAACGGCATGAGCAAGGGAAGTGAGGGTTGCTCATGCCGTTCAAGACGGCTGCAGCGCGCATCGTTGCGCGCGATGTCGCAGGCGTCCACTCGGGCAAAGTGGACAAGCAGTACCATTGCGCCAATAAGCGCGCTGACAGGGGTCGGCATTGTCGACCCTCTGCTCAGCCGCCAGCGGCAGCCGCCGGACATGCCCAGGTGATGGCATAGGCGTACACTGGCCCTTCGGGTCCAGCACCGTTCGTCGCCACCACGCGATCGACATCCACGATGCAGGATGCATCGATTTGGTTCACCAGCTCGGCGAGCGCGTCGCCCGTCTCCGGGAGGGTGGGTCGCCAGAGCATGGCGCTCTGCCAGGTTCCGCCGCTGCCCTGCGCCGTACCCGGCGGGCAAGACCAGGTGACGGCGAGGGCGTAGACCGTACCGTCCACCGCGGCGCCGTTGGTGGCCACGGTCGGATCCACATCGACGACACAGGCCGCATTGATCTCATTGACGAGGCCGGCAAGCGCATCACCAGTCTCCTGAAGGGAGGGTGCCCACACCATGCCGCTATTCCATACGGCGGAAGTGGTCTGCGCGGCTTCCGCGGGAGCCGCACCATCCCGCTGCCCAATACCGAACGCGGCAGCGGCAACCAGCAGTGCAAGAACCGTGATCACATATCCGATCGCTCGGGGTGTCCTTCGAACCGTCATAGTGCATTCCTTTCGTTTCTGTCGGCTCGTAACCTCACAAGCCTCCTCAATCTGAGCCTTGTAGACAACCTATCACGACGAACACCCTTTGACTGATTCCGCAATAGGTCCGAATCGCATTTGTACACCGCAATGTCGAAAAAACGGCACTCTGTCGGTACGCTGTACGGGCCTCAGAGCCGGAGTCGTTCGGCAAGGCGATGACTATCGTCGCTGTCGCGGCGGGGTATTGCATGGGGTAATCGCCATTGCATGGGATGGTTAGTCGCGCATGCGAAGTCCGGGCCTCAGCTCAAGTCGCCCGTCTCGCCGGCCTGAACGTCCACGTCGCCAGTTGCTCAGCGGTCACGGCGTCCGGGTAGCGGTCCTGGATCATGAGCCGGGCCTCCTCGAGCACGGGTGGTGCGTGGCGGCGGATCCAGCTGATGTAGGCGCGGGCGCGCTTGAGCCCGATCGGTTCGCCGGGCGGTGGGGGCTAGTTGGGAACCTAGTAAGCCATGTGTATATTACAGTACCTCGCGCAGCCACGCTCGTCTACAATCCTCCCAACGGAATGCACTCGACATACGAACAGGGGAGGAAACGGTGGCGTACACGCAGACGCTTTACGGCGAGTGGATCCTCACGCTGGATCCGCTGGGCCCGATGGTCTCGCCCAACTGGCGCGCGGTGACATCGCCTACGAGCTCACGTCGAAGGACACGACGATGCTCGATCTGCCTACCGGCCGTCGCTGGTCAAGAGTGAGGAGGGGGAACCCCTGGATCATCTGGAGCGCGGCCAACCGTAGCGCACCCTATGTGTGGGTCTTTTCTGAGGGCGTCGCCGCCTGGTCTGGTCACGTTTCGAGCTCGCCGAAGCGAAACTAGCGGCATCGAACACGATAACATCCGCTCGATTTGCCGCCTTAATCGACCCCAATTCACGCGGCAACTCTCGCAGACGACGAACGGCGGGGCGACAAATCCCCGCCGTTGCCAGCAACTTGAATTCAGTTGTGCCGGGTACAGGACTCGAACCTGCACGGCCTTGCGGCCACTGGCTCCTAAGGCCAGCGTGTCTGCCAACGGCTTCTCACGGCAAAAAACCCTATGGAATCAACGTTTTTCGAACCTGATGCCGCGTGAAAAACTGCCTAGGCTAGTGCTCCAAAACGCTCGCTTGGGTGCCCTAGCCTTCCCATCATCGTACCAGATGGTTCTATGATTGAGGCTGCGTTTTGCCCTCCCGCTCGTCATCGACGTGATCCCCTTCTGCTTTCTGTCGAGCTTCTTCAGCCTTCCGCATGATGTCGGCTCTTATCGCCTCGGGCGACATCATGTTCAGCATGTCCGTGGCTAACTGAGCATCACCTGTTGCTACTGCGTGCGACAACGCGAGCCGCGCCATGATGTCCCTTCCGCCAGGGAGGTTCGTCAATGGACCCCATGCCGATGTCTCGGCCCTTCGCCACAGTGCGTCGGACTCTAGGAATGCCTCTTGGACGTCTTCGAATCGAACTCGGCGTAGACGCCTTCCCGCCACTGCGCGTCAACCCCATAGAAGGCCCCATGCCCCTCGCTGTCGATGGTAAACCTCGATATCGCCACGATCGGTCCCGTCTACCAGAAGGATCAGGCCGCTCTGTGCCTCGGATGTCTTGCTTCTTGCCCATCATCTTTCCTTCTCTGTATAGGCTAGTGGACGATTAGAAAGAACCTTATCAGGAAGGAAGACGCCTGTCACACGGAGTCTAACGTTCGATTAGACCGTCTAACTAACATGTGGAATAAGTCAGGATAGGTGGACGGGGTGTCCGTAACAAGGCATCATGTACAGGCTGGGAGCAAAACAACGAAGCGTGACGGCGAGGGGAGTGGTGCGTTCGTGAAGAACCAGTTGTTTTATGGAGACAATCTCGACATCCTGCGGGATCACATCGCGGATGAGTCGGTCGATTTGATCTACCTCGACCCGCCATTCAACTCCAACCGCAACTACAACGTCCTCTTTAAAGAGAAGAGCGGCGAAGAGTCGCCGTCGCAGATCGAGGCGTTCACGGATACGTGGGTCTGGAACATGGACGCCGAGTACGCCTACAACGACTTGACGACCAACCCGCCTGAGCAAGTCGCCAGCATGATTGAGTCGATGCGGCAGTTTATCGGCACCAACGACATGATGGCGTACCTGGTGATGATGGCCCAGCGCATGAAGGAGCTGCATCGCGTCCTGAAGCCTACGGGCAGCATCTATCTGCACTGCGATCCTACAGCCAGCCACTATCTCAAGATGCTGATGGACACGATCTTTGGCGTACGGAACTTTAAGAACGACATCATTTGGAAACGTGCCACGACGGTGAAGGGCAATGCGGGGCAGGGGTCTCGTTTTTTCGGTCCAAACGTAGACAACATCCTCTTCTACTCGAAGTCTGAGACCTCCGTTTTCAAGCCTGTCTTCAACGAGTACCGACCAGAGTACATCGAGCAGTTTTACCGATACTCCGACCCAGATGGGCGTGTGTACCGCCTTATCAGCATGATCGGCCCAGGTGGAGCGGCTAAAGGAAATCCCTCGTACGAAGTGATGGGTGTCACTCGTTATTGGCGGTATCAAAGTCCAAGATGGAACAGCTCATCCGAGACGGGCTTGTGGTTCAGACCAGGTCAGTTCCTCAGAGAAAGCAGTACTTGGACGAGGGAAAGGGTGTGGCTGTTCAATCGCTTTGGGATGATATACTCGCTCTTTCTGCATCTTCTGTTGAACGGTTGGGTTATCCAACGCAGAAGCCTCTTGCACTACTTGAACGCATCATCGAGGCGTCTTCAAACGAAGGTGACGTCGTACTCGACCCGTTTTGTGGATGCGGGACGGCTGTAGTAGCCGCACAAAAACTCAATCGTCGTTGGATGGGCATCGACATCACCCACCTTGCGGTGAGCCTGATTCGAACCCGTATGATCGACGCCTTTGGCCCCGAGATAGCGGACGACATCGAGGTGCATGGTGAGCCGAAGGACCTTGGCGCTGCGCGAGCAC
>CAVUJR010000045.1:0-32835 GCA_963741805.1 uncultured Chloroflexia bacterium
GGCGATGATGCGAGACCGCTCTGCCGTCCGCGCGTCCCTTATGCGGGGCACGATCCACGTCGTGACGGCGGCCGACTATGCGCTCCTGCAGCCCCTGATGCGCCCACTTCACGAGCGCGCCTTCCCCGCGACGGATCGCGGCCGGAAGCTGGACGCGGCGCGCGTTCCGGCGGTGCTCGAAGTCGCTCTGGGAGTTCCTCGCGGTCGAGCCGATGACGGCCAAGGCGCTGGGTCAACGGCTCGGGGTGCGCTTCCCGGATCTCGATCCCGGTGCGATGGCCCAGGCCGTTCGCTTCCTTCTGCCGCTGGTCCAGGTCACGCCGCGCGGCACCTGGGGCGCGAGCCATGCCGCGACGTGGGCGCTGGCGGAGGACTGGCTGGGCGATGAGCTCCCCGGTGATGGGTTCCCTCAGGAGATGGTCCGCCGCTACCTTGCCGCGTTCGGCCCGGCAACGGTCGCGGACATCCAGGCGTGGTCAGGGCTGACGGGTCTGCGCGGAGTCGTGCAGGAGATGCGCGGCGAGCTCGTGACCCTCCGCAACGAGCGCGGGCAGGAGCTGGTGGACCTGCCCGGCGCGCCGCTGCCTGATCCGGAGACGCCCGCGCCGGTGCGCTTCCTGCCGGGCTTCGATAACGCCTTGCTCTCGCATAAGGACCGCACGCGCATCATCTCCGAGGAACGCCGCATCGCGATCGGCTCCCGAAACGGACTCTTCGACGCGACCTATCTCGTGGATGGCATGGTGGCCGGAACCTGGACCGTGGAAACGACAAAGGAGACCGCGACGCTCACCGTTCGCCCGTTCGAGACACACGCCGACGAGATCCTCGATGCGATCGAGGACGAGGCGTTCGGGCTCATGTGCCTGCTGGCCGAAGGACGGGAGCGCGCTGTCCGGTTCGATCCGGTGCGTCCTGTGCCGTAGTCGCGCGTTGGATGCCGCTATTGGTCGCTGGTCTCCGGTGCCGCGGGCTGCGGCTCCCAGTCGAGCAGATGCGTGAGGCGTTCCCGCAATGGAGGGATCTCGTCGATCGCGATGTCCCAGAGAAGCCCGAAATCAACCGTGTCATAGTGGAAGATGCGGGTGTCCATAAGGCGCGCGGTTCCCATCTCCGGGACGGCGGATCGGAGCGATCGATCAGCTTCCGCGCCTTGCCGCAACGCCTCCCCAACGATCTCGAGGAGCTTCCAGACCACCAGCTGATGTCCGCGCGTTCGCAAGAATTCGTCGCGCGATGAATTCCCGGTGAGATCGGCGATGTGGTCACACGCCGATATGGCGTCATGCAAGCGCTTGGCGGTCTCCGGTCTCATGTTCCGCCTCTTTCTCTCATTCACCAACGAAGCAAGCACGGGGAGCGAACCCTGCATCGCATGTGATGATCAGGAAAGGCGTGCGTACTCTTTGCGGATCTTCGCCACAAGCGAGTAGTACGTGTCGACCATGTTCCCGACGTAGAGGTCGCCGATCTGGGTCAGCGCCTGGTAGGCTTCCAGCCGGTCCCAACCCATCTCGACCATCCAGTCGATCAGCTCGGCGTAGGCGATGCGAGCGGCGTCTTCCATGGGGCGGGCGCTGCCGACGACCATGTACTCCTCGTCGCTCTCGATGCGGGGCCACCGAATCGCTTGCCCCTTGATCACCTCGAAACGAAGCGTCACCTTCGCCGCGATCTCCAGCGCCACGCCGCAGAGCTCGCCCTGGCCCTGCCCGGCATGCACATCGCCGGTGTAGAAGAGCGCCCCCGGCGTGTTCACCGGCAGGTAGACGCTGTTCCCGGGTTTCACGTCCGGCACGTCCATGTTCCCCCCGTGGTCGAACGGGGTCAGCGCCGAGAGCGCCTCCACCATCGGCGCCGTGCCGATCGTGCCGAGGAAGGGCCGCCACGGGAAGCGGAGCCGCTCGTTATGCTCGACCCAGCCATCCGCGATGCGATACAGCCAGACGCGCTCGGGCAACGGTTCCTGCAACGTCCGGGTCGCGTGCGTCGAGGTCAGGCCGCCGAAGAACGGGATGAACGCGCTCACCGCCCAGTCGCGCGTTGCTTCGATGTCGAGGATCTCGACCTTCAGCGTGTCGCCCGGCTCCGCGCCTTCGATGAAGAGCGGGCCGGTCTGCGGGTTCAGGTACGGCCCGAGGATCTCACTCGGGACGTCGTCGGCCTTCGTGATGCGGTCCTCGAAGGCGTCCTTCGTGAACATGGCGATCGTCTCGCCGGGCTGGACGCGCGCGATCGGCTCGGCGTACGGGCTGAAGACATACGAGTACGCGCCCGGTTGATGGATCTCGCGCATGAGCCTGCCTCCCTATCCGACCAGCACGTTCGCGAACACCTGCCACGCCAGCAGGCTCTTGGCGACGAGGCTGAAGAAGATGTAGGCGCGCTCGCCGAAGAGGTAGGAGCGCCACTTCCCGACGCCCTTGTACTGGAGCACCATGTTCACCGAAAAGGTATTGAAGAACAGGAACAGCGAGACGATGATCCCGTAGACAAAGCCCGGAGGCCCTCCAGCCGACTGCGACGATGTTTCCGAGAACCAGACGTTGAGCGCGATGATGATCCATGGGATCGCCCCCGCGAAGCAGCCGAACAGGTACGGCCACCAGTTCACGCGGCCGGTCTGCGGTCGCACGAACATCTCCTGCAGCAGACCGAACAGGATCATGGCCGTGTTCACGCCGAAGATCGCGATCAGCGCGCCGATGTCCGTGACCGAGGTGATCATCGCGATGAGCACGACCATCAGCGAGGCGCTCACCGAGTACTCCATCCAGCGCGCGTAGTTCTTGCGCTCGCCGAGCATCCGGTTGTACCAGCCGTTGACGCCCGGCGCGGCCATCAACAGGTGGTCGATCGCCGCGAGGAACAGGAACGCCGCGACCGCCGGGCCGAGTGGAAGGTCGAACCACCCTTCCGTCACCGGCGGCGTGCCCGGCGGGCCAGCCGGCACCGTCCGCGTCACCGGCAGCGAGAAATCCGTGCTGAGCAGGAGCATCGCGATCGCCTGAGCGAGGTGGACCAGCCCGACGACCAGGTTGTACCAGCGGAGACCCCGGGCCTCGTCGTCGCCCAATGCGACATCGTCCATGGTTGCCGCGTTCGGTGTTGCCGTCGCCATTCGCCGCTCCTTATCGTCCACTCGAGTCGTTGCCCTCATCATACGTCCTGGCGCTGATCCCCGCATGGCAGCAGGCATCTGGGGTAGCGCGCTGAGATCGCCCAGGCAGCTGACCGGGGTGTCAGCAGTCCGCAGCCGCCAGCGCTTCCGGCTCGATGGTCCCCCGCGCCACGATCGTCGCCTCGCCTGTCATCGAGATCGCGGTCGCGCCATCGTTGGTGGGGGTCCACGTGATGCGGATAGGCTTGCCGCTGCTGGTGACCACCGTGACCGGCTGGCGGACCAGCCCGCGCCGCGCCGCGACGAGCGCCGAGGCGACCGAGCCGGTGCCGCAGGCGAGCGTTTCGGCCTCGACGCCGCGCTCGTAGGTGCGCATGCGAATCGTGTTCTCGTCGATGCGATGGACGAGGTTGACGTTCGTGCCAGCGGAGCCGACCGCCGTGTGATGGCGGATCGCACGGCCCCATGCGTCGAACCCGGTCTTCGCATCGGCGTCCGGCGTCATGGCCACGACATGCGGGACGCCGACCATCACATGGTCGAAGGCGGTGACCGCCGGATCGTCGTCCAGCGCCAGGCCCTGACCGACCACCCGGGCGTCGACAACTTGCACCGTAACGAGCGGTCCGCCATTGTGGACGGTCGCGCGGATGAGCCCCGCCGGCGTCTCGAACGCGCATTCCGCCGGGGCGATGCCGGCATCGACCGCGAAGCGGGCGCCACACATCGCGCCGTTGCCGCAGAGGTCGCCGTCCGTGCCGTCGGCGTTGATATAGCGCCAGCGGAAATCAGCGTCACCCGTCGCCGTATCGATCAGCACCACGCCGTCCGCGCCGAGCCCCAGATGAGGCCGGCAGATCGCGCGGGTGAAGGCCGCCACCTCGCGCTCCGGAATCACACCCTGGCGGTTATCGACGACGACGAAGTCGTTGCCGCTGCCGTGCATCTTGGTGAACGGAATTGGTCTATTCATGGTGCTGCGGGTCCTCGGGCGTGATGGGGCGATCGATTGCTGTCACCAGTATCGCCGAGCGCATCGTCCCCGGCACGGGCGAGATGTGCGAAATGCCCCTGATTCCGTGCCTGCCGGTCACACAGACCAGCAAGTTGGGATACAATGGCCCGGGGGTGTACGAACACCCCACAGGACCGAACCGAACCCATCCGCGGCCGGCCGCCGCTGGACCTGTCCAGCCGTCGCGCGCCGCCGCGCTATCCATGCAGAAGGAGTCTGCACGCCCATGACCACTCGCATGCCCCTCGCTCTCCGCCGCGCCCCGATCGTGGCCGCGCTCGCGTTCTCGGTCGCCCTCGGCAGCGGCACCGCCGCGCTCGCCCAGGACGGGACGGGCGCCGCGACGCCGACGCCGCCGTCCGCCTGCGAGATCGTGCCCGCCACGTATACCGGCGCCACAAACAACGACATCACGCCGATGGCCTCCCCCACGACCATGGCCACGCCGGCAAGCGGCGCGGTGAACATCCCGGTCGTGTTCCACGGCGGGACACCGACGGCAGGCGAGGGGAGCGGGGCCAGCGTCAAGGACGTGCTGACGCGAGACCTGCAGGCCTCGGCGACCGCGATCGCCGGCTGCCTCTCTGACGGACAGTTCGACACGCTCGTCCGCATCACCGGAGAGTCGTATCGCGGCGGGTTGGTCGGCATCGGCTTCCCGCTGACCGACGAGGAGTTCCTGATCATCGCCGAGGCGATGCCGCAGGTGCCTTACCAGATCCTCTCCGTTGAGAACGTCGCCTCGACCTCCGATACCGAGGCGACCGCCGAGGTGACGTACGAGCTCTCGCACCAGGTGCGGCTCAGCACCTGGACGTTCGAGCTGCAGGAGATCGACGGCAAGCCGGTCTGGACGCTGCAGGACGAAACGGCCATGGCGCCGGTCGCTCCGGCGGATACCGCGACGCTGACGGTCGTGATCGACGAGAACGGCTACACCATCGAGAACGCGACGGTGGACGGCCCCTCGGTCGCGATCAAGGCCACGAACAGCGCCGCCGCCGATCACGAGGTGCTGGTGCTGCGGCTTGGGCCGAGCGTGACCACGGACGACCTGCTGATGGGCGGCCCGTCATTGCCGGAGGGCGTTACCTACATCGGCCAGGCGACCGTCCCGGCCGGCGGCGACGGCACGCTGATGCTCTCCGGCCTCCAGCCCGGCACCTACACGATCGTCGACCTGCTCCCGAACGAGCAGGGCCTGCCGAATCTCTCGGACGGGATGGCGATCACCTTCGAGGTGAAATAGACCTCGACGCAACGGCACACGAATACGGCAAAGGGAGGGCGCATGCCCTCCCTTTTGTCTTCCCCAATCGGCCTGGAGGGACAGGACTGTATGCTCCCTGGTCCCGTGACGCGTTACGTCCGCGCCTGGCTTCCCCGGCGGGAGAGCCAGGTCACGACGAGCACGGCGACGGTTGCGCCGGTCGTGTCCGCCAGGAGGTCGCGCGGGTCCGGCGTGCGGCCCGGCACAAACGACTGATGCCACTCATCGGTCACGCCGTAGAGCGCGGCTACCGCGATGGCCAGCACGGCGCGGCGCCACCCATCCACGCCAATCCCGCCGAGCGCCCACCACACCAGCGCGCCGAGGACGGCGTAGACACTGAGGTGCCCGAGCGTGGAGATGACGACAGCGTCGACATCCTTCGGGTAGGGCAGGGTCGGCTGGTGGGACAGCGTGAAGATCACGCCCATCCACAGGACGACGAGCAGAACGCGGGCGAAGGTGGAACGGGTGAGGGAGAGGGTGGCGGTGCGCACGTGTCGGTTGCCTGCTGGGTGGTGGAGCGAAATCGATCAGGCCCTATGGTACCGCGGCCGCTCAGGCCGTGGCGACGGCGGTGCCGGATGGGCCGTCGGGCAGGATCATCGCCTCGGCGATATGACGACCGAGGTACTGGCGCCCGAGAAGGTTGCCCGGCCGGGTGACCTGCAACATGAGATCGTCCAGCGCGATGCCGTCCGCGATGGCGCCCAGCAGGCCGCGGAGAACGGCCTCGCGAGACGACGAGGTCAGGAGCAGGGTACTGCTCGGGATGTGCCACAGCGTGTAGGTGGGGCCGTGGTCCGGTGAGGTCGCGGTCGTGTCCATGGAGACACTGTGCCCGACGCGCGGCAAGGTGTCATCCGCAAAATTACCCGGTTTTGCTCCGCACTACGTAGAACGGTTCTGCGTAATCGGTTCTCGAGGCACTCCGCAGTTTGGTGAGCAATAAACTTGACCTCTACTAAAGGTCATGATATGATCAGGTCAGTTCGGTCGCGGGGCACCATCTCTTCCCTGCAAACTATCCAGCCAGGTACCGCCACCCCGGTACAGCCCTGCGACCGCCCTCCATGTTCACTATCGTTCTCTCCCCACGCATCGATGCCGCGGTCAGGATCCCACATGGTCCTGTCGCGGCATCGGTGTATGTGGCCGCCCCGCGCGGCGCTCGGCGGCGAACGGCGACCCTTCACCGGGCCAGCCATAGCGATTCGGGCCATGGTCGCCGGCGGTGGACCCGATCAGCAGCAGCCAGAGGATCACGATGAGCGGCCAGAGCACGATGGCGAGGGAGACGACGGGCAGGTAGGCGAGCGCGAACGGCAGGACCAGCACGAGGGACCACCATCCGGGCCGGCCGAGGTCGTGCAGGCGGCGGACGCTGGCCCAGGCGAGCACGAGCGAGAAGGCGAAGCCGCCAAAGAAGAGGCTGTCATACGCCTCGCCGCCGTTCGGTGCGGTTTCAATCGCCCACCAGGTGGGGCTGATGACCAGGAGCAGCGGAATCCAGGCGAGCTTCCAGAAGCCACCTCGCCCGATCCGTCCTTCCAAAGAGAGTATCCTGCCCCATTCGATCTCCACGATGGCCCTCCCTGCCGTCGCGGCAGCCGTGGGTTATGCCTCCCGCGCGTCCAGCGCGACCTTGGCGTTCATGATCGTCAGCGCGCTCATCGCGAGGATCGCCGGCGACGCGGCTTCACATCCAGCCGCTGGTAGTGTCCCCGAAGAGGATCCCGGTACCGCTGACGATCTCGCGGACGCCGATGATCCGCTGCATGGTGTGGTTCAGGCCGACGTCGGGCACGCCGGCAAGGCGGTTGACCGATCCCGGCCGGAGCAGCTGGGTGATGCCGAGGCCGTAGCTGAAGAGCCCGAGCTTCGTGGCGGTGCGAACGGTGGTGTCGGTGTCCTTCCGGGTGCGCGAGAAGAGCCCCATGATCGTTCCTTCCGTGCGTCGATGCGGTGGAAGCGATGCAGGTTCTGTGCCGGAAGGCGGGGATCAGCTCTCCGGATTCTGGAGAACGAGGTAGCCGGTGATGAAGAGGATCAGGAGGATGCCGGCAATCTCGATGGTGATCGTGGTGCGCAGGGTGGACCAGCGCGCGTCGTCGTCCGGGTTGTCGAGAACGGCCGGGACGAGCCGGAAGCGGTTCCAGACCGCCATGGAGAGGGGAATCAGGAGGACGCCCAGCTTGCTGAGGAGCAGGGTTATGTAGGTATTCCCGAGCAGGTCGAACGGGTTGCCGGCGACGATCCATTCCATGGTGACGCCGGAGACGGCCAGCGCCGCGAAGCTCCAGAGGGCGAGCGCGGAGAAACCGGCGATGGTGCGGGCCGCGTCCAGCGGGGTGGCGCGTGGCGCGTCCGGGGTCGCGGGGCGGAGCCCGGACCAGAGGTATTGCACGAGGGCGATCAGGCCGCCGAGCCAGAACGAGGCGGCGAGGGTATGGACGAAGTCGGCGCCATGGATGATCGCGGCCGGGCCGAGCGTCGCGGTGTGACCGACGACGGTGAAGGCGCCGAGGGCGAGGAGGGCGCCGCCGATCGCGGCGAGGCGGGTGATGCGCCGGGAGAGATCGCGTTCGAGGTTGGCGAGCATGAAGGCGAGCCCGGCGCCGGTGAAGATGAGCGCGCGGACGGTACCGTGGCCGGCGTCGACCTTCCACATGTCGAGGCTGAAGATGGCGAGGATGCTGTCGCGCTCCTCTTCGAAGGCCTTGGTGGTCGGCACGAGGAGGAGCATGGCGGTGGTCGCCATCGCGGCGGCGCCGTAGGTGACGCGCAGGCTCCACTCGTTCATGGTGCGGGGGATCAGGATGCGGAAGAGGGGAACGCCGACGGCGATGAGCATGCCGGCGTAGGAGAGCGTGGTAAGGGCGGCCATGCCGGCGGGCGCGCGGTGGCGCGGGAACTCGTCGAGGAGGAGATCCTCCACGGCGACATTGGTGCCGTCGACGAAGGCGACGACGCTGACGATGAGGACGGTGGCGAGAGAGACCGCCGCGATGACCCAGAGGGGTGAGACGAGGCGGCGGGAAACAGGTGCGGGCGTGGGTTCGGGCATGGCGGTGCGGTGGCTTTCCTGCGGTTGCGTTCTGGCACGTCTGCTGACGGGTGGCACGGCGGGTAGTGCCCGCGTGCCAATGGGTACGGTACCAGATCGCCGCCCGGATTCCACCCTTGCCGGCATTCGGTGGGGCACGGCGTCTGCACCGCGACGGGGATTCCCGAAGAGATCGGCGCCTGTCACGATGAGGCGGCAGCGGATGCCGGGACCTGGTTGACGCGGGACGGGCCACGTCGGGCCTGATGCGCAGGGTGGAAGGGAGACCGGGCCAAGGAATCGGCGCGGGGCCGCCCTATACTGTGAACCGGGTCCCTATCGCCGAATTACCGCCATGCCTCCGCACGCGTTGGCGGGGCACCATGCCGCGATGGGCGCCGGCCCTTATGCCGCCCTCGCGGTGAAAGCGAGGACCAGCATGTCCCTCCTCCAATCGATCGCGTCCCGGGTCCTCGGCGGCCTGGGCCAGGTGTTCCCGCTGTTCTTCGACCAGGTGCAGGTCGCCCGGTACGTGCCGATCGTCGAGTCTGCGGGCGGCTTCTCCGTGCCGGACCCCGCCGCACCGCTGCCGGTGAGCGACCGGCATATCACCGGGATCGCCGCGCCGGGAGTGCTGGGCGACGTCCACCCGGTGATCTTCTTCCGGACGGCCTACACCGGCACGCCGTCGTTCTCCGTTCGCCTGAACGCGGCCCGGCTCACGCAGCACAACGTGACGGCGACGAGCCCGCGCTCCTGGCACGAGATCGTTCCGCCGGGCACCCTGAAGGCGGAGGACAACGAATTGGTGTTCGCCGTAAGTGGGGACGGTAGCGTCCGCTTCGAGGACGTCGTGATCCTCTACACCGCGACGGAGCTGACCGTCCGGAAGCGGCTGCCCGGGCCGGTCGTCTCGCGGGACTGAACATGCCGACGTCGTGGGGGTGGTACGCGAAGGAAACCACGATGAGCGATGCAATGGACGTTTCCCAGGTCGAGATCAATGGTGCGAGCCTCGCCTACGTCGAGCAAGGTAGCGGCTCGCCGGTCGTCATGGTGCACGGCAGTCTCGGCGACCACCGGACGTGGGCGCAGCAGCTCGAACCGTTCTCCCGGCGTCACCGCGTTGTCGTCCCGAGCCGGCGGTATCACTGGCCCAACGAGGCGCCGGGCGAGGGGGTGACTTACCGCCTGATGCAGCACGTCGAGGACCTCGCCGCGCTGATCGAGGCGCTGGATCTCGCCCCCGCGGATGTGGCCGGGACCTCATACGGCGCGATGACGACGCTGACCCTGGCGGCGGTCCGGCCGGAGCTGGTGCGGTCCATGGTGCTGACAGAGCCGCCGATCATTCCCTGGCTGGACGCGCTGCCCGGCGGCGCGGAGGTGGCGCGGGCGTTCGTCGAGAACACGATGGTGCCGGCGGGCGCGGCGCTGGCGCGAGGCGAGGACGAAGATGGCGTGCGCCTGTTTATCAACGGCGTGCTGGGCGCGGGCGCGTTCGATCGGATCCCGGAGCCCGTGAAGGCGGCCATGATGGACAACGCGGCGGCACTCCGAACGGAGCTGGCGACGCCGCCGGAGGTCTATTTCTCCAGCGTCACGCCGGGCGACTGCGAGCGGATCGAGGTGCCGGCGCTGCTGGTGCGCGGGGAGCGCAGCCCCGCGATGTTCGGGATGATCCTGGACGAGCTCGCGCGCCGGATGCCCGACGCGAAGCGGGTCACGATCCCGGCCGCCTCGCACAGCCCCCACAGCCAGAACGCGACCGCCTACAACGACGCGGCCCTGACGTTCCTCGGGCGGCAGTGACCGCCGCCCCCGCCGGGCCCGCTCCAATCCTCACCGCCATCGACCGCAGGTCGATACCCCACGCACGAAAGAGGGGAGCCGTTCACCACGCCTTCCCCGCAACCCTGTCGCCCCACGCCGCACCTCGCCCCTACGCGACCGTCTCGTACGGGCGATATTCATTATCGCCTCAAGGAAGATGTTCAAAAGTCCCCGTATACCCGACTTCTGAACATCTTCTTTATCGTATAACCCCGCCAAAGATGGTCGGCGCCTATACCCCCGAAGAATGATCGCCTTTGCATGTTTGAACGCCTTTGATCCCCAGCCGCCACGCCGGCCGAAGGTGCTCCCGTTCCCTCTAACCAGACAACTGATCACCTTCATCATCTTCGCGGGAGGCCGAATATGGTGGAGGGTGGCGCACGTCCGCGTTCCCAATGCGTATAAGGAGTAGAGGGATATGACCAGGAGGGTGTATGGGGGAGACTATGCCCAATCGCTGAAGGGGCCGTTAAGGGCCCCTCCCCACGCCCCCTCCTGCCCGGCGCCTCCCGGGGAACATCCCCGCCGTTGCCCGAAGATGTCGAAGATGCTCAGGTTGTACACAGAAGGGCGGCTGAGCACCTTCGCGGCCCCCACCCACCTCCCGCACCACCCCAAACCGGCTCAAAGGCATCAAAGGCGATCAAACCCCACGGGAAAGGCCGCTGATCCCCTTTGGCCACGGCATCCCCCCCAACGCACCATAAAAGAAGATGTTCTTAAGTCCCGTATACAGGGACTTAAGAACATCTTCCGTATCGTCAACCGCCCTCGTCGCCTGAAACACGTGATTGACCATGATCGTGATCGCCTTGCTCCCTACGGGCGGGGCTTCTCCGCGACAATGTCGGCCTGCGGCGGGCCGTAGATCTCCTGGGCGCGGCGGCGCTCGGCGCCATCCTCGATGATGTCGGCAATCGGGGATTGCTCGGCGATCCGCTCCTGCATGGCGTCGGCGCGCATCGCGGTCAGCACGGTCGGCTTGTCCATATCGACCCGCAGCCGCAGCCAGAAGAACTCCAGCACCACCCGCAGCACGGCCAGCGTCGGCAACGCCATGATCGCGCCAAACGGCCCGAACAGGCGCGAGCCGGTGATCACGGCCAGGAAGATCAGCAGCGGATGGACCCGCACCGCCGACCCCTGGATGCGCGGCGTGATGAGGTTGCCCTCCAGCTGGTTGATCAGCACATACAACACGGCCGCCGCGACCGCGTGCTGCCACGACACCGTCAGGGCGACGAGCACGCCGGGGATGCCGCCGATGAAAGCGCCAATGTAGGGCAGGATCGCCGTGCCCGCCATCAACAACCCGAGCAGCGCGGCGTACGGCACGCCGAGCAACGTCAGCCCGACCCCGGCCAGCACGCCCTGCAGCGTCAGCGAGATCAACAGCCCGCCGAGGTAGCGCGACAGCGAGTAGCCCATCGTGTCCCACAGCAGGAAGGCGTCGGTGCGGTACTCCGGCGTCCACATCCGCAGGTAGGTGTCCTTGAAGCGCGGGATGTCGATCAGCAGGTAGACGGCGATAAAGATGACCCCGAACGTGGTAATCAGGATGTTCACCGAGGCGGAGAGGGTGGACACCACGTTGCCGATGATGTCCGTGCTGAGGCTCTGGATGGCGTCGAAGATGCCCTGCTGGATGTCCGCCAGCACGTTCTCCGGGTTCTGGTCGATCCAGCCGCGGCTGTGCATGGCGGTGAGGGCGTCGTTGACCAGCTCCTGCAGGTATTCCAGCGTCTCCGGCAGGGACTCGGCGAAGCGCGTGATCTCATTGATGAGGAACGGGATAAGCAGCGCCAGCACAAGGACAGCCAGCAGCAGCATGGACACGGTCACGATCAGGATGGCGAGGGTTCGCGCCATGACGCGCTGCAGCGCCCGCACCGGGAAGGAGAGGACGAGTGAGAGCGTGGCGCCCATGAACAGGAGCTGGATGATGGTCGGCGTGCGCGAGGCGACCCACAGCAGCAGCCCCGCCGCCACCAGCAGGATGATGGTGCGGATGCGGTGGGAGATAACGATCGGCGTCGGCGACTCCAGCGGCAGGGGTGGGCCGTAGATCTGGGCGCTGCCGATCCCGAGCCGCTCGCGCGTATGGAGCAGGACATTCTGGACGTATTGCCGCATGGCGATGGTCGCTTCCGGTGGGGCGAACGCAGGATGCCGGGCCTCGCGCCACGGGCATGTTCCGCCAATCGTACAGGATGCGGCGCCCACAGGGAGACCGCCTCGCTGGGCGGCCTCCCTGTCTCTCCCGTGTCACGTCTTCTCCGATGTATCCAGTATCCTGTGTCCTTCCCGTTCCGTGCCATACGTGAAATTACCGATTTCGCGGCGATCCCCTACGTAATGCGGAGCAGGTCATCGCTTCGGGTACACGGACATGCGCCCGGCACCTGCGCCACCATCGACGGTCACGGTTGCGCCGCTCAGGTACGCCGCGAGAGGGGAGGCGAGCATCAGCACGGCGTTAGCGATGTCACCGGGTGTTCCCGCACGACCAAGGGGATTCGCCAGTCGCGCGGCGCGCTTGTACTCGTCGCCAAGGTGGGCGCCGCCTTCCGGGACATCGATATAGCCCGGCAGGATGGTGTTGACCCGGATCCCGTGCTCACCGAGCTCGAGCGCCATGGACCGGGTCAGCATCACGACCGCCGCCTTGGACGCGCAGTAGTGTGACCATCCGAGAAAGGCCATGTTCGCGGCGCCGGAGGCCATGGTGACGATCTGGCCGCCCTTCCCGGCGGAGATCATCGCCCTGGCGACAGATTGGCAGGTGAGGAAGGTGCCTTTCAGGTTTGTGTCCAGGACCCGATCCCATTCCTCCTCGGGGATATCGAGAAACGGGGTGTTGGGATAGATGCCGGCGCTCGCCACCGTCACGTCCGGCGTGCCGAGATCCGCCACCACGCGGTCGACCATGTCGCGAACGGCGCTGCCATCCCGGACATCCGCCGCATACCCCCGGCACGCAACGCCGAGGGTTGAGAGCTCTGCGACGGCCCGGTCAACCCGTTCCGGAGACAGGTCGTTGAGGGCGACCGTGGCGCCCGCCTCCCCGAACGCTTTGGCGATCGCATAGCCAAGCCCGGAGGCCGCGCCGGTGACCAGCACCAGTTGTCCGGAGAAATCAAACGAAATGCTCACGGGTCCTCCCTAACGTGGCTGGTATCCACCATCGACATTGATGGTCTGGCCGGTGATGTAGGCAGCATCCGGCGAGGAGAGAAAGCTCACGAGCGCCGCGACATCTTCTGGCTCGCCATGCCTCCCGAGCGGGATCCCGGCCCGCACCTCATCGACAAGAGCGTCGAACGCCACGCCCTCACGCGCGGCGCGATTCCGGAGCACGGACCAGTGCATCTCGGTCGCCATGTTGCCGGGGCTGACGCAGTTGACCCGGATGCCAAAGGGCCCCAGCTCGCGGGAGAGCGCGACGGTCAGCGCCATGATGCCGGCCTTCGACGCGCCATACGCGGCGCTTCTGGCCGGGGTATCACGCCCGAAGATGGAGCCGACCGTCAGGATGACGCCCTTGCGCGCCGGGATCATCGCGCGGGCCGCCGCCCGGCAACAAGAGAACGTGCCTTCCAGGTTCACGGACAGGATGCGCCGGAACGTCTCGTCGGTCATGTCGACGACGAGGCCGCCCCCTCCGATCCCGGCGTTCGCCACCATGATGTCGAGCCGCCCGAAGCGCTGCATCGTCATGGACACCAGGTCATCGACGGACGCGGAATCCGCCACGTCGCAGGACGTGACAACCGCGTGCTCCCCCAACTGGCCGCCAATCCCCGCGTCTGGCGGCTGGATATCGGCCAGGACGACCGTGGCGCCGTCGGCAAGGAGACGCTGGGCCATCGCCAGCCCGAGCCCGCGCGCCGCTCCCGTGACGATCGCGATCTCGCCCGGAGAGCGTGCCCGTCGGTTCGCTGCCGGACGTCATGACGCAGCGCTCCCTGCTTCGTCAACCGGAGGGCGATGCTGGGCCCAGGGGGCGACCGCCTCGAAGGCCGCCGCCGCGCGGAGGACGGTCGCGTCGTCGTGCCACCGGCCAACGATCTGCAGCCCGATCGGCAGGCCATTGGCGTCGAAGCCGCAGGGCACCGTCGCGGCCGGCTGGCCGGTCAGGTTGAACGGCTCGCAGAACGGCGTCCAGTCGCCGGGGTAGGCCATCGGCTTGCCCGCGATATCGTCCGGCCGGTTGCGATCGACCGGGAATGCCGTCCGGGCCATCGTCGGGGTCAGCAGCAGGTCGTACGGCTCCATGAACTCCAGCATGCCCACGTAGTAGTCGTTCCGGAGGATTTGCTGACGAGCGAGATCCGGACCGGACATCGCGCGGCCCTCCTCGACGAGAGGGATGCGTCCGGGATCGATGCGGTCGCGCACTTCTTCAAAGTCGTTCATGTGCACGGCGGCATTGCTGCTCGTCCAGAGTTTCCACCAGATGCTGTCGGGCCGTTCGAGTTTCGGCGACGCTTCTTCGACGTGGCACCCGAGGTCCTCGAAGTGGCGGACGGCTCGCTCCGTCGCCTCGCGGACCTCCGGATCGAGCGTGGCGAACCCGAGATCGGGCGACCACGCGACGCGTAGCCCGGAGATATCGCCGTCACAGGCGGACAGGTAGTCGACACCGCTCGACCACGACAGGCGGTCACGCGCGTCGCCGCCCGCTGTCGCGTCCAGCATGAGTGCGGCGTCCCTGACGGTGCGGGTCAGGGGGCCGAGGTGGGAAAGATCGCCGAACGCGCTGGGCGGGAACATCGGGACGAGCCCGAATGAGGGCTTGAGCCCGAAGATGCCGCAGAAAGAGCCCGGGATGCGGATAGACCCACCACCATCGCTGCCCTGCGCCAGCGGACCCAGCCCCGCCGCGACCGCCGAGGCCGCGCCGCCGCTCGAGCCGCCCGCCGTCATCCCGTGCCGCCATGGGTTGTGCGTCGGCCCAACGACCCGGTTGGTGGTGTTCGCCATCCACCCGAACTCCGGCGTGTTCGTCTTCCCGAGCAGCACGCCCCCTGCCGCGAAGACGCGCTCGGCGAAGGGAGAGTCCTCATCGGGGATCCAGTTCTCGTAGAGGAGTGAGCCGCGCGTGGTGCGAATGCCCTTCGTCGGGGTGAGGTCCTTCAGCGAGAGGGGAATCCCGGCGAGGATTCCCGGATCGCCGCCGGGTGCGTACGCCTGCTCGGCGGCTCGCGCCTGGGCCAGGGCGACCTCCGCGGTCACCGTAACGTAGGCGACGTAGCGGGGATTCAGCCGCTCGATCCGCCGCAGGATCGCCTCCGTGACCTCAACGGGCGACAACTCCCGCCGCCGGTACCGCTCGCGCATATCTACTGCCGAAAGGAAGCACAGCTCGGTGTCGCTCGCGTCGGGTACGGATGTCCGGGAGGTGGTGTTGTCTGGCACGGGTATCTCCTTTTGGCCGGGTTGCCCCGCGTTGGTCTTTCGAAAGCCGCACGATGCTGGACGTTGATGTCTCCTTACTTGCGGAGCCTTGGGTCGAGCACGTCACGCAGGGCATCTCCCAGCAGGTTGGTCCCGAGCACGGTCACCATGATCGCGAGACCGGGGAAGATCGCCAACGACGGCACGGTCTCCATGAATCGTCGCCCGCCGCTGAGCATCGCCCCCCAGGATGGCTCCGGCGGTTGGGCCCCGAGCCCCAGGTAGGAAAGGGCCGCCTCGGCGAGCAGGGCGAATGAGAACGTCACGGTCGCCGAGACGATCAGCGGCGAGATGACGTTTGGCAGGATATGCCGGACCAGGATCCGGCTCGTGCTGGCACCGCTCACGCGGCTGGCCTCCACATATTCCTGGTGTTTCGCCGAGAGCACGGGGCCTCGCACGATCCGGGCGAAGCCGGGAGCGTAGACGATGCCGAGCGCGAGCGTCGCGTTGCGGAGATTTGGGCCCAGGAACGCGGTGATCGCGAGTGCGAGGAGGAGCGCGGGGAACGCGAAGACGACATCCATCACGCGCATCGAGAGGCTGTCCACCCATCCTTCGAAGTAACCGGCGATGATCCCGATCGGCGTGCCGATCAGGGTGGCGATCACCACTGCGGATGCCGCGACCGTGAGCGACGTTCGCGCGCCGTACACGACCCGGCTGAACAGGTCGCGCCCCAGCTCGTCCGTCCCCATCAGGTGGCTCCGGCTGGGACCCTGGAGGCTATCGATGCGGCTCATGGAGTAGGGGTCGACGCTTGTGACCACCGGCGCGAAGACCGCCAGGAGGATGACCAGCGAGACAATGACGAGCCCAACCATTCCCGCGGGATGGCGCACCAGCCTGAGCAGGAACCCCACGGCCCGCTTTCCCGACCGTGCTGTCAACGTGTCCCTGGGGTTCGGTGGTGCCATCGCTCATCGTGCCGGTGCGCCGTACTTGATGCGCGGGTCGAG
Organism: uncultured Chloroflexia bacterium; assembly: GCA_963741805.1. Lineage (GTDB taxonomy): Bacteria > Chloroflexota > Chloroflexia > Thermomicrobiales > UBA6265 > UBA6265. Next base: position 16,705 of record CAVUJR010000045.1, read on the forward strand.
GAACGCGTACAGGAGGTCGACCAGGAGGTTGATGAACAGGACGATGATGGTGACGAGGAGCACCGTCGCCTGGACGACCGGATAATCCCGTCCGCTGATCGCATCGACCGTGAAGCGGCCGACGCCGGGCAAGTTGAAGACCGTTTCGATGATGACCACACCTCCGAGGAGATAGCCGAGCTGCAGACCCATCACGGTGATGATGGGGATCATCGCGTTCTTGAGCGCATGGCCCCAGAGCACGGAGCGCGGGCCAAGCCCCTTCGCCCGCGCGGTCGTGACGTAGCCGGTCCCGAGCACATCGAGCAGCGCTGACCGGGTGATCCGCATGAGCGAGGCGGAGAGACCGATGCCGACGGCGAATGCCGGCAGCACGAACATGCTGAGGTTCTGCAGGGGTTCGCTGAAGAGGCTGACATACCGCGCGCCGGGATACCACCCAAAGTAGCGCGATGCCGCGAGCAGGAAGAGCGTCCCGAGCCAGAAGTCCGGGATCGAGAGGCCGAACAGGCCAAAGCCCTGGGCCGTCAACTCGGTCCATGTCCCTCGCCGGAGCGCGGCGATGATCCCCGTGAGCAGCCCGATGAAGGTCCCGATCAGCGCCGCAAGCAGGGCCAGCTCCGCCGTCACCGGCAGGCGCGAGAGGAGATCGGGCCCGATCTCCCGGCCGTTCCTCAGCGACGTTCCGAGGTCACCCCGTACCGCGTTGGCCAGCCAGTCGAGATACTGGATCAGCAGGGGTCGGTCGAGCCCGAGGTCATGGCGTATCAGTTCGCGTTGGTCGGGGCTCAGCTCACCGCGTGCCCCGCTCAGGACGACGACGATATCCCCAGGAATGAGGCGGATAAAGAAAAACACAACAAGGGAGACGCCGAGGAGGGTCGGTATCATCAGCGCCAGTCGCCGCAGCAGGTAAGGAATCATGCGTGTCCCTTGGCCGGCCTGGCAGGGCCGGCCAACTCATGGCGTGTCGTGACGGACGACTGGTTCGCTACTGCGCCAACCAGACGCTCTTCATATAAGGCGCGCTTGAGTTCGGGAGCGGCGTGATGCCCTGGGCGTTCGGGACCCAGACCAGCCAGACGTTGTAGACGTAGTAGAAGAGGCTCGGCACCAGCTCATCCAGCTTCAGCTGGATCTCGGCGTAGAGCTCCTTGCGGCGGTCGAGATCGGTCTCGCTGCGGGCCTCGTCCATGAGCGCGTCGAGATCCGGGTCGCTGATCTGCGCATAGTTCGTCGGCGACTCGGAGTGATACCGGCCCCATGTGTACCCGTCAGGGTCCGGAAGCCCGAGCAGCAGGATGTTGAGCATCTCGAAATCGCTGTTGACCCATGCGTCGAGAAGGTTGGCCCAGTCGAGCTGCTCGATCTGGACGTTGATCCCCACCGGCTCCAGTTGCTGCTGGAGGATCTGGGCGTTGGCCGTGTCGAGGACGTAGAGGGGCGACACGCGCAGGGTCACGTCGAACCCGTTCTCGTACCCTGCCTCGGCGAGCAGCTCTTTCGCGCGGTCGACGTTGGTCTGGTACGTCGGGAGCTCGCTGGTCGGGATCGCCCACGTCTGGTCTGACGCCGGGATATACCCCGTGACCTGCGCGAATCCCAGGGCAGCACCCTGCACGAACTCTTCGCGGTCGATGGCGTAGCTGATCGCCTGCCGGACGCGGGCGTCCGCAAGCGGCCCCTCGGAGCAGTTGATGACCGTCGTGCCGTGCGTCAGCGTGGAAACTTCGTAGACCGTCCAGTCCGGGTTGTCCTCGAACGACTGCACCGCCTGGTAGTCGATGAAATCGGCGTTCTGGACCTCGCCGCCACGCAGCGCGGCCACGCGGGCCTGGTCGTCCGGGAGGATGATCCACTCCATCGCGTCGAGGTAGGGAAGCCCGTCCTGCCAGTAGCTCTCGTTTTTGGCGAACCGGATCACCTGGTCGGGCACGAACTCTTCAAGGATGAACGGGCCGGAGCCCATGGTGACCTGCTCGATCGCGCCGTCGTTCGCCTCGTAGAAGGCCTTGGAGACGATCGGGTTGTATTGCCAGGAGAGGTAGCCAATCAGGGGCGCGTACGGCTCGGTGAGGTTGACCTGGACCGTGAAGTCGTCGACCGCCTCAACGGTATCGATTCTCGACGCCCAGGATCGCGCGCCGATCTCCGGATCCTTGTAGGTCTCGAGGGAGAACTTCACGTCCTCCGCCGTCAGCGGGGTGCCGTCCGAGAACATCGCGTTCTCGACGAGGTGGAAGACATAGGTTGTGCTATCAGGCGCATCAAAACCGACGCAGAGATTCGGCTGCGATGCGAGGTTCTCGTCGAAGACGAACAGCGTGTCATAGACCTGCTCGACCACCAGCGCGGAGACCAGCGAGCTCATGGTGAACGGGTTCAGGTTGTCGGGATTCGCCTCGAACGCGATCGAGAGGGTGCCGCCTGGTTGTGGTTCGCCGGCGACAGGGCTGGCGCTTTGCGCCGCGGCACCTGTCAGGGATCCCACCGAGCCACCAAGCAGCGCCGCGCCGGTCACAGCCGCGCCCCCCTGGAGGAGTCGTCGCCGGTTGAGACGCTCAGACTGCACCGCCGCAATAAAGTCGAGCAACTCGTGGTCATACATGAGAGTTTCTCCTGGTGTGGAGCCCGCGGCCCGGCGAAACGGCATTCAGTTGTGGGACCCTCCGATGTCGGCATCGTACCAGAAGTGTCGGGAGTGCACGAGACATCCCGGCGCTGCTGCACGATTAAACCTGGGCGCCGGCTCCTTTCGCATCGTGCGCGAACACCTTCATATCGGGTGGCGTCCAGACGTCGCCGGCTCCGGTGGCGAGGCAGTAGTCGGCGATCTCGCCGAGCGTGGCCCACCAGACGCCGTCGAAGCCGTTGATGTACTCGATCATCCGCTCCAGGAGCGCGATGCGCGACGGACGGCCGCTGACGAAGGGATGCATGGTGAGGACGAAGCAGCCGTTGAAGCGGTGGTAGCCGGCGAACTCGGTGGACCAGACGTCGAAGACCTGCTGTGGGCTGGAGATGACCCCGCCGACCCGCGCGAAGTGGGGGTAATCGTCCAGGATCCACTGCACCGGGAGCTCGAGCAGGTCGCCGGACGGCGTGGCGACGCGATACGGGATGTCGTTGCCCATGAGGCTGCTGTCGTACCGGACGCCATAGCGCGTGAGCAGGGCCGGCGAGCTCGGCTTGAGCTCCCACGCCGGCGACCGGTAGCCCGCGGGCCTGCGGCCGGTGAGGCGCTCCAGGATCTCCAGCCCACGGACGAGGACTGCTTCTTCCTCCTCATCGGACAAGGTGTCCGGGCGCTCGTGGAGATAGCCGTGATGCCCGATCTCATGCCCGTTGCCGACGATCCGCTCGATCATTTCCGGGTGCAGCTCCGCCGTAAAGCCGGGCACGAAAAAAGACCCCTTCAGGCTGTGGGCATCGAGAACGTCGAGGATGCGGGGGACCCCAACCGCTGGCCCGTAGGCGGCGCCCGAAATGAGCGTGAGCCGCTCATGGCCGCGCTGCGGGTCCTGGACGGCGGCCATCGTCTCCCCGTCCACGTCGAAGGTCAGGGCGACGGCGCATTGCTTGCCGTCCGGCCATGTGAATCGAACCATGGGCTCGTCTCCTGGGGTGTGAACGCCAACCGGGAACATCCGTTCCAGCACGATCGAAATGGTTTCGTTCGCTGAACATACCCGAGAACGGCGACGCTGGGAACCGGTCAGCGAGGGCCGACGGCGTGGGTCTCGCCGGGCACGGAGAAGACCTCGTGTGGAGCCGGGGAGGTGCCGCTGCTGCCGGGGAGGCGGACGCGCGCGAGCACCGGGGCGTGGTCGGAGCCGGTGTCGGTGCCGACCCAGGCGGCGTCGATCTCGATGCCGGGGGTGCACCAGATGTAGTCGAAACGGACGAGCGGCGGCACCTTCTGGCGGGCGAGGCGGTCCGACCGCTTGCGGATGGAGGAGACGCGGGTGGGGAAGGTGTTGCCGGCGCCGCTGCCCTTCGCGGCGAACGCGTCGACGAGGCCGAGCTCTTGCAGGCGGGCGTAGCCGGGATGGCGGGGCGTCATGTTCAGGTCGCCGAGGAGGATGCCGGCCGGGGTGCCGGTGGTGATCTCGCCGAGGCGGAGGATCTGGCGTTTGGAGCCGAAGGTGAAGATCAGGCCGGTCGGGGTCATCTTCTGCGGGCGCGGATGGCCGACGACGAGGAAGAGATCCTGCCCGTCGACGTCGATCAGGGCGACGATGTCCGGGCGGCCGTCGGAGATCTCCATGCGGTGGGCCCAGGCGATGGGGAAGGTGCTGAGGATGCCGCGGCCCTCGTTGCCGTCGGCGATGAAGCGGGCGTGGGCGAAATCCCTGCGCAGGCGATGCTCCAGGCGGTCGGCCTGCTCGCTGAGGAGCTCCTGGAAGGCGACGATGTGCGGCCGCTCGCGGTGGACGGCGGCGATCACCTGGTCGTCCGGGGCGAGGCCGGCGGCGAGGTTGGCGGTCATGACGACGATACCCGGGCCCTGCTGCTTATCCATCGCTGCCATTCCTTTCGGGTGCCGCGGTCATCCAGCGGCGGAGCTGGTGGTAGACCGCCTCGGCGCCGACGAGCTCCGGCTCGTCCAGCGGGAGTTCCGCCGGGTGGAGCAGGAAGGGCCGGGCCTGCGGGCCGCCAAGGCCGCCGTGCGAGCCGACGAGCTCCTCGAAGGCGTGCACCTCGCCGGTGGCCGGGTCGACCGTGCTGTTCACCACGATGTCCGGCACGTTCGCGAAGCCGTCGGTGCGGCGCAGGTGGCGGGCGGCATTGGGGCCGAAGGGCGCCAGCGGGTCTGTGCCAATCACCGTGTCCGTCTCCAGCAGGTACGCACCGCCCTTGCCAAGCACGATGGCGCCGTCGCGGGCGGAGCGAGCCATGAGGAAGCCGATGCCCGGATGGAGGACGAGCCCCGCGATGAGGGCGGGGTAGCGGTCCTCGATCGCTTCTATTGTGAGCCGTTCGCGCGTGCCAGGGAAGGAGATGAGGCCGAGATTCCCGGAGGCGACGACGACGACATCATGCCCATCACGGGTGGCTTGCGGGGCATGGATCTCCGGGCGGCGATCCGGCGGGAGCTGGAGCTCGGAGACGGCGACTTCCTCGGCGAGAAGGCGGCGCAGGGAGCGGGGGATGCGGCGGCGCTCCTCGGCGGTGAGCTCGGTGAGGACGGCGCCGACGGCCTGCCAGCCCTCGTCGGTGGAGAGGTGGCTGAGGACCTCGGTGCGGATGCGGGGGTCGTTCTCGCCGTGGACGAGGCGCCCGACGAGATCGCCGAGGGTTTCGCCGTGGACCTGGCGGAAGGTGGGGCCCTGGGACTGGCCGTGGTCCGAAAGGACGATGACGTGATAGGGACGCGGGGCGCGGGCGGCTTCGCGGGCGAGGCGCCCGATATCGCGGTCGATGTCGCGCAGGACGCGGAGGGTATCGCCGCGGGCGACGCCGGAGTGGTGGGCGACCTCGTCGTAGGCGATGTAGGTGGTGTAGATGGCGGGGACGCCGCGCATGATGTCGCCGGCGACGGTGAAGGTGCTGAGCTCGCGGAGGAGGCTGGTGGTGGTGGCGCGGACGATGGGGTAGATGCCGAAGCGGCGGACGCGGGGGCGCTCGTTGCGGAGGAGCTGCCAGGTGGCGGCGACCAGCTCGCGCAGGAGGTCGGCGAGGAAGAGGGCGCCGGTGCGGGCGAGGTTGTAGAGGCTGGCGAAGTAGAAGTAGTAGGCGCGGACGCCGGAGCTGCGGGTGTCGCGCAGGGTGGCGAAGGTGAAGAGGCTGTCCGGGGCGTCGCCGGAGAAGAGGTTGCCGCGGCTGGCGCCGCCGTGGGCGAGGAGGCCGTTTCCGGTGGAGAGGCGGGCTTCGAGCAGGTCGGCGTCGAGGGTGGAGACGACGACGCGGCCGAGCTCGCGGTCGTACCAGCGGTAGGCGGGGAGGTTGTGGTTCGTGCCGAGGAGGATGCCGGCCTGGCTGGCGCCGGTTTGGGAGGAGAGGTCGGTTTCCCAGCCGGTGAGGCGGTGGGAGCCGGTGTCGAGCCAGGCGGCGAGCTGCGGGATGTAGCCGTGGTCCTTGGCGAAGCAGAGGGTATCGCGGGAGAGGCCGTCGATCTCGAGGAAGACGAAGCCGGGTGTGGGGTCTGGCGGGTGGTGCTGGTAGCGGGCGCGGAGGGGGCGGAGGGCGAAGTGGGACCAGGCGCGGTCGTCGCTGATGGCGAGGAGGGAGCCGGTGAGGGTGGTGGCGGCGGCCATGATGGCGACGAGGATGCCGGCGTCGAGGAGGCCGGTGATGGACCAGTCGTCGAACTGGCCGGCGGCGAGCAGGACGAGGGCGGCGTTGAAGGTGAAGGAGAGGGCGGGGAAGAGCCAGGACCAGAGGCGGACGGCGATGTTGATGAGGAGGGGTTGGAGGGCGGTGTTGAGGGCGGCGAGGGCGAGCATGACGATGATGGAGGTGCGGAGGGACGGCGGGGTGCCTTCGACGAGCCAGGCGACGGCGGCGGAGAAGATGGTGGCGAGCACGAGGAGGGCGACGCCGTAGCGGATGAGGCGGTTGGCGAGGGGGCCGAGGGCGGAGAGCGGGATGTGCCACGGGCGGCGCGTGCGGCGGTTCTTCATGCCCCTAGTATCGGGGATCACGAGGCCCTTGAGCGATCGACCAGAGGCCGATATCTCCGGTTACACAACCGGACGCGCTTTCTGGTTCAATAGGGGCAGACACGGACCCACGCCAACCAAGGAGCCCGCGCACCTCATGGATGCCCAGCAGCACGCCCGCATGGTCAGCTTTATCTGGAACATCGCCGACGATGTCCTCCGGGGAGCCCTCAACCGGACCAAGTACCGCGACGTCATCCTCCCGATGACCGTCATCCGCCGCCTCGACGCCCTCCTCGAGCCACCAAGGACAAGGTCCTCGCCACCGACGCCCGCCTCGTCGAGATGAACCTCGTGGGCCAGCGCGACCGCATCCTGAAGCAGGAGGCCGGCCAGCCCTTCTACAACACCTCGCAGTTCACCCTGAAGCGGCTCGTCAACAACCCGGCGAACATCCACGCCAACCTCATCGACTACCTGGACGGCTTCTCACCCAACGTCCGCGAGATCCTCGACCGCTTCAACGTCCGCGGCCACCTGCAAGACCTCGACCGCGAGGAGCGCCTCGGCCTCCTCATCGAGAAGTTCACCAGCCCCCAGATCAACCTCAGCCCGAACCCGCAGAACGGCCTCCCGGGACTCGACAACCACGCCATGGGCACCGTCTTCGAGGAGCTGCTCCGGCGCTTCAACGAGGAGAACAACGAGGAGGCCGGCGAGCACTTCACCCCGCGCGATGTCGTCCGCCTCATGGCCGACCTCACCGTCGTCCCCATCGCCGACAGGATCGAGAGCACCGTCTACACCGTCTACGACGGCGCCTGCGGCACCGGGGGCATGCTCTCCATCGCCTCCGACCGCATTCGCGAGATCGCGGCGGCGAAGGGCGCCTCCCCGCAGGTCTACGTCTACGGCCAGGAGCTCAACCCCGAGACATGGGCCATCGCCCAGGCCGACCAGCTCGTGCAGGGCGAGGACGCCAACAACATCAAGCTCGGCAGCACCCTCGGCAACGACCAGTTCCCGACCACCAAGTTCGAGTTCATGATCTCGAACCCGCCCTATGGCGTCGACTGGAAGGCCGACATGGCCCGCCTCGGCGGCAAGGGCAGCATCACCGACCCGCGCTTCATCGTCACCCACGACGGCGACCCGGAATACGCGCTGCTCACCCGCGCCAACGACGGCCAGCTCCTTTTCCTCGCCAACATGATCGCCAAGATGAAGGACCCGGACGCCAACGGCATCGGCAGCCGCATCGCCGAGATCCACAACGGCTCCTCCCTCTTCACCGGCGACGCCGGCAGCGGGGAGAGCAACATCCGCCGCTGGATCATCGAGAACGACTGGCTGGAAGCCATCATCGCGCTGCCGAACAACATGTTCTACAACACCGGCATCGCCACCTATATCTGGGTCCTCACCAACAACAAGGGAGAACGCCGCAAGGGCAAGGTCCAGCTCATCGACGCCACCAAACGCTTCACCCCGCGCCGCAAGAACCTCGGCGCCAAGAACGCCGACCTCAGCGATGCCGACCAGCAGGCCATCCTCGACGAGTTCCTCGCCTTCGAGGAGACCGAGACCAGCAAAATCTTCCCCAACGAGGCCTTCGGCTACCGCAAGGTCACCGTCGACCGCCCCCTCCGCCTCCGCGGGTGGATAATGGACCGTCGTCCGTAGGGGCCGACAGCGAAGGGTCGTCGGCCCGGTCGCCGGAAGGGCGAAAGCCGGCGGACAACCCTGCCTGGTACGCCCTCCCCGCCGACGTCCGCGACACCCTCCACGCCGTCACCCGCGACTTTGCCTCTACCGTAGGGGTCGACCCCGAAGGGTCGTCGACCCGGTCGCCCGAAGGGCGACAACCCGGCGCGTTCGTCACCGACGACGACAACGCCTTCAACGACGCCCTGGAGCGCATCGCTCGCAAACGCGGCCTCCGCCTCACCGCCAAATTGAAGAAGGATATCCAGGCCGCCGTCACCGTCCGCGACGAATCCGCCAAACCCGTCGTCAAGAAGCGCACCGCCACTGGCGTCGAATACGAGCCCGACCCGGACCTGCGCGACACCGAGCAGATCCCCCTCGCCGAATCCGTCGACGCCTTCATGGCCCGGGAGGTCCTGCCCTACGCCCCGGACGCCTGGGTCGCCGACGGCTCGGAGAAGATCGGCTACGAGATCAGCTTCACCCGCTACTTCTACAAACCACAGCAGCTCCGCACCCTCGCCGAGATCGAGGCCGACATCCTCGCGTTGGAGCGGGAGACGGACGGCTTGCTGGAAGAGATTCTGGTGGAAACGACATAAGAGAACGCATGTTCTATAATCAGGCCAGCGCTCAACTACAGATGAACCTGCAAAAGAATTTTGCGAGTTGGTCCCGGACCGTCGATTGGGGAGAATTGTATTTATGGCTCCAGAACCAGACGAATCGGTATCGGCAGCACCGTCCATGTTGGTCTATCGGTCGCCGGATGGGAACACGCGGATTGATGTTGAGCTCGTTGGCGAAACGCTGTGGCTCACACAGTCATCTATCGCGGAGCTCTTCCAGACCACGCGTCAGAACGTCAGCGCGCACATCGGCAATATCTACGAAGATGAAGAGCTGGATGAAGCCGCAACCTCGCGCGTGGTCATGCAACAGCGACTCGAAGGCACGCGACAGGTGCGTCGGGAGATTACCCTCTATAACCTCGATGTGATCATTTCCGTTGGCTACCGCGTCAAGAGCAAACTGGCGACCCAGTTTCGGCAATGGGCAACGGAACGCCTCGTGGAGTACCTGGTCAAGGGCTTCACGATGGACGACGAGCGCCTCAAGAACCCGGACGCCCGCTTCGGCGAGGACTACTTCGACGAGCTCCTCGAACGCATCCGCGATATTCGGGCGTCGGAGAAGCGCTTCTACCAGAAGGTACGGGACATCTTCGCGCTCTCAGCGGACTATACGAAAGACGATCAGCAGACCCGCGAGTTCTTCGCGATCATCCAGAACAAGATGCTCTACTCCGTCACCGGCATGACGGCGGCGGAGATCATCCATGCCCGAGCCGACCATACGAAGCCCAATATGGGCTTGACGTCGTGGGACGGCGGTCGCGTGCGGAAGAAGGACGTCACGGTCAGCAAGAACTATCTGTCGAAGGAAGAGATCGACGACCTCGACCGCCTGATCGTCATGTACCTCGACTTCGCGGAGATGCGCGCCCGGCGCCAGCAGCCGATCTACATGCACGAATGGCGCGAGCGCCTCGATGCCTTCCTCCAGTTCAACGAACGCGAGATCCTCGACAACTACGGCACCGTGTCGAAGGCGGTCGCGGACCAGACGGCGTTCACGGAGTACGAGGCGTTCGATGCGGAACGCCGGAAGCGTGAGGCGCTGGAGACGGACGAAGAGGACATCAGGTCCCTCGAAGCGCTCATCGACGAGCTGGACGGGGAGCAACAAGGCATGACCACCCTCAAGCCCTACCCCGCTTACAAGGACTCCGAGATCGAGATGGCTTGGCGACGTCCCGACTCATTGGCAGAGCCTCGACTGAAAAGAGGCATGATTCGTCGGATCGTCAGCCGACTACGGATACCTAACGATCTACCACTGCTGTGCGGCTACTCGTCAGTCGGGGCGTTCGTCCGAACCACGGATATGCCAACGATCGTCGCTTGCGACGACGAACCTGCTAATCCTGAAGAGCTGATCTAGGTCGGCGACTCTTGTCATCAGAGGCTTCGCTCATATCAAGGAGGGCACTGACCGAGCGACGACGAGTTGGCAATCCGTCGATGCGATACGAGTTGCTACGCCGACCGTCATCCTGCTGTCGGCTATCTTGCCAGGTCTCTATCAAAGTGCCGAAACTGTTCGGTGGCGTTCTTGTTACTCGAAGACTGATCAGTTCCGAGGCTTCGTCAGCACAGCCAGTGATATCATCTACGCATCGACAACGTGAACGGGCGAGTATGCTAATCTGCCCATCCTTCCACCCCTCGACGAGCAACGCGCCATCGCCGACTTCCTCGACGGCATGGACGCCCGCATCACCCGCTTCATCGCCGCCCGCCGCAAGATGATCGCGCTGCTGGAGGAGAAGAAGCAGGCCGTCATCAACCAGGCCGTCACCCGTGGCCTCGACCCGTCCGTCCCGATGAAGGACTCCGGCGTCGACTGGCTGGGCGAGATCCCGGCGCATTGGGAGGTTCAGGCGGCTCAAGAGAGTGCTTCGCATACCTCAACATCGAGTGAGGGTTCCATGACGTTCGCCGAGACGGGGCCCGATGAATACACGTGAATATGACCTACTATGCAGCCTCCGGTATCATCAGGCGGAGTCGTAGGACTTTCACCATGAGTTCGAGGTGCGAGACTCCCTGTGAATCGTCTGAAGATGGTCGCAATATCTCGACCTACGGAATCTTCCTCTAGCGATTATCGAACGAGGCACGTTCTGGGTCCGAACAATCACCGCTTGTATGTCGCGGACTTCCGTTCAACGTTTCGCTCTTCGATGCTTCAACAGGCGTCAAGGCCGTTGCATCGATGATGCAAACTTGGATATCAGGCTGCTGCGCAACTGAAGTGGACCCAAGGATCGACTGCATGATATCGATGTTGCTGTACCTCCCGTTTCTGAACAAGACTGACATTGCTCGATCACATCGATCGTGAATCCTCTCGCATCGACGTCCTCATTTCCCGGCACCAGCGCGAGATCGAGCTGATGCAGGAGTACCGGACGCGGCTAATCAGCGACGTCGTCACCGGCAAGCTGGACGTGCGCGGCGTGAAGTTGCCAGCGGTCGAGGAGGTCATCGGCGAGGAGATCGAGGCGGCGATGGAGGATGAGTTACAAGCAGTCGTTGAGGAGTAGGATATGGATCCTCTAGGAATTCCTGAGCCGGGCGTCGACATCCCTGTCGATATTGAAACTATTTCAGGTGTACTCAGGATCGTTGGAAAGTGGTCTGCTCCGCTCACTCAACTGGATCTCACGTCAACCGAAAAGGAAGAGTGGCGCAGGGTACTCCTCACCGGAACCCAGCAATCGATTACCGAAGCCATCAAGAACTCCGACCTGTTATCGAACCTCTCTGTCGAGACCGAACTTGATCAGATAGGACCGCAAGCTGAGGCGTATGATATCGCCGTCGGGTTTGTTTCCGGGGTAACGGCAAGTCTCACGGCGGATCTCTTGAAGTCCTATGGCAAGAAGGGTGCAATCGCTTTTTCGAATCACCTCAAGCAGGTGATGGGTCGCCAGCAAAGGACGGCATCGGATAAGAATCACAACCTTGAGCCGGTCCTGCCGCCAGAATTTCTGGTGCTCATGGCTCTTGAGGAAGTGGGGCCACGTTTCTACGAGGAGCGCACGCCAAGCATCACTTATTCACGAGTGGATCCAAACGAGCGCCCACCCTTTATGTCCATGAGCAGCTTTACAGGGTGGACCTAAGTACGGCGGAAAACCGGGCAACCTGCTGGCTCACTGACCGGGGAGAATTTCACCGGATCGAGTTCAATGGATTCACACAAGAGGCATTTCGGAGCCGGGAATTCTTGCCTGATGTGAGCTATCCAAGTCAGGACGGCATCGACAGATCTAGTCACGTCGCGGTGCTCGCACGACTGAGCCTGGATTACGAACGTCGTGACCCTGCCAGAGATATGGAGATCAATAACCTCTCAGGGGAACTGCCCAGCATCCTTGAAAATGAGGTTCGGAATGCCCTACGCGATTTGCAGGTTCACGGCTCCGGGTCCGTCTTGGCTTCGGCTCCATATCAGGTGGGTCCAGCAGCCGGTGGTATTGTTGACCTCGGCCATCACGTCATCACCCTGTTGCAGCATAGCGATCAGCTGACGTCCTACCTGGACGATGTACCGACCTACTATTTCTATTACCGCATGTTCGTTGAGGGACGACGGAGAATAAGAGAAAAGATCGAAGCCAGAAAGATTCCCGGCGTCTCGGTGATCTTCGTTAACGCGGAAGTTCGAGCTCAAGGTTCTCGCTGCCCTCTACGTCAAAGCTGAACTCGATCAGGAGCCAACTGGTGAGCCTATGGCTCAGTGCCTTACCCGAGGAGTTCTATGGAGGATACATGTCTCCTGCCCCCATCCGACGGAAGGCCTAGAGTATTTAGTCGTAGTACCAGTTGCCACCGGAACCTTTCGTTTTCGGGTATTTGGCGACGGTCGCCTCAAAATCCTTAATCTTCACTGATGGGCACTACACACAAGATATAGTGCTCTGTCAGGCGTCAAACGCCGGATAGAGACGCCGCAACCTGACCCGGGCGTCGTCGGTCGTGAAGTGCCAGTCAATGGTATGAATCGCGGCATTGCGGCGCGCGGACCAGGCGGTCACGGCAGCCGCCATGGCGACCTCGTCGGGCAGGCGCTGAACCAGGCACTGCCGGGCCAGCACACTCAGCTCCAGCTCCGCCATATTCAGCCAGCTCCCATGTTCTCGGTGTGTGATGGATCTCCAGTTTCGCCGCGAGCCGTCGCGCCTCCGCGGGCGGAAACGCCGCATACAGGGAGGCCGTGCTGTGGGTATTGAGCTCGTCCATGACCAGCACGATGCGCTCGGCATCTGGATAGTGGGCATCGACCAAGTGCTGGATGCAGGCGGCGAACTCCAGCCGTGTCCGCCGTGCGCCCACGGTCACGTCTCGCCAGCCCCGCAACGGTTCTGTCACGAGGAACAGTTGCGCCACGCCGGCCCGGACATACTCGGGATCATGCTCGGCCGCCTGTCCCGGGACCGGGGCGGGCGCCGGGTTTCCCCCAGTAGTTGGCGGCTGGTCTCGTCAAGACAGACCACGGGCTGCGCCGGGTCATAGGGTCGATGGTAGACCGCCAGGACATCCTCCATCGCGGCCACAAAGGCCGGATCGGCAGTCGGGGCGAAACACCATTGCTCGACCAGCCAGGGCTTCAGCTCGTTTTTTTGAGCGCCTGACGCACCGTCTCATAGGAGATCGTCTCCACCACCTCCAGCCGCACGATCTCATCGGCGAGCAACCGCAACGACCAGCGCGCGTGTCCCTCCGGCGGGGCACTGCAGGTCAGGCAACCAGACTGGCCTCCGCCCCCCCGTCCAGGCAGGCGATCATAGAGGCGGTCCGGCCGCTTGCGTGCCAGCGTCGCCGCCAGGCCCTGCTCGAGGAACTGGCGACGGACCCGCAAGACCGTGCTGGGATTGACGTCCAGCGCCCCGGCAATCGCGGCATCGGACCAGCCAGGACCAGCGTCACTGTGGTCGGACTTGAGCAGGATGCGGGCGCGGGTCAGTGTGCGGGCGGGCGCACTACCGGCACTCACCAGACTGCGCAGTTGGCGCGTTGCTCATCGGTCAAAGGAGGATGCGATACGGGAACGCCATGGCGGGGCCTCGGGACGGGAACGCGGGACGATCCGCCTAGTCCAGCAGCATCCCTGCCACCCGCACATCACGCCTGACAGACCACTAGAGCCTCTTGAACACCTGGACGACATGGAGTGGGAATATGACCCCGACCCCCTGAACCAAGCCAGCTTCGACCTCCAGATCATGTCCGACCTCACCGGCGTCCGGGTCGACAACATCCGGGGCTCGGGATCAGGCGTTCGCGAGCTGCCGGAGGTCTGGGACGCCGAGTGGCGCGTCGGCCATGCGCAGGACTACGATCGGGCCCTCGGCCTGGACGTTCCCCAACTCGTCGCCTTCCTCAAAGCCACCCGGCCGGAGATCGTCGACGCCCTGAAGCTCGAAATCAGCCCGGCCCCGCGCGTGACGCCTTCCTCCAGCGCCTCTCCAACCGCATCATGCACGACGGCGTCCTCCGCACCTTCCGTAAGGGCGTCCGCCATCAGCAGTACACCGTCCAGCTCTACTACCCGCTCCCCACACCGGGCAATACGAGCGCCGAGGCCAACTTCCGCCGCAACCGCTTCACCGTTACCCGCCAGCTCCGCTACAGCTCCGAGGAGACCCAGCGCGCCCTCGACCTCGCCGTCTTCATCAACGGCCTGCCCGTCTTCACCTTCGAGCTGAAGAACACCATCACCAGCCAGACCGTCTCCGATGCCATGCAGCAATACCGCACCACGCGCCCGACCTCCGAGCGCCTCTTCCGCTTCGGCGTCTGCATCGCCCACTTCGCGCTCGACGACCAGGCCGTCCACTTCACCACGCGGCTCGCCGGCAAGGGCACCTAGACCCTGCCCTTCAACAAGGGTCCCGACGACGGCGCAGGCAACCCGCTCAACCCGGACGGCATCACAGAGCGCCTACCTCTGGCAGGAGATCCTCCCCCGCGCGAGCCTTGCCAACATCATCGAGTCCTACGTCAAGCAGATTGAGAAGGCGGGGCGGGACACGAAGAAATCCGAGCGGAAGATCATTTCCCGCGCTATCATCAGCTCGAAGTGGTCCGCAATCTGCTGGCCCATGCCGAGGAGATGGGACCCGGCCAACGATACCTCATCCAGCACTCCGCCGGCTCGGGCAAAACCCACTGCATCGCCTGGCTCGGCTACCAGCTCGTGGAACTCCAGCAAAACCGTGGTCGACAAGTCGGCTTCGACTCCGTCATCGTCGTCACCGACCGCCGTGTCCTCGACCGGCAGACGAAGGACATCGGCCAGTTCGCCGAGATCAAGAACTTCGTCGCTCACGCCAAGAAGGCCGCCGAACTGCGCGATCTCATCCGCGACCGCAAGCGCATCATCACCACCACCGTCCAGAAGTTTCCCTATGTCGCCGATGGCATCGGAAGTGATCATGGCGACCGAACGTTCGCCGTCGTCATCGACGAAGCGCATAGCAGCAGGGCGGTCGCGGTTCGGGCGCTATGAACGATGTATTTGGGTGCCAAAACCGATGAAGACAAGATCAGACGAGTTGGAGTCGAGAGAGCAAGAAGATGCTGGACAACGCCAGCTACTTCGCCCTTCACCGCCACCCCCAAGCAGCGCACGCTGGAGCTCTTCGGCACCAAGCGCGCGGACGGCCAGTTCCAGCCCTTCCATACCTACTCGATGAAGCAGGCGATCGAGGAGGGCTTGTACCTCGACGTCCTCAAGAACTACACGCCCATCAGGAGTTACTACCGCCTCGTCAAGACCATCGACGACGACCCGGAGTTCGATGTCCGCAAGGCCGGCAAGGAGCTCCGCACCTACGTCGAGTCCAACCCCGCCACCATCGCCCGCAAGGCGAAGATCATCGTCGACCACTTCAGCGGCCAGACCGGCAAGATCAACGGCCAGGCCCGCGCCATCGTCGCCACCCAGGGCATCCGCCGGGCGATCGACTACTGGCAGGCCATCAATCACGAGCTGCAGCAGCGCGGCAACCCCTGGAAGACGGTCGTCGCCTTCACCGGCGAGCACGACATCGACGGCATTGGCCAGAAGCAGACCGAGTCCACCTTGAACGGCTTCCGGTCGAAAGACATCCCGGACAAGATGAAGGAATCCCCGTACCGCATGCTCATCGTCGCCGACAAGTTCCTCACCGGCTACGACGAGCCGCTGC
>CAVUJR010000046.1:0-31881 GCA_963741805.1 uncultured Chloroflexia bacterium
CTGCCAGGTTACACGTCGACGCCGATCGTCGAGCTGCCGGAGGTGGCGCGGGAGATCGGGGTCGCGACGGTCACGGCGAAGATCGAGACGGAGCGCTTCGGGTTGCCGGCGTTCAAGATCCTCGGGGCGAGCTGGGCGATCTACCGCGAGCTGTGCCGCCGCCTGCCGGGGCTGGAACAGCGGTGGGAGACGCTCGGTGACCTGCGCAACGCGATCACGCCGCTCGGCGAGGTGACCTTTGTCGCCGCGACGGACGGCAACCATGGCCGCGCGGTCGCCCATATGGCGGCGCTGCTGGGCCAGCGAGCGCACATCCTCGTCCCGGCCGGGATGGCCAGGGCGAATCGACGCGATCGCGGACGAGGGGGCGAGCGTTGAGGTCGTCGACGGGTCCTACGACGACGCCATCCTGCTCTCGGCGCGGATGGCGGACGAGCGGAACCATCACATCGTCATCTCGGACACATCATGGCCGGGGTATGAAGATGTGCCACAGGACGTGATCGACGGCTACAGCACGATCTTCACCGAGCTGGAGGACCAGCTGCGACACACGCCCGCGCAGCTGCCGACGCAGATGTTCGTGCAGATGGGCGTCGGGGCGCTGGGGGCGGCGGCGATTCGCTCGGCAATGGACTGGGACGCGAACGTCGTGAGCGTCGAGCCGGCGGACGCGGCGTGCATCCTCGCGTCGCTGCGGGCGAAGGAGCCGGTGGAGGTGCCGGGGCCGCACCGTTCGATCATGGCGGGGCTGAACTGCGGCATCCCCTCGCCCATCGCCTGGCCGACGTTGTGGACCGGCATCGACGTGGCGCTGGCGATCCCGGACGACGCGGCGCGGGAGGCGATGCGGGTGTTGGCGCGGGCCGGGGTCGCCGCCGGGGAGACCGGTGCGGCCGGGCTCGGCGGACTGCTGTCCCTGGCGGCGTCCGATGCATGGGTGCGGGCGCGGCGGATCCTGAAGCTGGACGAGCGGAGCCATGTGCTGGTGCTGGTCACGGAGGGCGCGACGGATCCGGAAGCGTGGGAAGCCATCACCGGGGAGCGGCTACCTCGCTAGGCGATCACGATCACGTTCATCTGCGTGCGCGGCCGTTTCCCTGTAGCCCCGTGACCGAAGGAGCAGGCCAGTGCTCCGGGGTGTCCGGGGTTCGGGCGGGTAAGCCCGATGCGGGCAATCTCGCCCGTTGATGGGCGGGTTGTGTTCATGGAAAGAGCGGTGCCCGGGTATCGACCTGCGGTCGATGGATCGGACATTTCAGTCCGATCCTACTTGTGGTGAGACGGGCATCGGTCGGTGCTCACCGGGTATCGACCTGCGGTCGATGTCTCGCACACATGGTGCGAGACTACGGATTCACGATAGCGAGGGGTGAGGGCGCTGGTCTCCTTGTCCTTGATCTCGAGCATGACGTCGAGGTCGTGGCGGCGGAGACGGGGCAACGTGCGAGCGAAATCGGCGGCGTCGATGCTCGCGGCGTGGGCGCCGGGCTGCTTGGCGGGGTCCTGGGTGCTGTAGTCGATCATCGCGGGACCATGGCCGAGCCATGTGGGGGCGACGAGATCCAGCACCTCGTCGAGCGACTCTCCGCTGTTGAACAGGCTGTGGTGGAAGGTGTCGAAGACGAGGGGTACGCCGATGCGGGCGTGGATCGCGAGGTTGTCGGCGAGGGAGAAAAGCCGCTCGTCGTTCTCCATCGCCAAACGGTTACGCACATGCCGAGGGAGCGCGTCCCAGGCGGTGGCGAAGCGGTCGATCGCGGCGGGCTTGTCGTCATCCGGTACACCGGTGTGGATCTGAACCTTGTGCGTATCGTCGAGTCCCATCCGGTCAAAGAGCGTCGCGTGGTGAGCCAATTCGGCGACGCTGCGACGCACGACATCGGGATCCGGTGACGTGAGGCGGATGTACTGGCCGGGGTGGACGGTCAGGCGCATGCCGTGCTCGCGGACGAACGCACCGATCTCCTCCAACCGCTCCGCGAACAGCGTGGCCCAGTCGACATCGACGACCGGATGCGTTGCGAGGGGGATCGTGTAGGGATTGAGCCGCCAGTAGAGGATGCCGTGCGCGAGGTTCCAGCGGAGGGTCGCCGCGATGGCGTCCAGATTGGCGGCGATCGCCTCCTCGAAGCGCTCCGGGCTGTACGTCTCCGGGCGCAGGGGTGGCGGCGCGGGGAGGTCCAGCGTCAGGTTCCGGCCCGGGTAGCCGATCCGCACCGACCGCTCCTAGAACCCGGCGCGCTTGTCGCAGGTATTGAGCAGCGGCTCGCCCTGCACGAAGCGGCGGACGTTCTCGACGATGATGTCCATCTCGCGGTCACCGGTGATCGGCGAGACGGGCGCGCAATGCGGGGTCATGATGAGGTTCGGGACGTCCCAAAGGGGACTGTCCGGCGGCAGCGGCTCCTGGGCGAAAACGTCCAGCCCGGCGCCGGACAGCGATCCGTCGCGCAGGCGGGCGGCGAGGGCGTCCTCGTCGATGATCTTGCCGCGGGAGATGCCGATGACCATTGCGCCGCTCTTGAGCAGACCGATGCGGCGGGCGTCGATGAGGTTATCGGTGTCGGGGGTGTAGGGGACCGCGACGACGAGGATGTCCGCGGCCTCGAGCTCGTTGTCAAGGTGCTCCATCGGGAGGACGGTGAGGTCCTCGCCGATGTGGCCTGGCACGCCCTGGTCGAGGCCGACGACGGTCATCTCGAAAGCCCCGGCACGGCGGGCGATAGCGCTGCCGATGTTGCCCATGCCGATGATGAGCATGCGCTTGCCGTAGAGGCCGTCCATAGGCACGCCGGCGCCGTGGCTGCGGTAGCGGTGGTCGCGCTGGTCCTGCATGAAGGTCGGGAGAGCGCGGCAGAGGGCGAGCATCATCGCGAAGGCATGCTCGGCGACGAACGGGGCATGGGCGCCGCGCGTATTGGTGACGATGGCGTCACTTTCGACGATCGATGGGATGGCGAGGATCGTCTCGACGCCCGCCCCGCCGGCTTGCACCCAACGCAGGCGGTCGCCGGCGAGGGCCGCGGCCTCCGGCGGAATGCGGCCGAGGAAGGCGTCGGCCTCGCGCATGGCGTCCGGGTCATCCCGGAAAGCCACGATGTCGACCTCCGGGAACGTCTCCCACAGCCGGGATATCCGTCCGGCGTCGATCTCCTTACCGACCACGATGCGCATCGTCACTCCCCTTCCCTCTCCTGCCGCTGGTTGATGATGCCCATCGTGGCATCGGGCAGCGTTCGTGGCAAGGGGGGCGATGATCCTTCCATCTACCACATCACCCAACGTCCTTCTGAGGCTCTGCCGAAGAATCCCCGTGCGAAGCACATCCAAGGGCGCGAAGCGCCTTCCATTTCCGTTCAGGGTGGGATGTGGGGTCCTGGTATCGACCTACGTCGATCGGCTTCGCCGGGGGATTCTTCGGTTCGCTCAGAAGGACCTGCGAGGATGCGAGGCGAACCTACGTCGCGGAGATCCCTTCCAGCTTGGCCGCGCCCAGCTCGGAGAAGAGGGCGAGCCCGGCATACCACTTGATCCGCGTTCTCGTGGCGTCCTTGGTTTCCAGCTCGCCGACGCGCTCGATCTGGATGCCGCCGTTCTCGAGGCCGGTCACACCGGCGCCGACGCCGAACTTGAGCGCGTAGATCGTGCTCATGTTGGTGCCGGTACCGACCGCCTTCGCATCGGACACGAAGTCGTCGACGACGAGCGGGATGCCGTCGTAGGTCTCGACCTGCTGGCCGAACTGGTTGATCGAGGATTCCAGCATGTAGCCGGCCGATCGGCGGAGATCCTTCAGCTTGCGGCGGGTGCGCTTGCTCATCAGGAGCAGCTCGGGGCGTCCTGGGCGGACGGCGTCGATCAGCTCGTCGAGCTTGGCGAGCGTCAGGCTGCCGCCGTTGGTGCCCATGCTCAGCGTCTGGCCGGCCGGGATCAGCTTGTGGATCCCGTTGAAGGAGAACGGGTCGACGGCCGTGTCGCCGTCGATGAACGTCTCCGAGAACTTGTGCGCGACCGCCTTCGCGCGGTTGGCGATGATTTCGGCCTCGATGTCGTTCGTGTCGGAGTACGTCTGCTGGAGGAAGTTGTCGACGTCGGCGTCGCCGCCGAGGATCGCCAGCTGCGCGGTGACCTTGGTGAAGGTCGGGGTCGCTTCCGTCCAGGTGTCGCCCACCGTGTAGAAGCTGGCCGCTGGCATCGAGGCCTCGCGGTTGTAGCTGATGGACGTGCCGGTCACTTCCATGAACGGCAGGAAGGAGAGGATCGCGCTTTCCTTCACGATCGTTTCGATCACGCCGCGCATCAGCATGTCGTTGGAGAGGGAAGAGGCTTGGGCTTTGGTAATGGCCATGAACTATCCCTTCTTCGAGGTGGCGGCGAACGCCGCGAGACCACGCCGGATCTTTTCGGCAGCGGGCAGGCGATCAGGATCGACGGCGATCGGCGCGCCGCCTCCGGCCGGAACCGGGGCCGGTATCCGGGTCTCCACGATAGCTGCCGCGAGGCGGGCGTACGCCGCGCGCGCCGGCTCGACGCTGGCGATGAGGTCGGCGATCGACTCGCCGGCCACGAGCTCCGGCACAACGTCCGGGTTGGCGCGCAGGACCAGCTCGCGCACAGCGTCGAGGTCCTGGTCCGGGCCGGGTCCCTCTGGTGGGTCGGCAACGTTCTGTACCGGAACATCGTCCGGCGGCAGATCGAAGGGTGAGATGGTCTCGGGCACGGGCGTTCTCCTCCTGTACAGCGGGTCGTCATCGGGGGAGGCATCTCCTCCCCTCTACTCCCTATACAGATCGGCGAAGCGAAAGTGCGCCATCAGGCGGCGGCGAACGCACTGGCACCGCGGTTGCGACATGTGAGGGCAGCACACACGCCATGGCGGCACGCCGTGGTTCGAGCGAGGAGATCGCAATGTCAGACCGGCGAGATACGACAGACGACACAGCGGAGACGTTCAGGAGCCCCGATGCGCCGGAGATCGAGGTCCGCCAGGGGCGTCCAGACCCGCTTCAGGCAGACGACGTGCCGGAGGCGAGGGCGCGAGTGGGCGGCTCCTCGCTGGAAGGGCCAAACCCCGCCGGTGGTGGCGGCTTTACCGGTATCTCGATGGGGCTTCTCTGGACGGTGGTGATCCTGCTGGTGGTGGCTGCGGCGGTGATCCTCTTCTTCGCGCTATAGCCGTTGCTGTCCCTGCCAGAGACCTGACCAATGCCTCAGCCCGCGTTCAACTACGACCTGCCGTTCGACGAAATCGACTTCCGCGCCCGACCGGACCTCTACCGCGTCGGGCGCGGCGAGCAGGGCGTGCTCCTCGTCGAGCCGTACAAGTCTGAGTTGCTGCCGCACTGGCGGTTTCGCACCCCGGAGATCGCGCGGGAGTCGGCGGCCACGTTGACAGTGATGTTCCACGCGTACAAGGACGCGGGCGATTTCGTCGGCATGGACATGGCGCGGAAGTTCCTGCAGATGGGTTTCACGCGCTCGCGCCGGTACGCGAACCACAAGAGCGGCCGGAAGTGGTCGCCGGGGCACGAGGAGGTGCTTCCTCAGGACGTCGACCCGGTGAAGGCGGAGTCGGCGGAGATTTTCTATGCGGCGTATGTCGCGGCAAAGGACGATCCGGATTACCTGCGCATAAAGGCAGAGTTCCTCGAGCGCTACCCGGAGACGCCCACATACCACTAGACAGAAACACCCCCTGCTACTAGCATAAGAACACTTGTTCTTCCATACATAATCGGAGGCAGGGTAATGTCGGGTTCATGGCGCGACGATCCGAGGTTCAGGTGTCCCAACTGCAATGCACAGATCGCGTTGCGATCTATCAAGGAAGGTTCCGATCTCCGGCGACGGACGCGATCCCTCCTGATCGCGACCTGCAGGATTTGTAATCGCGCCTATACGCTGGAGGACTGGCGGCGATACCCAGATCATGACGATCGCCGGAACGACCTTGCGTCCTGAAGGTCGTTGCCCGGACCACTGGTGGTGCCCACCTTCCGGGTCGGGCCGGTGGATGGTGAAAGCGGGATACCGGTAGACCTCGCGTGATGCAATCCCCTACTCTGGACGCATCTGCTGTTCCCGCGACCAGCATGCAGGTATGCGCGATGAGAACACGGCGTGAAGACAGACGGTTCCGGTGCCCCCGCTGCCGGCGAGCGATCGAGCTGATCGAGGTCGATCCGCGAATCCGGCGTGCGGGCGAGTGCGGGGTGGTAGCGATCTGCCGGAGGTGCGACCGGGTGTTCACCGCGGAGCAGTGGCGGCGGCGGTACGGGCGATTTGACCCATATCGGGATACCCGTTTATGACGCTGATGGTATGATGCCCCCCGGACCCAATAGATCCTACCGGGGAGAATATCGTGAACACCCAATCGTCCCGTTACCGCGCGGTGATCGTCGCTTTTGTCGCCATGTTCGCCTTGTCGGCCTTTGGGCCTGCGGCGGCCGCGCCGCCTCCTGGCAAGGGAAACCAGGCTGGCCCAGGCTGCACCGTTGAGGGCGGCGCCACGGTCGTGCTTGATCCGGGGCATGGTGGGAGCGACTCGGGCGCCTACAACGCGACCTACGATCTCTATGAGAAGGATATTAACCTCGACATCGCCTCCAGGACGCAAACCATCCTGCAGGAGACGTTTGGCCGAACGGTCGCGCTCACCCGCTACAGCGACGCCGATCTGGGGAACTCCGAGCGGGGCGATATCGCGAACGCCTGCGGAGCGCTCGTGTTCGTCGAGATCCATCTCAACGGGTCGGGGGACTCGTCGGTGGACTACTCGCAGACGTTCTGGGGCAAGCGCCGGAAGGACGAGGACTTCAGCATCCACATGGCCGGTGCGCTCGGGTCGCTCGGTATCGACAGCAACGGGACGTGGCAGTTCGCGAACGGCGGCCTGCTGCAGGCGACGATGCCGAGCACGCTGGTCGAGGCGGTGTTCCTGACGAACGACAATGAGGGAGCGCAGTTCGCGGCCGGGACGCGGCAGGACGAGATCGCGTGGGCGATCGCGTCGGGCATCGACAGTTGGCTCGCGTCGCAGGGACAGTAAGATGCCGAGCCATCTATCCGGGACGTGGAGCCGGCTTGCGTCAGGCCACATTCCAATCGGCCAACGCTCCCTGGATCAGGCGGGATCGCGCTCGCCCGCGCCCCTTGAGCCGGGGCGACCGATTAAACCCTTTGGAGCGCCAGCCACTGCGGGTCGGCGGCGGAGAGCGGCGTCAGGCCAGGAACGCATCGGCCTACGCCCCCGGGCATTCCGGAGCGTTCCGCACTCCTTCAGCCACGGGCCTACCGAGACGGGGTACAACTCCGGAGGTTTGACCACGTATCGACCTTCGGTCGATGCATCGGACATTTCAGTCCGATGCTACTGGATCGCAGCGAAGCGCTCGGCCATGTAGCGGTTGGCGATGAGGGCGCTTTGCTCCTTGTCCTTGATCTCGAGCATGAGGTCGACGTCGCGGTCGTGCAGGATGTCCAGCACCGGGGCGAAGTCGTCGAGGTCGATGCTGGGGGTGTGGGCGCCGAAGCGCTTCTCCGGGTCCTGCGAGCTGTAGTCGAGCATCGCCGGGCCGTGCCCCGCCCACGTCGGCTGGACGAGATCCAGCGCCTCCTCCAGCGACTCCCCATTGTTGAGCAACCGGTGGTGGAAGATGTCGAACAGCAGGGGAATGCCGGTGCGCTCGTGGATGCGGAGGTTGTCGGCGAGGGTGTAATGCCGCTCCTCGTTCTCGATCACGAGGCGGCGACGGATCGACTCGTCCAGCGACGTGTAGACATCCACGAAACGATCAGACGCGGCGGGCTTGTCGCCGTAGACGCCGCCGGTGTGGAGCTGGATCTTGTGCGCAGCGTCGAGGCCCATAAGGTCGAGCAGGTCGGCGTGGTACTGGAGCTCCAGGAGGCTCGCCTGCACCACCTCCGGGCGCGGCGAGTTGATGAGCGTGTACTGGCCGGGGTGGACGTTCGTGCGCATGCCGTGGCGGTTAATGAACGCGCCGATCTCGCTCAGCTCGCCGGCGAAGTGCGCCTTCCAGTCGAACGTCATCACCGGATGCGAGGCAAGCGGAATGGTGCCGGACGAGATGCGGTAGTAGAGGATCCCGTGCTCGACGTTCCACTCGAGGATGTTCCGGAGCACGCGCAGGTTGGAGGCGATCGTCTCGATGGCGCGGTCGTCGCTGAACGAGGCGAGACGGAAGGTGCGGGAAGCGGACTCCTTCACCTCCCCGTTGACGCAAGCGTAGCCGATTCTCATGGATGGTCTTTCTTTCGGGGCCGCAGGACGCTGCCTCATCGGGAGGACATGTCGACCATTGCCGACCCGGATCATGACGTGATGTGTGGTCGAACATCCCGGGCCGAACCGAAGGCGACCAGCGTCAGCGAGCCTTTCGCTTCACCGATTGACGGAACGCGTCGGACAGGCGATAAATCTTTACCACCAGTTTAGCTTACGCACGGATTATGCCTCCCCGGGTTGGCATCATTGGTGCGTTGATGTGCTCCGGAGACCACGTCGATCTCACTCCAGAGGAGCCGTTCCATGACCGACCCCAACGCGCAGAAAAATCCGCAGGAGCATGCCGCCGGCAACGCCGAGGCGGCCCCGCAGCCCCCGTTCGAGGGGCAAGACCAGGCGTATCCCGGGCTGGAATCCGAGATGACGCCGGCGCCGGACTTTGGCGAGACGTCGTACACGGGCAGCGGCAAGCTGGCCGGGCGCGTCGCGATCATCACCGGCGGCGATAGCGGCATCGGCCGGGCGGTCGCGCTGGCCTTCGCCCGCGAGGGCGCGGACGTCGTGATCTCGTACCTCAGCGAGCACAGGGACGCCCACGAGACAGAGCGACTGGTCGAGGAATCCGGACAGCGAGCGATCCTCATGCCTGGCGACATACGGGACCGGGCGCATTGCGTCAGCATCGTGCAGCGCGCGGTCCAGGAATTCGGGCAGGTCGATATCCTCGTCAACAACGCGGCCTTCCAAACGACCATCGCCTCCTTCATGGACCTGAGCGAGGACGATTGGCGGCGCGCGATGGCGACGAACCTCGACGCGATGTTCTACCTCACGCAGGCCGCGCTGACGCACATGAAGCCCGGCGGCGCGATCATCAACACGACCTCGATCCAGGCCTCGCATCCGAGCGCCTCGCTCATCCATTACGCGACGACGAAGGGCGGGATAGTCACCTTCACCCGCGCGCTGGCGCAAGAGATGATCGAACGGGGCATCCGTGTGAACGCGGTCGCCCCGGGCCCGATCTGGACGCCGCTGATCGTCTCGACAATGGGCGAGGACGCGTACACGACGTTCGGCAAGGACACGCCGCTCGGCCGCGCCGGGCAGCCCGCCGAACTCGCCCCGGCGTATGTCTACCTCGCCTCGAACGATTCCAGCTACGTCACCGGCGAGGTCATCGCCGTGACCGGTGGCATGCCGTTGTAGCGGCCAACCACATCCTTGCGCAAGGCACCCCTCCCCGTCCGCTGGCGGAGAGGGGTGCCTTTCCGTCCATTGACCTTGTATCCAGAGAGATCGATCACATGCCAAGCCGCGTCGTTACCGTTCCCTCCGTTTCCGGCGTCGCCCATGACATCCTCGGCTACGACGACCTGCGTCCCGGCCAGCGCGAGGCCATCGACGCTGTTGTCGCGGGGCACGATACCCTCGCCGTGATGCCGACGGGGTCCGGCAAGTCGGCGATCTACCAGATCTCCGGTCTCCTGCTCTCCGGGCTGACGATCGTCGTCTCGCCGCTGATCGCGCTCCAGAAAGACCAGGTCGAGAGCCTCGAAACCGGACGGGATATCCGCGCGGCGGAGCTGAATTCGACGCTCTCCGCGAAGGAGCGGGAGGGCGTGGTCGGGGCACTTGAAACGGCGGAGCAGATGTTCCTCTTCCTCGCGCCGGAACAGCTCACCAACGAGCATCTGCTCGAACGGCTGGCGAATCTGCATCCAAAGCTCTTCGTCGTCGATGAGGCGCACTGCATCAGCGAGTGGGGGCACGATTTCCGCCCGGATTACCTGCGGCTCGGCGCGGCGATCGAGACCCTCGGGCGGCCGACGACGCTGGCGCTGACGGCGACCGCCGCCGGACCGGTGCGCGAGGAGATCATCGAGGCGCTGGGGATGCGCGAGCCGAAGGTCTTCGTGCGCGATTTCGATCGCCCGAACATCCACCTTGCCGTCGAGCATATCGACCATGCCGCCGACAAGCTGGATGCGGTGCTGGCGTTCGTCGCCGACCACCGGGGATCGGGGATCGTTTATGCGGCGACGCGGAACGACACGGAGACCATCGCCGCGGCGCTGGTCGAGCGGGGAGTTGCGGCGCGGGCCTATCACGCCGGGTTGAAAGCGAAAGCGCGCGTCGCCATCCAGGACGCGTTCATGGCCGGTGAAACGGATGTGATCGTGGCGACGATCGCGTTCGGCATGGGCATCGACAAGCGGGACATCCGGTATGTGGTGCACTACAGCATCAGCGACTCGCTGGACAGTTACTACCAGGAGATTGGGCGCGCCGGGCGAGATGGCGAGCCGTCGGAGGCCCTGCTGCTCTACGATCCGGCCGACCTGAACCTGCGGCGGTTCCAGGGCGGCGCGGGCGAGCTGAAGGCGGAGGACGTCAAGCCGGTGCTGGCCACGATCCGCGAAGCCGACGAACCGGTGAATCCCACCGAGCTGCGCGACGATCTCGGCCTGCGAGACTCCGAGCTGGTGAGGGTGATCGGGCGGCTCGACGATGTCGACGCCGTGGACGTTGCGCCGTCCGGCGAGGTGATCGCTGCGGAGACGGACGAGACGCTCGACGAGGTGGCCGAGGCGGCGGCGAAGGCGCAGGAGAAGCGCCAACAGTACGCATCGTCGCGGCTGGAGATGATGCGCCGCTACGCCGAGACGCCGACCTGCCGTCGCGAGATGCTCCTGAACTACTTCGGCGACCCGTATGAGGGGCCGTGCGACGCCTGCGACCGGTGCGAATCGGGGCTGGCGCGTGAGGCCGAGGTCGAAGAGCATCCCTTCCCGCTGCAGAGCCGGGTGCGTCACACGAGTTGGGGCGAGGGCACGGTGATGCATTACGAGCCGGGCGGCCGCATCGTCGTGCTGTTCGAGGATGCGGGGTATCGCACGCTGGACATGAGGCTGGTGCGCGAGAACGGCCTCCTGGCACCCGTCGAAGACGTCGCGAACACCCCGGTGGGGTAATCCGGACGCTGTATACAGTCGCTATACTGGGGGTGCCGCGAAGTCCACGGTGAGTTGAGCGATGTCGCAGATGCATGCATGGCGCAAAGGAGGCCTGTCATGAGCGATCTATCCGATACCACCAGCACCCCTGCCCCGGAGGAGAATCTCCCCGCCGAGACGACGCCGAAGGAGATAGCGCCCGCCCACCGGCGACGCGATCCCTTCTCGATGCTGGGCGACCTCGACGTGATGATGGACCGCATGCTCGGCCGCCGCTGGCCCCTGCTCCGCTCGGTGCCGCGCTTGAGCGACGTCATGGGCGACTGGGATCCGCAGGTCGACATGTACGAGCAGGGCGAAGAGCTCGTCGTGAAGGTGGAGCTGCCCGGCGTCGCCCGTGAGGACATCGACGTCGAGATCGAGAACGGCGACCTCGTCATCAAGGGCGAGCGCCACAGCGAGCACGAGGTCAAGGAGGAGCATGCCTATCGCATGGAGCGGTCGTTTGGCAGCTTCTACCGCCGCCTGCCGCTGCCCGAGGGCGTGAAGGAGGAAGACATCTCCGCCACCTACACCGACGGCGTGCTGGAGATCCGCACCCCGAAGGCGGCGGTGGAGAAGCCGGCCCCGAAGAAGATCACCGTCTCTTGACGGTCGGCAACGGCGCTGGACACGAGCAACGGCCGGGAGCAATGCTCCCGGCCGTTGGCATGAGCGCTCGTTAGGCGGGCGCGGGGCCGCCGACCGGCGGTGCGGTGGGCGCCGTCATCAGCGGCTCCTCACCACGGCGCGAGCGATAGAGCGTGTAGACGAGCGAGCCGGTCCCGAACAGGGTGGCGAAGAAGGTGATGACGCCGCCGAACCATGGCAGCAGGTTCACCAGCGCGAGGATGACCAGGCCGGTGAGCAGCGCGAGGTAGCGTCCCCAGCGGAGGCTGGCCATCGCGACCACGCGGAGGCCCAGCCAGTAGGCGGCGACCATGTACCCGGCCACCGCCAGCAGCGGGATGACGACCAGGAGTAGGCCGACGCCGATCGGGATACCGATAATGGTGATGAAAGCGAGGACCGCGAGAACCGGGACCAGCACCCAGGTCAGGAGCCCGCTTATCGCGCTCTCCATCGGGCGGCGGTTGATGGTCTGGACCGCGACGTCGAGCTGGCGACCGAAGAGCGCCATGATCGCGAACCCGGCGAGCAGGATGGCGATCGTCGTGCCAATCCAGAACAGGATCGAGAAGACGGTCAGGCCCCAGCCAAAGTTCGGTATAGCTGTTCTCCTCAGTGATATCGCCGGTGACCGTTGCGTTGGCTCCCTGCGTCATATCGCTGCGGAAGAGCGAGATGTTATTGACCGTGGCGCCATCGTTGATGATCAGCGAGCCCTCGGCGACGACGATGTCGCCGGTGACGGACCCGTTAACGGTCGCCGTGCCGTTGACGACGAACAGGGCATCGGTGACCTGCCCATCGATGACGGCGTTGTCATCAATGACGACCATGACGTTGACCATGTCGCCGGTCGCGACGGTGGCGGGGCGGTTGACCTGGAAGATGAAGCTGTCGTTGCTGTCGTCCACCGCCTGCTGGGCCAGGATGGACGCAGGGATGAGGGCGAACACGAGGACGAGAAGACCCAGAAGGTATGGAACGCGATGCCGGTGAATCATGATGATCCTCCCATCCGGCCGGATGCGGGGCATGCCCTGCCCAGGTCGGCTCATCCGGACGCATGCTCACGATAGCGTGAAACGCGTAACGGGCGCATAACAGCGAGGGCCTGCGGCGTCACAGTTCCGCGCAACCGTTCGCATCCCCTCTAGCTACCAGTGGTATCGGTTCGAAAATATGCTACATTCATCAGTGAACCAAGAGAACACTTATGTAACAACAGTTGCCAATGGCACTCGAGAGGTGAGTCGCGCTAATGCCCCTTGTTGCCAAGGAGGGATGTCTGCTTATGGGAGGGGTAATTCTTGTCACGGGAGCACATGGTGTCGGCAAGACCAAGTTACTCCGTACTATATCCGCTGAGGTCGGAGTCCCAACTCATACGGCAGGCGACCTGATCAGCCAAGGTTCCAATCGATCTGAAGCCCCGTCTTCAAAGAGTGTTTCGAATAGAGACTCGAATCAGGAGCTGTTGATCTCTCAAGTCGAACAAATCCTGAAAGCAGAGAGCGTTTTCTTGCTAGACGGACATGTGGTGCTACTGACTCCAGCCAATCAGTTTGAGCCTATCCCCACCCGGTATTTCGAAAGACTAAAAGTCATCGCCATCGTCCATTTAGACTCTGATTCTTCCAGACTAAAGCGCAATTTGCGTGTGAGAGGTGACATGGTCAACCTTGCGGAGCTAGCCGAGATAAACCTTCAGATGGCGAAGAGTATTCAACCCGGCCGCGAGCGAACTCAGTGTTCCCCTCAACCGGGTCTGGCTCAGGAAGCGTTGTCGGACGCAATAGAGGTGGCCGATGCCATTAGAGGGTTTATGAGGGAGCAATAGTAGTGAAGGTGCTTCTGGACACCAATATTGTTATTCACCGCGAGAACCAGATCGCATCAAACTATAGCGTTGGTCATCTATATAGGTGGCTGGACAGGCTCCATTACACAAAAGTGATCCATCCATCAACTGTAACCGAGTTGATGAAGTATGGAGATTCAGTTCGCCGACAGGCGCTCAAGGTGAAGCTTCAAGCCTATGAAGTGCTCGAGGGAGCTTCTACTCCTCCCGCAGACTTTCTCGCAAGCCTCCCCACCGCCAAGACAATAAACGATCAAGTCGACAATGCCCTCCTCTATGAAGTTTATATGGTTTATGCAGACCTACTGATCACGGAGGACCGAAGGCTTCGAAACAAGGCACGATTGCTCGGACTTGCTGACAAAGTCGTATCTATCGAGAGCTTTATAGGGCTGCAAAGCAAGCAGCATCCTGAACTCGTTGAGTACAAGATGCTGTCAGTTCAGCAACAGACGTTTCGCCAGATAGACCTAAACGACCCCTTCTTCGACTCTCTCAAACAGGACTATCCTGGTTTTGAGAAGTGGTTTGCATCCAAGAGTCTCGAGCGGGCGTATGTTTGCCGCGACGACGCCAATGCCCTTCTGGGATTCCTCTACCTCAAGACCGAAACCCAGGAGGAAGACTATGTGAACATCTCTCCGCCGTTACCACCTGCAAGGCGGCTAAAAGTCGGGACTTTCAAAGTCGAGTCGACCGGTTTTCGGCTAGGCGAACGTTTCCTTCAGATCATTTTCGACAATGCCAGACTCAGGGGTGTTCAAGAGATATATCTGACCGTCTTGCCAGAGGCTCAGGAGAGACCAGAACTCGGTGCGTTGATCCAACTAGTAGGCAACTGGGGCTTTGTTCTTCATGGGACTATGAGCTCCGGCGGGCTTGAGGAATGCGTATACAGAAAGGTTATTGGTTCTTATAGTTCCAACAGGAGCATAAAACAGAACTTCCCCAATCTGCTGTTCGACGGAAGGAAGAAATTCATACTGCCGATCAAGCCGGAATACCACACAGATCTTTTCCCAGACTCCATACTCCGAACAGAGAACCCTGCCGATTTCGTGTCCAACGTGGGCTTCCGATACGCGCTTCAGAAGATATACATCTCATTCACGCCGAACCGGGATATGGGTGTAGGGGACTACGTGCTCGTTTATCGGAATGGAACGAATCCTGGGCGGAAAGCATACGAATCGGCAATCACAACCTTAGGTGTCATTACCGAGTTAAGGTCCAGTTTTCGAGACTGGACTGAATTCAGGCGTTACTGCGGTAACCGAACAGTGTTCCCAGATGACGACCTGCAAAGGATTTGGCAGAATCACCGATCTAGAATGCTCGTGGTCAGTTTCATCATGGTTTGCAGCTTGAAGCGTCGTCCAATCCTCAAGGAACTTTGGGATCATGGAATAGTGGAACCAAGCGGTGGACCCCGCCCCTTCCACAGGCTCAGTGATGACCATTTTGTTGACATTCTTGCGTATGGACAAACGCCTGTGGAGTTCGTTGACTGGGCATGGACAGAATGAACACCATCATCCTGTCAATACATCCCATATTTGCCGATCAGATCATGCAAGGGACCAAGCAATTCGAATTCCGAACTAGGGTAGCGAACATGAGAGTGGATAGGATCGTTGTATATGCAACAGCGCCGGAGTCCCAAGTGATCGGCGAAGTGTTAGTCGAGGAAACTATATGTCAATCTCCCATCGATCTGTGGGAGCGCACATCTTCTTTGGCCGGAATCTCGCAGCAACGATTCTTTGAGTACTTCAAAAATAGAAACAGAGCCTACGCCTACGTTTTGTACTCTCCGAGGAGGTACACGGAACCTCGGCCACTAGGG
The DNA here is from genome assembly GCA_963741805.1 of uncultured Chloroflexia bacterium. Classification (GTDB taxonomy): domain Bacteria; phylum Chloroflexota; class Chloroflexia; order Thermomicrobiales; family UBA6265; genus UBA6265. The sequence goes on from CAVUJR010000046.1 coordinate 15,582, forward strand.
GACTTTGGCCTCACATCGGCTCCCCAGTCCTTCGCGTACATCCGATAGCTCCTAGAGTACGGCGAAAACGTATCTGCCAACGAGTGTTGGCGAATGTATGGCGTTCAGTCCCTAGTTACTGATTGCCATATGCTAAGCGCTCCGCAGAAGGTCTCGGGCACAGAGCCTGAGACCTGCTGCGGTTAGTGCCTAGGGGAGGTGCAGGAGCCGTCGTCCTGGGCGCCGGGGGTCGCATGCTCGACGACGAACGAGGCGATGGTGAGCGGCTCGCCGTCCGGCACGGTGATGGCGGAGACGCCACGGTAGGTGGCGCGGAGCTGGTCGGCATCTGCCTCAACGAGCACGTAGCCACGGTGGTTGTCGTAGAGGCGGTTGTGGTCGTTGCCGTTGTAGCCGCCGCAGACGGTGGTGAATCCGCCATCATCCAGCGGAAGGTCGCCGTTCGTCGCGATCGAGGTGCCGACGAACTCGGAGCCGATAATGCCCTCGCCGGCAGGGGCGTCCCAGTCGCGCTTGATGTCCCACGCCTGGTTCACATGCACGTCGCCGGTGATGACAATCGGATGGAAGCCCTGAGCGGTCGCGGCGTCTGCCAGCGCGGCGAGGACCTCCTCGCGCTCCCCGGCGTAGGCGTCCCATTTGTCCATCTCGTCGTCACCGTATTCCTCCACCGCCGGGTCGCGGTCGAGGTCGATGCGCGTGAAAGGGACCTGCTGGGCGAGAACGTTCCAGCGGGCGGTTGTGGCCTCGAGGCCGTCGAGCAGCCAGCCCTTCTGCTCCGCGCCGAGCAGGGTGCGCTCCGGGTCGAACGCCCTGGCGCAGTAGCCGTCGTTCTCGGCGCGCTCGGCCGGCATGCAGGCGCCACCCTGGGCCGAGCGGTACTGCCGGGTGTCGAGCACGTTGAAGCGGACGAGATCGCCGAACGCGACGGTGCGGTAGAGCGTCAGGTCTGGCCCGGTTGGGCGGGCGCTCTCACGCAGGGGCATATGCTCCCAATACGCCTGGTACGCCGCCGCGCGACGCTCCAGCATGGGCTTGGCGTACGGCGAGTCGCGGACGACGGCGCCGAAGTAGTTGTTGGCGACCTCATGGTCGTCCCATGTCACGACCCATGGGGCGACCTCGTGGGCGGCGCGCAGATCCGGATCAGTCTTGACCAGAGCGTAGCGCTGGCGGTACTCGTCGAGATCGACCGTCTCGCCCATGGCGGAGAACGGCAGGTCATCGATCGAGCGGGCGGGCGCGTCGCGCAGGTTGCCGCGCACCAGGATCGGGTACTCGTAGATGTAATCGCCGAGGTGAACGACGAGGTCTGGCATTTGGGCGGCGAGATCGCGGTAGGCGGTGTAGAGGCCATGCTCCCAGCGTTGGCAGGAGGCGAAGGCGAAGCGCAGGGGTGTTGCGGTATCACCCGGCGCAAAGGCGGTCTTCGTGCGGCCGATCGGGCTCTCGAACCCGCCGGTGCGGAAGCGGTACCAATATTCGCGGTTCGGCTCCAGGCCGGAGACCTCGACGTGCACCGAGTGTGCCCAGGCGGCGCTGGTCGCGTATGTGCCCTCTTGCACGATGTCGGTCATCGCCTCGTCGGCCGCGATCTTCCAGTCGACGTCGACCGTACGTGCCGCGACGCCGCCGTCCGGCTCGAACGGGGCGGGCGCGACGCGCGTCCAGAGCACCATACCGTCCGGCACGGGCTCGCCGGAGGCGATGCCGAGGATGAACGGATCGCTGGCGAGGCCAACCGGCGAGGCGACCGGTGATGCGATCGGCGTCGCGCCGGGCGTCGCGTCCTGCGCCGAGGCGGAGAAGGCGTGGGTGAACATGGCTCCCGAGGCGGTTGTCCCGAAAACGAAGGTGCGCCGGTTCACGCTTCGCGCGGCACCGCGACCGGCAAGCAATCGCTCGGCATTTCGCTCGAAGCGCTGGCGAATCCGCCGCGCGATCTCTCGCTGTTCTCGGTCAGCCCTGGTCATGGACACTCTCCCCTGCTGCGTTGCCCCGCACACTTCGCTTCGTGACGATGGCGTTGATCATACTCGACCCGGCATATCGTCGATGCCGCCAGGGTTAACGGAACCCCACAAAGGCGACGAATCTGCGATGATGAACGGCATACATTTCGTTAGTCCCTCGTACAGGAGTTGCCGCCCATGTCCACATCGCCTCCATACCCGCCCGACGAGATCGAGCGACGCCTGAACCGGTTCCTCGCGTCCCGTCTCGGGACCTGGCCGCCCACATCGTCGCTCGTGTTGAACCCGTGCCGGGACCGCGACGTACCGGGGTGGGACGGCACCGTGCGCCCGTTCGTCGGAATCGAGTCGCCGTTGGGCACGGTGGTCTCCTTCTCGCCGACCGTATTTCCGGAGGCGGTGTCGCTCGACCCCATGCGGCTGGAGGACGAGCTTGGAACGTCGGACGGGTACATAACGGTCCCGCAGTTGTTCGGCCAGCCGGAGATGCACTTCGGGCGTGGCGTCTTCCGCTTCGTGGAGCAGCCGGCGGACCTGCCGGAGGTGGGGATGTGGATGCCACACGACGACGAGCACATCCCGGAATGGCTGGCGCCGTTCAACGGGGATGTGCTCATCGCGGTGGACGACGATGGCCGGTATGCCGCCGGGGTCGGACTGAAGAAGCACAACGAGCACGGCTACGAGATCTCGGTCGGCACGGATCCGGGGCATCGGGGCAAGGGGCTGGCGAAGATGTTGGTGGCTCAGGCGGCGCGGAAAATCCTCGAATGGGGCGCGATCCCGCTCTACCTGCACGGCGACCACAACGCCGCGTCGGCGCGTGTCGCGGACGGTGCCGGGTTCCCGGACCGAGGGTGGCACATCATCGAGCTGCGCGGTGGCGGCCCTCCGGGGTGACGGCGGACGGTGATGGTCGTAGACCCGGACCCGGCCGAGACCATGTCATGGTCGAGAAGCGGGAGCGCGCCTTCCATGTCCGCCCCCGAAATGCAACTTGGGCGGACATGGAGTCCGCCCGTACGAAACGCCGGCATATCATCCCGGGGCCATACGATCTCATTCTGACCGGTGGGTCCCACTATCCTCGGCGTGTCGACCGGGACCGTTATCGACTCGTTCTCAAAAAGGAAAAACTCCGCTGATGAGCACATGGAACAGTGATTCATTCGAGGTCGCGCTCGCCGAAGCGCAGGCCGGGCTGGCCGAGGGGGGCGTACCAATAGGCTCCGCATTGGACATCGATGGGGTGTTGATTGCGAGCGGGCGCAACCGGCGAGTCCAGGATGGTGATCCCATCGCCCACGGGGAGATGTCATGCCTGCGCAACGCTGGCCGTCAATCCAGCTACAGGAACGCCGTTCTCTACACCACCCTCGCACCGTGCGCCATGTGCGCGGGCGCCATCATTCAGTTCAGGATCCCTCGTGTCGTCGTAGGCGAGTCGACGACGTTTCCCGGCGAACTGGACCTGCTTCGAAGCCGTGGCGTGGAGGTCATCGAGTTGAATGATCCACGCTGTATCGATCTGATGAACGAGTTCCAGTCGCGGTATCCGGACGTTTGGGCGGAAGATATCGGAGAGGACTAACGCTGCACCCGAAGATCCTGCCCGCCCGCGGCACTGACGCCGAGAAGCGGGAGCGAGTCTTTGTATGCGGGTTACCTGCGCGAAAACCCGGACACCAGGGCCGGGCCTACGCATGGGGCAAGGACGGTAGCTATCCGGCAACCTCCTCGAGTGCGGTCTTGATCAGGCCGACGAGAAGCGGAATCTTGTAGCCGTTGTGCTCCAGCGGGAAGAGCTTGCTGACGGCGGCCTTCGCGGCGTCGGTGATGAGCGATTCGTCGAGACTGGACCCGAGCAGGGTGTGCTCCGCCTCGGTCGCCCGGTGGGGCACCGGGGCGACGCCGCCGAGCACGATCCGGCTGTCGGCCACCACCCCGTCCCGCATCTCGAGCGCGACGGCGACGCTGGCGAGCGCGAACGACCAGACCTTGCGGTCCATCGCCTTGTGATACGTGGCGCGGATATCGACCGACGGGCGCGGGATGCGTAGCCCGGTGATCACGGCGTCATCCGGCAGGACATGCTCGACGCGCCGGTCCTCCTCCGGCGCCCGGAAGAACTCTTCCGCCGAGATCTCGCCGTCGCCTTCCGCATCCCGGATCCGGACCTGCGCGCCATAGGCGATGAGCACCGGCGCGAGATCGGACGGGTGCACGGCGACGCAGGGGCTGATATCGACCAGCGCGTGATAGCGGTTCTCACCACCGCGCGCGAAGCACTCCTCGCCGCCCTTCAGCCAGCAGGGCACGTCGTGCTCGCGGAAATACCAGCATCGGGGCCGCTGCAGGATGTTCCCGCCGATTGTGGCCATATTCCGCAACTGCGGAGACGCGGCGACAGAGGCCGCCTTGGCCAGCGCGGGAAGGTGCTGCCGGATCGCCTCGCTCTTCTCGAGGTCAGCAAGACTGGTCAGTGCGCCGATCGCGATCGCGCCGTCCTCCACGGTGATCCCGGCGTCCAGCGCGGGCAGGCGCTTGATATCCAGCAGGGTTTCCGGCTCGACGATCCCCTCCTTCATCAGCGTCAGGAGGTCCGTGCCACCGGCGAGGGGACGCGTCGTCGCGGTCATCATGCCGATGGCGTCGTCGATCGTCTCCGGTCGGGCGTATGCGAAGGGTTTCATGCGGATTGCTCCTGCGAGTTGGTCGTGCTCCGGGCGCGCTCAATGCTGCGGTGGTTCGCCATCGCCTCGAGGATGCGCTCGCGCGTGATCGGGGCATCGTAGAAGCGGATGCCGATAGCGTTGAAGATGGCGTTGGCGATGGCCGGCGCGGTCGGCACCAGCGGTGGCTCGCCGACGCCCTTCGCGCCGGTCGTGTTCGCCACGAGGTCCGGCACGTCGACCGGCACGTTCACGATCTTCGGGATATCCGCCACCGTCGGCACCTTGTACTCCTCAAGGTTCGGGTTCATGACACGCCCGAGGCGATGATCGACCACCCGCTCCTCGGTCAACGCGAAGCCGAGACCCTGCGTGATGCCGCCGATGATCTGGCTCTCGACCAGCGCCGGATTCACGACGCGCCCGATCTCATGCGAGGCGTAGATCGACGTGACCGTGATCTCGCCGGTCTCGCAATCGACCTCGACCTCGGCGATCTGGGCGCCAAAGGTTCGGATCGCCTTGTCCTTCGGGTTCGGGACACGCGCGCCCTGCGCCCGGAGGGTGTTCGGGGCGATCTCCTGCATGACCTTCTTCACGCTCATCCCGCGCGAGGCGTCGCCATCGACGAGCACCATGCCGTCACGGACGGAGAGGCGATCCTTCGCGATCTCCATCGCGTTCGCGGCGACGTCCAGCAATCCGTCCCGGATGTCGGCGGCGGCAGCCTGGATCGCCGGTCCGATCGTCGCCTGCGTGGCGCTGCCGGAGCTGACCGGGGCATAGGGCCCCAGCGCGGTATCCCCGAGATGCAGCGCGACATCCGACAGCGGCAGACCGAGCGCCTCGGCGGCGACCTGCGCGAGGCCGGTGCGCGTGCCGGTCCCGATGTCCTGCGTGCCGGTGACGACGTCGGCGGTGCCGTCCTCATTCAGCTCGATCCAGGCGTAGCCGGGCGGGTTCCCGCCACCGGCGCCCCAATCGTGCGCGGCGAACCCGACGCCCTTGCGAACGCGGCTGCCCTTCGGCGTCTCCGGGTGCCCCGGCCATCCGGCGGCCTCACGCACCTTGTCGTAGGCGAGGTGCAGGCCCTCCGGCAAGGAAAGGGGCTTGTCGCCATCCGACTGGTCGGTCTCGGAGTAGTTCTTCAGGCGCAGCTCAACCGGGTCCATGTTCAGCCGGAGCGCGAGGTCGTCCATCGCCTGCTCCAGCGCCCACGCCCCTTCGACCTGCCCCGGCGCGCGGAAGGCGACCGCCGGGCCGGTGTTGGTGTAGAGCGGCGTCTGCACCGTGCGCACGTTGGCGCACTTGTACAGCGTCTGGTAGATGCCGCTGACGTTACTGGCCTCGCCGCCGGTCTGGTACGCACCATTGGCCTGCTCGATATCGGCGACGATGGCGGTTAGCACCCCGTCGCGCGTCGCCCCGAGCCGCACGCGTTGGCGCGAGTTCGGGCGGTTACCGACGGCGAGGTTCTCCCCCTCGCGGTCCAGCATCAACTGCACCGGCCGCCCGGCCTTCTTCGCGAGCAGCGCGGCGATGACGTCCTGCTTCCAGGCGATCTGCTTGGCGCCGAAGCCGCCACCCATGTGGTGCTTGATGACGCGCACCTTGTGCTCGGACACATCGAGCGCCTGGGCGACGTCCTGGCGGACGGTGAAGATCGACTGCGTCGAATCCCACAGCGTCAGCTCGTCGCCGTTCCAGGCCGCGGTGCAGCCATGCGGCTCCAGCGCGTTGTGGAGGGCCGCCTGCGTCGTGTAGATGTCGTCGATGACAATGTCCGCCTGACGAAGGCCGGCGTCCGGGTCACCGCGCGTGTAGCGCTTGACCTCGCCGGAGATGTTTCCCTCGCTGTCACTATCGCGACGGACACGCGGAGCGCCGGGCGATGTCGCGCCCTCCAGCGAGGTCACGAAAGGCAGTTCCTCGTACGCCACCTCGATCGCGCGGATGGCGTCCTCGGCGATCTCCTCGCTGATCGCGGCGACGGCGGCAACCTCATCGCCGATCAGCCGCACCGGGTTATCGAAGACGGCGCTGCCGTCATACCACTCGATGCGGTCCGTGTTGTCCTTATGGATGACAGCGACGACGCCGGGCAGCGCCTCGGCCTTCGTCACGTCGATGGAGACGATCTTCGCGTGTGGGTGCGGGCTGCGCAGCACCTTGGCATAGGTCTGTCGCGGAAGACGCACATCGGAGCTGTACTGCGCGCGGCCTGTGACCTTCTCGATGGCCTCCAGGCGGCGCGCGGACGTGCCGACGGTGGTGAACCGGGTACCAGGCTCCCAACGCTCGACGTTCGGGGCGTGCTCCTCGATGCCGAGCTCCAGCTTGCCGTCCTTCTGGTTGGTGGTGACGGAGAAGGAGGTCATGCGCCCACCTCCGCTTCCTGCTGCTTGCGCAGCTCAGCCGCGCGGCGGCCAGCGCGAGCGATATGCGCGTAGGCCCCGCAGCGGCAGAGGTTACCGCTCACCGCGCGGACGATATCGTCGTCCGTCGGCTCCGGGTTCTCGTCCAGGAGTGCCCGCATGCTCATCACCTGGCCAGGGGTGCAGTAGCCGCACTGGAAGGCATCTTCCTCGATAAAGGCCTGTTGCACGGGATCCAGGGTGGCGCCGTCGGCGAGGCCCTCGATCGTGCGCACCTCGCGCCCCTCGCAATCGATGGCGAGAGTCAGGCAGGCGTAAACGGTGCGGCCGTCGACCATCACGGTACAGGCGCCGCAGTTGCCCATATTGCAGACCTTCTTGGCGCCGGTCAGGCCGAGGTCGTGCCGCAGCAGGTCGAGCAGGGTCCGCCGGGGCTCGACCATCAGGTGATGGTCCTCCCCGTTGACGGTCAGGGCGAGCGGAAGGTGGGTGGTCATGGCCGGAACATCTCTCCTTCATGTGCGGGCGACCGGAATAGACGCGGAGCCGCCGTCGCCCGACGCATCGGGTTATCATCGGAAAACGCACACAGGGTGCCAGCGGTCACGCACGCGGCCGGGGTACCGCCAGGCGCCGACGCCAGAGAACCGGGAGCCATGAGCAGCGGATCAGCATCATCACGGCAGCATCGGTCCGCGAACGACTCTCCAGCGGACGTGGTGATCGAGCGCGCGCGGCTACGCGATCTGCGGGCGGTCGCCACGATCCAGCGCGACTCGTTCCGGCCGGGGCTGGCCTATCGCTTCTCCGTCCTGCTGACGCTGTGGGCCGTGCCCTTCGTGACGTTCCTCGTGGCGAAGCGCCGAACGACCGGGGAGGTCATCGGGTGCATGATCGGCGACCGCAATCGCGGCGAGGCGCGGATCATGAACATTGCCGTGCATCCGGACGCGCGACGGCAGGGCGTCGGCCGGCTGCTGCTACGCGCGATCGGGGACGAGCTACCGGGCGGCAACCTGGTGCTGATGGTGGAGGAGCAGAATCGGGGCGCGCAGGCGCTTTACGAGGCCGAGGGATTCACGCGGACGGGGTTCCAACGGAATTACTATGGCCCGAACCGCCACGGCATCGAGATGACCCTGCGGCGCGGTGTCCAGCCGGCGACCCGCAACGGCAAGCCAACGTCCGGCACGATCCGGGTGTAGGTCGTCCCATTCTTGACGGGCCCTATCCCGACCACACAATACCGTCATCCCGAGCCGCCGCGCGAACGTAGTGAGCGTGTCGCGCCGAGGGATCCTTGCTCTGGCGTGAGAGGTCTGTGGCCTGAAGTAAAGATCCCTCGACACGGTCGTCTCGCTCCGCTCGACGGACCGGCTCGGGATGACGATACCTGGTGAAGAATGCGGACAGGGTGCTCTGAACGCTCTATCCGGGATGACACCTCGTGGCGCAGTGGTGTCTTACCCGAGCATCCGGGCGAGGAGCAGGGCGAGCGCCATGAGAGCCACAACGGCGTTCGCGAGCGCGGCCCGGCGCAAGACGGTCGCCTGCTCCGGCACGAAGCGGCGGGCGCCGTCCCAGACGAGCCAGGTCGTGGCTGCCATCGCCAGGACGAGGGCGGCGAGCGCGGCGTTCAACCCAAAGGCGAGCGCGAACAGGGGCGCGAGCAGCATCGCGATCAGGAAGGCGAGCGTTTTCGGCGGGGGAAGCGTGATCCGCTCGATGCGCACGCGATCATCGTCGCTCGCCTCCAGATCTTCCTCGTCGAGCAGGTCCGTCGCCTCGTCGAAGGGGGTCGTCGGCTCGATCGCGTCGTCGTGATCATGGCCGCGGGCCGGGTCGTGGTGCGTCATGGGTCGGCATCTCCAGGGCTACGCGCCGTCTCACGCCACAATTCTCGCACAGGGCAAGCCGGTGACGCGCGGGTCAGACCTCGTCGTGGACGACTCCCCCGCGCTCCTTGCCGTTGGTGCGCTCCCGATCTTCCCACGTGAGGTTGGTCACGCCGGTGACGTCCTGCAGCTGCTGGACGATCATCAGGATGTCCTCCGGATCGTCCACCACCAGCCGCAGTCTCACGACGCCGGCGCTATCCTCCGAGCTGTCGTCAAAGCTGAGGGAGAGAAGCTCAAAGCCCGGGGTACCCGTGGCGATCTTCCGCACGGCCTTCAGCACGCCCTTACTCTGGGAAACGGAGAGGATGATCTCATGGTCTCGCGGCGTCTCCTGGAAGAGGCGCTGCTTCACCGGGCGGAGTCCTCCCTGGATGAGCAGCAGGAACCCCGTCCCGATCGATGCGGTGATCGGCAAACCCCCACCGACCGCGAGCCCGACCCCGGCCACTGCCCACACGCTCGCGGCGGTCGTCAGGCCGTGGACGACGTTGCGGCGGAAGATGATCACACCGGCGCCGAGGAAACCGATGCCGCTGACAACCTGGGCGGCGATGCGCATCGGGTCGAAGTTGATCATATCCCGCTCGCGCTCGGGGAAGCCGTAGGCGGAAACGAGCATGATCAGCGCCGAGGCGACGCTGACCACGGCGTGCGTGCGCATGCCAGCCGCGTGCTCGCGCCGCTCACGCTCGATGCCGACGAGCAGGCCCAGCACTGCGGCCAGCCCCAGGCGTCCGGTGATGGTCGTGATCGGGAGCCCATGCTCGGTCCAGGTCTGTATCTCGTTCCACACGTCGTTCATCTGCCCCATATCGAAAGTTCAAGAATATTAACGCAATGTTAACGCACCGGTCGGTCCGGGTGTCGGCTATCCGGTGATCATGCGCCCAATGAACGACGTGCGGAAGGCCCCGCGGTCGTCGAGATCGTGCTGGAGCGCCCGGAAGTCGTCCAGTCGCGGGTAGCGCCCGGTCAGGCTCGACGCCTCCAACGCGGTGGCCTTGCCCCAATGCGGGCGCGGCGCGAACGGGGCAAGCGTATCCTCGACGGTCGGCAGCAGGGCCCCGACCGCCTCGGCGTCGCGCTTCCAGGTGAAGTGGATCGCGGCGCTCTCCCGACCGGAGGCCATGCTCAGCCAGAGGTCGTCGGCTGCGATGGTACGGAGCTCGGAGACGAAGAGGTGCGGGCGGATGCGAGGTCCGAGCAGGCGAAGCGCCTCGACGGCCGGCACGAGATCGGCGCGATCGATGAGGTACTCGCTCTGGATCTCCTCGCCGCTGGAGGGCGTCGCGCCCATCCGGAAGTGCGGCAGGCGTTCGTGCCACGGCCCCGGAGCACCGCGCTGGCGCGTGCAGGCCCCCGCCGGCTGGCTCGCGACCGGGTGCATCTCGCGGTCAGCCGCGCGGGCGCCGAAGAACGTCTCGGCGGGCGGGTCCCCCTCCTCGTCGCTGACCCGCTCTTTCAGCCAGACCTGTTCGATATCGTCGCCCCATGTCGTGAAGAGGCTGACGCTCGTTGCCGCGCCGGTGATGGCATCGACATTCCCGGCGAAGGTCTCCCACGCAAGGTGACGGTAGACGTGCTGACGAACCTCGTAGGTCGGCTCGATGTCCAGCGCGACCCGGGTGACGATGCCCAGGGCGCCGAGCCCGACGATCATCCCCTCGAAGCGGTCGTCACCGCGCCTGGCGTTGAGCACGTCGCCCTCGCTGGTAACCAGCTCCAGCGCACGCACGGCGGCGGAAAGGCAGCGGGTGCTGTCGCCGGAGCCATGCGTGCCGGTCGCGATCGCGCCGCCGACGGAGATATGCGGCAGCGAGGCCATCGCGTGCAGCGCAAAGCCCTCGTGGTGGAGTGTTTGGGCGAGGGCACCGTACGTCATCCCGGCCGGGACGACGGCGACCAGACGCTCCCGGTCGATGTAGACACTGCCGGGCAGCTTCGCGACGGAGACGAGCTCTTCTGCGTCACCGATGTCGTTGAACGTATGCCGCGTGCCGATCGCGCGGAGGGAGCGAGCCCGCGCGACGACGCGCCGCAGCTCGTCCATCGACTTCGGCTCGTGCAGCGCCTTCGCGCGGTAGACGTAGCTCCCCGCCCAGTTGACCAGATCCATGTGCCCCTCCCCACCCCTGTGTCCGTTGCGCATATCATCGCATCCATTGCCGCCGATGAGGCGTATACTCTATACAAAGCCGGGGAGCAGAAAGGAGATCGCGCATGAGCGATCAGCAGAATCCCATTCGACCCGTGGTCATGGAGTCGGTTACCGAGTCCCAGCTGCAGGAGCTGGAGCTTCAGTTCGATGACAACGACCGCGACCAGTTCAACGCCCTCGCCGATGATTATGGCTGGACGCCGGACGACGCCGACCAGGTTTGGAACTTTATGATGGCGGGCGCACTCCAGAAACACCCGCACGATATCCCGTAACCGGGACCAGGACGATGGCGCACGGGAGGGCTGCATGCCCTCCCGTGCTCTTTCTCCCACCCATATTGGAGCACCCAATGACCGCCGACCCATTCCGCCAAAACATCGTGATGCTGCTCGGCGACGGCCACGCCCATATGGGCTTCGAGGAGGCGATCCGCGACTTCCCGATCGACGCGATCAATCGCCAGTCTCCGAACGGGACCTATACGCCATGGCGGCTGCTCGAGCATATGCGCCTGACCCAGCGCGACTCGCTGGAGTACATGCTTCAGGCCGACTACGAAGAACTCCCCTGGCCCGACGGGTTCTGGCCGGCGCAGGACGCCGTGGCGACCGAGGCGATGTGGTGGGACACCATCGAGGGGTTCCGCACCGACCTCGCGGAGTTCGTCCGCATCGTTGAGGACGACTCGATCGACCTGACCGGTCCGGTGCCGAGCAACCCGGAGCACACGCTGCTGCGCTCGATCATGATTATCGCTGCGCACAACCACTTCCACACGGGCGAATTCGCCATCCTCCGGCAGGTGATGGGCACGTGGGGCCCGGGGCATGACGAGTAGCTTCTGACCCGCTTGCTCCCCCTCTTGTGAGAGAACGTCATCCCGAGTAAGGCGTCTACATAAAATCCGATCGCCTCCGTGTCCCATGTACCCAACAGAGTCCGTGAGTCCTGAGCCGCGTGCCGAAGCGGAGCTATACAAACAGCGGATGCGTGTGGAACCCTGAACGCCGGAAGACAATTTGGAGACCATGCCACAGGAGGAGTCGATTGCGCTTCGACTCCTGCAGAGTTGCCCGGGGGATACTCACCCTGGGGGCTTTAGCGACACGAGCGCCCAGGCCGGACCGTCCAAGCATCTCCTCAAGACACGGTCGCTCGCCGAATGCCCGGGCTCAACCTACGCAAGCTCACCGAGTCATCCTCGGCTAGGGACATGGCGGCCTCCTGTTAAGAGCCATCAAACACGACTTCCAAGAGGGGCCCTCGCTGCTCCATTTGGAATCCGCGATCTCGTATATCTCACCCCAGGTCACGAGCCGTGAGGATCGCACTGATTCCCGTCGCTCGAGCCGGGGACCTTCGGGTTTACCGGTCACTCACGTGCTGGCACCGGGCGTGCAAAGGGGACGGGAACGACCGGACCCCTCGTTCCGACAGGAGAAGCACCCCATGAAGGCAGTCACGTGGCACGGCGTTGAGGATATGCGCGTCGATACGCACCCGGACCCGGAGATCCAGGACCCGACCGACATCGTGATCAAGGTCACCTCGACCGCGATCTGCGGGTCGGATTTGCACCTCTACGACGGCATCATGCCGGCCATGAAGCCCGGTGATATCGTCGGCCACGAGCCGATGGGCGAGGTCGTCGAGGTCGGCAGCGAGATCACGAAGTTCAAGAAGGGCGACCGCGTGGTCGTGCCGTTCACGATCGCCTGCGGTCACTGCTGGTTCTGCGAGCACGAGCTGTGGTCGCTTTGTGACAACTCCAACCCCAAGCCGGAAGCTGTCACCGCGATCATGGGGCATTCGCCCTCGGCGCTCTTCGGCTACTCGCACCTGCTCGGCGGCATCCCCGGCGGCCAGGCAGAGTACCTCCGCGTGCCGTATGCCGACGTTGGGCCGATCAAGGTGCCGGACGGATTGAGCGACGAGCAGGTGCTCTTCCTCTCGGATATCTTCCCGACCGGGTACATGGGCGCCGAAAACGCCGAGATCGAGCCTGGCGATACCGTGGCCATCTGGGGCTGCGGGCCGGTGGGCCAGTTCGCCATCCAGAGCGCGTGGATGCTTGGCGCGGGTCGCGTGATCGCCATCGACATGGTGCCGGAGCGGCTGGAGATGGCACGCACGATCGGCAAGGCCGAAGTCATCGACACCTCGAAGCAGAACGTCTACGACACCCTGCAGGAGATGACGCAGGGGCGCGGTCCGGATCGCGCGATCGACGCCGTTGGCACCGAGGCCCACGGCGCCGGCGGGTTGATGGAAAAGGCGGTCAACGCCTATGACACCGTGAAGCAAAAGCTGAACATCGAGCAGGACCGGCCGCAGGTCTTCCGCGAAGCCGTGAAGTGCGTGCGCAAGGGCGGCACGGTGTCGATGCCGGGCGTGTACACGGGGTTCGCCGACAAGATCCCGATGGGTTCGATCATGAACAAGGCGCTGACGATCAAGTCGGGCCAGACGCACATGATGCGCTACATGGAGCCGCTGCTGGAGAAGATCGTCGATGGCTCGATCGACCCGTCGTTCGTGATCACGCACACCGCGCCGCTGGACCAGGCGCCGGAGCTCTACAAGAAGTTCCGCGACAAGGAGGACGGCTGCATCAAGGTCGTGCTCAAACCGCACGAGACGGTGGCTTAACAGACCATTTGTCGCGTGTAAGGGAGCAGTTCATCAGCGTCCGCCTCCTTACACATACAACCTTCCGCACGGCCGACCTACGCGGAGCGCTTCATCGTCTCCGCGGCGTCCTCGTCCGGTACGCGCCATGCCCAGAGCGAGCCGATGAACGTCAGTGCCGCGGCGGCCCAGAAGGCGGCGCGATAGGCCACCTGGTGCGGCATCTCGACCCCGCCGCGCACCGTCACCACACCGACTATGGAGAGCACGGTGGACATCAGCGCCACGCCCGTCGCGCTGCCGAGCTGGCGCTGCACGCTGAAGAGCATGCTCGCGCCGCCGAGGTGCCGCCGCTCGATCGTCGCCATGCTCGCCGCCTGGTTCGGCAGGAAGACGAACGCCATGCCGGCCCCGATCACGAACATCGCCACGCCGATCAGCGGGAACGGCGTCGACCCGTCCACCATCCCCAGCGCGGCAATCGCGACGGTCACCAGCATCAAACCCATCGCCATCAGCCGGCGCGGGCCGACGAAGGGGTAGATCCGCGCGACAAGCTGCGTCGCGACCACGACACCGATGGCCTCCGGCATCGTCGTCAGGCCCGCTTCCAGCGGCGATGCGCCACGCGCCTCCTGCAGGAACAGCGGCACCACGAAGAGCACGCCGAGGAACCCGGCTGAGCCGAAGAACGCAACGCGGATGACCGCGAGGAAGAGCCGGTTGCCGAGGAGCCGGAGGTTCACGAGCGGCGAAGCCGTTCGCAGCTCATGGATGACGAACAGGGCCAGCAACGCGAGGCTGGCGAGACCTGCCCCGGCGATGAGGGGCGATGTCCATCCCTTGTCCGGCCCTTCGAGTAGCCCGTACATCAGGAGCCCAAGCCCGACACCACCGCTCGCGAAACCAAGCCAATCGAACGAGGTCGCCGGCTCCTCTTCCCGCTCGTCATGCAGGAAAACCCACCCGAAGAGCAGCGCGGTGGCCGCCACCGGCACCTTCACGAAGAAGGTCCATGGCCAGGTGGCGAACTCCAGGATCGCACCGCCGACGATGGGTCCGAGCGCTGGTCCGAGGATCGTCGCGAACATCAGGATGCGCCCGACCCCGATGCGCTCGGAGGGTGGAAAGGCCCGGTAGAGCAGCGTCATGCCAACCGGAACGAGCAAGCCGCCGCCGGCGCCCTGCAGCATGCGGAAGAGCACAAGCTGGCCGAGCGTTTGCGCGAAGCCACAGAGCACGTTCGCGAGTGTGAAGATGCCGAGGGCGACGAGGAAGACGTTCTTCTGGCCAAACCGGTCGCCCAGCCAGCCGGAAGCGGGCATGAAGATCGCGAGGCTGACGAGGTAGGCGATGACGACCGACTCGATCGACGACGCGGGCACGCCGAACTCGCGCCCGAGCGTCGCCAGGGTGACGTTAACGATGGTGGCGTCGAGGGAATTGAGGATCATCGCGCTGACGTAGACGGCGGCGACCACGACTTTCTGGTTCGCGACGATGTTCCTCAGCACGATCCCCTCCGAACGCCTCCCGATGGCTCATGGAACCGATGGTCGCACGGATTCGCCGATCCGGCACGGAGGGACGGGGCCGTACACTTGCCGCATGAAAACAGCACGCGCGACCGTTCGACATCGTCATCCATCCGTCGTGCGGCGCGCGGTGGCGTTCGCGCTGCGCGTTGTGCTGTCGTTCAGCTACCTGATGCTGAGCGCCATGCTGCTGCTCTTCGGCTACATCGTGGGATGGGACCTGGCACCGGGTCGCCCATGGATCGGGGCGTTGATGATCGCGGCGGGCCTCTCCGTATTCGCGCTCGGGCCGCGCGCGATCCGGCGCATCACCGGCAAGGAACCGATCGACCCGCCGCCGTATATCCTCCCGTGACGTCAGCAGCGGCGGGCACTACGTGAAGGTGAAGACCGGCGTGTTCGCGGTGAGGATCTCCCCTGTCCCGGCTTCGCCCCACGTCGTGCCGATGCCCTGCCACAGTGCGGTCAGGAGGCGGCGCATGTCCTCCTCCGCCGTGTCGTGGAGGGCCTCCGAGACGATCAGGACGGACGAGGTCTCGTCGCGCACGGCGGATAAACCGCTCTGGCGGTTCGTCCAGCGCCGGGCGTGCACCCGGTTCTCCGCGTCGGCGAAGATCACCTCGCCCGGCTCCGGGTGCTCGATCTCGCCGGAGAACGTCTCGTACGTCTCGTCGCCGGTCGCGTGGCGCACGACCAGCCCATCGCTGATATGCGCGGTGTCGAAGACGGCGATCGGGATCGCGAAGGCCAGCGAGATGGCGTTGCAGAGGTCGATCAGCGGGTGGAGGCGGGGCAGCGAGTCCTCCTTGCGGAAGCGCCGCAGCAGGGCTTCGGAGGCGCAGCGGTACTGGGTCGGCTTCAGGCCCATCTTCGAGAACGCCCGCCGCCACGCCTGGATCTCCGGGAGCGCGGATTCCGTGGTCCCCGCGAGCCGCTCCCGGGCGATAGCCTCGTACTTCGCGATGAGCGGCTCCACGTCGACGTCCGGGCGGATGCCGCTCGACGAACATCACGCCCGGCACCAGCTCCGGGAACTCTCGCCAGATCGCCTCGTCATG
>CAVUJR010000047.1:0-14764 GCA_963741805.1 uncultured Chloroflexia bacterium
CGTGCCGGGCTGTCCGCCGACGCCGGAGGGCCTCTACTTCGGCGTGCTGCGGTTGCAGAACGCGATCATCAGGTACGAGACGGTCGCCCGGAAGGATGGCATCGACGCCGCCGAGGCGCAGCGCCGCGCCGAACGTGACCAGGAGCACCATCGCATCGTCGCCGTGCCGGCAAGGGAGCCGATCAGCGCCTGACGTCGCCGTGTCACATCGTTCCGGTCTCACTCGTCCCATGAGCGAGGCATGTTTACCAATCAGGAGGTCTGTTTCCATGACAAGCCGTATCACCGACATGAGCCAGTTCGCCGGCGTTTACCAGCAGATGAGGAGCATCGAGAGCTACCTCGCGACGTCAGCGATCGAGCCCTCGTTGCGGCATCTCGTAAAGCTGCGCGTGTCACAGATCAACGGCTGCGCCAACTGCATGGTGATGCACGCCGAGGAGGCGCTCAAGGATGGCGAGCGAGTCGACCGCCTCTCCGTGCTGCCAGCGTGGGAGGAGACCGAGTGGTTTTCCGACCGCGAGAAGGCCGCGTTGCGCTGGGCGGAGACGCTGACGACCATCTCGACGAGCGAGGTGACCGACGAGATCTTCGCGGAGGTGCGCGAGCAGCTCAGTGAGAAGGAGCTCGCCGACCTCACGATGGTGGTGATCGCGATCAACGGCTGGAACCGGCTTGCTGTGCCGTTCCGCGCGCACCCGAAGCCATTCGACCTGCCGCAGGACGAGGAGGCAGCCGCCGACTGACACCGTCAGGGCCACGAACACCGGTTGGGGTCTGGCACACTAGGGCCGGGCCCCAATCACGTCGCGTCATACCCCGGAGAGGTGACATCGTGATCGCCGATGCGCCAGCCATGCAGGGCTACCAGGCCCTGCGCCCATACCTGTTCGCCGTCGCCTACCGCATGACCGGCAGCGCCAGCGATGCCGAAGACCTCGTGCAGGACGCCTGGGTCCGCTTCATGGACGCCGGTATGCCGAAGGTCGAGTCGCTGCGTGCCTACCTGACCACCGTCGTCTCGCGCCTCGCGTTGGACTACCTGAAATCCGCCCGGGTCAAGCGCGAGCAGTATGTCGGGGAGTGGATGCCCGAGCCGGTGTTGACGGCGGAGGCGATCGACGGCCCCGCGGAGGCGGCCGAGCGGCGGGAGCAGGTCTCGCTGGCGATGCTCACCCTGCTCGAGGCGCTGACGCCGGAGCAGCGGGTGGTCTACGTGCTGCGCGAAGGCTTCGGCAGCTCCTATGAGGAGATCGCGGCGCATCTCGGGAAGTCGGCGGCGGCCTGCCGCCAGGTCTTCCATCGCGCCCGGCAGCGCGTCGAGGCAACGGACGCGCCGCACGCGGGTCCCTCCCCGGAGCATAGCGCCCTCATCGCACGGTTCATGGACGCGTTCACGTCCGGTAATGCGGCGGGCGTTGCCTCCGTGCTGGCCGAGGATGTCACATGGATCGCCGACGGCGGCCCGAACCGTCTCGCCAGCCGTCACCCGATCATCGGACGTGACCGCGTGGCGCGCGGATTCGCCGGGTTCAGCCAGAAGGGGAAAATCGTCGCCGGGTTCACTGGCCAGGTGGTCGATGTCAACGGCGCGCCAGCGGTGGTGATCACCCACGACGGCCACCTGGAGCGAGTGTTCGCGTTCGAGACGGCAGGGGGCGAGATCACAGCCGTGCGCGTCCTCATCAACCCCGAGAAGCTGCGCCACCTGGCCGCCGCGCTCGGGACCGAGCCCTTGTGGGAGACGCCGTTCCCGGTGCCGCGAAGGGTCCAGACGGCGAACGACGTGTTGGTCGCGCTCACACTCCGCCACATAACTCATAAGCATCCTCATTCTGACCGTAGGGAAGAACCCAACGCGAAGCGGTGCGCCGTGGAAGCCGATCTCGCCCTGTGCCCGTGCGACGCCCGGATATCGACCTGCGGTCGATCGGCTTCGCCGGAGGATTCCTCGCCGCTCCGCTTTCCTCGGAATGACAACAGTTCTTCAGTGTGGGGAGGGGCCAGCTCCTACTCCCCTTCCGCCGAATCCATCACACCGTCACGAGCATAGACCGCAAGTGCACCGATCCCGACGCCGAGGCAGATGGCCGTCGCCCAGCCATGCGAGAGGTCGAGGGCGAGAATGTTCCCGCCGTTGTCACGCCACAGTTCCTCCGGTGCGCGGACCGACGCCAGCTTTCGCAGCAACGACGTGATCGTCACTCCGCTCGCCACGACTGGCAACATCCACGCGAGCCGAACGTCGATCAGCTTCCCCGCCAGCAGTACCAACGCCGTCAGGCCAAGTGCGTTGCGAATGAACAGCGACACGAGGTCGACGCCCGGCATAACGTCCTTCCACCCCGTGATGACGAGCGCCACCGCGCCCAGGCCGAGCCCCAGCATCAGCAGCAGGTGCAGCGCCCTCATCACCGGCAGGACGAGCGGCGAGACGCGCTCTGTCTCCCCGAACGGCGTGAAGACGGCCAGCCCGATCACACTGGCCAGCAACGCGGCCGCGAGGTGCAGCAGCAGCGTCTCGATTACGGGCCGTGACAAGCGCGATGTCGATTCCCGGCACCGGCTCGGTCGGCGTCTGCCGCATCGTCCACCAGACCAGGAACGTGAGCGCCCCGAGCGCGACGATCGTCTGCGCGAACCGGCGCGAAACGAGGTAGAGCATGGCGACGCGGGCCCATGACACGATCCCCGTGTAGGGGCGGACCTCGTGTCCGCCCGATCGGCGCCGAAGGCGTCGATATCCGGCAACAGCAACGCTCATGGAATATCCACCAGCGTGAGCGTGCCCATGAAGACGTCGGCCCAGTTCGCGTCCAGCCATGCCTCGCGCTCGGCGTCCGGAAGGGCAAGGAACCGATCGATCGCGGCATCGACCCTGACAGAATCAAGCGGCACCGGGTTCGGGATTGGTTTCGAACCGGCTCATTTCCCTGACCTCCTCAACCGGAACTGCCGGCAGGATGTCCGCTCTGACGGCCTCGCTCGCGTGAGATGCCGGCTTCCTCCAGAAGCCATGTCATCACAACGTAGTCGCCGCCGGTGATGCCGTAATACTCACCGCTGGGATACGCGAACAGGTTCGCCGAGGATGCGCTGATGCACCTCGCCGGATTCGATCTCGTCCCGGTCGTAGAAGTTGATCAGCCCGATCCCTTCGGCGAGACTCCCGCGCACCTCACTCGACCCGGATTCCCACCGCAGCGGTACCCATGTCCGGCCGGCAATCGGCGTCAGGAGGTCGGCGACGATGTCCGCCGTCTCCGGCAGGAGCGCCTCCTGCTTCTCGTGCAGGCACACCGTGAGCGCCCCATCGAGCCGGGTGGTACATGTCTGCGGCGGATCCTGCTCGGCCCGCATTCCCCACATGAAATCGTATTTCGCCGCCGCGCCGACACCGCCGATCGACGCGACAACCAGCGCAACGAGGGCGAGTATTCCCACCGTGGCGACCCGTCCCGTGCGACCAGCGCGCGCACCAGGAAGAACACGACGCCGAGCCCGGCCATCCAGAGCACGGCCCAGCCGGTGACGTTCGTGGCGACGACCTGCTGGTTGATGTACTCGCTTGGGATCAGGTATCGCCAGGCCCCGTTGTTCTGGAAGAACGTCTCGAGCCCGGAGGGTGGCTGCGGTGGATTGGCAGAATTGATCTGCTCGGGTGAGACCTCGAACCCGGACGATCCAAAGCCGAAGATGCTGCGCAAGCCGTTGGTCGTCTCCCAGACGAGGTCGCCGCCCCAGATCACGACCACGATCATCAGCGGAGCGATTGTCCGTTGCCAGATCGTCCCGACCAACCAGCCAAACCCGATCGCGCCGATCAGTGCCCCGACCACGAGCAGTGGATATCCAAACTCGAGACCTGCCCATGTCGCCTTGGTGCTCGCGTATCCGTAGAAGCCCATCGCCATGATGAGGTAGCCGGTCACCGCCCACATGGTGATGGCCAGGACGGACATCGCCTGCTGCGCCCACACTGGAAACGACGTCGATCCCATCTGTTCCGATGTGCGGCGCCTGTGCTCGCGGCTCGCTTCCCATGCGGCGATACCGCCGGCGATCGCCGCAACCGGTGCCATCGCCATCCCGGCGCTGCGATTGACGCCTTCCCAATAGACGACACCGTTCGGTAGCTGCATCCACATCATCCAGAACGTCGCGACTGCGATCGCTGCAGCCCCCAGGATACCGGTGCCCCGGCGCAATTCCAGTTCGAGGAGCCGGAGACACAAGACAAGGGGCACCCCGCGAGCGCGTTCCGGGGTTCGTTTCGCTTGCCGTGTGGGCAGGAGCGGTGTGTGAGACTTCGTCATCCGTACGCTCATGGCAGGTCCTCCAGAGTCAACTCGTTCGCGACCAGCGCGTCCCAGTTCTCATCCAGCCAGGTACGTCGCGCCTCGTCCGGCATCGCGGAGAAGCGGTCAACCGCGGCCTCGACCTCGGATCGAAAGACGTTCAGGTCGCCCAGATTCCGGTTGGACTGGAAGTACTGGTTGATCTCCACGGGATCCGTGATGCCCGCGGCCAGGGCCTCCTCATATCCCTGCACCAGAGGGAGCGGAGGAAGATAGTGCAGCCCGGACGCCTCATCGCGGGATACACCTGCTTCACCGAGTAACCAGGCCAACACCACATACTGTGCCGAGCCGATTTGGCCGGGGAACATGAGTTGCGCGTTCGGGTCGGTCATCAGCTCGCGCAGGACCGACGACGTGACGTGCATGTCCAGATCGGTCTCGTCATACGCGTAGAACGTTACGGCGCCCGGCTTCGCCGCCGCTGGCTGCTGCTCGCCGAACGAGACCGGCACGCCCGGGATACCGGCGATCGGGGCGATGAGCGGTTCGATGACCGCCGATATGTCGTCCATCAGCGCCTCGTTCTGTGGGTGGACACAGATCTCGATTGCCCCGCTGAGGCCTGGCCGGCATGTCGGATCCACGGCCTCGCGAGCCGCACGCTGCGACCAGTGCCCCGGCCTCTCGCCGGCCAACTCGGTCGCGGCCACACCGGATAGCGTCGCGGCAACGGCAAGTGAGATCATCGCGATCGGCAGCCTATGTCGCCACCACCAGGCCAGGCTCAACAGGATCGCCGAGACCCCCAGCGTCCATGCGGCACCCCAGGCCATGAGGGACATCACATCCCGATAGTCGAGGAGCTCCATCGGGAACAGGTTCCCGTACCAGGTGTCGATTGCTGCCTGATATGTGCGCCCTTCCGGATCACGGTAATCCTGGAGGCGGAGCCGGTAGGTCATTGGATACACAGCGTGGACAGCGAGCATCGTGGCGGCGGCCACGAGGGCGCTGAACCGGTTCCGGAGCATCGTACCGATAAGCCAACCGCTGGCCACCGCGAGGACGATCGAGACCAGGCTCAACGCAACCGCACCCCACGCGGGACCGCCCCACGTGGCCTTTACCGCCGCGTACGCGAAGAAGGTGAGAACCGGAAAGAGGTAGCCAGCGAGGCACCAAACGAGCACGGCCAGCACGGAGAGCACGTCCCGCCGTTCCTGCCCGAACGTCGTCTGGGAGATCTGGTCATCCAGCCGCAAGCGCTCATCACGGCGCGCGACAAAAGCCGCGATGCCCGCAACGATCGATGAGAGCGGAATGATCGGGTCGGACGCCGATTCGCTGATCTCCCGCCAGCGCACGACACCGACAGGCATCCGTTCCCACATGGCCCATGCGGTGAAGGCAAAGATGAGCAGACCAACATACAGTGCGGGTGTCCGGCGCATCTCGATGGCGAAAAGGCGCAACCAGGCCCCCGCGCGACCGGCCAGGGTCGGCGTCGCCATTCGGTTGTCGATCGGGATGGTCATGGCCATGGTGGGGAATCCTTCGTACCGCCGGAGCTCGCAGCTGCGACCGGTCTCCGGCGTTGGGCAACGAGCGCCGGAGACACGCTCCGGTGGTATGGGGTTAGCGACGCGATCGGCTTCGCGCCAACACCGCCCCGTATCCCCGCTCGATCGCAGAGTCGCCGGCGAGCGTGTCGTCATGGCCCATCGCGACGAGGTCGTTGGCGGTGCCGTGGAAGACCAGCCGCCCCTTGTCCATCAGCATCACCTCAGAGCACGCGGCGGCAACGTCCTCCACCAGGTGCGTGCTCACGAACACTGCGCTCGTCTCCGCCATCTCGCGCAGCAGCTTGCGGAAGATCACCCGTTGCTCGGGGTCGAGGCCAACCGTCGGCTCGTCCAACAGCAACAACTCCGGCTCGTTGACGATCGCCTGCGCGATGCCGACGCGGCGAAGCATGCCGCCGGAGAGCGACTTCATCTTCGACCGCGCCCGGTCCTCCAGGCCCACCCGCTCGATCGCGTCGGCGACCGCCGCGCGGACCCGGTTCGGCGGCATCTCTTTCAACAACGCGAAATACTCGATGAACTCGAACACCGTGAAGTTCGGGTAGAAGCCGAACTGCTGCGGCAGGTAGCCCAATCGTCGCCGGATCTCGCGCAGGTCGTGCGCGTCCCGCGAGGAGCGCCCGAGCAGCGCCACATCGCCGTGAGCCGGTTTCAGCACCGTCGCCAGGATGCGCAGCAGCGTCGTCTTGCCCGCGCCGTTCGGGCCGAGCAGGCCGAAGACGCCGGGGCCGGTCTGCAGGTCGATATCCTGCAGCACGGTCGTCCGCCCGTAGCGATGCCCGACTCCCCGCAGGTCCACGCCGATATGTCCCGCATCCGTCATCTCCGTGCGTGCCTTTACTGCCAGCGCCATCGCGCATCCTCCTGCATCCCGTTGTTCCACAAGACGATTGCACCGCAGACCACGATCGCGGCGAGATACAGCGATGCGTGGTCCAGCAGCGCCGATTCGGAGACGACCGTGCCGAGGTCGACAGGGCCAAAGGGCTGTTCACGCCGCTGCTCCAGCACCGGGCGCATCACGATCCCGCTCCAGACGAGCAACGCCACGCCCCCGCCGAGCGCGGGCAGACCGGTAATCGTCGCCACCGCGAGTCCAAGCATCGAGATCGCGACCATCGGCAGCAGCCAGAGCGCGGTCACGCCCCCCAGCGCCGGGGTAAAGAGCGACGCCACCCCGCCGAGCACGGCGCTGATCGCGAACACCAGCGTGATCCGCACCAGCAGGATCAACCTCCCCGAAACCGGCATCGTGCTCGAGATCTCGAAGGCGACATCCGCCCCCGCGCCATAGGCGTACGCCACACCGACCGCCGCCAGCGCCGGGGCCAGCAGTGGGATCAGCGGCTGCCCGGAGGCCTGCGTCACGATCACCCCGAGCGCGAAAACGATCGCGCTGGCGATGATCCATGCCAGGATCATCAACGGCGAGACGACTAGCACCCGCGCCAGCGCCGCCGAGCGCAGCACCCGGCCGGCGATCCGCTCGACCGGCCCGACCGGCCGCCCCCAGACCTCGCCAATCACGCCATGCCACGGGCCTTCGAGATCAACATCGAGCATGGCAAGATCCTCTTCCGTGACGTCCGGAGGCAGGTAGCGATTGTTCATGATTCGGCCTCCTCTTCCCTGAATACCTGCATCGCCTTGCGGATACGGTGTAGCCGGCTCTTGACTGTCCCGAGCGGCATGTCCATCTCGGCGGCGATCTCCGCCAGTGGGCGGTCCTCGATCAAGGCCTGCCGCGCGATGCGCCGGTTCGCGGACCCGGCCGGACCGGCGGTGGCCAGCGCCCGGCCGATCTCGTTCCTGCCGGATCACCTGGTCGGCCGGGTCCGCCTCATGACCAGGCCGCTCGCCGACCACATCCAGCGCGAGCTCCGGGCGATGATGCTTGCGCGCCCAGTTCGCCGCCTGCCTGCGCGCGATGCCCCACAGCCACGCCCCGACCTCGCCGTTCTGCCGGTACGACGCCGCCCCGTTCCACGCGGCCAAAAACGTCTCCTGCAGCACGTCCTCGACGGCGGACGCCGCCAGCAGACGGCGCAGCCGCACGGCGAGCCACGGCGCGTGCCGCTCGTACAGCGCGCGCAGGGCACGCTCGTCCCACGCGGCGATCGCCGCCAGCAACGCGTCGTCCAACCGTTCGTCTTCAGTTGGTGGGTACGTCGTCATCTCCGCCATCTCACCTGACTGTGGCGCGAAAAGACGAAAAGGTTCCATGGGGCAGGGGTTCCTTCAGCGATCGTAGCGCATGCGGCTGGCGGCTTCCGGGCAAGTCTAGCGGCATGTACCTGTATCCTTTGGGAAACACTCGCGCCACTCGCACCGAAGGGACATGCGCACCACCGTGGACAGGATCACCGATCTGCTCGCCGATCTCCCGATCGGCCTGATCATCTTCATCATCGCCCTCGTCTTCGGGATGTTCGGCAGGGACGACAAAAAGAAGGCGAATGCCCCGGCCCCACGCCAGGCAGTGCGGACCCCCGACATGCCGGCCGCGCCGTCGACGTTTGCCTCGGACGACCGCCGGGCCCGGGAGGAGCGCGCGATGCGCGAGCAGATGGCGCGCGAGGAGGCGATCGAATTCGGCGGGCTCGATTTCGGCTCCAGCGACGCGCTCTTTCGCGACGACGAGCACGCGCGCGCCTCGCAATGGGGCAAGACGAAGTACGGCTTCGACGAGTCGGAATGGGGCTCGGCGTTCCCGGACACGAAGAACTCCGAGCCAATCATCCGCTAGCGATCTCCCGCGGGGTGGCACGCAAATGGCATAACCGTCCGCAGTGAGCGGGCATCGTGCCCGTGCGCACCTGAAGGAGAGAACGATGGACCTGAAGCAGATCGTCATCTATGTGGTGATCGCGCTGGTGGCGATGGTTATCCTGCCGAAGCTCGGCATCCGCACGCGGGGCGGCAACTCCCCGCTCAACCCACCCGGCCAGAACCCCGGAGGCGGTGGCGGGATATTCCCGAACCCCGGCGCGCCGTCCGAGCCGACTCCGGACCCGGGCACGAAGCCGCGCACGACCGACCGCGGCCGCACAACGGGCGATTTCGCGGACCGCATCGAGGGCGACCGGCCGGAGAAGTCAACCTGACCGCGTGACCGCTCGTAATTGGCGGGTATGATGACGGGAAACAGGCGTTCCATGCGCCTGTTTCCCGTTTTTGTATGTACCACGACCGGGAGATCGCTCCATGCCGCGTCCGTTGAAGATCGGGGTCCAGCTACCGGAGGTCGAGTACGAATACACGTGGCCACAGCTCGAGGAGATGGCCAAAACCGCCGAGGGGATCGGGCTCGACTCGATCTGGCTCGGCGATCACCTGATGTATCGCTACGCGGAGGACCGCCGCGAGCCGCGCGGTCCGTTCGAGGCGTGGACAACGCTCGCCGCGCTCGCCGCCGTCACCGAGCGGGTCCAGCTCGGGCCGCTGGTCGCCAGCGCGCTCTTCCACACGCCGCCGATGATCGCGAAGATGGCCGCGACGGTCGACACGATCAGCAAGGGCAGGTTCGTACTCGGGCTCGGCGCAGGCTGGCACGAGCCCGAATATCGCGGCTTCGGCATCCCGTTCGACCATCGCTTCAGCCGCTTTGCCGAAGCGTACGGGGTGATTCGCGACTTGTTCGCGACCGGCGAGAGCACGCTCCACGGCGAGTTCTACAACATCGACGGCGCCCTGCTCTTCCCGAAGCCGGTGCAGGCGGGCGGGCCGCCGATCATGATCGGGTCGTTCGGCGAGAAGATGCTGCGGCTGACCCTGCCGGACGTGCCGATGTGGAACGCCTGGAGCCAGGACTACGGCAACACCCGCGAGGGGCTGCAACAGCTCCTCGACCGCGTCGACGTCATCTGCGAGGACGTCGGGCGCGACCCGGCGACGCTGGTCAAGACCATCGCCCCGCTCGTCCGAATGAAGGGCGGCTCCGGACGCGTCTCGGACTACGGCGTGCCACAGGGGCTCGACGGCATGGACGCCCAACGGCTGGCGGACGAGCTCCACGCCTACGCCGGGATGGGCATTGCGCATGTCCAGCTCGTGCTCGACCCGATTACGGCGAGCACGATCGCGGACCTGCAGGAGCTGCTCGCGGTGCTGGATGCCTGAACCGGGGAGCGTACGCATGTCGATGATGGCCCTCGATCCAGACCGGATAGCCGGGTGGGAACCGGGGACCCCTGCATCTGATTCGCTGCTGCAGGGCTTCCTGCGCAACTGGACCGGGGCCGATGAAGCGTTGGGCACCGCGCTCGGCGCTCGCGTCCTGCGGCGCGACGATCTCGTTGCCGTGAACGTCGGGCGCCCGGCGTTCATCGTGAACTCGGCGACGCTGCTCGCTCCCCTCTTCCCGGACCGGGCGGGAGAAGTTGCCACTGCCCTGGACGCGTTGTACGGCTTCCATCACGGGGAGAACCCTGGGCGGGTGCTGCTGTTCAGCGCCTGGCCCACGCCGGAACTGCGCGAGCACGGGTGGACGTTGCTGGGCCATGCGCCCCTGATGCTGCGCGCGCCCGGCGGAGCCGCACCGCCGACGCCGGAAGGATGCCGCGTCATCCCGGTGCACGACGAGAAGTCGCTTCGCGATGCCGAGCATGTCACGGTCCGTGGCTTCTCGATATCGGACGCGGTCCTGCAAAAGCCCGGTAGGCTGTTCGGTCCGGCCCTCCTCGCCGATACGCGGATGCGGATGTGGGTGGCGTACGCGGGAGACACGCCCGTGAGCACCTCGGCGGCGTTCGTTTCCGACGGCATCACCAACATCATCAACGTCGCCACGGTCCCGGAAGCGAGACGAAAGGGGTTCGCCTCGGCGGTAACGTGGCCCGCCACGTTGGTTGATCCCTCGCAACCGACGATGCTCATCGCCTCCGACCAGGGGCGGCACGTCTATGAGCGGATGGGCTACATGACCCTGTTCCGTTTCACGCTGTGGAGCCGGGCCAGCCCATACTAGCATCGACGAGAGGATCGCGCATGCAGCCGCAACTCCACTTCCTGACCGTCTCGACCGCGAATCTCGACGCCGCACGGGCGTTCTACATTGACGGACTCGGTTGGGAGCCGATGCTGGATGTGCCGGGAGAGATCATCTTCTTCCAGGTCGCGCCGGGCCTCGTCCTCGGGCTGTTCGACGCGGTGAAGTTCGCGCGCGACCAGGGCATGCCGTCGCCGTTGACAGAGGTCAGCGGGATGACGCTGTCGCACAACGTCGCTTCGACGGAGGAGGTCGACACGACCTTCCAGCGGCTGGTGACCGCAGGCGGCTCGTCCGTGAAGGCGCCACAAGCAGGCGAGTTCGGCGGCATCTACCACGCCATGGTGCGCGACCCGAACGGGATCACGTGGGAGGTCGCACACAACCCCGGCTGGCGCATCACCGAGGAAGGCGACGTGGTGTTTGGGTGATGCACAACCGGGGCCCGGGCGTTCCCTCAAGGAGGGACCCGGGGCGGTCACGCAGACCAGACCGATTTCCCTCATGGTCCATCCTACTCCCAGCGAATCGTCATCTCCTCGGTACCATGGCCAGCCACGGTGGAACGGACCAGGACGGCGTCACCGCTCGTCTCCATCGTATACGCGTCGTCAGGAACGATGCTCTTCGCTGTGGTGAGCCGCACGACGTCTTCGGGCCCTGTCAGTCGGAATGTCAGGCTCGTCGGGTCGCGTCTCATAACCTCGGCGGTCGCCCAATCGATCCTGAGGTCCCCGACATCGACGTTCATCGGTAACATGACGCCGTCCCGCCGGCGCAACATCACCTCGTGCCCCTCGAACAACTCCTCGCCGTCTAGAAGGATCTTCACGGACTTGTCGAAGCCGTCGAGGTTCAGGGCATGGATGAGCCGCGCGCCATCCGGGGTACGTGCCGAATCGAGGAAGATATTGTTCGCGGGCGAGTTGTGCCGCAGGCCTCGCGTCACGCCGAGCTGTTTCAGCAACTCATCAACGAAATCGAGCTGCAGCGGGATGTCGGCGGAGATCACCACCACGCGGCCATTGCCGAGTGGGATATCGAACCCGGCAGCCTCGTCTGCGCCATAGACGTGGAACAGCGTGGTTCCGTTCGGCACGGAGGGCCGGAACGTCTGCGCCCAGCCCGCACGCCACTCCGCGCGAGGAGCCGCCCATCCGCCGGCGTTCAGGGAGAGGAAGTAGCGGAAGGTTGAGTGCCGCTCACCGACATGTTCCAGCCCGAGGGCATCAGCGAGCACCCGGCACTCCTGGCCCGCCATGTCCTGCAGCGGCACCTCGCCGACAAGCATCAACCGGCCCCCGGCCTGCGCGTAGGCGACCAGCTTCTCCTGAATATCGCGCGCCATGTTCCGGGCGGAACCCACAGCCAGGACTGGCGTGGTTTCCGGTGAGAGATCCTTGTGCTGGATATCGATCGCGGGGTACCGGACCGTCGCCTGCATCAGCGCACGGGCGAGCCACCCACCGGGACCGGCGAATCGCGTTCGCTTCAGGTTCTCGGCAATGGTCTTCATCGTGTCGCTGCCGGGATACACGCTCTCCGTCGCGTAATAGTCCGGGATGAAGGCCATCGCGAGATTATCGCGCTCTTCGTTTGCGGTGGCGACGTGCTCCTCGAGCGCCAGCAGCGTGGTATCGGCACGCGCGAGCGCAGGATAGGTGTAACTGGTCACGCCCTCCGGGTTCACCGGCGCACCGATGCCGTGGCGCGCACCCGTGAAACTGATGCGGTCATTGCCGTCACCCGTTTCGCGATCCATACGGTAGTTGTACCCGCCCGTGAACAGGTAGTAGTTGACGAGGCGATTGCCCTGTGCAACCGCTATGCGAAGTTTGAACGGCGCCGACGAGGGATCCAGTCTCGCGCCCATGCTGCCACCATAGTCGCCTTCGCCTGCCTCGAACTCCACCGACGTCAGGGGCTGGTCGGGGAGGTTCAGAGCGTCCATATACGCGTTCATGACATACCAATCAGGCGCGTTCTGGGCGGTGAGGTTGCCGAGGTAGTGGTCGCTCCCCGCAAGGTAGCCCTCTGCCTGGGTGTAACTCTCGTACAGCTGGCTGATGCCGATCGGGAAACTGGCGCCGCCACCCGCTTCGGTGCCGTGAATGTTGACGATGAACGGGACGCCGGAGACGCCGTTCGCCTCGGCCATCGCCCGCAGGGCGGACACATAGCGGGCATAGCGATCCCGCATGTACGAGGGCAGATCGAGCATCAAGAAACCCGCCCACGCTTCTTCAGGTGAGCGGATGGAATCCGCGATCGTCTGACCGCCGAACGGATAGCGTCGGGCGCGCTCCTCCTCACCATATGTGGTTGCCAGCCATGTCCAGAAGTCGTCGATCAGTTGGCCCGTCAGGTCCGGCGCATTGCTGACCCAGGAGAGCATGCCGATCTCGTTGTCCAGCTGGACCGCGATGACGTTCCCCCCTTCGCCGATCAGGCGGTCAGCGATGATCGGCATAACCTGGTCGTACCAGCGACGGGCAGCGTCCAGGAAGTTCGGAGCAAGGTAATCGAGAGTGCGCGTCGGGGCAACCTTGCCGTCCCAACCAACTGGCACGATCTCCGGATAGTCCTCGTACAGGTAATACGGCACTCCTTCGTTCTTCATCTCGGCCATGATGAACGGGCCGGGCCGGGCGATGAAGTAGAGATCCATGTCCCGGCAAAGATCGATGAACGCGCCGAGATCGAGTGCCGGCCGTGTGTGACCATCGAGGTCGAACATCCCCTTTTCCGGCTCGTGGCAGAGCCAGGGGATATACGACGCAACGGTGTTGCCGCCGGCCCCCTTCAGCTTCTCGAGACGATCCCGCCACTGATCTCTGGGGAGGCGATAGTAGTGCACCTCACCGGAGATAAGGAATCGCGGCCGGCCGTCGATACGAACCATTTTCTCGCGGATCTCGATCACGTCACGTCCTCCTTCGGCGTCAGCGGACCGTTCTCCTATGGCCGCATATGGCGTCTCCGCATGATGTCCCGGGTGATGCCCTGGCATGCCGCTGCCAACCCATCTCATCGTATCCGAGGCGGGCGTGGCACCCTCCTTGCGAGCCTGCCGGCAAGCCGGCGTCTATGCATACAATCGACATCACACCTTCAACGATCGCTTGCACATCGGTAAAGCCAAGGGTAATTCGCCCGGCCTCGAATGTAAACGTTTACGCAAACGCGAGAGAAGGCATGCCAATTCAAGGTGCAACAATCCATGATGTCGCCAGGAGGGCCGGTGTGTCGATCGCAACGGTCTCAAGAGTGGTCCGCGATGTCGGCAGGGTCGCCCCGGCCACACGCAGGCGTGTGCTTGAGGCCATCGCCGACCTGCGCTATCACCCGAACCATACCGGTCGAGCGCTGGTAAGCCGCACGCACAACACCCTTGGCATGGTGATCCCTGGCCTGACCGGCCCATTCTTCGCTGAGGTTGTCCAGGGATGTACCGAGGTCGCGCTCCAGGCGCAAAAGAGCGTGCTTGTCTTCTCAACGCATCACTTGCCCAACGCCGAACAGCAGATCCTGTCGCTGGTCGGTAGGGTCGACGGCGTCGCGGTCATGGGGGGCACAATCTCCCCTACGCTGTTGACAAAGCTGAGGCTGAGCGGCATCCCGCTGGTACTCGTCTCCCAGCTTCCTGATGAACACGTCCCGACTGTGCGCGTCGACAACCGGACGGAAACGCGTGAGCTGGTGCGGCATCTGGTAAGCGTTCACGCGCACCGCAACTTCGCCTTTGCCGGCGCGATCTCCGGAAGCCCGGACGCGCAAGAGCGCTGGCAAGCGGTCGTCGAAACACTGGACGAGATGGGGATTCCGGCCCCGGACATGCCTATTCCGGTCGCGTTCGAGTTTGCATCGGGACATGCGGTCGCGCAGACAATTCT
>CAVUJR010000048.1:0-57442 GCA_963741805.1 uncultured Chloroflexia bacterium
ATGGTATCCTGCCAGCGATAGCCGCGTCCTGATGCCCGCCACGAGAGGAACCCGCGCCCCATGTCCCCTTCCGGAGACCCGTCGCCCGATCTGCACAACCTGTCCGTGACCTGTATGTCGTGCGGACGCTCGTTCCCCGGGGACCGCGCCCTCTCCCGCTGCCCGGAGTGCGGCGGGCTGCTGGACGCCGATATCGACGTCCAACGCACCCTCACGCCGGCCGCCTTCGAGCCGCAGAAGGGCACCATCGGCGCCATGTCCGGCGTCTGGCGCTTCCGCTCCCTCTTGCCGGATATCCCCGACGAGCACATCGTCACCCGCTACGAGGGGCACACCCCGCTCTACTGGAGCGACCGCGTCAGCGAGTACGCCGGCCTCACGAACGGGCGCATGGGCGTGAAGCACGAAGGGCACAACCCGACCGGGTCGTTCAAGGACCGCGGCATGACCGTCGCCGTCAGCCACGCCAAGGCGATCGGGGCACGCGTCATCGCCTGCGCTTCGACCGGCAACACCTCGGCCTCGCTCGCCTCCTACGGCGCCACGGCGGGCATTCCCGCGATGGTGCTCGTGCCGGACGGCAAGATCTCGACCGGCAAGCTGGCCCAGACCATCGCCTACGGCGCGAAGGTCGTCCAGGTCGCCGGCGACTTCGACGCCGCACTGCGCCTCCTTCGCCAGCTCACCGAGGAGTTCGACGTCTACCTCGCCAACTCGGTCAACCCCTTCCGTCCCGAAGGACAGAAGACGATCGTGTTCGAGATCCTCGCCGATCTCGACTGGCAGGTGCCGGACATCATCGCGCTACCGGGCGGCAACCTCGGCAACACCGCTGCGTTCGGTAAGGCGCTCTCCGAGGCGTTCCAGGTCGGCCTCATCGACCGCCTGCCGCGCATCGTCACGGTCCAGGCCGCCGGCGCCGCGCCGTTCGCCGCCTACTACGCCTCCGGCTTCGATCACTACGAGCCCGTCACGCCAGACACCATCGCCACCGCCATCAACATCGGCGCGCCAGCCAGCGTCGACCGTGCCCGCCGCGCGATCGAGCTGACCAGCGGCATTGTCACCCGCGTGACGGACGAGGAGATCCTCGATGCCAAGGCGGTCATCGACAGCTCTGGCATCGGCTGCGAGCCCGCCTCTGCCGCGTCGCTCGCCGGCGTCCGGAAGCTGGTCGAGATGGAGGAGATCCCGGATGACGCGACCGTCGTGGGCGTCCTCACTGGCAACGTCCTCAAGGACACCGACGCGATCGTGCGCTACCACCTGGAAGACGAGGACGGCGCGCCACGGGACCGCGCGAATCGCCCGGTGAAGATCGAAGCGTCGCTCGACGCGCTGAAGAGGGTGCTGGACGATGCGATTCACGCTTAAGGCGCCCGCGTCGTCGGCCAACCTCGGCCCGGGCTTCGACACCATCGGCCTCGCGCTCGACATCTGGAACACCGTCACCATCGATACGGATGGTCGTCCGGGGTCCGTCACGAACACCGGCACCGAGGCGCCGATCCTGCACGGTCGGGAGAACCTGACGCTGTCGGCGATGCGCATGCTCGCGCACGACGTCCACAAGGAGCTGCCGGAGGTCGAGATCACCGCCGATACCCAGATCCCGGTCTCGCGCGGGCTCGGCTCGTCCGCGGCAGCGTTGGTGATCGGTCTCGCAGCCGCCAACATGCTGCTGGACGCCGGGCTCGACGATGACGATCTCTTCCAGCGCGCGTGGCACATCGAGGGACATGGCGACAACGTCGGCGCGGCCATCTTCGGCGGCGCCGTGATGTCGATACCGCAGGCGCACAGCGTCACCCGCCTCACCGACACGCGGGAACTTGGCCTCAC
Source organism: uncultured Chloroflexia bacterium (assembly GCA_963741805.1). Taxonomy (GTDB): domain Bacteria; phylum Chloroflexota; class Chloroflexia; order Thermomicrobiales; family UBA6265; genus UBA6265. The sequence goes on from CAVUJR010000048.1 coordinate 1,843, forward strand.
GACGGTCCTGTTCATCCCGGACATGACCGGGGCGACCCATGCGGCACGCGCGGCGCTCCCGGCAACGGTGCCACATGCCGACGCGACAGCGAACGTGGCGGCGGTCGCGGCCCTCGCGGTCGGGCTGAAGCTGCATGACCACGCGCTGATCGGCGCCGGCATGCACGATCGGCTACACGAGCCCTATCGCGCGGCGCTCTTCCCCCACCTCGTGCCGCTGCAAGAGGTGGCGCGCACCGCCGGTGCGGTCGGCGCGGTTCTGAGCGGGGCGGGCCCGACGGTCCTGACCTTCGTGCAGCCGGATCTCGTCGAGAACGTCAGCACTGCGCTCTACCGCGCCGCGCTTGACGTGAAGATCCCGGGACGCGTGCAGCAGATCGCCCCCTCCCCGACCGGTCTCCAGCTCGTCGAGTAGCCCAATCACCTCCGGACGAAGACACGGCAGACCATCGGCGGAGAGGAGGAGGCAGGGACAGTCCCTGCCTCCTCCTCTCCTGTTCCCCCAACCTGCAACTTCTTTCCATAAGGGTCTTGACGAGGTGCGACATGAGCCTGTACGATTTATATCAGTTAAAACACCGTTATACACAGTAAAACACTCCGAGGGGCCAAATGGAATCCGCCGGACGCCGGTACACCGTCGCGGCCGTCACGAGGGCGATCGACCTGATCGACGCCTTCATGCAACCGCCTCACCAGTTCGGGCTGACGGAGCTCAGCAAGGCGACAGGGCAAAGCAAGAACCAGACGTTTCGCCTGCTCCAGACACTCGTTGATGAGAACGTTGTCGTGATGGACCCCGACACCAAGCGCTACACCTTGGGATACCGCGTCCTCGAATGGGGAGCGATGGCGCACAAGGGCTCGCCACTCGCAGTTGCAGCTTCGCCGGTCCTCGATCGCCTGGTGGAGGAAGCCAGGGAGACCATCGTCCTCACCGCCCGCGCAAGTGACTATGGATGTATTTGCGTGGACAAGCGGGAAAGCGGGACACACGCCCTGCAGATCACCGCACGGGTGGGGCGACGAATCCCTTTTCATGCCGGAGCGGGGTCAAAATGCATCCTCGCCCATAGCTCACCCGAGTTCGTGCACCACGTCCTGGAGACGGAGACCCCGTTTGACCGCTACACCGAGCGGACGATCACGGATCCCCAACACCTCCTGGAAGAGCTCGAGAGCATCCGGCAGCGGGGCTACTCCATCAGCGATGAGGATATCGACCCGGGAGCATGCTCGATCGCCGCACCGATCACCGACCACACCGGCCATGTCGTCGCGGCGGTCAGCATCGCCTCACCGAAGACGAGGTTCACGGACGAGGACGTCCAGCTTCGCCAGCAGGCGGTCAAGGATGCCGCCAGGGAAATATCCCGGCAGATGATGCACCTCTTCTAGACCCACGCACGCTCCCGGTCCTCGCCGGCGCGGGAGCATCCCCTCATCTGCTCAATGCCGAGCAGGAAACATCCGGTACGGATTGGCAGTGCCGCCATTGATCCCTGTTTGTTGTAGGCGAAACCCGCAAGCACATCATTGGAGTGCCCACCGTGAAGATCGAAGCAGTGCAATCCGAGCTCCAGCGCGCAGGCGTCAGTGTTTCCCGTCGTGATCTCATCCGGTACGCCACCGCCGGCGGAGCCGCCCTTGCCTTTGGCGCGCCATTCCTTGCGGGAACCAGCGCCGCCGCCCAGGACGCGACGCCGGTCGCCGGCGGTATCTGGCGCATGGCCATCGCAGCCAACCCGACGGCCTACCCGATCACCGCGCCGGGCGCCCTCGTGGACATCCTCGTCAACAAGACGGTCTACAACAACCTCGTCAAGTACAAGCTGGTCGACGGCAACATCGAGGTCGTTCCGGACCTCGCCGAGAGCTGGGAGCCGAATGACGACCTGACCCAGTTCACCTTCAAGCTCCGCCAGGATGCGACCTGGCACGATGGCGAGCCGGTCACCGCCGAGGACGTTAAGTTCACCTTTGACACCATCCTCAACCCGGACATCACCGCCCGCTTCCGCGGCCCTATCTCGTCCGTCCAGTCGGTCGACATGGTCGATGACTACACAGTCACCTTCAACCTGGCCTCGCCGTTCGCCCCGCTCCCGGTCATGCTGGGGTACAACCAGGCGATCGTGCCGAAGCACCTGCTCGACGGTCAGGACCTGAACCAGCCCGCCGACTTCCTCGCCGCGCCCGTCGGCAGCGGTCCCTTCAAATTCAAGGAACTCTCCCAGGGCGCGTACCTCGAGGTCGAGGCGAACGAGGACTACTTCGGCGGCCGCCCGAACCTCGATGGCATCATCTTCCAGGTCATCACCGACGGGAACGCGCGCGTGGCCCAGGTGAAGTCCGGCGATGTCGACTTCACGGTCATCGAGCCGCCGCAGATCGACTCGGTGAAGGACGACGCAAACCTCAAGATTGTCGAGGCGACGCAGGTCAACTACTACTTCTTCGCCTTCAACCACACGGTCGAGCGGCTGCAGGACGCCCGCGTACGCCAGGCGCTCACGATGGCGCTGAACCGGCAGGCGATCGTCGATACCGTCCTCAAGGGGTACGGCCAGATCGCGAACGGCCCGATCCATCCCTCGCTGGGCGACTACTACAACCCGGACGTGACCACCTACGCGTATGACCAGGACGGCGCGAAAGCACTGCTGGAAGAGGCCGGCTGGACGGCTGGCAGTGACGGTATCCTCGCCAACGACGCCGGCGAGAAGTTCACGATCCTGCTCAACGGCCCGGCGGGATACCCGGTCCTCGAACAGCTTCTCACCTATGCCCAGCAGGAATACACGAACCTGGGCATCGACGTGACGCTGGAGATCGACGAGTGGTCAGTCCACCTCGACAAGTACCACAACCTCGAATACGACATGCTCAACAACTGGTGGATCACGCCGCCGGATCCGGACCTCTACGACCACTACTTCAGCGAGTCGCCGTCGAACTGGTGGGCCTACAGCAATCCGGAGGTCGACGACCTCCTGCTTAAGGCGCGCGAGGAGGCGGACCACGAGGCCCGTGTCGACCTGTACCACCAGCTCCAGCAGCTCCTCTCCGACGACGTCCCGGTCGTGTACCTCTACCACCAGACCGAGATCCAGGTGATGTCCCAGCGCACCAACGGATTGCCCGAGATGGGCTACCGCGACGCCCTGTCCTGGGCCAACGAAATCTGGGTCTCCGAGTAGTCCCTTTCCCGGGATCGTAACGGTGACGCTCCACGAGGCATGCGAACGCGCTGATCGGCGCGTTCGCATGCCCGGGCGCACTCAGGGAGGCAGGAGCCATTGGTTTCGTTCGCAATACGCCGCCTGATCCAGGCGGTCGTGCTGCTGTTCATCGTGAGCATCGTGACGTTCACGCTCATCCACTCCGCTCCAGGTGGACCAGCGATGCTGTCCAACCCGGACCTCAGCCGCACGCAGATCGCGGAGATGTCGAAAGCGCTCGGCCTGGATGATCCGTTGCCGGTGCAATACGCGCGATGGATCGGCAGCGTCCTCCAGGGGGACTTCGGCGTCAGCTACAACACCATTGTCCCGGTGACGACCCTGCTCGGTGACCGGTTGCCGAACACGTTGCTACTCGCCGGCACGGCGCTCCTGATCTCGATCGCCATCGCGATCCCGCTCGGCGCCTACTCCGCGGTACGACGCAACTCCGCGATCGATCGCGTCGTGACGAGCTTCACCTTCATGGGCATCTCGATCCCCGTCTTCTGGCTGGGCATCATGCTCATCGTGTTGTTCTCGGTCACGCTGCGCTGGTTGCCCGCGGGCGGGATGAGCACGATCGGTGAGGACTTCTCGCTCCTCGACCGGGTCGAGCACCTCATCATGCCGGTCTCCGTCCTCGCCCTGGCGAACCTCGCGGAGCTGACCAGGTACACGCGCTCGGGCATGGTCACGGTCCTCAACGAGGAATACATCCGCACGGCACGGGCAAAGGGCCTGGGCCAACGCACCGTGATGATCAGCCACGCCCTCCGGAACGCGATCATCCCGGTCGTAACGGTCATCGGCGTGCTGCTTCCGCGTGCCGTCAGCGGCGCCGCGATTACCGAGGCGGTGTTCGCCTGGCCCGGGATGGGCAGCCTCGCGGTTGAGGCCGCAACCACACGAGACTATCCGGTGGTGCTCGGGACGACGCTTACCGTGGCCGCCGTGGTCGTCTTCAGCAGCCTTCTGACGGACCTGGCATACGGGTACCTCGATCCGCGCATCCGGGTCTCATAGGGGCACGCCATGGCAACACTCGCACCAACAGCAGCCCTACCGGCCCCGATACGGGACCCGAAGCTTGAGAGCCGATCGTTCTGGCGCATCGCCTATCGGCGATTCAAGCGCAACAGGGTGGCGATGGTCTCCGCGATCTTCCTGATCGCCATGATCATGGTCGCGGCCCTGGCACCGTTCATCACGCCGCACAACCCGAACCAGGTCAATATCCTCATGCCGCACCAGCCGCCTTCGGGTGAGCACTGGCTGGGCACGGATGAGAGCGGGCGGGACATCGTCTCCCGGCTGATCGTCGGCGCGCGCGCCTCGATGACGGTCGGCATCACATCGATGCTGATCTCGATCACCATCGGCATGCTGGTCGGCAGCATTGCCGGATTCCTCGGTGGCTGGGTCGACGCGATCCTGATGCGCTTCACTGACGGGATGATGGCGATTCCCTACTTCTTCCTCGTGCTGATCGTGGTGGCCGTATTCGGGACGTCGTTCCGGAACATCGTGATCGTGATTGGCGCGACAAGCTGGATGGTGGTCGCCCGCGTCGTGCGCAGCGAGGTCATCCGCTACCGAAACTACGAGTTCGTGACGGCGGCACGGTCCATCGGCGCGACGGACGTCCGGCTCCTGTTCCGGCATGTCGTGCCACATACGTTCCCGTCGATCATCGTCGCCGCGACACTGGGCGTGGCGAACGCGATCCTGCTTGAGTCCGCACTCAGCTACCTCGGCCTGGGCATCCAGCAGCCGCAAGCAAGCTGGGGCAACATGCTCAGCAAGTCGCAAGCCTACCTGTTTGACAACCCGATCCTGCCGCTCTATCCGGGCGTGCTCATCCTCCTCGTCGTCCTCGCCTTCAACTTCCTGGGAGACGCGCTGCGGGATGCGCTGGACCCGCGATACACGGAAGGCGGCCACTGATGCCGGCACTGTTCAGGAACCGCCCATCGAGGGAGACAACCACCATGCCTTCTGACCCCGCCGGGGCAATCGGCCTCGTCGGCGACATCATGATCGAGACCCCAACGGTCCGCGCACGGCGAGCCGAGGTCGCGGGCTTCGACGCGGCGCTCACGGCGCTCCGCGCGAACGGGATCGCCATCGGGAACCTCGAGATGCCGCTGTCGAACCGGGGGTACCGGGTGCCGAAACACTCAAACCTCCGCTCGGCGCCGGAGATTATCGACGACATCGTGGCCATGGAGCTCGACGCGGTGTCCCTGGCCAACAATCACATGATGGATTACGGCCCCGACGCGCTGTTCGACACCATTGACGCGTGCGCCGGGGCGAACCTGCCGGCGTGCGGCGCCGGGAAGGATCTCGACGCCGCGCTGGCGCCGGTAATCCTGGAGTCGTCCGCGGGCCGCGTCGGCATGATCTCCGTCGCGAGCACGCTTCCGGTCGAATCCGACGCGGGACCGGGCAAGCCGGGCATCGCGCCGATCCGGATCGGGTATTCGTTCGAGGTCGATGCGAACCTGCTCGTCGAGCAGCCGGGGACCATGCCGATCGTGCATACCTGGGCTGTCCAGGATGACGTCGACATCGTGACCGAAGCAGTTCGCAAGCTCCGGGAGCAGGTCGATACCGTCATCGTCGCCATTCACTGGGGCGTGCCGCCGTGGTGGATGTCGCCCTATCAGGGCCTGCTCGCCGAGTACCAGCAACCGCTGGGACACGCGTTGATCGACGCCGGGGCGGACGTCATCTGGGGACACCACTCCCACGTCCTGCACCCGATCGAGGTCTACAAAGGCCGGCCGATCATCTACAGCCTCGGCAACTTCATCTTCGAGAAACCCCGCGCCTTCATGGCTCCGGAGTCGTTCATCGTCAGCATTACTCCCGGGGACCCGCCGGGCGTCGAACTGACGCCGATCTGGGTCGATGAGGACGGATTCCCGCTCCTGGCCACGGGTGATCGCGCCACCGCGGTGATCGATCGCCTGGACGAGATATCAAGGAGGTTTGATACAAAGATCAGCCGCTCCAATGACCGCGCTTACCTTTCAATGTGATTGCCGTGCCGAGCGAGCATAGCCCGGCACACAATAGGCCCAAGCTGGAGATCAACCTCACCATGCAGACCAACGAAGCATCCATCCTTCCCGGATCGTCCGACATCGAGGCGAAGATCCTCGACAGCGTCTCGCTGGACACACCCTGGCCGGTTGTGCAGGAATTCTCGAAGATCGTCCGCCTCTCCGGCTCCGACGAGGAGCGCAAGGCGATCGACCTCCTGTGCTCGGAGCTCGACCGGTTCGGCGTCCCGTACACGCTCTACGAACCGGACACGTTCATCTCGATCCCGCTCGAGGCCAGCGTGACGCTCGAAGGGCCGAACGGAAAGACCTTCCGCGCCAAGACCCCGGCCATGTCGGTCTCCACCGGCGATGAAGCCGTCACAGCCGAGCTTGTCTATGTCCCAAGCACCAGCGTCGGGAACAACCCGGGCGACGTCTTCGCAACGGGCGTCACGTTCGGCGGGATGGACGTCACCGGCAAGATCGTGATGACGGAAGGGTTCGCCTCCCCGGGCAAGCTCAACGACGTCATGGCCGCCGGAGCAGCCGCCGGTATTTTCATCAACCCTGGCCAAGCCATCCATGAGGGTATCTGCACCACGATCTGGGGCACGCCGGACCTGGACAACCAGGGTGACCAACCGTCGATCCCGGTTCTCGCGATCAACAACCCGGACGGCCAGGAGTTGATCGAAGCCGCAAAGGCGGGCGCCACGGTTTCCGTCACGACCAGGCTGGATACCGCCTGGCGCACGATCCCGGTGCTGGTCGCCGAAATCCCGGGCGCGACCGTGCCGGACGAGTTCGTCCTCCTCCACGGCCACCTGGATTCCTGGCACGAGGGTGTGGGAGACAACGCCACCGGCGACGCGACGATGCTGGAGATGGCCCGCGTGTTCTGGGAGAACCGCGAGAGCGTCCATCGCTCACTCAAGATCGCCTGGTGGTCGGGCCACTCGCACGGTCGCTACGCCGGATCGACCTGGTTCGCCGACACGTTCGGCGTCGAGCTCGCCAAGAACTGTGTGGCACAGGTCAACTGCGACTCCCCAGGCTGCCGCTGGGCGGACACGTACAACGAGCTCACGGCGATGTCCGAGACCGTCCCCTTCGTGGACAAGGTCATCTCCGAGGTGACGGGCATCACCCCGAGGACGGAGCGACCGCCGCGCGCCGGTGACTACTCGTTCAACGGTATCGGCCTGACCGGCTTCTACATGCTTTCCTCGACGATGTCGAACGAGCTCCGCGCCGAGAAGAACTACTATGCCGTCGGCGGCTGTGGCGCCAACATCGAGTGGCACACCGAAGGCGACACCATGGAGATCGCCGACGAGAATGTCCTTCTCCGCGACATGAAGATGTACGCCGCCTCACTGCTCCGGGTCCTCAACGCGCCCGTGGCCCCGTTCGACTTCCGAGGCACCGCGCAGGAGTTCCGCGACGTCCTGGGCAAATACCAGTCCGCGGCCGGTGACGCCTTCGACTTCAGCGCCTCGATGAGCGCGTTGGACGACCTGGATGCCGCGCTCGCCGACTACTATGCCGCCGCACCGGTCGATGCGAACCCATCCGACGAGCAGGCTCGCGCCTTCAACTTCGCCCAGCGTCGCCTCGCGCGCCTGCTGGTCACGGTGAACTACAGCCGCGCCGAAGCCTTCCGCCACGACCCCGCGCTCGGCGTCCCGCAGCTGCCGGACCTCGCACCGGCACTGTCCGCGCCCGCTGTCAAGGACGACCGCGCCCAGCTCGGCGTCCTCCGCGCCCACCTGACACGCGGACAGAACCGGCTGGTCTGGACGCTGGTCCAGGCCGCGGAAGTCGCCCGCCACGCGACCGCCTAAACGGAATGTGACAACGGGAGCCCTGCGACGCCGGTGTCGGCTCCGCGGGGCTCCCCGTCAGGAGGAATCATGGTTACCGAGCCATCCACGCTCGAAGCACACGCCCGGGACGCCGTCGACGCCCAGCGGCTCCAGAAGGATCTCGAGCATTTCAGCACCCTGTTCCGGGATAGCGGCACCGAGGATGAGCGACGCGCGGCAGACTACCTCGTGGAGCAGCTGAAGGAGGCGGGACTCGAGCCGGACACGCTCATCCTTCCCTCATATATCTCGTGGCCGCGCGAGGGGTCGCTACACGTTCACGAGGGCGACGGCTCCCGAACCGAGATCGCGGCGCGCACCCGCTCCTTCGGCGGCGCGACCGACCAGGACGGCATCACCGCCGAGCTCGCCTTTATCCCGTTCGCCCAGCCCGCCAAAGGCGAGATGATCTTCAGCCACCGCGCGGTCGCCGGCGACTACAGTGGGAAGAATGTCCAGGGAAAGATCGTCGTCACGACGGATGGCGGTCCGGATGGCATCCGCCGCGCGCAGGAGCATGGCGCGCTTGCGCATATCCACATTTGGCCGTCCGACGAGGACGCCATCCACGAGATGATCGCGACACCGGTCTGGGGCACGCCGACAACGCGAACAGCCGGTCGCATCCCCGCCATCCCGGCCCTCGGTATTTCGCACAACGACGGAAACGAGCTCGAGCGCCGGCTGGAGGAGGGCCCGCTCACCGTCACGGTCGTCTCGAACGTTGAGACCGAATGGGTCGACCTTCCGCTGGTCGTTGCCGACATCCCTGGCACCGGATCCGACAAGTTCCTCATGGTCGGCTCGCATATCGATTCCTGGTATGAGGGGATTACGGACAACGCGACTGGCGACGCGTCGGTCCTCGAGATCGCCCGCGTGCTCAGCCAGCACCGCGACAAGCTCCTCCACGGCGTGCGATTCGCGTGGTGGCCCGGGCACTCCACCGGGCGCTACTCCGGGTCGACCTGGTACGCGGACACGCACTTTATGGAGCTTCGTAACCGGGCCCTCGGATACCTCAATATCGACTCGCCGGGCTCACGTGGCGCGGAGATCTGGGACTGTCGCTATAACTGCGGCGAGGTCGAGGCCGTCACGGCGCAGGCGGTCGACGAGCTCTCCGGGCAGCAGCCCAACATCCGCCGCCCGCTCAAGGCCGGTGACCAGTCATTCCTCGGTGTCGGACTTCCCTCACTCGGCGCGTTCCGCATGCTCCCGGTCGACCATCCGGATCGCAAGGCAGTCGGCGGATGCGGCGGTGGCTGGTGGTGGCACACCCCGGCGGACACGATCGACAAGGCGGATAGCGATGTGCTCGCCGAGGACACCCGCCTCTACGTCACGATGACCCTCCGCATGTGCATGCCGGAGCTTCATCCCTTCGACTTCGTCCCGGTTGCGGACGACTTCATCTCACGCATACGTGAGTACCAGGCGGCGGCAGGCGAGCATATCGAGCTCGGGGATGCCCTACAGTTCGCCGAGTCGTTCCGCACGCAGGCCACCGAACTGCGGGACCGTGTCGCCGACGCCACCGGTGATCACATCGATACCTTCAACCGGCTGCACCTGAAGCTCTCGCGCCTGCTGAACCCGGTCCTCTTCACGATCGATGGGCCGTACGAGTTTGATCCTGCATTGCAGCTTCCGGTGCTCCCGGGCCTGGCGCGAGCGGCGGAGCTGCAGACGCTGCGGGGGAATGACTACGGATTCTTGAAGACGGAGCTCCAGCGGCAGAAGAACCGCATCATGGACACGCTCCAGACCGCCAGCGAGCTGGTCCGGGATACGTTGGCCACGCTCGACCGGTAACGACAGGTCCGGCGCCTCATGCGCGGGGCGCCGGACCGTCAATTGCCGTTGGAGATCAGGGCTTCAACATCGGCGCGGGTGTCGCAAAGGAACTCACCGGGCATGGTGAGCTTGAGCGCGCTCGCGGCCGCGCCGAGCGAGACCGCGCGAGTCAGCCCCATAGGGTTCTCCAGGTAGCCGGCGAGGAAGCCGGCGACAAAGGCATCGCCCGCACCGAGCCGATCGACCACCTCGACATCCATCTTCCCGGACACAGCAAACGTGCCGTTCTTGCCCATCGCCATGCTCTCCAACGTCATCCGCCGGCTGCCCTTGGCGCGCTTGCGGCTGATCGTCGCCGCCGCGACCCCAAGCTTCTCGACGGCCTGCTGCAGCACCGCCTCATGTGCCCCCTCAATGCCGAAAAACGTCGCCAGCGTCCCGCGCGAGGCGAACAGGACATCGACCTCCGGCACGATCCGCATGAACGCTTGCCGCGCCTCTGCCTCGCCCCATTGGTCATCACGGTAGACGAGATCGAAGCTCACCAGTACGCCCAGCCGCCGCGCCACCTGGACTGCCTCCAGCGCCTCGGCGCACACGCCGGCGGAAAGTCCCAGCGTGGCTCCGGAAAAATGCAGCACCGACGCGCCATCGAGGATCGTCGCCCAGTCGAACGACCCGGGCCGCAGCCTGGTCATCGCGGTACCGCCCGCGTCGTACAGAAGACGTGAGGGACGTGGCGATGGCGCATGCTCCACGTAGCTGATGCCCACCCGTCCCTGCCCGGACGGCCCCCAGCGGAGGCGGGACAGGTCAACGCCCGCCGCACCAGCTGACCGCGTGATAATCCGCGCCGCGGGAACATCCGCCAGCGTCGACACCCATGCGGCCGGGACGCCGAGCGCGACCAACCCGGCCGCCACGTTGAGCTCTGGCCCGCCGGCAGCCGCGGCCAGTGAGGTGGTTCGTTCCAGGCGCTCATGGCCGGGCACCTCCAGGCGCAGCAACGCCTCGCCGAACGTCACCGCCCGGTGCGACGTCTGCTCCCGCCCCGCCGTTGCCTCGATGGCGGCCATGATGTCATCCTGCGTCGTTCCCATTCCGCTCCCGGTGTCCCTGGTATGGCTGCGGGTCGTGTCCTTGTGCGGGACAGTGTATACCGTACGCAACACCATGGCACTCGCCCCCGCCGGCGGGCATCCACCGACACGGGCGACCTTTCTTCGCATCGTCGCGCCGCACCCATCGTATTCCCGGAGGCTTCGTGACCGATTTCCCGCTTTCCGCCGACACCCGTCGCGATCCCGCCGTCCAGGACCTGGTCCGCCAGCTCGGGCATGTCGGCGAGCTGCGCCATGAGCGCATCGCCATCCCCGGCATGGCGCAGGAGGTCGACGTCATCCGTCCGGTCGACATCGAGATGCTGCTTGACCAAAGCGCCGACGATCCGGAGCAAAACCTCCCTTACTGGTCAGAGATCTGGCCGAGCGGCATCGCCCTTGCCGCCGCCATCGCGCGCGAGCCATCGCTCGTCGCCGGCCAACCCGTGTTGGAGCTGGGGTCGGGTGTGGGCATCACCGCCGCGATCGCGCTCAAAGCCGGAGCGATGCTCACGGCGACCGACTACGCGCCGGAGTCGCTGCTGATGACGCGCCTGACCTGCAGACTGCACACCGGAGCCGAGCCCGCCACCCGTCAGGTAAACTGGCGCGTCGCCAACGCCAACCTGATGCAGGATGACGGTTCCCCATGGCCGGTGATCCTGGCAGCAGATGTGCTTTATGAAGAGCGGGACATCGAGCCCGTGCTGGATGTCTTCACCCGGGTGCTGGCCCCGGGCGGCGTCCTGCTTCTTGCGGAGCCGGGACGGAGGCCGTCAACGCTCGCCGTCGAGCGCGCGCGGGAGCGCGGTTGGACCATCGAATCCACCACGCTGGAGGCGGACTGGCCAGACCCGAAAGATGCCGGGGTCGTGGTCCATGTCCATCGCATCGGGATTCCCCGGAGCGGGGGATATTGACAAAATCCGCCACGGGCACGTACAAACTAGGAAGCACATCATAAGGCGCCGTGATCTGCGCAGGATAGAACCACCGATTGCGTGATCCCGGACCCCGGGCACGCATGTCGTAGGGCGCCTCGGAGCCAGGTACCGGATGGACCGGACCGCCTCGGTTCTGTAATCGGTGAAGGAGCATGTCTCATGTCCCGGATTATCTTCGACAGCGTCACCAAGCAGTACAACCCGAACGAGGCACCGGCGGTCGACAACCTCAGTATGGAGATTGAGGACGAGGAATTCCTCGTCGTCGTCGGCCCGTCCGGCTGCGGCAAGTCCACCGCCATGCGCATGGTGGCCGGTCTCGAAGAGATCACCGGCGGGCGCATCATCATCGGTGACCGGGTCGTGAACGACCTGCCGCCGAAGGACCGCAACGTCGCGATGGTGTTCCAGTCGTACGCCCTCTATCCCCACATGAGCGTGCGCGACAACCTCGCCTACCCGCTCAAGCTGCGCAAGGTGCCAAAGGCCGAGCGCGAGCAGCGGGTCATGGAGGCTGCCCGTATCCTCGACATCGAGAACTACCTCGACCGCAAGCCAAAGGCCCTCTCCGGTGGCCAGCGCCAGCGCGTTGCCCTCGGCCGCGCGATCGTCCGGAACGCCGACGTCTTCCTGATGGACGAGCCGCTGTCGAACCTGGACGCCAAGCTCCGCGTCCAGACGCGCGCCGAGCTCGTCAAGCTGCACGACCGGGTCCGCACGACGACCATCTACGTCACGCACGACCAGACCGAGGCCATGACGATGGGCGACCGCATCGCCGTCATGAGCCTGGGTGTCCTGCAGCAGCTCGACACGCCGCAGAACCTCTACGACAACCCGAAGAACAAGTTCGTGGCCGGGTTCATGGGTTCGCCGGCGATGAACTTCATCGACGTCACGCTCGAGGGCCAGAACGGACGCCTCTATGCGACGTCGCCGGGCTTCCGCATGCTGGTCCCGGAGATCAAGGCCCGCGAGGTGGAAGGCTATGTCGGCAAGCAGGTCACGATGGGCATCCGCCCGGAGCACATCGTCGAGTCCACGCACGTCCCGGCCGGTGTTGTGCCGGAAGAGTCGTTCATCCCGGTGACGGTCGACGTCGTCGAGCTCCTCGGCAACGAGATCTTCGTCTACCTCGACACCCGCAACGCCACGATCACCGCCCGCATGGACCCGGATGTCAAGCTTGAGCGCGGCCAGGAGGTCAAGGTGGCACTGGAGCCAAGCAAGCTCCACTTCTTCGATGCCCAGACAGACGAGACCATCCGCCGCGCCTAGTGCGCAACCGCAAGCACACAGCAAGAACGGGAGTCGGGGCATCCGACTCCCGTTCTTGCCCATCAGGGGCGGGAGCACGTGGTCCGTTGGGGGACGGGGCCACGGAAGGGAGGCACGGAGGCATGGACCGGGAGGACACGCGACAGATACCCATGACGAACGGTGACGACCAACCCGCTACAGAGCTGGAATGGTCGTTGGTCCACGGCTTCGACACGCATGGCACATCGACCGCCCGCCGGCAGTGCATGACCAAGAGCCAGCGCGCCTATGCCTCCCTCCGCCGCGCGATCGTGACTCACACCCTCCCCTCCGGAACCCCGCTCGACGAACTGACCCTCCTCGACCACTTCCCCTTCGGCCGCACCCCGCTGCGCGAAGCCCTGAAGCAGCTTTCCTTTGAAGGTCTCCTCTTCTGGCCACCGCGCCAGGCCCCGATGATTCGCGACATTAGCGCCCACGAAATGCGCTCCCTCTACGAGACGCGTTACGTCGTTGAACCAGAAATCGCCACGCTCGCCGCCGAGAACGCGCTGCCGCACGACATCACCCGCATCCGCACCATTTGCGATCGTCTTGTCGACGCCTCCCACCGTGGCATGGTCTACGAGTCGGTGGAGATCGATTACGCCCTCCACGCCGCGATCGCCCGCGCCACGCAGAACCGCTTCCTCGCCGAAGCCAGCGATAACTTGAATCTCCAATCCCTCCGCCTCTGGTTCCGCGCGCAACAGGGGCTTGGGGTCAGCACGGTGCACACCCTCCACATCGACCTCGTCGAGGCCGTCTCCACCGGCGATGCGGCCACCGCGCGCGCCCTGGCCGTCCAGCACATCGACAACTCTCAAACGCGGCAGCAGCGCCTGGTTACGGGTCATGCCAATTCCCAGGGACATTCCCACCCCGCCTAAAGCAATCCGGGACAGACGTGTTGACAGCCTCCAAAGCCCCTGTATGATGGATTCATTCACACATCTTCAGGGACCGTGGCAACGGCGCCGCATTGGATATATCCGTAATACATCCATACAGGGAGGCCGTACCCGTGAAAGCTGCCGTCGTTCAGGTGCATATCGGCGAGGACGTCGATGAGAACATCTCGACCTGCCTCGATCTCGTCCGCCAGGCCGTCATGGCCGGCGCCGACATCGTCGTGCTCCCCGAGATGATCGACTTCCACGGCGACAAGGAGCAGGTCGCCGCCATCAAGACCGACATTCCCGGCCCCGTCTCGAATCGCTTCGCGGAGACCGCCCGCGATCTCGGCGTCTGGATCCTCGCCGGCTCGATCCATGAGGCCATCCCGGGCGACGACCGCACCTATAACACCAGCGTCCTCTTCGACCGCGCCGGCAACGAAGTCGCCCGCTACCGCAAGCTCCACCTCTACGACGTTCAGATTCCCGGTCGCGTCGATGCCCTCGAATCCGCCAGCATCGCCCCCGGCGACGATATCGTGACCGCCGACATCGAGGGCCATACCGCCGGCCTCACCATCTGCTACGACATCCGCTTCCCCGAGCTCTACCGCGAACTCGCAGTCCGCGGCGCCGAGCTCGTCTTCGTTCCCGCCGCCTTCATGCTCTACACCGGGAAGGATCACTGGGAACCGCTCATTCGGGCCCGAGCCATCGAGAACCAGTGCTTCATGCTCGCCTCCGGGCAGCAGGGCGTGGACAAGAATGGCAGGGCCACTTTCGGTCGCTCCATGATCGTGGACCCCTGGGGGACAGTCCTGGCGACGGCACAGGACGGCAACGGGTTCGCGATTGCCGAACTGGACTTCGCACGTCTCGCCACCATTCGCCGCGAGCTGCCGTCGCTCGCCAACCGCCGGAAGGAGGTCTTCGAGCCCGTTCCCGTGGCCTGAGAGGCACACACGCCCGATTCGACAGACACCCCATTCGCGCTTCATTGAAAGGAAGCAAGGCATGACTGTCCGAAACCGCTCCGCGTTGTCCCGAACCCTGACCCGGCGCTCCCTCCTGGGCGTCGGAGCCGCAGCCACGGCAGGCTCGATCCTCCTTCCAACGGCAAGCGCCTCACCGCGCATCTCGTTCCCCCGCGCTGCCCGCGCGCAAGACGCCACCCCGAAACCCGGTGGCACCCTGATCTACGGGCTCTCCACCGACCCGTCCAACTTCGAGCCGCATATCAGCACCGGCGCCGCGTCGACCTCCGTCAAGCTCATGGTCTACAGCACCCTGCTGACCTACGACCACGACAACCAGCTCATCGGCGACCTCGCCGAGGAGTTCGGCTGGGTCGACGACACCACCTACCAGGTGAAGATTCGCCAGGGCGTGACGTTCCACGACGGCTCCGACCTGACCGCGGACGATGTCGTCTTCAGCCTGAAGCGCATTCAGGATCCCGAGATGGCGTCCTCGAACGGCCCATACTTCGCCGAGGTGACGGACATCGTCGCGGAAGACCCGACGACCGTAAACCTCACCTTCGCCCGCCCCTTCGCCGCGTTCCCGTTCATCCTCGCCAGCACGAACAGCTACATCGTGTCGCAGGCGTGGATGGAGAGCGGCGTCGACCCGAAGGTAGAGATGATGGGCACCGGCCCGTTCATCTTCAAGGAGCGCATCCCCGGCGTATCGATCACGCTGGAGAAGAACCCGAACTACTTCATCGAAGGGCTGCCCTACCTTGACGGCATCACCTACCAGCCGATGCCGGACGACACCACCCGCATGACCGCGTTGCGCTCCGGCAGCGTGGAGTTTGTAGACTACGTGCCCTACACGCAGATGGGCATCATCGAGAACGATCCAACCTTCACCTTCCTCTCGGACAGCGTGTCCGGCTTCGGGTGGGTCGGGTTCAACCATGAGATGGACCCGGTCAGCGATGTGAAGGTGCGCCAGGCGTTCGCCCACGGCATGAACCGCGAGACGATGGTCCAGACGGCTTTCGCCGGCTACGGCTCTCCGATTACCGGTGGCGTGATCCCCGAGGGTATGATCGGCTACTCCCCGGACCTCGACGGTTCTTTCACCGGCGACTACGAGAAGGCGAAGTCCTTGCTCGATGAGGCCGGGCACAATCCTCTCGACATCGACATGGTTAGCACCTCGACCTATTCGGTCATCTCCCGTCCCGCCGAGGCGGCCCAGGCCGAGTTAGCAAACGCCAACATCAACGTCAACCTCGAGCTGCAGGAGTGGCTGACCTTCCGCCAAACGGTCGCCGATGGCACCTTCCCGGTGCACTCCTGGGGGACCGCGATCGACTACGGTGACCCGGACTTCCTCTGGAACTACTACCACAGCACCGGGCGCAACGCGGAGTGGTTCCGCTTCGCTGACGAGGAGATGGACAAGCTGCTGGAGGAGGGTCGCTTCTCGACCGATGAGGAGCGCCGCAACGAGATCTATCACGATGTCCAGGCGCGCGCGATCGAGATCGTGCCGTGGATCTACTCCATTCGCCGAACCCAGGGTGAGGCAATGGCCAGCTACGTCAAGGGCTACGTCCATCTCGCGAGCTGGGTGCCGATCACCATGCGTGAGATCTGGCTGGATAAGTAGGCATGGGACGATTCATCACCCGCCGGCTGCTGACCCTCGTCGGGCAAGTGGTGATCGTCGCGACCCTCGTGTTCCTGATGCTTCGCCTCGTGCCGGGTGATCCGGCACGGGCGATCCTCGGGGAGACAGCCAACGAGGAGCAGGTCGCCGCGATGCGCCACCGGCTCGGCATCGACCGGCCGCTCTGGGAGCAATTCGTCGACTGGTTCGGTGGCGCCATGCGCTTCGACCTCGGCGATTCGATCATCAGCGGTCGCAGCGTCTCCGGCGACATCGCCGACCGGATCGTGAACAGCCTGGAGCTGATCGTGCTCTCGATCGTGCTCTCTCTGCTGATCGCGATCCCGCTCGGTACCATCGCGGCGATCCGCTCCAACCGCTGGCCAGATTTCGCGCTGAGCTCCTTCGCGATGCTGGGCCTCTCGCTGCCGAGCTTCGTGATCGGCACCGTGATGGTCCTCGTCTTCGGGCTAAAGCTGGGCTGGATCCCGCAGTCACGCTTTGTAGGCTGGACGGATGACCCGATCGCGCACCTGAAACTGCTGATCTTGCCGAGCACTACCCTGGCGATCGGCAACGCCGCCGTCATCCTGCGGATGACGCGCTCCTCGATGCTCGAGGTGCTCCGGCAGGACTACGTACGGACCGCGCGAGCCAAGGGCGTCGCCGAAGGAAAGGTGATCCGGCGGCACACCCTCCGCAACGCGATCAACCCCGTCGTCAGCATCGTCGGCCTCGAGGTCGCGACGCTGCTCGGCGGCATGGTGATCGTCGAACAGATCTTCAACTGGCCGGGGCTCAGCACCCTCCTGATGTCGGGCGTGCTCTCGCGCGACTACCCGGTGGTCCAGGGCGTGGTGCTTGTGATCGCGATCCTCACGATCGTCATCAACGTCGTCGTCGATATTCTCTATGCCGTGCTCGACCCGCGCATCCGGCTGACGTAGGAGGCACCATGGAGACCACGGCTACCCGTCCCCGCGGCATCCCGGCGCCCGCCACGCATGGGCAGCCGGCCCTTGTCACGAAACCCGCGCGCAGCGCCCGGTGGAAGATCCTGCGGCGGCCACGCGTGGCCATTCCGCTGGCGGTCCTGACGCTGATCATGCTGGTGACCGTCGCCGCCCCGCTGGTCGCGCCCTACAGCCCGACCAAGCTGCTCGGCATGCCGCTCCTGGCGCCGGGTGGCGAGTATCTCCTCGGGACGGACGACTTCGGGCGCGATGTGCTCAGCCGGCTCATCTACGCCGGTCGCGTGTCGCTCGGCGTCGCCGCCGGTTCCGTCGCCATCGCGACGATCGCCGGTGTCACGCTGGGGCTCATCGCGGGCTACCTGAAAGGGTTCACCGAGGCCCTCATCATGCGCGCGATGGACATCCTGCTCAGCTTCCCGACGATCGTGCTGGCAATCGCGATGGTCGCCTTCCTTGGGCCGAGCATCCGCAACCTGATCATCATCATCGGCGTGATCTACACGCCCCGCTTCGTACGCATCGTCTATGGCTCGACACTGCAGATCGCCGAGGCGGAATACGTGCAGGCCGCGCGCGTGATCGGCGCAACGGATGGCCGAATCCTGCGCACGGCGATCCTTCCAAACGTAATGGCGCCGATTCTCGTGCAGGTCTCGCTGAGCCTTGGGCTGGCGATCCTCGTCGAGAGCGGCCTCTCGTTCCTGGGCCTCGGCGCCCAGCCACCCACTCCGACCTGGGGCAATATGATCTCCGGCGCCCGCCCGTTTATGGAGATGTACCCGCACCTGCTGATCGCGCCATCGGTCGTGATCGGCGTGACGATCCTGATGCTCAATACCCTCGGCGACGGCCTGCGCGATGCGCTCGACCCGCGCCTGAAGGGCAGCAAGTAGCGTTTATCCGCTTTGGAGCGATGAAAGGCACACGTTCAATGACATTCCGGACGAAAGAACTCGGGCGGCTCAGTTTCAGCGAGGTCGGCGAGGTCGCGGCGACAAACCCCGTCCTGCTGATCCCGATGGGCACAGTGGAGCAGCACGGGCCGCATATGCCGGTCAACGCGGACAACATGGTGGCGGAGTTTGTCGCCACGCGCGCCGCCGATGCGACCGACGCATTCGTGACCCCTGGCCTGAACTACGGCTGCTCGGATGTGTTCCGGAACTTCCCCGGCACCATCTCGATCTCGCACGATACCCTGGCGCGGCTGCTCGAGGAGGTCGTCGAGGGCTATATTCGCTCCGGCTTCCGCCGCTTCGTCTTCGTCAACAACCATGGCGGCAACGAGATCGTTATCGAACGCGTCGCGCGTATCATGCGCGAGCGCCACGGCATCCTCGTCGGCAGCGTCTACCCGTGGTCGCTCGGGTACGCCCTGATGCGCGACCAGTACGATGACGTCGATAAGGCCTACGGCCACGGCGCGGAGCCTGAGACCTCCGCCATGCTCGCGATGTTCCCCGAAGACGTAACCTGGGACCGCATCGAGACCGGCACGTTCCAGTCGTTCCAGGGCTGGGACCCGGCCGGCTACGCGAAGGTGAAGGTTGAAGGCCAGAGCGTGCCCGGCACGATTTACTTCGAGAGCGACGACATCGCGCCGAACGGCGTGACCGGTGATGGCACCGGCGGCACGAAGGAGCGGGGCGAAGTCTGGATCGAACGCGTCGTCGGGTTCGCGATCGCGTTCGTGAAACAATTCGACAGCCTGACGAAGGACGCCGCATGGGCCCAGGCGGATCGCCAGGGCTAAGTCACGGCGCCGATGCACCACAAAGGGGAGCCGGTGAGCATGCTCGCCGGCTCCCCTTCGTTAATGGCCGCCACACGTTCGGCAAATAGGAAGACCCGCCATCCACGACGGTCGTCGCAGGTGGCGGGTTTCGTTGGGATGGATGCGGCCCGCGTCAGGATGTCCGCGGGGTTGTCGACCGCGGGCCGGGGATCATGGTGAACGATGTTTGACGATTATTGGTGCGGCCCGATGATCAGGGGGCAGGATGTGGGGCTGGAACACTGATCACCGGGGGACCTCCGGGCGCACAGGGATGGCTGGCTGGGGATGTGCGCCAGGAAGACAATCGGTGCGCCTGCCAGGCAGGATGTGAGCGGATGGGCAGGCGCGACTCGCTTGTCGTCAGGGGAATTAAGAGGCGGATTCCGCCTTTTCGGAGACCTCCGCCGTGGCCCGGTTGCCGGAGCCGACCGTGACCTTAATCTGGCGCGGCTTTTCGCTCTCAGCCTTCGGCAGGACGAGGCGCAGCATGCCGTTGTCGAACGACGCCTCGGCCCGGTTCGCGTCGAACTCGAACGGTAGCGTCAGCGAGCGTTCGAACGAGCCGTAGCTGAGCTCGCTCAGGTGCCACGAGGCGTTCTGGCCCTCTTCCGACTCGGCCGCGCTGCGGATCGTGCCGGCAAGCGTCACCGTGCTCTTGTCGATCGAGATGTTCAGGTCATCCGGCTGGATGCCCGGCACCGCGGCGAGGATCACGACTTCGTTCTCATTCGAGAAGACGTCCAGCGGCAGCATCGCGCGGTTCGCGTTCTGGGCTGTGCCCGGGACGAAGCTCTCGTTGAAGAGGCGATCCATCGCGCTGCGCAGGCTGATCATGTCACCGGCAAGGGAAGACATTGGAAAACGGGTAACCATGGTGATTTCCTCCTGATCGGTCAACGTTCACAGCAGGCTTCCACATCCTGCATCGTTGTGGAGTGTCGGCGTGGCCTCGTTACCACCCCGCTCCGAACTCTCATGAGTATAGAGTCTTAGTCGTTACGTGTCAAGTATCAGAACTCGACATCGATCATAGACCAGAACGACACGTATTCACTTCCCAATGTATAGCATTGATCTGGCCACAAGAGAGCCCGGCATTCCCTTGCAGGGCCGGGCTCTCGAATCTCGTCGGGACGGAGCCGAGGTTAGTCGGCCGCGGCGGTCTCCATCTCGTCCATCGGCAGGAACTCCGGCGAGCGGTCACGCGTGCGCTTGAGCTCGTACAGGCCTTCGGTCGTCGCGATCGCCGACAGGCCGTCCCAAAGTCGCCCCGCCTCGTCGCCCGTCGGCGCCTTAACGATCACCGGCCCAAAGAAGGCGGATGTCGTGCCATCCGGTCGCGGGAAGTGGATGACCGGCGTCCCGACGTCCGAGCCGACGGCGTCCATGCCGGCGTGGTGGCTGGCGCGCAGGGCATCATCGAGCGAGGCGTCTTCGGCGGCCGCGGCCAGGGCGGGATCCAGCCCGGCGCGCTCCAGCGCCGTCTCGTAGGAGCGGCGGCTGAACCCGCGCTTGTCGTTGTGGCGCATGGTCCCGATCTGCAGGTAGTACGCGCGCAGGCCGTCCTTGCCGTACTGCTGCTCGACCGCGATACCGACGCGAACCGGACCCCAGCTGTTCGCCATCATCTTGCGGTAGTCGTCAGACATACCCTCACGGCCATCGTTGAGATAGGCCAGGCTCATGATGTTGAACCGCGCCTCAACGTCGCGCACCTTCTCGACCTGCAACAACCATTGCGAGGTCACCCACGCGAACGGGCACACCGGGTCCACCCAGATATCAACCTTCGTCGTCATGCGTCTTCCTTTTGAGTTCGTCGTGATGAGCCCGCCGCTCTGTGGCAGGGTCCTGGCAAGTCCCTTGTCACACATGGAGGGAAGCGAGTTTCGTGCCATGGCACCATCCCGTCCATCCTTCATAGGCAACTATGCAATTGTAAGTCACCGGTGGAATTTGTGCACGTTGTGGCATTCGACGCTGCGGCACGCTCTATGCAATACTCTGCGGCACTGAGACAACCCAGCGGACGTTCTGCGAGGCAACGACCCCTGCACCCGGCGCGCATATCCTGCGCCGGTGCTCGACGAACCACCCTATCCGGTGGTCGGATCACCTCCCGGTCAGCGCCTTTGTCCCTGGTGACGTGCTTCAGCCTCGCCGGCGATCGCTGCCGGCGTCGACCGCATGGTATCGGCCGGCACCGCTTCGGCCACGGAGGTATCTCTATGGGTATGACCCGACGACGCTTCGCCTCGATGGCGAGCGCAACCGCCGCCGCCGGCGTTCTCTCCACCAACGTCCCCCTGGCCTTCGCCCAGGACGACCGCCCGATCATGAGAGTCGGCGCCAACGCCTCCGATGTCTTCAATCTCGATCCGCATTTCTCGACGACCTACCAGGACTGGATGGTCCGAGACATGGTCTTCAACGCGCTCATCCGGTACGTCCCGGGCGACGCGTCGCAATTCGAGCCCGACATCGCCGCCGAGATGCCGACCGCCGAAACGAACGACGATGGCACCCAGACGTGGACCTTCACCCTCCGGGACGATGTGATGGTGCATCCGAGCGCCGCGACCGGGTCCTACCAGCTAACCTCGGACGATGTCGTCTTCTCGCTGCGCAAATCCGGCGATCCGGAAACGTCCGGCTTCTACCAGGACTACAAGGACTGGACCATCGACGCGCCCGATGATCTCACCGTCACGATCACGCTGCCGGCCGCGCAGACAGAGTCCCTGTTCTTCCCCAAGATCTCCAACTACCTGTGTGGCCACATCGTTCCTCGCCAGCCGTATGAGGCGATCGGTAAGGATGCGTTCATCATGCAGCCGGTCGGGACCGGGCCGTTCCGGTTCGAGTCCCACACGCCGCAGAA
Source organism: uncultured Chloroflexia bacterium (assembly GCA_963741805.1). Lineage (GTDB taxonomy): Bacteria > Chloroflexota > Chloroflexia > Thermomicrobiales > UBA6265 > UBA6265. The sequence continues at coordinate 24,272 of CAVUJR010000048.1, forward strand.
CAACGTGCTCCTGCTCGCGCATGACGACTACTTCCGCGGCGCTCCGCAGCTCGGTGGCGTCGAAGTCCGCTTCATCGCGGACACGACCAGCCGCGAGCTGGCCCTTCAGTCGGGGGACGTCGAGGTGATCCAGGGCCTGCCAGACGCCCTGTGGGTTAACCGGTTCGCCGAGAACCCGGACATCAACGCCGACGTCTTCGGCGTCGGTGAGGTGCTGGCGCTCCACCTCGATACCCAGCATGAGCTGCTGCAGGATTCCCGGATCCGGGAAGCGATCGTGCTGGCCATCAGCCGCATCGAGCACGCGAATCTCGCCAGCGAGCCGGTCAGCAAGATCGTCTACTCCGTGGCGCCGTACGACTCCGTGCCGGGCGGGCTCAACGAAGAAGAAGCCGCCGAGGCAGGGGTCCTCTTCCCGCAGGACCTCGAGCGGGCGAAGCAGCTGATGCAGGAAGCCGGCGTCGGAGACGGGTTCGACATGGAGCTCGTGACCTCCGAGTTACCGATCTACCGGCAGCACTACGAGATCCTCGGAGAGGAACTCCGTCAGATCGGCATCAACGTCAGCCTGGAGGTTGTCCAGCATGCCGCGATGCACGAGCTGATCCGGCAGGGACGGAACGCGGTGGTGTTCTACCCGGTGTTCCGGCCAAGCGTGGACTTCTACCTCACCCACTTCTTCACCGAGGAGAGCGGTGTGGTCGGGTTCTCACACTACACGGTGGACGATCTGCGGGACGCCGCCCGGGCCGAAACAGACCCGGACCGCCAGGTCGAGATCTGGAAGGAAGCGATGATCGAGCTCCAGGCCAACTTCGCGGTGAAGGCCCTGCTCTACAACAACAACGTCTTCGCGCGGTCCAGCCGTGTCGACTACGGGCACGACCTGAATCTCTCCATCCAGCTTTACCCGAACTTCACGGAACGAACCTCGATGACACCAGCGTAGCTGAGGACTTTCGACCACAAGGCACCATGTCAACAGGCTCGTCGCTGGTCGACATGTCCTCCCTTTCGGCAAGAAGCCGCGTCTAATTCTCCTTCACCGACTCCGGCCGGCGCATCTCCCGGCCGGGGCGGAACGCCTCCAGGCGAGCGTCGACGTCGCCCTCGACGATCTCGCGCGCCGCCAGCCGGCCCAGCAGGGGCCCGAGCGTCACTCCGCTGTGCATCACCAGCGTGTACAGCCCATCGACGCCCGGCACGAACCCCGCGACTGGCATGCCGTCGCCGGGAATCGGCCGCGTCGCGATCCGCACCGCATCCACGCCGCTGCCCGCGAGCGCCGGAACGACATGGGTCGCCCGGGCCAGGAGGTCGTCGGCGAAGGAGGGCACCGGACGGTCCGGCGTCTCGGCCGTCACCATCGCGTCGAAGTCATAGTGCCGCATAAGCACCCGTCCCGCGCCGTCCGGCCGCAGGTCGACCGTGCCGTTGTGGACGACCGCGCGGAGCTGCGAGGTCGACGGCCCCGAGACCGCGATGAGGCCGACCATCGGGGCCATCGGCAATGCGAGCCCAACCTGGCCCAGCAGGTCCGGCGCGACGCTGCCGGTGCACACCACGATGATGTCGGCCGCGAGCCGCTCGCCGCCAGCGGTCTCGACACCGGTCACGCGCGCTCCGGTGACCAGCAACCGCGTCACGGGCGTGCCCGTGCGAATCTCGCCATTGCCGAGGCGAAGCCGACGGGCGAAGGCACCAATCATCAGCGCCGAGTCCATTGTGCCTTCCTGCGGGTACCAGGCGATCTCGTCGACCTCTTCCGGAATGCGCACATCGGGCTCAAGCCGCCGGATATCGCGCGGCGATGCCAGCTCCGCGTCGTACCCCCAGCCGCGCAGGCGGTCGACTTTCTGCCGGAGGCGCGCCTTGCCGCCCTCGCGAACATCCCACTCGACGTGCCCGTCGAAACGCGCCCAGAGCGGCCGCCCGAACTCCCGCTGCATGCGGCGATACTCGTTCATGCCGTCCGCGTTGAGCCGAAAATACCGCTCCGGCGTCTTGTTGTTCGCGTTGATCCAGCCGAACGTCGCCCGCGACGCCCCGGCCCCCAGCTCGCCGGCCTCCAGCAGGGTGACCTGCGCGCCCAGCTCCTCCAGCCGTAGCGCGGTGGCCATGCCAACCACGCCGCCGCCGATCACGATCGCGTCCATTCCCCCAATCCTCCTGTCCTGCACGCGGTCCGTGACGTCCATCCGCTTCTGCCCGCGACCCTATGCGCAGCACAACGTTCCGTCAAGGCATCCGTACCCGATCCTGGCGTCATTCTTTGACGAGGGGCCCGGATTATGCGACATTTGACACACTGAATATCGTCATAGTCAGCCTTGTTCTCGACGGAAGCGCACGGCATGTGTCCGGTGCTTCGAGCCGCACGGTGACCCGCCTTGCCGGACACACCGGCGAGCAGGCGGCGCGCCCGTTCACGTCGCTGGCATGAAGATCTCGGTAGGGGCCGGCACGCCGGCCCAGCGGCTATTCGTTGCTGATCGACACGATGGAGAAACGAGCATGACCCTTTCACGACGCACATTCTCGAAGATGGTGGGCGCTACGGCAGTCGCCGGCGGCGTCACGGCCACCGGTGCGGCGACGCACCTCGTTGCCGCGCAGGATGGCGAGGCGCCGGTCCTCCGCTTCGCGACCAACGCGGCCGATATCGGCAACCTCGATCCGCATTTCGCCTCCGGCACGCAGGACCGTACGATCGTCGACATGGTCTTCAACGGCCTTGTCCGCTTCACACCCGGTGACTCGTCGACGTTCGAGCCGGACCTCGCCGAGGAGATGCCGACCCCGACTGAGAACGAGGACGGCACACAGACCTGGTCGTTCAAGATCCGCACGGGCGTCATGACGCACGCCGCCGAGGGCGCGGAATCCGCCGAACTGACCGTGGACGACGTGCTCTTCTCCTACGAGAAGGCCGCCAACCCGGATATGTCGGCCTACGCCGGAAACTATCAGGACTGGACCTTCGCGGTTGCCGATGATGGCACCTTCCAGGTCACCGTCCCCGAGCCGATCTCGGAGACGCTGTTCCTGCCGAACGTCGCCAACTACTCCGGTGGCTACGTCATCCCGCAGAAGGGTTACGAGGCCCTCGGCGCCGATAGCTTCATCACCAACCCGGTGGGCACCGGCCCGTTCGCGTTCGAATCCCACACCCCGCAGAACAACGTCATGCTCACCGCGCATGCCGACTACTTCCGTGGCGCCCCGCAGCTCGGTGGCGTCGAGGTCCGCTTCATCGCGGACACGACCAGCCGCGAGCTGGCGCTACAGTCCGGCGATGTCGACATGATCTCCGGCCTGCCGGAGGCCCAGTGGGTCGAGCGCATCAACGGCATCGACGGCGTCTCCGCCGAAGTCTTCGGCGTCGGCGAGATCGCGTTCATCAACCTCAACGTCGAGCATGAGGTGCTCAGCGACGCGAAGGTGCGCGAGGCGATCTTCCTCGCCATCTCGCGCGAGAACCACGTCGCCCTCTTCGGCGAGCCGGTCGGTGAGCCCGTCTACTCCGTCGTCCCGGCGCAGTTGATGCCGGGCGGCCTGACCCAGCAGGAAGCCGCCGACGCCGGCGTCGAGTTCCCGCAGGACATCGAGCGCGCCAAGGAGCTCCTTGCGGAGGCCGGCTACGCCGATGGCCTGGAGATCGACCTCGTCACGTCCGAAATGGACGATTACCGCATGAACTACGAGGTCCTCGCCGAGGAGCTCCGCCAGGTCGGCATCACCGTCAACATGGAGGTCGTCCAGCACGCGACGATGCACGAGCAGATTCGCGCCGACCGCAACCCGATCGTGATCTACATCGCGTTCCGCCCGACGGCCGACACCTACCTGACGCAGTTCTTCTCCACCGATGGCGGGGTCACGAACTTCTCGAAGTTCACGGTCGACGACCTGCGCGACCAGGCCCGCGCCGAAACGGATGCCGACGCCCAGGCCCAGCTCTGGAAGGACGCGGCGGTCGAGATCCAGAAGAACTTCGCCGGCACCGGCCTGGTGCTCAAGAACCTCGTCTACGCGAAGTCGGACCGCGTCGACTACGGTCACGAGCTGACCTCCGTCGTTCAGCTCTACCCGGGCATCGACGAGACGACGTCGCTCGCCGCCGAGTAACCGGCGCGACAAGTCATGCAAACAGGGAGGAGGGGTGCCCAGACGGGTGCCCCTCCTCCAGCTCAACGCCCCTTCTACCGTAGCCCCGGACTTCCTGTCCGGGGTTGGCGCGAACACCCCGGACACCGGTCACAGCTGCGAGGTCCTGGGCTATGAGACGTCGGTGATCAACCGGTCCGGGCGGAACGGGGCCAGTCGTTCGTCCCGCTCGCCGTGCACGATCTCGCGCGTCACGATCCGTCCGAACAGCGGGCCGAGCGTCACCGCTCCATGCGCCGCGACAACGTACAACCCCTCGACGCCCGGCACTGGCCCAACCGCCGGCAGCCCATCCGCCGGGATCGGACGCGTCCCGATCCGGATCGCCTCGATTCGCGTCGACGCCAGCGCCGGCAGCGAACGAACCGCCCGCGCCATCAGTTCTTCGGTCCATGCGGGCAAGGGCGTCACCGGCGTGCTGGCGTCCACCATCCGGTCGAAGCTGTAATGCCGCATCATGATCCGGCCGGCCCCGTCCGGGCGCAGACTGAGCTCCTCGTTGTGGTGCACCGCCCGCAGCCGCGCCGCCGTCGGGCCGGACACCGCAACCACCCCATCAACGGGCGCCATGGCCAGCTCGCGGCCGACCATCCGCACGATCTCCGGCGTCCAGTGCCCCGCGCACGACACCACAGCGTCCGCCTCGATCGTTTCGCCGCTCTCCAGCGCCACGCCCGTCACCCGGCCACCACGCATCAGCAGGGATGCGACGTTCGCATGTGTGACGACACCTGCGCCATGCCGTCGCGCCTCTGCGACCAGCGTGCCGACCGCGTCAACCGGCTCGATGTAGCCCTCCCCCGGGTACCAGGCGAACTCCTCGACATCGGGCGGAGCGATCAGGTCCGGCTCCAACGCGCGCAGCTCGCGGATCGGCAGCGTCTCCGCCGTGAAGCCCCATTCACGCAGCGTCCGCACCTTCTTGCGCAAACGCTCGCTGCCGCTGAGCCCAGCGTCGGCGACTGGCAGGCCATCGGAGCCGCGCGCATCGACCGTCTCGTTCGCCGCCGAGTTCCACTCGATATGGCCATCCATGTGCAGCCAGCGCGGGGTACCCAGCTCGCGGACGAGGGCGCGATACTCGGCAAGCGCGTCGAGCTTGAGCAGGAAGTAGTCTTTGTCCTCGATAAAGCTCCCGTTGAGCCACGAGAAGCTGGCGAGCGTGGTGCCCTCGCCGAGCCCACCGCGCTCGAGGAGCGTGACACGCATACCGGACTGGGCCATCCGCCAGGCAACCGACGCACCGACGATCCCGCCGCCCACCACGATGACATGTCCCATTGCCGCCTCCTCGCCGCGTCACACCACATGCCCTTCCCAGGGCGAATACGGCATTCTCGCGACGCCCCACTCGCATGTCAACGAGGAGCCGTTCTTGACGATATTTCGTGGGTCATGCGACACTCCGGGTACGTACCAAACGAATGTGCATGCTCGTCAGCGCGACTCCGCCCAGGCGGAGCAGACGTCCCGTTCGGCGTTTCCGCTGCGTCGCGTCGCACACGACCGTCCCCGGATCACCTCCGGGAAGTCGCGACACCATGCATGCCGACGGCATTTCACAAGGGAGTAACTCCATGAACCTGTCCCGACGTACCTTCTCGAAGCTGGCCGGCGCCGGCGCCCTCGGCACGCTGATCTCCTCGCCCGCCGTTGTTGGCGCGCAGCAGGACGGCGCCATGCTCCGCATGGCGATGAACGTTTCCGATATCGGCAACCTGAACCCGCATTTCGCGACGACCACGCAGGACCGCGCGATCGTCGATATGGTCTTCAACGCCCTCGTCCGCTTCACGCCGGGCACATCGACCGAATTCGAGCCGGATATCGCGACCGAGATGCCGACCACGACCGAGAATGAGGACGGCACCCAAACGTGGTCCTTCACCTTGCGCGACGACGTGATGATCCACCCGACCGAGGGCGTCGATGCCGCCGCGCTGACCATGGACGACGTGGTGTTCTCCTTTGAGTCCGTCGCGAACCCGGATACGTCCGCGTACGCCGGTGACTACGAGGGCTGGACGTTCGCCGCCGGCGAGGATGGGACCTTCCAGATCACCGTGCCGCAGGCGATGTCCGAGAACCTGTTCCTGCCGAAGGTCGCGAACTACTCCGGCGGCTATGTTGTCCCGAAGGCGCCCTTCGAGGCGATCGGCGCGGATGACTACATCACGAATCCGGTCGGCACCGGTCCGTTCCTGTTCGAATCCCACACGCCGCAGAACAACGTCATGCTGACCGCGAACCCGGATTACTTCCGTGGCGCGCCGCAACTGGACGGGGTCGAGGTCCGCTTCATCGCCGACACGACCAGCCGCGAGCTGGCGCTGCAGTCCGGTGATGTTGACGTCATCGCCGGCCTGCCGGAGGCGCAGTGGGTCGACCGTATGAACGCGATCGATGGGCTGGCGGCGGACGTCTTCGGTGTCGGCGAGGTCACCTTCATCAGCCTCGATGTCGAGAACGAGATCCTGAGCGACGCGAAAGTCCGCGAGGCGATCTTCCTCGCCATCTCCCGCGAGAACCACGTCGCCCTCTTCGGCGACCCGGTCGGCGTACCGGTCTACTCCGTTGTCCCGGCCGACCTCATGCCGGGCGGGCTGACCGAGGACGAGGCGAACGAGGCCGGCGTCAACCCGGCGCAGGACATCGACCGCGCCAAGGAGCTCCTCGCGGAGGCCGGGTACCCGGACGGGTTCGAGATGGACCTTATCTCCTCGGAGCAGACGGGCTACCGCATCAACTATGAGGTGCTTGCCGAGGAACTCCGCCAGGTCGGGATCACGATCAATCTCGAGGTCGTCCAGCACGCGACGATGCACGAGCAGATTCGCGCGGGCCGCAACCCGATCGTCATCTACATCGCCTACCGCCCGACGGCCGATACCTACCTCACCCAGTTCTTCACGACGGATGGTGGCGTGACCAACTTCTCGCACTTCACGGTCGATGACCTCCGCGACCAGGCCCGCGCCGAGACAGACGCCGACGCCCAGGCCGAGATCTGGAAGGAGGCCGCGGTCGAGATCCAGAAGAACTTCGCGGCCATGGGCCTCCTCTACGTGAACCAGGTCTACGCGCGCTCCGAGGCCGTAGACTACGGGCACGAGCTGCAGGCCGTGGTCAGCCTTTATCCGGGCATCGACGAGACCACGTCGATCAGCCAGGAGGGCTAACCGCTCCGATCCATCGGATCAGCGCGAGGGCCGGGGCGTATTGCCCCGGCCCTCGGCGTATTAACGCGACAACGTCGTGCGATGACGATCCCACACGTCGGCGCGAAGCCGCAGCCATCCTCGATGTGGCCATATCATGCGGCACATACGTCTTGACGGGGCCAAACGGCGTGTGCGACACTCAGTCTCACGAAATCGAGCGCAAGGTGTATGTCGCGTTGGGCGGGAACCTACCGGACCCGGGAAACGCGGCATCGTTGCCGGCTGCGGGCTTCATGCCTCGCCGGCCGGGCGAGCCGTTTCCGGCCCTCGCCGAGACGGCTGGGGCGCCACGCGCCCCCCGGATTACCCACCAAGGAGAATGCATGGGAGGTTGTCAATGTTCAGGCATATCCTGAGACGTCTGTTGTTGGCCATTCCCACGCTGATCGTCGTCGTCACCATCATCTTTTTCGTGGTGCGCGTCATCCCCGGCGACGCCGCGCGTGCGGTGCTGGGCGACTACGCCTCTGAAGAGACGATCCAGCGCTACCGTGAGGATATGGGGCTGAACAAGCCCCTCTGGGAGCAGTACACCGATTACATGATCGGTCTCGCCCAGGGCGACCTTGGCGACTCGCTGATCACGCGACAACCGGCGTGGGACCAGATCAAATACGTGCTGCCTCACACGCTGGAGCTCTCCGCCGCGGCCATCATGCTCTCGCTGGTGATGGGCATCCCCACCGGCGTGCTCACGGCGATGAAGCGCAATACGTGGATCGACTACCTCGGCCGCGTCGTCTCGCTCGTCGGGCTCTCCGCGCCGGCGTTCTACGTTGGTCTGCTGCTCATCTACTTCTTCTCCGCCAGGGCCGGGATCTTCCCCGCGATCGACGCGGGCGACTTCTCCAAGCCGCTGGATAACCTGCATCACCTCATCCTGCCGGCGATTACGCTCGGTCTGGTCGAGACCGCGTATGTCGCCCGCATGACCCGCTCGGTGATGCTCAACGTGCTGTCTGACGACTACATCCGGACGGCCCGCGCGAAGGGCGTAGCGGAGCGCAAGGTGATGACGCAGCACGCGCTGCGCGCGGCGATGGTGCCGATCGTCTCGCTGGTCGGCATCTTCACCATCAGCCTGATCGGCAGCTCCGTCCTTACCGAAGAGGTTTTCGCGCGGCCGGGCCTCGGGAAGCTCCTCGTCGGCGTCACGAAACAGTTCGACTACAACATGATCCAGGCGATCATGATCGTCTACGCGCTGATCATCGTGGTCGTCAACATCATCGTGGACCTGATCTACACCTGGGTCGATCCGCGCGTGAGGTACAGCTAGATGGCAACTGCCCCATCCGCGGTCGCCGACAAGGGCACCACGACGTCCCATCTCGAGCCCAAGCTGGTCTCGCAGCGCGAACGCGCATGGCGGTCGTTCAGGCGCAACAAGCCGGCGCTCGTCGGCGCGGTGATGATCATCCTCATCGTGCTCGTCGCGCTGCTCGCGCCCTTGCTGGCGCCCGCTGACCCGCTCACCCAGAGCACGATCAACCGCCTGCAGGACCCGACGCGCGAGCACCTCCTGGGCACCGACTCTTATGGCCGCGACGTGCTCTCACGCATCATCTACGGCACGCAGGTCGCCCTCCGCGTCGGCGTGCTGTCCGTCATGCTCGGCGCGGTCATCGGCACCGTGATCGGCGTCACCGCCGCCTACTTCGGCGGGCTGGTCGACACCCTCCTGATGCGCCTGGTCGACGTCATGCTCTCCTTCCCGGATCTCATTACCGGCCTGCTGGTGATGGCCGTGCTCGGCGCCGGCGAGGGGAAGCTGATCCTCGCGATCGGTCTCACGGTCGCGCCCCGCTTTGCCCGGATATCCTACGGCCCGGTGCTCGGGCTGAAGGAAAAGGAGTTCGTCGAGTCGGCTCGCGCGATCGGACAATCAACACCGCGCATCCTCTACCGGCACATCCTGCCCAATATCGCCGGCGAGCTGGTCGTGCTTGGCAGCCTCTGGACCGCTTCGGCGATCCGCCTGGAAGCGAGCCTCAGCTTCATCGGCCTCGGCGTCCCGCCCCCGACCCCAACCTGGGGGCAGATGATCCGCGACGGCACGGTCTACCTCGCGGATATGCCGCTGCTCAGCCTCGCGCCCGGTATGGCGCTGCTGCTCACGGTCTTCGCCTTCAACCTTGTCGGCGACGGGTTACGGGACATCCTCGACCCCCGCGCAAGTTGAACCACCATCACCAGACGCCACCGGGATTCCCTCCCGGTGGCGTCTGCCGTTAACGACGACATCTTGCCCGGAATGAGAATCGACCGATAATGCCTCCAATGGCGCATCGGCCATCATCCCTCGGCAAGGACATTCCCATGCACGCACCATCAGCAGACGTGATCATCATCGGCGGCGGGATCAGCGGCGCCTCAACCGCCTACGAGCTGGCCAAACGCGGCGTGTCCGTGACATTGCTGGAGCGTGGCGAGATCGCGTCCATGGCCTCCGGCTGGACACTGGCCGGGGTTCGACAATCCGGCCGTCATGTCGCGGAGCTTCCGTTGGCAGTCGCGGCGGTCCGTCGCTGGGAGGGCCTGTCCGAGGAGCTCGGGGCCGACGTCGAGTATCGGCAGGACGGCAACCTGCGCCTCGCGTTAACAGAGGAAGATGTGCCCGTCATCAAGCAGGTCGTCGAGGACGGGCGAGCCGTCGGCCTGCCGATCGGGTACCTCGACGGCGCCGACGCCGTGCGGGAGATCGCACCCGCGCTGGTTCCGTCGATGCAGGGCGCGGCCTTCTGCCGCACCGACGGCCACGCGAACAATCACCTGGCCGTGCGGGCCTACGCGGAGGCGGCCGTACGCCACGGTGCCACGGTTCGCACCGGCGTCGTTGTCAAGGCACTCCGCGTGGAAGGGGATCGCGTCACCGGTGTTCTCACCACTGAGGGCGACATCTCCGGCGGTACGGTGGTCGTCACGGCCGGGATCTACTCGCCACACCTCCTCGCCCCCCTCGGGCTGGAGCTGCCGATGACGGTCACGCTCTGCCCGGTCGTGCAGACGGAGCCGGTCGAGCCAATGCTCGGTCCGGTCCTTGGCGTCGCGTCCGGTGAGTTCGCTGGTCGCCAGGAGGCGTCCGGCCGCTTCCGCTTCATCGGCAGCTCGAAGCCATGGACGGACGACAAGTCGGATCCGTACGATCCGTCATTGCGACTGGGCGACCTTCAGCGCGCGGTCGATGCCGGTCTGGCGGCGATCCCGGCGCTGGCGGACGTGCGCATCGCGCGTAGCTGGGGCGGCCTGATCGACCGCACGCCAGATGTCTTGCCCGTGCTCGATCGTGCCGATGCCTACGATGGTCTCGTCGTCGGCGCCGGGTTCAGCGGCCACGGGTTCGGCATTGGCCCGGTCACCGGCGAGATCCTCGCCGACCTCGCGACCGGTGAAACCCCTCGCTTCGACCTCTCGGCGTTCACGCTCGAGCGCTTCGCGGAGGGCGCCTACCGCCACGAGGCCCTGCAGATGCATGGCTGATCGGGCGACGGTCCGTCGACACTGTCCACCTACGTGGCGAACGTTGGGGGTCGGCCCGGAGGGTCGCCGGGCGAGCCTGCATGACAGGCGAAAAGCGGGAGCGACCCTTCGACCCGATCGACCGAAGGTCGATACCTGCGCACATAGGTTCCCCGAACACCGACTTAGCGGCTGAGAACCCGCATCACTATCGCGATCGGGGCCATGAGCAGCCGCCTCAGCACGTTCGCGCCGGGCGCGCCAAGGCGGAGGGAACTACGCATGCCACCCATGCGCATGCGGGGTGGCAACGGCTTCATGCTCATCTCGACGACGATCGCCGGCCGCTGTTCTCTGCCCGGCGGCGCGATGGGGTATGTGGATTGGGACATCTCTGCCTCCTCGAGAAGGCGCCACGACCACGCCGGTCGCATCGCGCTCCATGCATGATGACGGAGGACCCGCGCCGTGGTGCTTACACTCTGTGAGCATTGGGCTCCTTCAGCCTAGCAGCGTCCGGGCGAAACTGCTATAGTCACGCATGACTATTTGGTCTTCATGCTCCAGGAGTGTCCTGCCTCTCATGTCATCCGCACCTTCTCCCACGTCCCTGCACATCGGCCTGCGTTGGCTCTCCATCGCCGTCGCCATCGGCGTCTTCCTGATGGCCCTGCTTATCGGGCAAGGCGTCTGGGGCGGCGAGCGTGGCCTTATCACCGGTCATGGGCATCTCGGCAACGCCCTGTTCGTGCTGGCGATCGCGCAGTTCGTTATCGCGGTGGTGCTCTACCAGCGGAAGCAGCTCGCGGCCCTGCCGATGGTGCTGGCCTTCACTGTGCTGGTCCTGCTCTTCGCGCAGGCCGGACTCGGCTACTCTGGCCGCAGCAACGGCAGCCTGATCTCGTGGCATGTGCCGCTCGGCGTCGCGATCATGGGCCTCTCGTCGTTCACCGCCGCAGTCGCCTGGCTGCGGCCGCTACCGGCGCCCCGCGCCGCCTGAGGGACACGCCTTCCCTCCCCCCGGAATTCCGGTTAGCCATACTGTTTCCCGCGCCCTGCCTTCGTACACTGGGTCCAGAAGGCAGGGCGCGGTGCGTCACCCTCCCTGCGGGACCAGCGGACGCCAGAGCAGGACAGGACAACAATTCATGAACACCATCTCCCTCGACCGCATCATCCAGCGCGGGAAGGACGTCGCGACGTTCAACACCCGCACCTACGCCGAGATCGCGCGCGACCCGAACGCGTTGCCGGAAGCAGCCATCGTCGTCGCCACCGTCGCCATCTCGGCCGGGCTCGGCAATGTCATCCACGGCGCGAACGGACTCGTCGCCGGGGTCATCCTCTCCCTCCTGGGCTGGGTGATCTCCTCGGCCATCATCTACTTCATCGGGACGCGGATCACCGGCACGCCAACGACCACTGGCAGCGTCGAGAGCATCCTCCGCACGCTCGGCTACGCCAGCGCGCCGAACGTCTTCCTCTTCCTCGGCTTCATCTGGATCATCGGGCCGATCGTCGTCTTCGCGCTCAGCATCTGGACGCTCGTAACGACGATCCTCGCCATCCGCGCCGCGCTGAACATGACGCTCGGCCGCTCGATCCTGACCGGCTTCGTCGCGATGCTCGCGGCGGGCATCGTGCAGGTCCTGATCTCATGGATCTTCGGCATCGACGTCTTTTACACATTCTAGGATCGATGGCAATACCGACAGGGAGGCCCCGGACAGCGTTGTCCGGGGCCTCCCTGCGTCCGCCGCGCGGTGCCGCGTAGAATAGCCGCAACGCAATCGACCGCCCTGCACCTGTGGAGCCCTGCATGAGCACCCGCCGCCCGGCCAGCGAGTACGACATCCGCCTGCTTTCCGTGGAGGAGAGCGGCGCCACGAACATCCCCCAATACGCGTTTGACGAAAGCCCGAAGCCGCCGCCCTCCGAGGAAGAACGGCGCAGGAACTGGCCGTACTTCGTCAACACCCGACTGCCGCACGCCTTCGACGCCAGCGGGACGCCCGTTGCGCGCCTCAGCATCGTGCCGCAGACGATGAACGTGCGCGGCAAGATCCTCGCTGCCGGTGGCATCGGTGGCGTGGCCTCGCTCCCGAATGGACGACGTGGCGGGATGGTCCGCGCCCTCATGGAGCGATCGTTCAGCTACATGCGCGAAGATGGCCAGCCGGTGTCGGGGCTCTACCCGTTCCGCGAATCCTTTTACCAGCGCCTCGGGTATGCCGGGTGGGTCCGCCCGCTCTGGGCGAAGGTAAACCCGGCCGACCTCCACCCGCTCCTGCAGACCGAGCACGGCGGCCACGTGAGATGGGCTCAGATCGCCGATATCTGGGACGACTGGAGTGCCTTCCTGACAGACGCCCAGGCCGCCATCCACGGCTTCACCCTCTCGGATGCGCCCCGCGGTGACATGCCGAAGGCGCGGAACGCCCACTGGGTGGCGCTCATCGAGGAGGGTGGGCGCGTCACGGGCGGCATGACCTACCGCATCACCGGGTACGGCGAGTCGATGGTCGTGCCGGTCTTCCTGCCGCTGACGGTGAACGCCCGCTACGCGTTACTGGAGTGGGTCGCGCGGCACGTCGACCAGGTCAAGGAGGCGCGTATCCAGCTCATGCCGGGCTCATGGCCGGAGATGTGGATGCATGACGTCGAGGCGCACGCCTGCTCGCGCGACGAGGAGGCCTGGGCGGCGCCGATGGGCCGCGTGGTCTCGATCGACGGCCTGTCCGGCATCGGCGCGGGGGATGGCGAGGTCGCGCTGGAGATCGTCGACGAGCAGTGCCCATGGAACGCCGGCACGTGGACCTTCCACGGCTCGGGCGGTGAGCTGGAGGTGGCGCAGGGCGGCAACGCGACCGCCACGCTGCCGATCCAGGCCCTGTCGTCACTCGTCTTCAACGGCACGGGCGTGGGCAGCGAGCCGGAGACCTTCCGCTATCGCGGCTGGGGCCAGGTGGACGCCGCCACCGCCGAAACCCTTCGCGCCCTCTTCCCCCCGCCCTGCCCTACATCTACGACCAGTTCTAGCACCATGCCTCCGGAACGACCCACCCGCCTGGACACGGTGAGTAGCGGACGACTTGGATGCGCTGCCGGTTTCATATCAACTGGCTCGTCATGCGCATCCAATGTCGTCCCCTTGACGCGCCTGCAGCGGACGCGGCGCTGACCGACGCGACGAGGGAGGACAGTTCGACCCGCCATGGCTCGGTCATCGTCGCGGTCTGTGGTCGAAAGTCCTCCGCTACAGAAGGTGCTAAACGCAGCGAGGCCCCGGCGCATTGCCGGGACCTCGTCCTGTATCTCACGTTGTCCGGGAACTACCCCTCGAGGAGCAGGTTCTCCGGGTCCTCGAGCAGCTGCTTCAGCTTCACCAGGAACTGCACCGAGGTCGCGCCGTCGACCACGCGGTGGTCATACGAGAGCGCGATGTACATCATCGGGCGGACGACGATCTCGCCATCGACCACCATCGGCCGCTGCACGATGTTGTGCATGCCCAGGATGCCGACCTGCGGCGTGTTCAGGATCGGCGTCGAGAGCAGCGAGCCGTAGATGCCGCCGTTCGTGATCGTGAACGTGCCGCCCTGCAGCTCGGCGAGGGCCAGCTTGCCGTCGCGGGCGCGGGTCGCCAGCTCCTTGATGTCGCGCTCGATCGCCGCGAAGCTCTTGCGGTCCGCGTCGCGCACCACCGGCACGACCAGACCCTCGTCGGTGCCGACCGCGATCCCGATGTCGTAGTACTTCTTCAGGACCAGCTCGTCGCCCTGCAGCTCGGCGTTGACGTCCGGGAACGCCTTCAGCGCGCCGACGACGGCCTTGGTGAAGAACGACATGAACCCGAGGTTCACGCCGTGGGCCTCCTTGAAGGCGTCCTTGCGGCGGCTGCGGATCTCCATCACCGCCGACATGTCGACCTCGTTGAAGGTCGTCAGCATCGCGGCCGTCTGCTGGGCCTCGACGAGCCGCTTCGCGATCGTCTGGCGACGACGGCTCATGCGCTGGCGCTCCTCGCGCTCAGGCTGCCCGGCCGGGGCCGGGGCGGCGGGAGCCGATGGCGACGGGGCGGCGGGCGCGGAGGGTTTCGCGGGAGCGGCAGCCGGGGCCGCAGCAGCGCCCTGCATCTTCGAGAGGTGGCGCATCAGGTCGTCGCGCGTGATGCGGCCAGCCGGACCAGTTCCGTCGACCTGCGCGAGATCGATGTTGTGCTCCTCGGCCATACGGCGCACCGCCGGGGCAGCGCGACCAACGCTCGAGTCGTCACCCGCAGGCGCGGTGGTCGCCGGCTCGGTATGCGCCGGGTTCTTCTCGACGCTCTCCGCCTTCGACTCCGCGGCGGCGGCCACCGGCTCGGCCGCAGGTTCCGCCGCCGGCGCTTCAGCCTGGCCGTTCTGCGACGCCGTGGCGCCACCACCGGCACCGGCCTCGAGCGTGCCGAGCACCTCGCCGACCGTCACGACATCGCCCTCGTTCTTCTGGATCGCCCCGAGCACGCCATCGGCCTCGGCCGTGACGTCGAGGTTGACCTTGTCGGTCTCCAGCTCGAGAATCGTCTCGCCCTGGCTTACCTCCTCGCCCTCGGATTTCAGCCACTGCCCGACGACCGCGTCGACGAGCGACTCTCCCAGCACGGGAACTTTGATCTCAATAGCCATTCCTGGTTCCTGTCTCCCGCATGTTGGCACCGGCGTCGAAAGGGCCGCCGGGCGATCGTCCTACTTGACGGCGGCGGTGGCCGCGACCTTCTTCTTCGATGCCGGGTGCTTGCCGTTCTGGCCGCTCTTGTCCTGCTTCGCCGCCAGCTCCTTCGGCAGTGAGGCATCCTCCGGCAGACCTTCGGCAAACGCCGCGCGGATAATCGCGTTCTGGGCGCGGGCGTGAAGGTCGGCCGAGCCTTCGGCCGGGCTCGCGCTCTCCGGGCGCCCGATGTAGTAGATCGGGAAGTCACGCCCGAACTGGGCGACGAGCTTGCCGCGCATGAAGCGCCAGGCGCCCATGTTCCGCGGCTCTTCCTGGAGCCAGACGACCTCCTCGATGTTCGGGTAGCTCTCGACGACCTCGGCGATCGCCGTGTTCTGGAACGGCGCAAGCTGCTCCACGCGGACGACCGCGACGTGCTCGGCGCTCTCGCGCTCCTCCGCCATCTCCAGGTCGATCGCGACCTTCCCGCTGCAGAGGACCAAACGGGTGACCTTCTCCTTGCGGTCGGTGGCCTTCGGATCATCGAGGACCGGCTTGAAGATCCCGTCAATGAACTCCGACGGGGCCGACGCGGCCAGCGGGTGACGCAGGAGACTCTTTGGGGTCATCAGGATCAGCGGGCGCGGGTCGCTCTCGAGCCGGGCCGCCTGGCGCCGCAGCAGGTGGTAGTACTGCGCGGCGGTCGTGCAGTTCGCGACGCGGAAGTTGTCCTGCGCGGCAAGCTGCAGATAGCGCTCGAGGCGCGCGCTGGAGTGCTCCGGGCCCTGGCCTTCATAGCCGTGCGGCAACAGCAGCACGAGCGAGGGATTCTGGCCCCACTTCGAGCGCGCCGCCGCCAGGAACTGGTCGATGATGATCTGGGCGCCGTTGGAGAAGTCGCCGAACTGGCCCTCCCAGAGCACCAGCGCCTCCGGGGCGTTCACGCTGTAGCCATACTCGAAGCCCATGCAGGCGTTCTCGGAAAGCGGGCTGTTGTACACCGCGAACGAGGCCGTCGCCCCGGGGATGTGCTCCAGCGGCGTGTAGATGTCGCCGGTCTTCGCATCGTGCAGCACCAGGTGGCGTTGGCTGAACGTACCGCGTTGGGCGTCCTGGCCAGTGAGGCGGATCGGATGACCGTCCTGCAGGATCGCCGCGAAGGCGACGCTCTCGGCGTGCGCCCAATCGAACTTCCCGCCCTCGGTGTCGAGGATCTGCGCGCGGTTACCGAACTGTCGTTTGAGCTTGCTGTTCGGGGTGAACCCCTCCGGCAGCGCGTGCAGCGCCTCCTGGATCTCGCGCAGGCGCTCCTCGGAAACCGCCGTCTCGACCTCCTCGCGGGGGCCGTTCGCCGTCTGGGGCTCTTCCATATAGGAGTCGGTGCCCTCGGTGATGCCCTGGCGGACCTTCGTCAGGCGGTCGAAGTAGCGCTTCTCCATGGCGGAGGCTTCATCGTTCGAGATGATGCCGTCGCCGACCAGCACATCCGCCCAGATCTTCCGCACCGTCGGATGCTTGGTGATCGTCTGGTACATCAGCGGCTGGGTGAAGGCCGGCTCGTCGCCCTCGTTGTGGCCCCAACGGCGGTAGCCAACGAGGTCGATCAGGAAGTCCTTGCCGAACGCCTTGCGGTACTCGGTCGCGATCCGCGCGGCCGAAAGGCAGGCGACGGGGTCGTCGGCGTTGACATGGATGACCGGGATTTCAAAGCCCTTCGCCATGTCCCCGGCATACATCGTGGAGCGGGAATCGCGCCAATCGGTGGTGTAGCCGATCTGGTTGTTGGAAATGATGTGGACCGTGCCGCCGGTGTTGTATCCGGCGAGGCCGGAGAGGTTGAGCGACTCGGCGACCACACCCTGCCCCGGGAAGGCCGCATCGCCATGGATCAGGATCGCCAGCGAGCGCGTCTTCTCCTGGTTCGGATGGCCCGGCGTATCGCGGTCATCCTGCGCGGCGCGCGCCATGCCCAGCACGACCGGGTTGACGGCCTCGAGGTGGCTCGGGTTCGGCGCGAGCACGACCGGCACCTTCAGGCGCTCGCCGGTCTCGGCGTTCTTCGTCAGGCGGGCTCCAAGATGATATTTCACGTCGCCGGAACGGGCGTCGGCGAACTCCGACGGGGCGTCCGGCGTGAGCTTGCCACCCTCGAACGCGGTGATGAACGCGCCGTAGGGCTTGCTGAGGATGTGGGTCAGCACGTTCAGGCGGCCACGGTGAGCCATGCCGATCGCGACCTCGCGCGCGCCAATCGTGGCGGCGTCGTCGATCACCTGGTCGAGCATTGGCACGAGGACGTCGTTGCCTTCAATAGAAAAGCGCTTCTGGCCGAGATAGGTCTGGTGGAGGAAGCGCTCGAAGACCTCGACCTGGGTGAGGCGGTCGAGGAGGTTCTTCTTCTCCTTCTCGTCGAGGGAGAGGCTGTACCGGCCGGACTCGACGGCGTCCTGCAGCCAGGCGCGCTCCTCGGCGATCTGGACGTGGTCGAAATCGAAGCCCATCGTCGTGGTGTAGCGCTCGCGCAGCGTCTGGACGGCCTCCAGCGCATTCGCCGCGCCGTTGGCGGCCGGGCCACCGACGACCGATGCCGGGAGGGTCTTGAGGTCGTCATCGGTGATGCCGTAGGTCGCCATCTCGACCTCCGGCGCACCCGGCGGCGGGCCGCCAAGTGGGTCGGTCTGGACGGCGAGGTGGCCGTATTCGCGAATCCCGGTCGCGAACTGGACCGCCCCGATGACCTTCTGGAGATCCGGCGCGGCCATCGTCGCGGGCGTCCCGCGCGATTCCGTCACCGCGGCTTCGAGCATGCCTGGGTCGAACGACGCGAAGAATTGCTGCCACTCCGGATCAACCGAGGATGCGTCCTCGGTGTACCGATCATAGAGCTCCAGCACGTATCCGGCATTCGGCCCGTAAAACGCGCTCAGGTCACTCATAGTACCTTCCGTATACATATAGGGTGATTCGCCCACCTGACTCGTGGACCTGTGCCCAGGATGTGGTCCCTCTCAGGGAACTGGCCGGAACCTGGCCGTGTTTCACGCTGCATTCCCGCCCGACATGACGGCTGGCGCCGCGACAGCGTCGGGAAAAACCGGGCAGCGCAAAGCCGCTCGATTGCTGCCCCCATGATACCATCCGACGCCCCGCGTGGTCGGCCCGGGTCCGCAATTTCCCTAATTTCATACGGGTGGCTTGCCGGAATCTTCGTGAAGAAATTTACAAAGATGAGCCGTTTGGCGATTTCCTCTTATGATCGTCAGCACAGCGCGTTACCCTTACATCCGCACGCCGTAGCGACTGATGTCTTCCTTAAATAAGCGTGAACGCGCTCCCCGCAACGCAGAATGCATGCTGCATGCAATCCGGACTCGGCGCAATGCCGCAATCGTGGAACGCAAACCCTTGACATAGACATACCGCCTGCGACAATGAAATGCACAGTATACATACCGATCTGACCGGGGGCCTGCGGGCCAAACCAGGAGCGAGAGCCATGAGTGTTTCCCGTCGCCATCCGTCGTTCACGTCGTCACCGATCTCGCGCCGTAGCCTTGTTGCCGGCGGCTCGATGATGGGGCTGAGCGCCGCGCTCGCGAGCCGTATGGAAGCCTTCGCCGAAGCTGGTGGACGATTCCCGAACGGCTCCGCCACGTTGCACCAGGCCACGCCCTCCGTCGACATCTCCGGGACCTCCCTCAACCTCCTGCAGTGGAGCCACTTCGTCGCCTCGTACGACGAGTGGTTCGACCAGTTCGCGAAGGAATGGGGTGACGCCAACGGCGTCGCCGTGACCGTCGATCATGTGAACACGGCGGACATCCCGGCAGCATTTGCGGCGGAGATCTCCGCCGGCCAGGGCCATGACCTGATCGAGCACATCGCTCCGCTGGCGCAGTACGAGGAGTCCGTCCTCGACCTGACCGACCTCTGGGAAGCGGCATCCGCCGAGTTCGGCGAGCCCGTCGATAACTCGTACAAGAACAGCTACAACCCCACCACCGACAAGCACTACGCCTTCGTCCATGGCTACGCGCCGGACCCGGCGAACTACCGCAAATCGCTGTGGGAGCAGGTCGACTTGCCGGATGGCCCGAAGACGCTCGATGACCTCCTCAACGGCGGCACCCGCATCTTCCAGGAGCAGGGTGTCCAGATGGGTCTCGGCATGTCGCAGGAGATCGACTCCCAGATGGCCGCGCAGGCCCTCATCTGGGCGTTCGGCGGCGCCATCCAGGATGAGAACGAGAACGTCACGATCAACTCGCAGGAGACGATCGACGCCGTCAACTTCATGAAGGATCTGTTCACCAACGCGATGACCCCGGAGGTCTTCTCCTGGAACGCCGCGTCGAACAACCAGCTCCTCGCGGCTGGTCAGGCATCGTACATCCTGAACTCGATCTCCGCCTACCGCACGGCGCAGGACACCCAGCCGGACGTCGCCACGGACATCTTCTTCGGCACACCGCTGGTCGGCCCGGGCGGCGAGGAGTACGCCCTGGCTCACGCCCACGCGTCGATGGGGTACTACATCCCGACCTACTCCCAGAACCAGGACACGGCGAAAGAGTTCCTGATGCACCTCGTCCGGAACTACGACGCCGCCCTGCTCGGCAGCAAGCTCTACAACTTCCCGACCTTCCCGGATTCGGCGCCGAGCCTGGAGGAAGCGCTCCAGAGCGACCCGAACGGCTCCGATCCGGCCGACAAGCTCACGGTCCTCAAGGATGCCGCAAACTGGACGGTGAACCTCGGCTGGCCGGGGCCGGCCAACGCCCTCGCCGGCGAAACGCAGACCACCTTCGTCCTCTCCAACATGATGGCCAAGGCCGCGCGTGAGGAGATGACGCCGGAGGAGGCGGTCGCCGAGGCCGAGCAGACCCTGAACCAGATCGCCCAGAACTGGCGCGACCAGGGGCTCATGGGTGGCGGCCAGTAGGCCCGCGCCAGGCTAGATCGAGCCGCGTCGGGTCCGCCCGCCGCGCGGAGAGGAGCATGGCAACGGCAGGGATGTCGTTGCCATGCTCCGTGCGGTATCACCCGTCGCGCTCGTATTCCACGGGGTTCTGACTGAGATGGCTATCGTTGAAGTTCGTAATCTGGTCAAGATGTTCGAGGGCAATAACGTCCCCGCCGTCAACAACATCAGCATCCGCACGGCGGACGGCGAATTCCTCGTCCTGCTCGGCCCCTCCGGCTGCGGGAAGTCCACCCTCCTGCGCATGCTGGGCGGGCTGGAGAAGCCCACGTCCGGCGAGATCCTGATCGGCGACCGCGTCGTCAACCACCTGCCGCCGCGCGCGCGCCATATCGCCATGGTGTTCCAAAGCTACGCGCTCTACCCGCATATGTCGGTGCGCAACAACATCGCCTTTCCGCTCAAGGCCGCGAAGATGAGCAAGGACGAGCAGGCGAAAAAGATCGACTGGGCCGCGACGATCCTGGGCATCGAGATGCTGCTGGACCGCAAGCCAGGCCAGCTCTCCGGCGGCCAGCGCCAGCGCGTCGCCCTTGCCCGCGCCCTGGTACGCGAGCCCAACGTCTTCCTCCTCGACGAACCGCTCTCGAACCTCGACGCGCAGCGACGCGCCTCGGCCCGCGACGAGCTCCAGATGTTCCAGAACCAGGTCGGGACGACGACAATCTACGTCACCCATGACCAGATCGAGGCCATGGGCATGGGACACCGCATCGCGGTCCTCAATTTCGGCGAGCTGCAGCAGATCGGCACGCCGCGCGAGATCTACGAGGAGCCCGCGAACGTCTTCGTCGCCACCTTCGTCGGCTCACCCCCGATGAATCTCGTTCCGCACGGGAAGCACCCTCATCGGGTTCCGCCCGGAGGCACTGATCCCGGTCGAGGGTGAGGTCGATAGCGCGTCGTATCTCGAGATGCGACAGGGCAGCATCCGCGAGGAGTACCTCGGTTCCGAGAAGCTCGTCTATGGCGAGATCAACGGCGTCCGCGCCGTCTCCCGCCTCGCCGCCAACCACCGGATCTCGCATGACGAGGGGGCCTCGGCCGCGGTCATGGTCCACCGCAAGGACATCCGCATGTTCGACGCGGAGACCGGCCAGCGCATCTCCCAGGAACCGCCACGCATCGTCACCAGCACCACGTCCGGCGCCGCCACGCAGGTGGCGCTATGAGTGCCCCGGCCACGACAACAGCACCCAGAATCCCGCGCGGCGAGCGCCACCTGCTCGAGGACGAGAAGGTCCTCGGGCCGCTGATGCTCGCTCCCGCGATCATCTATATCGTCGCGCTCGTCGCCTTCCCGCTGGTCCTCGCGGTGCTCTACGCCTTCAGCTCGGCGACCGCCGGCGACCCGCGCCTCGACAGCCTGAACGACTTCGTCGGGCTGAAGAACTTCCGGCAGGTGTTGAACGACTCCGTCTTCACAAAAGCCCTGCGCAACACCGTTCTCTTCACACTCGTCTCGCAGGCGATCGTGATCGTGCTATCCAATATCCTCGCCCAGGTCATGCTTGCCGATTTCCCGGGCAAGAAGATCTTCCGCTTCCTTGTGATGCTGCCCTGGACGACCCCGATCGCGCTGAGCGTGCTTGGCTGGTTCTGGATCTTCGACTCGGTCTACAGCCCAATCGACTGGTTGATGCGCGAGATGCATCTGCTCGGCCCGGGCACCACCTTCGGCCCCGCCCGGAATATGTACTGGCTTGGCGAGACCGAGCTGGCACGCGCCGCCGTGATCATGATCCACGTCTGGCGCACGCTGCCGCTGGCGACCATCATCCTGCTCGGCGGGCTCACGTCGATCCCGCAGGACATCATCGAGGCCGCCGATATCGACGGCGCCGGCTTCTGGCGCAAGCTGTTCTACATCCGCCTGCCCCTGCTGCTGCCGATCCTCGCGATCGCGATGCTGTTCAGCATGATCTTCACGTTCACCGATCTCACCGTCTCGCTGGTACTCACCCGTGGTGGCCCGGTAAACGACACCCAGGTCCTGTCGAGCTGGGCGTACTTCAAGGGCATCCAGGGCGGGAACCTGGCGCAAGGCGCCGCCGTCGCCCTCTTCATGCTGCCCGTCCTGATCGCGATCGCCATCGCGATGCTGCGGCTGGCGCGCCGGGGAGCAAACGACTGATATGAGCACCTCCGCACACACGCCAATGCCCCACCACGAAAGCGTGGTCGAGGAGATCTCGCCGGCACGCGTCCGCGCGAAGCGCTACGCGGGCAAGGGCCTGCTCTACACCCTCGCGTCGATGTTCGCGCTGTTCGCGGCGCTGCCGTTCGCGTGGATGGTCCTGACCGTCTTCAAGACCAACAACGACCTTTACAACCCGAAGAACAACCCGTTCCTCTACAACGAGCCCCCGACGCTGGACAACCTGAGCCTGCTCTGGAACGGAACGAATTTCCCGACGTTCGTGGTGAACACGTTCATCGTCGCGGTCCTCGTCATGCTGATCACGGTCGTGATCGTCGTCCCCGCGGCCTATAGCCTCGTCCGGCTCTCGACGCGCTGGGGCGAAAGCCTCGGCATCATGATCTTCCTCGTCTATCTCGTGCCACCGACGCTGCTGTTCATCCCGATGACGGGCGTCATCGCCGACCTCGGCCTCCAGAACTCGCGGTATGCGATGGTGCTCGTCTACCCGACGTTCACCATCCCCTTCTGCACCTGGCTGCTGATGGGCTTCATGCGGAACTTCCCGTGGGAGATCGAGGAGCAGGCGATGATCGACGGCTACTCGCGGCTTCAGGCGATCTGGAAGACCGTCATCCCGGTCATCGTCCCGGGCATCCTGACCGTGATCATCTTCTCGTTCACGCTCACGCTGCACGAGTTCGTCTACGCCCTCGCCTTCGTGCAGACATCGTCGCAGAAGACGCTCAGCGTCGGCGTCTTCACGGAGTTGATCCGCGGCGACGTCTACTTCTGGCAATCGCTGATGGCCGCCGCGGCCGTCATCGCCTTCCCGGTGGCGTTTGTCTACAACATGTTCCTCGACCGCTTCGTCCAGGGCTTTACCGTCGGCGCCGTCAAGGGGTAGCCAGCACACACGACGCCCACCGTGTACGGGCGGACCCTTATGTCCGCCCTTGTGGGCTTTATGACCTGTCGCGCGGCGGCGGCACGAGACCCATCCGGATGCCATACTCCGACGCGGCGGACCGGCTGTGCACCTTCATCTTCTTGATGATGTTCGAGACGTGCGTCATCGCCGTGCGCGGGCTGATGCCGAGATCGTCCGCGATGGCGCGGTCGCCGAAGCCTTCCGCGACCAACGCCAGCACCTCGCGCTCCCGGTTCGTGAGCTGGATAGCGGGCGCGGCATCGCCAGCTTCGCCCTCCTCACGCGCGGCGCCAGCCTGGATCGCCTCCAGCGTCAGTTCCTCGACCGCGGCGATCGTCTGGGCGACCGACTGATGCGAGCCCAGCATGTCGAACCGGGTGAACTCGCCCACGCCGAGCCGGCGGCGGACCTCGCCCTCCAGCTGCCGCACCTGGCGCTTGCCGCGATACCACGCGAACCGCTCCGACCCGAACCCCATATGCGAGGCCGCGCCAAACAGCTGCGCCGCCAGCCGGTCGTCGCCGAGATGGACACAGACCTCGGCCAGTAACGGCATCGCCTCCAGCATGAGCCGCGCGGAACCAAAGGTGCCGATCACCTCCAACGCGCCGGCGATCGACGTCAACCCCGACGTGATCTCGCCGGCCCGGAGCTCCAGCATCCCGTGCGCGAGGTCCAGCTGCGCCTTCCCATTGCGATCGTTGATGTCCTCGGCAAAGCGCACGCCAAGCCCGTACCAGTCCTCGCGCGGCTGCGGTTCGTCGCGCAGCAGGGCTCCTGTGAGCAGGTTCACGCAATCGCACACGACCGAGAGGCGGTTCCGCAGGTCGACATGGATGTGATAGGCGGCCTCATGACGCTGCGCCGCCAACGCGAGGTCGCCCTCGTGCATCGCCAGGTCGCCCAGATCGCTGAGGGCCTGTGCCAGCGCGCCACGATTGTCGCCCTCCTTCCGCGCCTCGAATGCCTTGGTCAACAGGGACCGGGCCTCCTCGATATCGCCCATCCGCATCGCGACAACGCCGAGGTTATTCCATGACTCCGCCATGCCCTCCCGGTAGTCGAGCTGCTCGTATAGCGACAGCGCGTCTGCGTGGTAGGCGCGGGCCCTGTCAAGATGATTCATCTCGACGCTGAGCGCGCCAAGCTGGCGGCAGGCATCGGCCCGCTCGCGATCCGACACATCCCGCGCCAGGTCGATGAACCCCTGGAGGAGATCAGCCCCCTCAGCCAGGTTGCCGCGCAGCAGCCAGTAGGCGGCCAGGTAGGTTGCGAGGCGCAACGCGTCATCGATATGCCCACGGTCTCGCCGGGCAACCTGCAAGGCGTGGAGCAGGTTGCCATAGAAGAAGTCGACCCGGGCGAGGAGCTCCGGCTGCTGCGGCCCATAAATCGCGGTCTCGAACCGGCGGAACTGCGAGAGGTAGAAGGCAATCTCCCGCGCCCGCGCATCCTCGTGCTCACCATGCTCGACGAGCAGCTCGCGCGCGAAATCCCTTGTCGTAATCGGCATTCGATACCCGGCCTGCGTCCCCTGGACGGGCACCTGGATGATCATGCTGTGGTCGACCAGCTGGGTGAGGATCTCGATAACCTCGCCTGTGGAAGACGGGCAGCCCTCCTCATCGACCAGCACACCGGCGGCCCCATCGAAGCTAAACGCGTTTTCGAAAACGGAAAGCGCCCGGAGCGCCCGCTGCTCGCGTGCGGGCACCAGGTCATAGCCCCACCGGATCACTCCACGGATGCTCTGCAGCCGCTCCGGCAGGTCGTGTGGCCCGCCGGCCAGGACATCGAGCAGCGAATCGAGTCGCTCGCGAATGGCGCCGACCGGGAACAGGCGAGACCGGAGCGCCGCCAGCTCGATCGCAACCGGCAGTCCGTCCAACCGGGTCAGCACCTCGATGATGTCCTCGCGATTCTGCTCGGTGAGGTCAAAGGCGGGCCGAACCGAGCGCGCCCGCTCCAGGAAGAGCTGCACCGACGGCACCTCGCGCAGCTCCTCCATGGACATGTCATGGCGCGGCAGCGGCAACGGTGCGATCGGGTACTCCTGCTCGCCGCGAACCCGGAACGGCACTCGGCTCGTGACCATCGCGCTTGCCAGGGGCAGATGCTCCAGCATCTGGATGATGCTCCGGCGCGCCGCGACCAGGCCGTCGGCCGCGTTCAGCAGCAACAGGACCCGGGATTCACCCAGCGCCTCGACGATGTCGGTCAGGGTTTTCGCCTCGGGGGCGCAATGATGCCGAATCACGTCAAGCACGACCGGAACGACATCGTCCGGCTCCTCGAGGCGATTGAGTGGAATGAAGAACTGGCCGCCCGGAAAGTCCTGCCGTAGGCGAGAAGCGACCTCGATCGCGAGCCGTGTCTTGCCAACGCCACCCGGGCCCGTCACGGTGAGGAGCCGCACATTCCCCTGGCGGAGGAGCTGGACCATCTCCTCCACCTCGCGCTCGCGCCCGAGTAACGAGGTCAACGGCGATGGCATGCGCACCGGCCCGATATCGGGCGTCGCGCGCTCCCGGTCGATGGCGAGTGGATCGAACATGGCAGCACTGGTCCCGGATTCGCGTCAGGGTCGCAATCGACACAATGGGTCATCGTTCCTTAGGATCATAGTGTACCCGGGAGATGACGCCGTCACGACGGCCTGGAGGATTGATGGATCGACGCCCCACCCGCCCGACGCGACGCACGCTGCTCCGCTCCGGCCTGCTGCTGCCATTCGGCTCCCGCCTGCAGGGGGCTACGCCGGAGGCGAGCCTCACCGGCGGCACACTCCGCGTCCTGATGCCGGCCCATCCGCTCCAGGCGTACAACGACGCGATCCGCACCCTCGCCAATGACTGGGGCACCGCGCAGGGCGTCTCAATGCGCGTCGACATCATCCCGCCCGGCGATCTCCTCTCGGCCGTCGCCGTCGAGCTGGAGACCGGTGACGGCCACGACCTCATCGGCACCGCCATGCCGCTGCTACACCGCGCGGATGCGCTGCGCGACCTGGCCTCGCTCTACCAACGTGCCGAAGCGGCCTATGGTCCCGCTGCCGAGCCGTGTGCCAAGGCGACCGTGCTGCCGGACGGACGCCGGCCAGCGTTCTCGATCGCCTATGCTCCCGCCCCGATGATCTACCGGCGCTCGATCTGGGAAGCCTATGGCCTGCCGAACGGCCCCGCGACGTGGGACCAAATGCGGGATACCGGCGCGCAGATCTGGGCGTCGGAGGGGATGAACGTCGGGTTGGGCCTCTCGCCGGAACCGGGCTCCGAGCGCATTGCGACGATGCTGCTCGCCGCGTTCGGCGGTCAGATGCTGGACGACAACGGCGAGACCGCGCTGGCGTCGGAGGAGACCGTCGCCGCCGTCGCGTTCATGGCTGACATGTCCCGAAAGGCGATGTCGCCGGAGTCGTTCGAGTGGAATACAGCGCGCCCTGCTCGCCTCCTGCAGGACAACATCGCGTCGATCATCAGTGATGACACGTCGGCCCTCCGGCTCGCCCAGGGGCGGGATACCACGCTTGCGAGCGATCTGCTCCTCGCCCCACCACCGGCGGGCCCCTCCGGCATGACGCCGACCTCCCTACCCACGTCGTTCCGCGCCTTCCATATCCCGCGTTTCGCGGCGAACCCGGACGCCGCCGAGGCGTTCCTGCTGATGCTCGTCGAGTCGTCGGAGGCCCTCATCGGATCTGGCCAACTTTCCGACCGGCCGGCATACGGATCGCTCGTGCCAGGGCTGGTGCAGGCCGGCGGTTGGCTGGATTCCGATCCGTATGGTTCCGAGCCGCGCGAGAAGCTGGCGATGCTGAAAGGCTCCGCCGCGTGGACCGCCGCGCCTACCGGACCGGTCGAGTCCGCGGCGCACGCCGAGTTCCTCCTCGCGCGGATGATGGCCGACGCGGCACGAGGAGACCGCTCGCCGGAGGACGCCGTCGCGCGCGCCGCCGAGCGCCTGGAGCAACTCCGCTAAATCCACCCCTCCGTGCGCTTTACCGCCGGCCATCCGATCCCGTAAGATGAGCGCGGCACTCGCACCGTCGCGGGCTTTCCGCCGCCCTCCCCTCATCTGCAGGCAACCGCAGACCGATGCAACGACGCATGGGACGACCATACATGACCTCTCTCCGGCCCGCCCGCCTCGCGCTGCCACCCCGGCTCGCGATCTCACTCATCTTCCTCACCCGCGGCGTCCTGCTCGGGAGCTGGTTTCCACGCATCCCCGGAATCGTCGGTGAGCTCGGCATCTCCTCCAGTCTCCTCGGGCTTGTCTGGTTCTCCCTCGCGGCGGCGAACATCGCCGGCTTCTCGATCGCGGCCCGCCTCATCCGCGCTCGCGGCACCGCCAGCAGCTATCTGCTCTTCGCGCTGCCCTACCCGCTCCTGTTCATCCTCGGCGCCGCGGCACCGTCGATCCCGCTCTTCTGGCTGACGATGCTCGTCTTCGGGACGCTCAACGGCGGGATCGACGTCTCGACCTCCGTGCAGGGCGGCATCGTCGAGCGCGCCACGCGCAGACCGCTGGTCTCCGCGCTGTACGGCTTCTTCAGCCTCGGCGCGTTGATCGGCTCGTTCTCCAGCGGCCTGATCGCCCAGGCCGGCGTATCCTCCCCGCTCCAGTTCACGGTGCTCGCTGTCGTCGCCGTACCGGCGATGGCCATCTTCCGCGCCAGCCTCCTGCCCGACGAGGTCCGCCCGGCGACGGCGACGCCACCGGCCCGGCGAGGACTGCGCCTGTCGCTGCCACCGAGGGCCCTGCTCCCGCTGGGCATCACGATCATCGCGATCGGGCTCGGCGAGGAGTCGATCAATAACTGGGTCGCGCTCTACATGCGCCACGATCTCGGCTCCAGCGCCGCGATCGGCGGGTTCGCTTATACCGCCTTCTCGATCGCCACCTTCACGGGCCGCATCCTCGGCGACCGCATCATCGCCCGCTTCGGCGTCGACCGCGTACTTTCCGGCGGGTCGGTGCTCGCGGCGGGTGGGATCGGCTTTGGACTGCTCGTGAACCAGCCGTGGGCGATGGTCCTCGGCTACGCCGTCGTCGGCGCCGGTCTCTCGCTTGTCGTACCGGTCACCTATCGCCGGGCCGGGGAGATCCCTGGCATGTCACCGGCCGACGCCGTCTCGCGAGTCGCCTCGATCGGCTTCATCGGGTTCATGTCTGGCCCGATCCTGATCGGGTTCCTGAGCGACCTGCTGTCGCTCCGCGTCGCCCTCGGCGTGATCGCCGTCAGCCTGCTGGCCATCCTCGCGATGGTGCGCGTCAACCCGCACGCCGCGCCGGCCAGCGTCACCACCGTACAGGACCACGCGCCGGAGCCGCCGCGCTCCGCTTCCGCCTCCACGCCACAGCCTGCTACGATCACGCGTGAGATGACCGCCGCCACGACGTAGCAGGAGCAGTTCATGCCCAGCCTCATTACCCCCGTCCCGATCGGGATGCCGACCTTCGCCGGACTGCCGCGCTGCGAGGACCTGTCATCACTCGCGGCCGACATCGCGATCATCGGCATCCCCTACGGCACGCCAGCGAGCATGGAAGCCTCCCGCGCGCCGTCCAGCGAGGCCCCGGAGGCGATCCGCCGCGAGTCCTTGCGCTACGGGAAGTACTTTGACCATCACGATGTCGACTTCGACGGCCCGATCCTCGCCGGCAAGCCGATCCGCATCGTCGACTGCGGCGACGTGACGATGGTGCCGGGTGACTACGCCGCGAACAGCGCGACAGCGACCGAGGCGATCCGCGCCATCCGCGCGACCGGTGCGGTCCCGATCATCCTCGGCGGGGATCACTCGATCCCGATCCCGGTGATGCGAGCCTATGGCGACGTCGGGTCCATGAGCATCGTGCAGTTCGACGCCCACCTGGACTATCGCGATGAGGTCAACGGCGTGAAGGAGGGGCTCAGCAGCTCGATCCGGCGCGCGACAGAGCTGCCCTATGTCGGCGACATCGTCGCGATCGGCCTGCGCGGCATCGGCAGCGCCCGTGTGCAGGACGTCGCGGACGCCCGCGAGCGCGGGAACACGCTGATCCGGGCGGCGGACATGGTCGGGCGCGACCTCGCCGAGACGATCGCGAAGCTGCCGCAGGGCGGGAACGCCTACATCACCTTCGACATGGACGCGATGGACTTCCCGGTCGCGCCGGGCGTCAATTCGCCGGCGTTCGGCGGGCTGGACTACTGGCAGGCGTCCGGGCTGCTGAAAGCCGTCGCCGGGCGCTGCACGGTGGTGGGGATGGACATGGTCGAAGTCTCCCCGCGCCACGATGTGCGCGGCATGACGAGCCTGCTCGCCGCGCGGCTCGTGCTGGACCTCATCGGGGGCATGGCCCGCTCCGGCCAGCTCGGCTAACTCCGCGTAGGGGCGATGTTCATCATCGCCCTTTCCGCGTTGCCTACATGCTGAAATCGAGCACCAGCGCCAGCAAGCCGCCGGCAAGGGCGAACGCCGCCGCGCGCGTTGTGCGCTGACCGCGCGGGGTGTCGTCGTCCGGGTTCGGCGCCGAGCGCGAGCGGTACCACAGGTACGCGCCGCCGATCACGAGCAACGCCTCGAAGATCGCCGTCGCGATCGGAAAATCCCACATGCCGAGCCCGACGCGCGGCAGCATCCCGCCGTTGCCAGGGGCGATCGGCAGGTCGTTGCGGTGGACGATCACGTCCAGGAACCAGTGCGAGAAGACGACGCCGGAGAGGATCACCGCGCCCTTGCCGCCCCACCAGCGGGCAGCCAGGATGAGCACGACGACGCTGAGCAGGATTGTGCCAAAGAACGAGTGCGACCAGTCGACCTCGAACAGCATGTTGCCGTAGCCGCCATCCGTGCCCGGCAGGGCCTCCATCTTCTCCACCCCCACGGCCCAAAGGACCGCGAAGACGATGTCGAGCAGGAAGCTCGCGACGAGCAGCGCCCAGAAGGGAACGCGGTGATCGAGCGACTTTGCGGCCGCGGCCGCGCCGATGTGTCCGGCAAACATCGTGAACGTGTCCTATCTGGCTGTGAGGTCGAATTGCGTCGTGCGCGCCGATTGCCGGGCGCTCGGACAATGATACGTGGCAGCCGTGCAGCGGGAAGGGAGATTGACGCCGGAACAGGGAACAGACCCGCCGTTTGCGACGTCACTATCGCAGAGATGGGACCCTGCTCTGATTCGACACGCTCCATACCGAAAGCGAGACCTCCCATGACGGGACATCCTCTTGCGCGCATCATCTTCCTGCTCTGCGCCTTCCTCCTGACGGTGCCCGCGCTCCCGGCCGCCGCCCAGGCGACCCAGGACATCCGCATCTGGTCCTACGAGAACGACGGCAGCGGCCCGGCCTACGACGCCTGCTACGAGCTCGTCGGCTACAGCCAGGTCGGCTGCGACGAAAACGGCGACGGCGCCGTGCTCTTCCAGGCCGTCGAGTACGGCACCTACACCGTCCGCCAGGTCGCCACGATGAGCGGCGGGCGCTACGTCGAGGACTTCACGATCACCGTCGACGGCGGGATCTCCGACTTCGCGGCGTTCGTGCTCGGCGGCGCCCCGGCCCCGGCCCAGCCAACCGCTGTCCCGGTCGCCGGGAAGCGCGACCTGTACATCGCCTCGGTGGCCGACGACGCGAGCTACTACGACGCCTGCTACATGCTCCTCGGCTACAGCCAGATCGGCTGCGATGAGAACCGTGACGGCTACGTGCTGTTCGAGGACGTCGATTACGGCACCTACACCGTGCGGCAGATGGCCGACATCACCCCCTACGCCATCAACGACTTCGCGATCGAGTTCAACGCGACGACCGACAACGTCTTCTACGCGTTTCTCGAGCGCGACCCGAACCCGGTCTGGACCTCGGACGTCCACCTCATCACCCGCGACCCGAAAGACGGCGCGCTGCTGCGCGGGGCCTGCTATGAGCTCGTCGGGTACAGCAATATCGGGTGTGACGAGAACAACGACGGCCAGGTAACCTTTGACGACATCCCGCTGGGCGATTACACGCTGCACCAGGTGACGCCGCCGGCCGGCTACACGCGCATCGACGACTACACCCTCAACGTCTCGTGGTGGACGCCGAACGACTTCCTCGGGCTGGTCGTGCAGCAGGCGCCGAAGCAGACCGACGGCACGACGGACCACGTCTCGCTGGTGTTCATGGACGTGATGACGGAGCAGCGCGTCGCCTCGCCGGACACCTGCGCCGAGCTCGTCGGCGGCTCGCTGGTCGGCTGCGACGACTCGCTGGTCGACGGGCAGATCGACTTCCTCGCGGTGGACGAATGGCGAGTACGACCTGCGGATTCAGTTCGCTGCCGGACGGATATATCCTGACCTACCCGGACACCGTCGTCTCCATCTACGGCAGGGATAACGAGCTGAACACCATCTGGTACGTCTTCCTGACCCCAAGGTCGAGTAGCGGGGACCGGTTGGAGGGGCCGGTGGCCAGGCGGCTACCGGCCCCTCCTCTTCCCCCCGAATCCACATGCCTGAAGTGGTACCCTCAGGAGAGACCGGCGCCGTGCCGGAACCTTCGACGAGCACGTTCCTCAACCCGCTTCATCCCAGACCGACCATCCATGCATCTTGTCCGCATCATCTCACCGGAAGAACACGAGCTTGCGGCGCTGACGATCCGCATCGCCTGGCGCGAGTGGCACATCGACGCGCTCGAGGCGGAGCTGCGCCCGTTGCAGCAGGCCTTCGAGCGCTTCGAATGGGCCTACACCCAGCGCGTTGGCCGGCTGGTCACGGAGCTGCAAACCCTGCGGACGACCGTCGAGCGCATGGAGTCGAAAACAGCGCGCATCGACGCGCGGCTTGTCGCCGACCCGGACGGCGTGCTGGGTGACATCTTCGACCGCGACGAGCTGCGCGAGATCGGCGAGATGTTCGGCATCGACGTGCCGGACGAGTGGTTCGCGCAGGCGCGACCGGGCGCGGACAGCGGTCACAGCGGGTGGGCGTGGGATGGCGCAGACGGCGGCGAGGAGGAGATCCTGCGGCGTCTGCGTCGCGGTGCCCGGGCCCGCCTGGCTGAGGACGAAGCGGCGGAGCTACGCGCGGTCTATCGCGGCCTCGCCAGGCGCTTTCATCCCGATCTTGCCGCAAGCGACGACGAGCGCGCCTTTCGGCAGGACGTTATGCTGCGCATCAATCACGCATGGCAGTGCGCCGACCTCGCCGCGTTGCGAGCGATCGAGGGCGAGCTCGATCGGCTCGTGCCCGGGTGGTCGGCGAGTGCCGCGGCACACCGACTGGCCTGGGCCCGTCGCGAGCACACCCGGCTCTGCGACCGGGCAGACACGCTGATGCGGCGTATCCGCCAGCTGCGCGGCAGCAAGACCTTCCCGCTCTGGTTCAACCCCACGCTTGGCCGCAGTACTATCGCCAGCCGCGCGGCGGCCATCGAGCGCGACATCCTCGCTGAGCAGGAGCGGCTGGAAGAGGCGCGCCTCGCCTTCCAGCAGGCCCTCGCCCACTACGCCCTCTCCATCGCCTGATCCGACGCGTGCCCCTAGCGCGGACTGAGGCGTGATGTTCCAGCCATAAGTTGTCGCCCGCAACAACTCCTTGTGCA
>CAVUJR010000049.1:0-23580 GCA_963741805.1 uncultured Chloroflexia bacterium
TCCATGAGCAGGAACGCGAGATCGCTGGCGATATCCGCGACACGGAGGTCGCGGTTGAACTCGACGCAGTCGAACACCTGCACCGCGCCGTCCGGCGGCACGACGACGTGCTCGCACCGCAGATCACCATGCCCCTCGCGGACCCAGCCATTGAGAACGCGCTGGCGAAGGACGTCACGATGCTCCTCGATGAACCCACGCATGGCCGAGTCGACGGTGCTCAACTCGTGCGAGGGCAGCGCCTCCCCTGCCGATATGCTGACCTCGTCCAGATTGTCAGCCAGCACCTTCAGGAGGGCGTCGAGCGTCCCTTCGGGATCGTCCTGCCCTTCCGGCGGCCGATCCCGGTGAAAGGGCATCAACCGGTGCGCCAGGCGATCACCGAGTCGCGGAGGCACGTCGCGACGGCGCAGCAGGCCATCGAGCAGGCGGCTCTTGTCGATACGGCGCATCCAGGTACCCCACTCGACCGCGTAATCCTCCTCAACGTCCTTGCCAATCTGGAATCCCCTTGCGTCCCGCACGATTGGGAACGACACCGAGATAGATGTCGTCGGAGAGCAGCCGGTTCAGCCGCACCTCGTCGAAGCACGCCTGCCGGCGTTCCTCCGGCGTGCCATAGTCGACAAAGCTGTAGTGAACGGGACGCTTGAGCTTCAGCACGCGCTGGCGGGCAAGGAAGACGAGTGAGATGTGCGTCTGGACGAACCCGATCTCGTCCTCATCACCTGGCCAGGCCGACGGATGCCGGAGATCACGAATCAGATGCTGCTCATCCAGCTCGGTCACGCCTGGCCCCTTCTGTGCGACGCCGTTGGTATCGTCAGGTGTAGCGAAGGACTTGCGGCCGCGTGGATACGTTGGCCGCGCGAATACGCCGCAATGTCCTCCGTCTGCGGCCCTTAGCCGTGCAGGAGACACCGGGACGACATTGGATGCGCCCGCCCGGGTTCGCCGGCCCGGTAGCGCATCCAGGTCGTCCGCTACAGTGGCAGGCACTGCCCTAAAACGACGGTGTCGCGACAACCTCGGGTGCGTCGATCTCGACCGGCTCGTTGAAATCGAACAGCGAGACAACGCGCACGACATCGTCCGACTCCGACACGAAGATCGGACCGATCATCTCGACCTCAACGATACGATCGTCCTCATCGACCCAGAAGCCTACCTGCACCGACTCCCCGGCCAGGAGCGACTCCATCGCGGGCGCCTCTTCGCCGGCAGCCGCCGTCATCGTATCGAGCAAGCCCGAAAAGTCGACCGTGCCCTCGATGGTCGTCGCCTCGCGACCGTCGATCTTTTCCGTACCGGTGACGCGAGCGTCCTGGACCAGCCGCACCGCGTTCAGGATCAGCACATCCGGGTTGATCAGCGTCTGGACCTCTCCCATTTGCCCGATCTCCATCCACGCCCCGTCCGAGAGCGGATCCTGGATGTAGAACACCCCATCGAGCGAGATCGCGCCGATCTGCAACTTGCCGAGCGGGATGCTGACGGCGACCTCTGCCTGGAGATCCGTCGGGCGGCGCACCACGCCGGTGACGGATTCCAGCTCGAACCCGGAGAGGATCGTGCTGGAGCCACGCACGGTCTGCATCTCGAACGCGAAGGTATCGAGATCGGCCATCGCCTGCGCCGCGCGCTGGAGGATCGCGACCGCGTCATCCTCGCCCGAGGTTGGTTTCGGGCTGGCGGCCGGAGATTGCGCGAGAGGTTAACGCCCCGCGACAGCAGGACAGCGGCCGCGCCGGCTCCGAAGAGAACACGCCGACGCGACATCGTGCGCGCCGGTATGCCGGTCAGCGGGTGGAAGAGAGTTGGTTCGAGGTCGTGTGGTGTCGTCATGGACGTTTACTCCTATTCGGTCGCGACTGTTCGGCCACGGTGATGGACGCGGCGATATCCCCATCCTGCCTCCATGATAGGGAGCAACGCGTGACATTGTGCACTCGACGCTATCACGATCCTGTCACGGGCCGCATGCCGACATCGTACCGCCCTTCCATGGGATCATGGAGGAATATGCGCGTCCCCCGGCGGACGCTTCGCCACGCCACCAGAGTTAAAGGACCTATCGTGACCCCAGACGACCGAACGACCGTCAGATCTGTTGCCCCCGAGGAGATGCCGTTGCTGGCAGCCGCCTCGGCGACTCGCCGGAGACCGTCATCAGCCACCATCTGCTCACCTCGCGCTCCTGCAACGCCTGGTGCGTCGGGGATGTGCGCCAACCGAGCGCGGCGATCGTCCAGGCCCACGCGTTCCTCGCCGAACCGATCGTCTTCGGCCACGCGCCGGAAGACATCGCGCGGATCATGCCGTTCGTGCAAGGGTGGGACACGTTTTCCGTGCCGCGCTACCTGGCGCACACGCTGGAGCGGACCATCACGACCCTCGCCGGCACAGGGGCGCTGAACACGCTCGAAGACGTCTACCACGTCCTGGACACGCCGATTCCGCCGTTCGAGCGGCGCGACGATGTGCGGCTGCTCACGGACAATGACATGCTGCTCATGGCCGGGATGGACAATTGCAGCAAAGCTCGGCATACAAGCCGATCGTCGCGGCGGCGGTCATCGACGGCGAGATCGTCTCGCTCGCGCACACGTTCGCCTGGAGCCCGCTCTACGTCGACATCGGCGTGACAACGCACGAAGAATTCCGCGGGCAGGGCTATGCGACCACAGCGGCGGCAATCGTCGCCGAGGAGGTGCGCAAGCGCGGCCGGACGCCGGTCTGGAGCTGCGGCGCCCACAACGAGGCATCGTTGCGGATCGCCCAGAAGCTCGGTTTCCGCGAGACGAGCCGCCGCCTCTACCTCATCCCGCTGATCCCGAGTCGCGCGGCGAGGAATGACAAACAGCCCGCCACGGCGTACGTGAGCGGATGGGCCTCCTATCCGATGGATACGAAACGGGATCATTGCGCGATGCAGCGGATATCGCAGGAACCCATCATCATCGGTATCTCGATGACCCGGCACCCCGCTGGTTCCGAGAGGGTGGCGTGCTCGCGGCCGTGGCATTCGTCGCCCTGCTGGTCGCGCCGTGGGTCATCGATACCGAGGTGGAGCCCGGCGTGGCCAAGATTGCCCCCGACAATCGACAACGATCGAGTATGCGGCGATCTGTCAACCGTCGATCGACATCCCCGCCTTCGCCGAGCCGGCGGTGAGCATGGCCCTACCCAGCTGGATGCGGCTTTGCGACTGGTTCGCCGAGCCCGGAGAGCACGTGCCCGGGACGGTTCCCACCCCACCGCCTTCCGAGCCGCACTACCAGGACTAGGCGCCGCCCCGGCGTCCCACATCGCGAATCGACAGGACCGCCCTCCGCATGCACCCCGAGACAAGCCGCGCCACGATCTGGGACGCCTCGAACATCTACGCTCACGATCGGATCGATCCTCGCCGTCACGCTCGGCGCGTTCCAGGGCCTCGCCGTCTCCACCATCACCCCGGCCCTGACGCGCGACCTGCACGGCGAGCACCTCTACGGCTGGGTGTTCAACGCGTTCCTCATCCCGCAGCTCGTCGCGACGGTGATCGCCGGGCGGGAAGTCGACCGCCGGCCGCCGTACGCGGTGTTCTACCCGGCGATGGCGATCTTCGCGGTCGGCTGCCTCGTCTGCGGGCTGGCCGACTCGATGAGCATGGTCTTCATCGGCCGGGCGCTAACAGGCATCGGCGCCGGGGCGACCTTCTCGACCGTCTACGCCATCATCGGCGGCGCCTACGACGATCATCTGCGACCGTCGATGCTCGCCGCGATGTCCAGCGCCTGGATCGTCCCCTCGCTGGTCGGCCCATTCATCTCCGGCTTCATCGCCGACACGTTCAACTGGCGCTATGTGTTCCTGCTGCTCGTGCCGCTCCTGGCGATCATCGTGCCGCTGACGTGGCCGTCGTACCGCACGGTGCGGCTCGGGTTTGACCCCGCCGCCGCGACCCGGAGCGCGCGCCGCGTTCCCGCCGCGGGGACCCTCGCACTCGGCACGTTGCTCTTTCTCGTCGGGCCGGACATCGAGTCGATGACCGGCGGCCGGATCACCGCCACATGGCTCGGGGCGGTCATCACCGTGGCCGGGATGATCATCATGGTCGCACCGCTGCGAACCCTGCTCCCGGACGGAACGTTCCGCCTGCGCCCGATGCTGGGCAGCGCCGTCGCCCACCGCGCACTCAGCTTCGGCGCGTTCGCGGTGACCGAGACCTACCTCGTCTACTCACTGACCAGCTTCGGCGCGCTCTCGTCGTCGCAGGCCGGGCTGATCCTGACCGCCGGGTCGCTGACCTGGACGGCCGGCTCGATCATCCAGGCGCGGCAGGACCGCACGCGCGGCACGACGAACCGTCCGCTGCGGGTCCTGCTCGGCAGCATCACGATGCTGGGCGGCGCCGGATTGATAACCGCGACGATCCTGCTCGGCCAGGCGATCCCCTGGCCGGTGGCGGCTCTCGGGTTCATCGCCTGCGGCCTCGGGATTGGCTACGGCTACACGACCTCGACGTCCGTGGCCTTCGCCCACGCCCCGCGCGGGCAGGACGGCATGGTGTCATCGTCGATGCTGCTCGGCGACCTGTTCACGAACGCGATCGGCGTCGGCATCGGTGGATTCCTGCTCGCGTTCACCACCGACCTCGGATGGAGCACGCCGTCCAGCGCCGGGCTCAGCATGTCCCTCGGCCTGCTGATGCTCCTCGTCGCGATGGTCTCCGGCCGGCGGATGCTATCGGCTACCTGACCCGTGTCCCGCAACGCGCGACGCGGTGCCGGTAACCCGCAACGGCCTGCACATAGTCGTGCATCTGGCCGCGCCGGTTCCGTCCCTCCAGCAGGGCGGTGCGCACGACGAAGGTGGACACGTCGGCGGACTCGTCTCCTTCCAGGAGCACCGAGGGCAGCAGCACGGACAGGATCCGGCGTTCGGCGTCGGGCGTCCAGTTGAGGG
Source organism: uncultured Chloroflexia bacterium (assembly GCA_963741805.1). GTDB lineage: Bacteria > Chloroflexota > Chloroflexia > Thermomicrobiales > UBA6265 > UBA6265. The sequence goes on from CAVUJR010000049.1 coordinate 4,951, forward strand.
TCACGCTCACGAGGGTACCGAGGATCGTCTCCTCGATCTGGAGGTCGCCGCCGGTGAAGGTACCGCCGTCAGACGCCTCTGTCTCGTTGTGATAGGTGAGTTGGGGCCCGACCACGCCAAAGGTCGAATACGTGACGCTGATCGTTTCATCCGTGGTACCGAGAACGTACTGGTCTGGCTGCGAGATGTGAGCGCCCATGGTGGTTGCCTCCTGCGGATGTGGATCGATGGCTGCCGGACCTTCCGGCGGCGTATCTCCATCGTGCCGGTATCGCGGATCATGGACATCGGCAAAATGAATCCATGAGCAGGAACGCGAGATCGCTGGCGATATCCGCGACACGGAGGTCGCGGTTGAACTCGACGCAGTCGAACACCTGCACCGCGCCGTCCGGCGGCACGACGACATGCTCGCACCGCAGATCACCATGCCCCTCGCGGACCCAGCCATCGAGAACGCGCTGGCGAAGGACGTCACGATGCTCCTCGATGAACCCACGCATGGCCGAGTCGACGGTGCTCAACTCGTACGAGGGCAGCTCCTCCCCTGCCGATATGCTGACCTCGTCGAGGTTGTCAGCCAGCACCTTCAGGAGGGCGTCGAGCGCCCCTTCGGGATCGTCCTGCCCTTCCGGCGGCCGATCCCGGTGAAAGGGCATCAACCGGTCCGCCAGGCGATCACCGAGTCGCGGAGGCACGTCGCGACGGCGCAGCAGGCCATCGAGCAGATGTCCCTCGTCGATGCGGCGCATCCAGGTGCCCCACTCGACCGCGTAATCCTCCTCACCGTCCTGGCCAATCTGGTATCCCATTGCGTCCCGCACGATTGGAACGACACCGAGATAGATGTCGTCGGAGAGCAGCCGGTTCAGCCGCACCTCGTCGAAGCACGCCTGCCGGCGCTCCTCCGGCGTGCCATAGTCGACAAAACTGTAGTGAACGGGACGCTTGAGCTTCAGCACGCGCTGGCGGGCAAGGAAGACGAGTGAGATGTGCGTCTGGATGAACCCGATCTCGTCCTCATCACCTGGCCAGGCCGACGGATGCCGGAGATCACGAATCAGCTGCTGCTCATCCAGCCCGGTCATGTCTGGCCCCTTCTATAAAACACCGTTGGTGTCGTCAGGTGTAGCAGAGGATTTGCGGACGCTGGAGACCTGCCAGCCGCGCGGATACGCCGCAATGTCCTCCGTCTGCGGCCCTTACCTTGCTGGGGACACCGGGGACGACATTGGATGCGCACAATCACCCGGTTGCGGTCGCCCGTGAGCGCATCCAGGTCGTCCGCTATGGGTAGCAGGCGCTGCGCTAGAACGACGGCGTGGCGACAACCTCAGGCGCTTCGATCTCGACCGACTCGTTGAAATCGAACAGCGAGACGACGCGCACGACGTCGTCCGACTCCGAGGCGAAGATCGGGCCGATCATCTCCACCTCGACGATGCGGTCGTCCTCATCGATCCAGAAGCTCACCTGCACCGGCTCCCCGGCCAATAGCGACTCCATCGCGGACGCCTCTTCGCCGGCAGCCGCCGTCACCGTGTCGAGCAAGCCCGAAAAATCGACCATGCCCTCGATGGTCGTCGCCTCGCGGCCATCGATCTTTTCCGTACCGATGACGCGAGCGTCCTGGACCAACCGCACCGCGTTCAGGATCAGCACATCCGGATTGATCAGCGTCTGGACCTCCCCCATCTGCCCGATCTCCATCCACGACCCGTCCGAGAGCGGATCCTGGATGTAGAACACGCCATCGAGCGAGATGGCGCCGATCTGCAACTTGCCGAGCGGGATGCTGACGGCGACCTCCGCCTGGAGGTCCGTCGGTCGGCGCACAACGCCAGCGACAGATTCCAGCTCGAACCCGGAGAGGATCGTGCTGGTGCCACGCACGGTTTGCATCTCGAACGCAAAGGTGTCGAGATCGGCCATCGCCTGCGCCGCGCGCTGGAGGATCGCGACCGCGTCGTCCTCACCGGAGATGTTGGTTTCGGGGCTGGCCGCCGGCGTCTGCGCGGAGACGGCAACGCCACGCGCCAGCAGGGCCGCGGCCGCGCCGGCCCCGAAAAGCACGCGCCGGCGAGAGAGCGTGCGCGTTGGCATGCCGGTCAGCGGGTGGAAGGGAGTTGGCTCGAGGTCGTGTGGTGTTGTCATGGCTGAAATCTCCTGATCGTCGCGGACGCCTGGTGTCGTGTGGGCGATGTCCCGGTCCCGCCTTCATGATAGGAACCAACGCGTGACATTATGCACTCGACGCTATCACGATCCTGTCACGGACTGCATGCCGACATCGTACCGCCCTTCCATGGGATCATGGAGGGCGTATGCGCGTCCCCCGGCGGACGCTTCGCCACGCCTCCAGAGTTGAAGGACCAATCGTGACCCCAGATGACCGCACGACTGTCAGATCTGTTGCCCCCGAGGAGATGCCGCTGCTGGCAGCCACACTCGGCGACTCGCCGGAGACGGTCATCAGCCACCACCTGCTCACCTCGCGCGCCTGCAACGCCTGGTGCGTCGGGGATGTGCGCCAACCGAGCGCGGCGATCGTCCAGGCCCACGCCTTCCTCGCCGAACCGATCGTCTTCGGCCACGCGCCGGAAGACATCGCGCGGATCATGCCGTTCGTGCAAGGGTGGGATACGTTTTCCGTGCCGCGCTACCTGGCGCACACGCTGGAGCGCACCATCACAACGCTGGCGGGCACTGGCGCGCTGCACACGCTGGAGGACGTTTACCACGTGCTGGACACGCCGATCCCGCCGTTCGACCGGCGCGACGATGTGCGGCTGCTTTCGGACGACGACATGCTGCTCATGGCCGGGATGGACGAGCTGCAGCAGAACTCGGCCTACAAGCCGATCGTGGCGGCGGCGGTCATCGACGGCGAGATCGTCTCGCTCGCGCACACCTTCGCCTGGAGCCCACTCTACGTCGACATCGGCGTGACAACCCACGAAGAATTCCGCGGGCAGGGGTACGCGACCACAGCGGCGGCAATCGTCGCCGAGGAGGTGCGCAAGCGCGGACGGACGCCAGTCTGGAGCTGCGGCGCGCACAACGAGGCGTCGCTGCGGATCGCGGAGAAGCTCGGCTTCCGCGAGACAAGCCGCCGCCTCTACCTCATCCCGCTGATCCCGGAGTCGCGCGGCGAGGAATGACAAACAGCCCGCCACGGCGTACGCTAGTGGATGGGCCTCCTATCCGATGGATACGAAACGGGATCATTGCGCGATGCAGCGGATATCGCAGGAACCCATCATCATCGATCTCGATGACCCGGCACCCCGCTGGTTCCGGTGCTGTGGCGTGCTCGCGGCCGTGGCGTTCGTCGCCCTGCTGGTCGCGCCGTGGGTCATCGATACCGAGGTGGAGCCCGGCGTGGCCGAGATCTCCCGCCCACAATCGACAACGATCGAGTATGCGGCGATCTGTCAACCGTCGATCGACATCCCCGCCTTCGCCGAGCCGGCGGTGAGCATGGCCCTACCCAGCTGGATGCGGCTTTGCGACTGGTTCGCCGAGCCCGGAGAGCACGTGCCCGGGACGGTTCCCACCCCACCGCCTTCCGAGCCGCACTACCAGGACTAGGCGCCGCCCCGGCGTCCCACATCGCGAATCGACAGGACCGCCCTCCGCATGCACCCCGAGACAAGCCGCGCCACGATCTGGGACGCCTCGAACATCTCGCTCACGATCGGATCGATCCTCGCCGTCACGCTCGGCGCGTTCCAGGGCCTCGCCGTCTCCACCATCACCCCGGCCCTGACGCGCGACCTGCACGGCGAGCACCTCTACGGCTGGGTGTTCAACGCGTTCCTCATCCCGCAGCTCGTCGCGACGGTGATCGCCGGGCGGGAAGTCGACCGCCGGCCGCCGTACGCGGTGTTCTACCCGGCGATGGCGATCTTCGCGGTCGGCTGCCTCGTCTGCGGGCTGGCCGACTCGATGAGCATGGTCTTCATCGGCCGGGCGCTAACAGGCATCGGCGCCGGGGCGACCTTCTCGACCGTCTACGCCATCATCGGCGGCGCCTACGACGATCATCTGCGACCGTCGATGCTCGCCGCGATGTCCAGCGCCTGGATCGTCCCCTCGCTGGTCGGCCCATTCATCTCCGGCTTCATCGCCGACACGTTCAACTGGCGCTATGTGTTCCTGCTGCTCGTGCCGCTCCTGGCGATCATCGTGCCGCTGACGTGGCCGTCGTACCGCACGGTGCGGCTCGGGTTTGACCCCGCCGCCGCGACCCGGAGCGCGCGCCGCGTTCCCGCCGCGGGGACCCTCGCACTCGGCACGTTGCTCTTTCTCGTCGGGCCGGACATCGAGTCGATGACCGGCGGCCGGATCACCGCCACATGGCTCGGGGCGGTCATCACCGTGGCCGGGATGATCATCATGGTCGCACCGCTGCGAACCCTGCTCCCGGACGGAACGTTCCGACTGCGCCCGATGCTGGGCAGCGCCGTCGCCCACCGCGCACTCAGCTTCGGCGCGTTCGCGGTGACCGAGACCTACCTCGTCTACTCACTGACCAGCTTCGGCGCGCTCTCGTCGTCGCAGGCCGGGCTGATCCTGACCGCCGGGTCGCTGACCTGGACGGCCGGCTCGATCATCCAGGCGCGGCAGGACCGCACGCGCGGCACGACGAACCGTCCGCTGCGGGTCCTGCTCGGCAGCATCACGATGCTGGGCGGCGCCGGATTGATAACCGCGACGATCCTGCTCGGCCAGGCGATCCCCTGGCCGGTGGCGGCTCTCGGGTTCATCGCCTGCGGCCTCGGGATTGGCTACGGCTACACGACCTCGACGTCCGTGGCCTTCGCCCACGCCCCGCGCGGGCAGGACGGCATGGTGTCATCGTCGATGCTGCTCGGCGACCTGTTCACGAACGCGATCGGCGTCGGCATCGGTGGATTCCTGCTCGCGTTCACCACCGACCTCGGATGGAGCACGCCGTCCAGCGCCGGCCTGAGCATGTCCCTCGGCCTGCTGATGCTCCTCGTCGCGATGGTCTCCGGCCGGCGGATGCTATCGGCTACCTGACCCGTGTCCCGCAACGCGCGACGCGGTGCCGGTAACCCCAACGGCCTGCACATAGTCGTGCATCTGGCCGCGCCGGTTCCGTCCCTCCAGCAGGGAGGTGCGCACGACGAAGGTGGACACGTCGGCGGACTCGTCTCCTTCCAGGAGCACCGAGGGCAGCAGCACGGACAGGATCCGGCGTTCGGCGTCGGGCGTCCAGTTGAGGGTCACGCTCACGAGGGTACCGAGGATCGTCTCCTCGATCTGGAGGTCGCCTCCGGTGAAGGTACCGCCGTCAGACGCCTCTGTCTCGTTGTGATAGGTGAGTTGGGGCCCGACCACGCCAAAGGTCGAATACGTGACGCTGATCGTTTCATCCGTGGTACCGAGAACGTACTGGTCTGGCTGCGAGATGTGAGCGCCCATGGTGGTTGCCTCCTGCGGATGTGGATCGATGGCTGCCGGACCTTCCGGCGGCGTATCTCCATCGTGCCGGTATCGCGGATCATGGACATCGGCAAAATGACGTATTTCCCCGGTTCTGGCCCGCACGAAAGACGTAGACCGCGCGCAAGGAAGCACCTCGAACCAACGATGGTTCGAGGTGCTCCTGTGGAATTCAATGTGTTGGAGCGGCAGTGCCCCGATCGGCGCTTCACGGAATCCAATGGTCGCTCGGGCGAAATGGACGTTCACGGTCGATGATAGGTACCCCCGCCTGGCCTATCTGTACCCATTCCGATGTGCGACACATCGCCCTGGACGCTGGACTCAATAGGGCCACCAGTTCAAGGTACTCTTCGGGCGGCGCTTGCCATCGCACCGCTGACCGCACGTCAATCGCCTACTGGCCCAGCCACGTCTGGATATCCTCAACCGGATACCACCCGAGGACAGGCTCCCCGTTGACCGTGACGGTCTCTTGCACAAACGGAATGTCCGTTCCGGCCTGATCGAGGCGCGAGCCAACGCTCACGAACAGCAGCGTCTGGCCGTTGTCCACGAGCAACAATTCGGTAGCGACCATCCGCGCCGGCGTTATGCCCTCGTTCTTCACGAGCACGACGCCGCGCTCGCCAGACACCCCGGAGTGCACTACTGTCGCGTCCGGGCCGTACTGGGCAACCCACTCAGGCGACGAAATGACCTCAACATAGCGATCGATACTCTCGCCGTCCGCCGGCATCACGAGAACCGTGATCCAGAGGGATTCATCGTCGATGCGGTCGATATTGACGGTATCACTGCGCGATTCGGCATCCGTTCCCACAGGAGGGCTGACATTGGGATCGAGCTGCCAGGCATCACTCCACTGCACCTCGATACCAGTCTGAGGTCCAACAAAGTGGCTGGCGTCGACCATCCCGGCGTCGGCGTAGAGCGAGACGTCTCCAGAGCCCAACAGGTCAAAATCCACAGCCTCCATGGGGACCCGACCATCGATGCGAACTGACGCGCGGTACGCCTCGGCGACATCCACCGGGTCGCCTTCCAGCACCGCCAGCCCGACGATGGCGACAGTCTCGCCGTCGTCGAGGAAGAGCACCTCCTGCACGATCCCACCCTCGCCCGTGGGATCACGGCCAACCACGACGACATCGTCCTCGCCAACCACCATCGGAAGGAAGTCGTAACTCCGCCACATGTCCTCGCGCCCACGCACGAGGTCGTCGGCCCACATCTGCGGAGTAGCGCCCTCACGCGGGGCGATCGTGATGTTCAGCATGGTCGTGGAGACGCGTCCGCTGAGGCGGAAGGTGTCGTCGCCGTCGGGGCCGAGCGGCACCCACGTCCCGTCCCAGGCAACCTGCACGCCGGAAGCCTCATGCACCCATTGGCCAACGGGCAAGAACTCCGTGGTGGTGGCGGTGGTGGTAGCGTTGGACTCCGCTCCGGGTACACCGCCGAGCTGGGCCTGCAGCGCCATACCGTCCACGCTCGGGAAGAGAGGCTGGCCATCGAGGGTGATGGCCGCCTGGGCGCTCGCCAGCCCACCCCCGAAGGAGGTGACCGGCGCGAGGAACATCAGGAGCACGCTATTTGTGGCATCCAAAGCCGTCGCGGTGCTGAACGCCCCGAAGTTCTCGGCGTCGACGGGAAACTGGTCGAACCAATAGGAGGTCGCGCCGCCTGCCCCGGCGTCGATCACCTGAAGCAGGTTCGTGTCGCCACCGAGGAAGCCGATCACCAGGCCGCGCGCGTTCTCGGGCATGATGTCGCCCGTCGAAACCGCGACGGTTGCGGTGCCATCGGTGAGGAAGACGAGGTCGAGGTCCGCGGTCTGCATCGCGTCATCCTCGACAAACGTCCATGGGGCCGACCAGGCGAGTGCCTGCCCGGTCACCGTGGTGTACGGGCTCGTGGTGAGGGCGCCCCGGGCCGCAATTGCCACAGGCTGGCCGAACGCGAACAACAAACACAGGAACAGAATCCACACTGATCGGGCGTTCATGACGAATCCCTCCGGAGGACGACGCGCAATCGCGGCGACTCTCACTCCGGAGTGTGACGGTTCCCCCATGACGGATGTACAACAAGGGGCGCAGGATTATTACAAAGTCAACACGCCGGGACCATTGGGACCGGCGCGCTAGCCTGCAGACGTGGCGGCGCCAACGAAGCCCTCGCCGGGCACGTAGTTCGGGGACTGGTGCCGGAAGTACGTGTTGTACACGTCGCAGTAACGCCCGCCCAACTCCAGCAACGCCCGGTGCGTCCCCTCCTCCACCACGTCACCGTGGTCGAGCACGATGATGCGGTCGGCGTGCTCGATGGTTGAGAGGCGGTGCGCGATCACGATCGAGGTGCGGTCGGCGAGCACGACATCCAGCCCCTCCTGGATCTGCGCCTCGGTCAGAGGGTCGACGCTCGCCGTCGCCTCGTCGAGGATGACGATTGCCGGGTCCTGGATCAGCACGCGAGCGAGCGCAACCAGCTGCCGCTGGCCCATCGAGAGCGCGCGGCCATATTCGCCGACGTCCGTTTGCAGGCCGTCCTGCAGCACGTCAACCCAATCGCCACCAGCAACCATCCGCGCCGCCGCCATCACCTCATCGTCGGTCGCGTCCTGCTTCGGGTAGCGAATGTTGTCCGCCACGGTCCCGGAGAACAGGAACGGCGCCTGCGGGACGATCCCGAGCTGCTTGCGGTACGCCGGCAGGTCGAACGAGCGGATGTCCTTGCCGTCGATCAGCAGCTGGCCGCCCTGGAACTCGTAAAAGCGGGTGATCAGCTTGCCGAGCGTCGACTTCCCGGCGCCGGTGTGCCCGACGATGGCCAGCGTCTGACCGGCCGGGATGTGCAGGTTGAAGTCGTGCAGCACGTTCGGCCCGTCACCATAGCGGAAGGTCAGGTCGCGGAATTCGATCTCGCCGCGCAGCCGCCCGGGATTCGCGTCAGACACCTGCTGCACTTCCGGATCGGCGTCGATCAGCGCGAAGACGCGCTCCGAGGCGCTGAGCCCCTGCTGGAACTGCGACCAGAACGATGCGATAGAGGTCAGCGGTCCCCAGAAGATCATCACGCTTTGCAGGAACAGGAACCAGTCGCCGGCGGAGATCTCGCCGGAGATCACGCGGCCGCCACCGAGGTAGACGAGCAGCACGGTGCCGAGCCCGGCGATCAGGAAGAGCAACGGAAAGATCGCCTGGAAGACGATGCCCTGCTTGAGGGAGACGCGGTACGCCTGGTTCAGCACCGGCAGGAACTCGTCGTAGAGCGTGCGCTCCTGGCGGAACGTCTTGGCGATCGCGATGCCGTTCATGGCCTCCTGCACGCTGGTGTTGACCCGCGCGGTGGAGCGCTGCGAGTTGCGCGTCGTCTCGCGGGCGATGCGGCGGAAGCCGAGCGCCGCCCCCATCACCAGCGGCGCGATCGCCATCGCCACCGTCGCCAGCAGCGGGTTGCGCAGGTACAGGATGACGATCAGGATCACGACCATCAGCACCTGGCTGACGAGGCTCAGCGTCAACGTGACGACGTTGGCGAACTCGTCGGTGTCCGAGGTCACGCGGCTGACGATCTTGCCGGACGGGTTGTCGTCAAAGAACGAGAGGTCGCGCTCGAGGATCGCGCCAAAGGCATCCTCGCGGAGATCCAGCACGACGTCGCCGACAACCTTCGCCGACAGCCAGGCTCGCCCGAAGTTGAAGACCCAGGCGAGCACGCCGGTCCCGAGGATACCGCCGACGAACAGCCACAAGACGTCGTCCATCGTCCCGGCCGCGAGATGATCGAGCCCCCAGCTGGCAATCACCGGCTGGAGCATGCTCATCACAGAGTTGAGCACGATGAGCGTCGCCGCGGCGATCATCGGCGCCATCTGCGCCCGGAAATACCCGAGGATGCGGTCGAGCAGCTCGCGGTCGCCATAGGAACGGTCGTAATCTTCGGCGTCGAGGCCGGCCATGATGAAGCCCATGCGTCAGGCCCTCGCTGATGGGGATGCGGAACATCGTAGCGCCGGACCGCATGTCCGGCGTCGGGTCAGAGCCGGAGACCAGCTCCGGCGGTACGGGAAGCGTCCAGCGGATCTCATTGCGTTCCTCCCGTCGCCTCGGTATCCGCCTCGTCGTAGTGGGAGAAGATGCGCCGGTAGAGCCGCGAGTCCTGCAACAGCTCCTCGTGCGAGCCAAACGCCTCCACCTCGCCGCGCCGCAGCAGGAGCACCTTGTCCGACCAGCGAATCTGGGAGAGGCGATGCGTGATCAGGAAACTCGTGCGCCCCTCCAGCAGCCGGTGCATCGCCTGCTGGATGCGGTCCTCTGTCGCGCTGTCGATGGCGCTCGTCGAGTCGTCGAGCATCAGCATGCGCGGCGAGGTCAGCAGCGCCCGGGCAATCGCGAGCCGCTGCCGCTGGCCGCCCGAGAGGGTCACGCCGCGCTCGCCGAGCACCGTCTCGTAGCCCTTCTCGAGCGCCACGACAAACTCGTGCGCCTGCGCGTCCTTCGCCGCCTGCACGATCTGCTCGCGGTCGGCGTCCTGCCCGACGCTGAACGCGATGTTCTCCGCGATGCTGCGCGAGAAGAGCGTTACGTCCTGCTCGATCACCGAGATCTGCGAGCGCAAGGAGTCAAGACTCCATTCGCGCACGTCGATGCCGTCGATCAGGATGCGGCCGGAATCGACGTCGTGAATGCGGTTGACCAGCTTTGTCAGCGTGCTCTTGCCGGAGCCCGTCTCTCCGACGATCGCGATCGTCTCGCCGGGCGCGGCATGGAAGCTCACGTTGCGCAGCACCGGCTCGCCCTCGTAGGAGAACGTCACATCGTCGAAGACGACATCGCCCTCGATCACGCCGACGTGGCCACCGGCGTTCTGGTCCAACTCCGTTTTCTCGTTGATCAGGTCGAGCACGCGCTTCGCGCCGGCCATGCCGAGCTGCACCATCGAGAAGGAGAAGGTCGAGATGTGTGTCGGGAACCCGAACTGCTGCAGTAGGCCGGCATAGGCGACCAGCTGGCCGATCGTGATCTCACCGTTCTGCACGAGCGTGATGCCGTGTAGCAGCGCACCGGCCATCGCCACGGCGAGCAGCAGCGTCGGCAGGTACCACGCCTGCACCAGTCCCTGCTGGACGGCGTAGTCGCGGTACCGGCGTGCGTTGCGTGTGAAGCGGATCGCCTCCTGCGGTTCCTGCCCGGTGGACTTGATGACCTCGATGCCGCGCACGGATTCGTTGAGATTCGCGTTCACCACGCCGAACTGCGAGCGCATACGCTCGGAGACCGGGCTCAACTGGCGCATGTAGTACAAGAGTGCAAACGTGAACGCGACGATGAAGAGCACTGGCACGAGCAGCAACCGCACATCGATAAACGCGATGAACGCCAGCGGCGCGACGATCGCGATCAGGGACCCGAAGATGAGGTCGACGCCCGGGGAGATCATGAGGTTCATCTGGCGCACGTCGTTCGTGGCGCGCGCCATGATGTCGCCGACCTTCTGCCGGTTGTGGAACGTCTGGCTCTTGCTCAGGAGGCTGGTAAACAGCTCCTCGCGGGCGTCTCGCTCCAGCCGCTTGGCGATAATCTCGATTGCGAACCGGGCGGCGAAGTCGACCAGGCCGCGCACGATGACGATGACCAGCAGGAGCAGCGCGATGCGCCCGAGCTCGGCGCGGCGGCCATCCCCGCCGCCGGTCACGACGTCGAAGGCGTTCCCGGTATAGATCGGGACGAGCCCGTTGATGACCTCGGTGAGGACGCCTGTGACGAGGAAGACGATCATCCACCCCCTCAAATGGAAGAGATGGGAGATCACCCAGCGCAGCGGCGACCGCTTGTCGGAGCGAAACTGGTCCTCGACGCTGAACTCCGAGGTTTCCTGAGTGGTGGATGGGCGATCGGGCACAAGGGTGCCGGTGGCGGTGGTCACGGTTCGTTCCCGGGGTGTGCGATTCAGGTGAGGCGTGCAGGTGAGGCCCGGCCGCTATTCTACGCCATTGCCCCGGTCAATGCCGTGTCATTTCTGTAAACGTTCACCCGACCGGGATTCGCATCCCGTCCCACGCGACATCGACCGGCAGGCCTTCCGACCGGTACCGCCGGGAGAGCTCGGTCCCGTCGTCGTACGAGATACCGTCCACCTCGTCGAGATGCATCAGCACCGCCCGCGCCGGGGCCATGGCGCGGATGACGTCCAGCGTCTCTTCCAGCCGCATCTCCGACGCGAGCACGGGGTGGCCCGCCTCGATCCGGCGCTCGCCGGTCAACGGGTGATGCTCGCAGACGCCGGAGGGCATCACGGCAAGGTCGACGCCATGCAGGAACCCGGGCGCGGTCCAACCGACGAGCTCGTCCATCGCCACCAGCACCCGCGCGTTATCTTCCCGGAGCAAGAACGCGTAGACGTAGTCCTCGGCGACCGGGAACGGCGTGACTGTGACCCCGTGCACCTCAACAGACTCCCCTTCCGGGATGACCGTCATGTTCACGATACCGATCGATTTCAGGTAGTCGAGGTGGTCGGCCGTCGCGAGCATCTTCTGGAAGTCCGCGTAGACCCGCTCCGGGACATACACATCCGTCACGCCGTAGTTGCCGCTCGAATCGCGCAGGTTCCAGTTGAGCTGCTCGAAGACCCGCCGCCCCATCACATGATCCGGGTGGTAGTGCGAATAGAAACAGGCGCGGACGCGGTCGATACCGGACTCGTTCAGCGATACCGTGATGTCCTCCGGCGTGTCGAACAGGATGTCCGGCCCATGGACGAAGACCGCCGGTCCTCGCCGGGCGTACGGGACCCCCTTCTCCCGCGCTTCATCGCACATTGGGCAATGACAGCCCGGCCGTGGCGTCACGAACGCGCCTCCGCTTCCGATGATCTCGATCTCCACGAATCCCTCCCCATCGGCGTTGAATGCCAGGCGCGATCCATGTCAATGGTAGCCCCGGGCCAAGGGTTGCGCGCGAGCGCGATCCCGCCGTGCCCGGGGAGTGCGGACAACGGCGAATCTGGCCCGGCCGCCCCCGGTTATCGACGCTTGCGGCACCTCCGGTACCGCTGCGCGCCGATGAGGGCGGACATAAGAGTCCGCCCCTACGAATGATGCCCGGTGCAGGGGCAAACTCTTATGTTTGCCGTCTTGGGTGATTAGGACACGGGCGTCGCGACCGGCGACGCCTGCAGCTCCAACCCCAACTCCGTGCCGATCTGCATCGCGGTGCGCAGCGCCAGCGCAACGATCGTCAGCGTCGGGTTCGCCGTGCCGACCGTTGGGAACAGGCCCCCACCAGCGAGGTACAGATTCCGGTGGTCGTGCGTTCGCCCATAGGAATCTGTCACCGATGTCGCCGGGTCATCGCCCATGCGATGCGTGCCCAGCAGATGCCCGGCGCCGCCCGGCTCGCTGAACTCCACCTCGGTCACGCCGACCTCCCCAAGAATGTCCGCGAACACCGGCTTCGCCTGTTCCCAGCCATCCAGCGTGTAGTCGCCATGGCTATACGTCAGCTTCGGACGCGGCAAGCCGATCTCGTCAAGATGGTCCCAATCGGGCTCGACGCGGTTTTCCGGGTCCGGCAGCTGCTCCAGCAACGCCGCGACCAACACCTCGTGCGGCGCCGTTTTCGACACGGCGGTCCACAGCTCGTTGCCGACGAGCCCCTTACGAATCTGGGCCTCGGCGACCGTCGCCGGGTTGCCGACGAAGTGCCCGAGCTCAAAGCGGAAGGTCGCGTATTCGCCGCGCGTATCCGTCGCCCGGATGTTGTCACCACCGGCCACGGAAAGCGGGCCGCGCGAACCGGCGTACGGGAAGTTCGCAATACCCGAGGCCCGCGCCCACGGATGGTCCATGAGGTTGCGGCCGACCTGGTCGCTGGAGTTCGCCACGCCGTTCGGGGCGGCGTCGTTCTTCGACATCAACAGCAGTTTGGCCGTCTCGATCGCGTTCGCGGCAACGACGTACTGCGTCGCCGTGACCGTCACATCGTCGTCCTGCGGCGAGCGGTAGTGGACGCCGGTGACGCTCCCGTCCTCCCCCACATCGATCTGGAAGACGACGGCGTTCTCGATCACGGTCGCCCCGGCGGCCTCGGCGAGGGCAACATGGTACGTCGCGTCGTACTTCGCCTGGATCGGACAGATCGGGATGCAGGTGGCGTTGCCACAACATTGCGGGCGATCCTGATAGCCGTTGACGGAGTTGCGCGCCTGCGGGTTCGGGACGACCTCGATGCCATGCTTCGCGGCGGCGGCCTTGATCACCTCATCGCCCGACGCGATCGGGATCGCCGGCATCGGGAACGGCGCGCTGCGCGGCGAGCCGGCGTCGATATCGCTATCGCCCGCGACGCCCATCTCCTGTTCCGCCTGGACGTACCACGGCTCCAGCTCGTCGTAGCCAATGGGCCAGTCGACGCCGACGCCGTAGCGCGTCTGCATCTCGAAGTCGCTTGGCAGTAATCGTGGGCACGTGCCGAGCCAGTGCCACGTCGTGCCGCCGACACGTCGCTCGTAGTCGCTCGAGAACTTCACCTTGCCGGCTTGCACGTAGTACGTGTCCGGATCAGCGCTCGTCGGCTGCGGCGCCCATGGGGGGCTCTCGTAGGGATACATGCCGCCGCGCAGGCGGTTCACCGCCGCATCGCGATCGGTGCGCGGGCCCGCCTCGAGAAAAACGACGCGCGCGCCGGCCGCCGCCAGCCGCGCACCAGCGGTCGCCGCGGCGACACCCGCGCCAACAAAAAGAACATCGTAGTCAACCATAGCCCGGTTCCTGTCCTGATCGCGCCGGAGCGCCATGAACCCGCGAGACCCGTTGAAGCGCTCAGTCCTGGAGTGAGACCTCGGTCGCCCAGTATCCAAACGCCTTGCAGAGCGTCGGCTGGGTTGTGTATGGCACGGTCGCCCACACTGGCAGGCCGAAGAACAGCTCGGCGCGGTTGGCGACCGGAGCGCCGCCGTAGTTCCCCAGGTACCAGAAGCTCACGATGTCATCGACAAGCGCGCGTGCCTCAGCGGGCATCCCGTCGAGCGACTCCGGGGCCGACGGATCATCAAGCGTCGCGATCTTCTCGAACGCCGCGACGCGCGCCGGATTGTTGCTGATCAGGCCGCCAAGCGTCTGGAGCCCGGCGTCGCTGAACGACCCTCCCCCGACGAGCGCGAGCGAGACCGTCCGTAGCTGTTCAAGATCGATGGCGACTGTGGCCGCCGGGGTGGCGACCGGCTGATCGGTCTCCGGCGTCGATTGGGCGACCGCGTGCAACGGCGCGGCGGCCAGCACACCGGCAGCGGCGCCGACGAAGCGACGCCGGGTGACGGTGGCGGCATCGGGGCCGCTACAACCGCATTCCTGGTCTGGCGCGAAGCGAAGACGAGCGTCGTCCATCGGAGTCTCCTCATCCGTGCGATGGCAGATCCTCCCGCGCAGGCGAGGCGTCCGTCATCTGGTCATCTCGTTAATGGTGTCCCGAGTGTACCTGACCGATCCTGCCCCGTTCCGGTGACCTCGTCAAGCGGTCGCAGTCGTCGCAGTTGACGGGAGGCGCGAACCGGCCAGGCGGCCCCAGAAGTCAGTGGGGCCAGTCCGGATCGGCCGGTTGACCGCCGTCGACGACGCGCTCATGGCCGCCGAGCGCGCGTTCCCAGCTATCCCTCGGCCGGTAGCCGAGGTCGACCATCGTGTCGGTAAGGTCCCAGCGACGGTTCGGGTTATCCGAGACGGCGTAGTAGATGCCGAACCGGACCTCCGCCTCCATCGCCCGCTCGATGACCTGCGCCGTGTCGTCCGGGCTGAGCCACATCGCGCGGAGCAGCTCATCGGCGTCCTCGCCGATCTCTGGCGTGCTCCAGCCGATGCGTAGGGCGATGAACTCGATCCCATGCTCGTCGTGGTAGAAGCGCCCGATCGTCTCCCCAAAGACCTTCGAGACCCCGTACAGGCTGTCCGGGCGAGGCGGCAGGTGGTTGTAGACGGGCCAGTCGCCGTCACGGTCGTACATCCCCATCGCGTGGTTCGAGGACGCGAACACGACACGTTGCGCGCCGGCGTGCCGGGCGGCTTCCAGCACGTTGCGCGTGCCGAGAATATTCATCTCATAGACGCTGGTCCAGCTCGCGTCGGGCGAGGCATCACCAGCGAGGTGGACGATGGCCTGGACGCCCCCGGCGTGCCGCGTCAGGTCATCCAGGTCCCGGATATCCACGTCGTGGATCGGGATACCGTTCGGGCCCGTCCCCGCGTCGACGTCGACCGCGACGATCTCGTAGCGATCGGCGAGCCGCTCCAGCAGCATCGTCCCGATCGTGCCGCTCGCGCCGGTGATCATGACCCGCCGCTTCGCCATATCGGCCACCCCTCCTGATCATCAGGTCCCGGAACCGTGCCGCCGGATAAGCACAGCGGGGGACGCTGAGAGCGCCCCCCGCCTGCCGTCACATGAGGTGTGAGGGTCCTAGTCCTCGACCGTGAGCTTGCCTTCCATGCCCGCCTCGCGGTGGCCCGCGACCGAGCAGTAGTAGGTGTACTCACCGGCGGGGAGATTCACGACGATCTCCTCGCTCTCGCCGCCATTCAGCAGCTCGGTGTTGAAGTCGGTATCCTCGATGTTGAAGTCATGCTGCAGCATGCCCTCGTTGTGGACGACGATCGTGACGTCCGTATCGGCCGGCATCGTGAGCTCTTTCTCCTTGTAGGCGATGTCGATCGCGGTGACCTCGATCTTCTTCCCGGCCGAGGGAGATGCCATCGGGGACGCGGAGGGCGAAGCGTCCGGCGAGGCCTCCGGGGAGCCGCCCGGTGTTGACTCGGGCGTCGGACTTATCCTGGGCCAGGGCGCGGCTCAGGCCGAACGTGACAAACGGGGCAGCGGCGAGGCCGCCAATAACGCTGCGTCGGGAAATGCGATCCATTGAAGCTCCTTTGGTACGACGATCAGTGCCAGGGGATAGTTTTGCGATTCAGCCGGATCGACGCCCGGTTGATATCCACTTGGGGCCCACGCAATTTGGGGTCCATGATGCCCAATGCTGAATACACGGCCTGCGAAACCGGCGAAGTCCAGGGCAGCGAGCAATGCGCAGAAGCGGGGACGTCGATGACGTCCCCGCTTCCTGCTTGCGTGTATACAGTTCCCGAGCGGGCGCTACCCGACGGTCAGCGTCCCGACCATGCCTGCCTCGCGGTGCCCCGCGACGTCGCAGTAGTAGGTGTACTCACCGGCCGGCAGGTTGACCACGACCTCGGCCTTCTCGCCACCGTTGAGAAGATCCGTGCGGAAGTCGGTGTCCTCGATCACGAAATCATGCTGAAGCATGCCCTGGTTCGAGACGACGACCGTGACATCGGTGTCCGCCGGCATCGACAGTTCCTTCTCCTCGAAGGCGATATCGATTGCGGTCACGTTCACCGTGGTCGCCTCGCCGCCAGCCGCCTGTTCGGCCGGGGTGGCCTCCGGCGACGCGGTGGCGCCTGCCTCCTGCACCGTGCCACCCAGCTTCAGCGCGATCAGGTTCGCGCCGGCATCCGGGACCTCGGCGAAGGTGTCGGACGATGCGCCCAACGGGCCCGCCGCCGGGATCAGCAGGTAGTCACCCGAGACCGCGAGCGGCGCGTTCAGGCCGGCGCTCGCCTGGTACATGAAGACCTGCTCGCCCGATTCGACGTTGAAGCCGCGGACGATGCCGTCGAGACCGCCGGTGAAGACGATGTCGTTGACCACCGTGGCGGCGGCCAGGAGACCCTTCTCGGTCGGTACGTCCCAGATGACCTCACCGGTGTTCACATCGAGGCAGACAAGGTTGCCTGTCGCGCCGAGGAAGTCGATCGACGAAGGATCGATGCCCGTCGGGGTGTAGACGGACGCCATGTTGTAGACCGCCGCGAAGACCCGGCCATTGGCGACCGCCATCGAGGTCTCGACGCCGCCGAGCGTGCCCGGCAGGACCGTCGTGGACTCGCCCTCGGGCAGCTCCTGCAGCTCCGCGTTGTCGTTGTGCTCGCCAACCGGCGTGCGCCACAGCTCCTCGCCGGACTCCTGGTCGACCGCGACGACGAAGCCGTGCTTGCCGGAGGTGATGACCACCTTGCGCTCGGCACCGTCGATCTGCGCCGTCGTCAGCATCGGCGTGAGCTGGTTGTCGAGGTCGAAGAGGTCGCGCCCGGTGATGTTCAGGTACCAGACAAGGCCACCGACGCTCGGGTCGATCTTCAGTAGCGCGTTCGCGTAGTCGTTGTCACCAGGGCGGCTCGAGCCGGACGGATACTCGTCGGTGCCCGGGTATGGGCCCGCGTTGCCGACGCCCGCGTAGACCATGCCGTCATCGTCGAAGGAAGGCGGATGCCACAGGCCACCACCGGAGTTGACAATCGAGTTGCCCCACAGGTTGCCGGTCGTGGTGTCGAAGTACCACAACACGTCGCCCGTGTTGGCATCCAGTGCGTGGATCATGCCGCGCTCGCCGCCGCTGTAGAAGCTGTCCGCCGTGCCAGGGATCGTCGACACGTAAACGACGTTGTCATAGACGGCGGGCGCGATCGTGATGCCCTCATGCTTCGGGCCCAGGATGTTCGTCGACCACACCTGATCGCCGCTCTCAGCCGAGACCGCGATCACATCGCCAGGGCCGCCAACGGTGTAGTAGACGTTGCCGTACGCGACCGACGTGCCGTTCGGGCCGCCAGACGGAACCGCCTCGTTGTGTTCGACGGTCCAGACGACCTCACCCGTCTCCAGGTTGATCGCGTAGACGTTGCTCATCGCGTCCTGCTGGTAGATGACGCCATCCACCACCGCCGGGTACGCGGTAAGCGCGCCGAACGGGGCCGAGATGTCGACACTGAACTTCCAGGCGTCGCCCAGCGTGTCGATCGTCTCGGTGCTGATGTTACTGCCCTGGGCATTGCGGGTGCCCTTGAGGTCGTAGTTCTCGGTCGGCCAGTTGGTCGGCGTCTCGAACTCCGGGGGAACCGCCGGCCCGGCCGCAACCGGGGTCGCGCCGGCATCTTCGCTGCCATGAATCCCGCTCTCCGGCGTCGCGGAGTCTTGCGCATACGCGCGGGCGCCGACGACAAAGGCACCGGCTGCGGACGCCGCCAGGAAATGACGCCGTGAAAGCTCGCTCTTGCCCATCGTTATAGAGGTCCTTTCCGAACATGCG